>JANOAV010000139.1:0-49717 GCA_031411295.1 Verrucomicrobiales bacterium | reverse complement strand
AGGAACGCCCGCCGAGGAGCTGTCCCCGCACCCTGCGCCAACCCGTCAAAGCCTGGCCCAAAACCAAAATCCCCAGCTCCCAACCGCTCGTCAAAACCATCACCATCACCAATCCTTAAAGGCATTGGCTTTTAAGCGGAGCAACCCGATCCGTGGCCCCGGCTGAGACACTGGGCCTGATCCTCCGCTTAAAAGCGGGACTCCAACGCTTGTTCCAGTTTGGCGTGAACCCATCACTTTGCCTGATTTCCGCCACTAGACTGGTTGGTGAGAATTTTTTCCGCCTTTTTTCGATTTTTTCGGCCAACGTAGCATAGTGGAATTATCCAGCAGATTCAGGGAGGACAGCAGATTATTATTTTTTGCAGCACCCCAAAACGCAATCTGCGGGCCTCCTTGAATCTGCGGGAAATCACGCCTTTCAGCTTCCTTTATTTTGCTCGCTAAGGCGGCTCTTTCCGCTTACTCTCGGGAGCCGTAAGCAGCGGCAGGTGGCAGATCTCTCGCCACCCTCACGGTGAAAATGAAACCACGCTGGACCATCGTAGCCACCTACGACAGCGCCGGCAACCTGCTCACCCCGGCACCAACTTATCCGAATACGGCGCTGTGGCCGGTGCAGTTGAGGGTGGTGGGATGTCGCGGGCGGCGACTCCTGCCGGATCACTCTGCTTTTACCCGGAAAAAGCGCTTGGTCACGCCGACTGTCGGGACGGGGATGGTGAAGGATTTGACGGTGCCGTTTCCGGAGATGGCCGTTTGGCCGGCGTCGATCCAGCTGCTGCTGAGGCTGTCGGTGCGCCAGAGGGTGTAGGATTTTCCGCTCACGGAGGGAAAGGAAATGACGACGTTGGCCCCATTGCGCAGGGCGCTGGTGATGCGGAAGAAGCTGGCGGCGCTGGCGGGATCGGTCAGGGCGGCCCATTCGCTTTCGTTGGTGACACCATCGCCATCGAAGTCGAAACCGGGGGCGATTTGCGCGGCGGTGGCGGAAATGGGCAGTGTTTCCGCCAAATAACCGGCGCAGTTGAGATTCGTGCCGGACTCATAGGCTCCGATGTCCGGCGTGCTGGTGACGGGGAAGCCCCGCTGATCGCTGGTGCTGGTGCTGCCGGTGGCGGCATTGCGTGCGGGGCTGCCCGGGCGCAGGGCCATCGTCTGCGTGGGGCCGCCGTAGTTGCCCAATAGGGCGAGGAGCGGGTCGGCAGTGCTGTTGGTGCCGCTGCCGGTGAAGGTGCCCGCGCCAGTCTTGAGGCGAATGATGTTGGCACCCGCCAGGGCGACACCCACCGTGGTGTTCAGGTCCGCCCCGGTGCCGGCGGAAACGGTGTTTCCGGCGACAATGCAGTGGCTCAGCACTAGCAGCGGTCCCCGAACGCGAATCCCACCGCCGCCGTCGCTGCCAGCCGCGGAATTCCCCGCGATGGTGCAGTGGGTGAGCGTCATGCTGGCCGCACCTACAGCGTGGTTGAGCGCGCCACCGCCCTGAGTGGGCCCGGTGTTGGCATTGCCGAAGAAGGTGCAGCGGGTGATGGTGGCGTTGGCGGAAGCACCGTCATTGCTCACCGCACCGCCATTGGTCGCTGCGGTATTGTTCGAGAAAGTGCAGCCTATGGCGGTGAGCGTCCCGCTGTTGCGCACCGCGCCACCCTGGTCCGTGGAAGCATTGCCGGAGAGCGTGCAGTTCTCAATCATCAGCATGCCGAGGTTGTAGATCGCGCCCCCGCCGCCCGAACTCCCGCCGGTGAGCGTTAGGCCGCGCACGGACAGATCCCCTGCGCTGACAATGCGGAAGGTTCGGCTGGTGCCACCGCCGCTGATGGTAATGCCGCCGGGCAGCGCCGAGGCGTCAATGGCGAGGCGCTTGTCCACCAACTGTTCGCCGCTGGTGAGGGTAATGGTCGTCCCGGAGAGGCCAGGGGCGAACTGAATAAGTCCCCCCGGAGGGGCGCTGATAATCGCCTGCCGCAGCGAGCCGGCACCGGAGTCGTTCGCATTGGTCACGATGAGGAGCAGCGGCGCCTGAGTGAGTTCCCATGCTTGAAATTCGGAGAGTTGCATCTCCGCCGCGCTGCGATTTTCCGAAATGTGCATGCGGAATTTGGTGTTGGCCGCGGGATTAGCCACGACGAAAGCGCGCGGCTCGGACCGGTTCACGAAATACTGTGCGGCCTGGGCTCCGTGCTGCGACCACAGCGCGCCGTCATCGCCCGTCTGGAAATCCCACGCCACAGGATCGCGCGTCGGCTCATCATTGCCGCTGGTGAGCGTGTAGGCGCGGATCGTTTTGGCAGCGGGGAAACCCGCGCCAATGAAACCGGTGTAGTCCGGCGTCAGCCATTTGGTAGCCGCATTTCCGTCGAAGGCCTTGTCCGCGCCCGCGCCGACAGCCGTGTTTTGGCCGCTGAAATAATACGGTGCAGCAGCCGCGACCGGGTTGAGCACGCCGCCGGTGAAGATCGTAATATTGTCGAGCCGCACCTCCTCGTTTACGCCGCCGGTGCGGCCGCCAAAGACGAAGCGATGGCTGGCCGCCGGGAAGTAGCCGGGCGTGGCGAGATTTGTGAAAATCGCGACGCCATCGACCCGCAGCGTCAGTCCGGTGTCGAAGCGCCAGTCCACCTCGAAGAAGTGGCGGGTCGTATTGAGGTTGCCCCATGCGGACGAGGACTTTGCGACAAAGCCGCCCGGCACTACGGCTCCGTTCACGCGCACATAGTAGCCCGGCGTGTTGGGGTCCCACGTCCGCACGCTCACGGTGAGGCCCGCACGGAAGCCGTCCTCATTGAAGTAAGTGCCATCAGTGAAAGCCGTTTCCGTGATCGCTCCGAGCGGGCCAAAGTTGAACGAGAAGCCGTCGGCGATCCCGGCTGAAGTGTTTCCATAAATCGTCGCGTTCCACTTGGCCGAAAAGGCCGGCACCGCCGCTCCCGGATTGAGGTCCGGCAGCCGGAACGCGGTCCGGGTGCCGAACACCCCATTGGCAGTCAGTTGCAGCTCGCGGAGCTTGTCGTCCGCCACTTGCACCCCGCTGCCGAGCTGGTTGGAGAATAACTCGCCCGCGCTGGGAGCGAGCGTTGTCGCTCCGTTAGGGTAGGCCTGGAATGTCTCACCGTATTGCCCGATCGCCTTGACCGGCTTGCAATCGTAGAGCCAGGCGCCGCGTCCCAGCGTGCTCACCGCGAGCACCTGTCCGGCGGCGTCGAAGTGAGAATCGAAAACCGGCACGTGCGGCAGATTATCACCGAGCGTTTTCCACACGCCCGGGGAGGCGACGCGCATGATATAGGCACCCGTGTCGGTGCCGGCCATGATGGCATTCCCCGTCGGCAGCGTGAGGTATTCGAGAGTGTGGAAGGTGCCGACGCCGGTGAGGTTGCCGGTGATGTTCGTGAAAGCTCCCGCGCCGTTTGCGGGAATGTCATTCGCCGAATACACCACCGTGGTGCCGAGGATGTAGGTGTTCTTCCAATTCTCCGGATCGAACACGATGCCCTGCACGGTGCCTCCGGGGAAGGCAATGTTGCCGCTGACGCTGCCTGCTGCGGTGCGGTAGCGCACCGTGCTGCCGCTGCCAAAGAAAAGGACCTCGGAGTTCGCAATCCCGCCGAGCTTTCCTCCGCAGGCGATCTTTGCGAGTCTATTCGCCCCCACAGTGCCGATGTGTTGGACCGTATCGCCCTGATCCGTCGATTCATAGAGGTTTGCATTGCCCGAAATGATGAGGCGACCGGCTGCGACCGCATTCAGTGCGATGGGGGTTTGGAATGGGATGTTCCCTCCCTCGCTCCGCACCATGGCTACCCCTCCACCGGTGAAAGTGAGCAACGGATTGGCGTAGCTGATTTGCACGTTCCCCGCATTATAGGTCGCCCGGAACAGCCCGTTTAGATACTGAGAACTGCCATAGCGCACCGATTGGCCTGCCGTGCCCAGAACGTCCACCACCGCTCCGCCCCCGTCTCCACCCGTGGGATTGGTCCAACCATAACTTCCAGCGGCGGGCACCCCTGGAGTGAGTTGTTCCTGAAAACCGTTGTCCTGAGTGCCACCGATAAAAATGCGGGCAACGCGATCGTAGGCGACACTATACATTTCCGTGAGCCGCAAATCGCCATTAAGAGAACGCCAGAGGGAGCCACCCCCGGCACCGTCTCCCTCACTGCCGACATGGGCGATCGGCAACTCGTAGATGCCTCCGTCGTCGCACTCGATGAGCCGGTGGCCTGCCGTGAACACCATGTCCCGCGAGTCCGTGTGCGGTGCCGTGCCGGCGGTGGGCTGGCCCTGAACTATTTCTCTCTGGTTTTTTGCGATGGATGTCCATTGGGCACCACTCCCCAGCGAAGCGTTTCCGCGAACTACTCGCCCGTTGTAGGGATAGCTGGGACGAGTCGAAACCCCGGCGAGATACACAATGTTTGAGTCCGTGGGATCGGCCACGAAGCTGCCGTGGAGTGGGTTCGTCTTCGCAGTCACGGTATCCAGTTCCACCCAGGTGCCGCCCTGATTCGTCGAGCGATAGACATGTTCCGGGTTGCTGAATTCGGCGGCGAACACGGTGCCATTCGGACCGACGGAAAGCGCCACCAGATAAGTGCCTCCATTGGGGGTATTGACACTCGTCCATGTCGCGCCGGAGTCGCTGCTGCGATACACACCCTGCCCCTGGATGTGGGCGAAGTAACGGTTGGGGTTGCTGGGATCGGCAGCGAGGTGCGAGCAACTTCCCGATGGCAACCCGGAACCACCGGCACTGGACAGGTTTACGAAAGTCCCACCTGTGTCCGTTGAGCGGTATAGTCCCCGGTTGGCTATGGGGGTCGCGCTGGTTACGGCGACCAGGAGGGTGGCGCCCCGCACCGTGAGCTGGTAAGTGCTGCACTCTGCCAGAGTGGTCTCACCCAGGCGAGTCCACGTTGCCCCGCCATCCGTCGTGCGCAGCAGTCCGGTCAGCGCGCCTCCCAATTCGTTGAAACTGCTGCGGCGACCTATACCCGCGACGAGCGTGTTGCCCGTATTATCCGCAGGATCGAGCGCGATGCCGCCAATCGAGAGCGAGCGCTGGTCATCCGTGAGCGGCGTCCAGCGCACATAGGGGTCGCGCGCATTCGTCGTTTTCCACACACCGCCATTCGCGGTGCCGATGTAGAGGATATCCTGATTCGTCGGATGCGGCGCCACGCAGGTGACGCAGCCGCTGGTGGGATTGTCCGGGGCGATATTTGCACCGCTATCCCGCGTGAGCCCCGGTCCCTGCGGGATCCACCCTGCACTGTCGAAGCTCGTATCCAGTGACAGCCCCGGCAGCGTGGCGAAGCCGCGCGCATAACGGTTTCCCGGGACCGGTCCCACTTCCTCTGCCAGCGGCGGGCGCAGGGTTGGGATCGGCGGTGGCATGCCGGGCGGTGGAAGATCCGGCTCATTCTGTGCGCGGGAGACGTTCCACGCTGGCAGCAGGGTTAGGAGCAGCAGGGAGGCGAAAGCGTGGTGATGTGAGGCTGTCATAATTTTTGGTTGCAGGTGAGCGCGGAGGAAAGTTTGACTACAGGATCATGCACCAAACGGCGACGAAGTCAGCACAATAATTCGGGGAGCGGCGAGCCTCTGGCCGCCATTCTCAATCCAGCGCCGCAGGCCACTTCATTCACCATTCCCCGCAGCACGAGCACCGGCATTTACAGAGTCGAAGTCTCGCTGCCCTGAGCCACGGCCAATGGCAGCTCGTAAATGAGTATCGGGATCAAAACGTCCGCTCTGAATTAAGCCCTTTTCCATTATCGCAGCGTAGCCGTCACGTGCCAGAAGCGGCGGTTGGTGGTGCCGGGATTGAGTTTCCAAGAGCGCACGCCGCTGATTTCACCCAGGTAGGTGAGATCACTTCCGGGATTTTGCCAGAGCGTGAGGTCGCTGCTGGTTTCCACGGTGTAGGCAATGTCATCAGCTCCCAGCGGCGGGGTGAAACTAATAGTAATGCTGCCGTCTGCTTCGGTGGTGGCGGTGGGGAGTTGCGCCAGCGATGGGTTGGCCGGATCGGCTCCGAAGGCATATTCCAGCAGGGCATTCAGCCCGTCGTGATCATCGTCCGCAGCATCGGTTGTGATGCTGTTAGTGGATTTCCAATTCGCATAGAGGGTGGCATCCGTGGTGCCAGCCGAGCCGCCGTTGGCCAGGCTGGCGCGCCAATTGGTGGCCACGTTGTGGTCCGGATTCGCAGTCGGATTGATGAGCGAGAGGCTCGGCCCCTGGCCATCCGCAGCGACTGACCAAGTGGCATCAGTGTTAAACCGGAAGTCTTTGATAACACCTCCCAGCGCATCGTAGAGCAGGACGTGCTCTCCGCTGTTAGCCAAGTGTCCCACGTAAGTTCCCACCGGCACGATACTGTTACCATAACGAGCCGTAAACGCTGCCGCACTAGCCACCAACACCACCCGCTGACCAGGTGCCAACACCAGATGTCCGAACGTATAAGTCAGCCCGCTGGTGAAGTTGACATTGGTCATTTCAACTTTGTTGGCAGGGGAAATGTTCATCACTTCGACGAACTCGAAATCATCCGGATTGGTGCTGGCAGCCAATTCCGCGGGAGTGGTCGGATTGGCAGGATGGTAGTGAATTTCACTAACTACAATATTGCTGGCACTGGCAGGCACGGTATCCACGCTGAAATAGGAATCTGTCAGCGCGCTCCATTCACCAGTGATGGGATTCCAAGCGCGGGATTTGACCGTGGTGCTGCTCGTAAGCGTCAATGGGGTGGAGTAAATTTGCGCAGCCGGGGTTGGGTAAGCGGTTTTGTCGCCCGCCACCAATTCGGCCTGCAGCAGAAAATCGGTGTCTGCGGCAGCGGTGTTCAGACCCTGGATTGCCAGCACGTTCGTGCCGTTGACGAGGAGCGGGAGACCGGAAGTGGTGATGTCGATTTTCTCCTGCACCATGGCGTCGGCATCAGCCCGCACTGCGGTGGCCGTGGCCAGGCCGTGTAAGGTCGCTGTGCTGGCAGGCGCATTCCGC
Organism: Verrucomicrobiales bacterium; assembly: GCA_031411295.1. Taxonomy (GTDB): domain Bacteria; phylum Verrucomicrobiota; class Verrucomicrobiia; order Verrucomicrobiales; family V1-33; genus JAGNEJ01. The sequence goes on along the minus strand of JANOAV010000139.1, from coordinate 42,700 downwards.
TCGGCAATTTTGGTGCCGTTCAAGTAGGCCACAAAGCCATCGTCATAACGCACATTGAACTGGAGCAGTTTGAGTGAGGAGATTTGCGCGGTCGTGGTCGGGAACTGCGTGCGGGTCAGCAACGTGGGGCTGACTCCCTGCATGGTGAGGTTAGTGCTGATGAATGGGGTGAAATCAACTCCCGCATTGGCATCATAGCCGAAGCCACCAGTGCCCGTGCCCCAATCAACCGGCACGGTGTAGGTGGTGGCCTTCCAGTCCGGCGTGTAAGTGGGCACGTTGCCCAAATAGAGGTTCTGCACTTCGGTGGGGTTCAGGCCTCGATTGTAAATGCGCACGTCATCGATCTGGCCATTAAACAATCGCTCGGAGGCTCCCCCACGGGAACCAATGGACCAGACATTGTTCGCAGCGGTGGCACCGGCCACAGAAACGGCTCCCTGGGCGGTGGTGAACGAACTCACCTGCACCCCATTACGATAAAGCCGCCACGCAGTGCCATCATACAAGCCGCAGACATGCTGCCATTGGTTCAGTTGCACCACGTTAGCCGCGCTGGTGGCGTAATTCGTGCCATTCCAGGTGCCGACCGTCAGGTTGACGGAAGTATCCAACCGCAATGTGATTTCGCCATTTGGCGTAACGTTATGCCCTTTGTTAATGATGTTTGCTTGTCCGGCTGGAATGGCCACTGGCTTGATCCACGCGCTGAGGGTGATCTGCCCAGTGATCTGCAAGTTGGGAGGATTCCCCAAGTTAATGTATTGGCCGGTGCCACTCAAAGAGAGCGCCTGGCCGGTGCCGGTTGCTCCCGGGGTGACATAGGTGGGCGCACCAACCGCCGTTGGCGTGCCATTCGTGGCCGCTCCGGAGCCAGTATCTGTAAGATTTCCATCGAGTTGCCAGCGGCCAATCGGACCGGGTGTGGGCTCATTGCCACCGGCATTGGCAGTGAAACCGTCCGTTAGGCTGGTGGTGACTTTGTAGCGCGTGGCGGCGTTGCTGGCGGCCAGCGAAATCGGGGTGGGGCGTTCCTGAGTGACGCGGGGATCACTGCCGTCCGTGGTGTAATAAATGACGGTGCCGCTGGTGGGAGACGTTAAACTGAGGCTGTAATTGGCCGGGACTGCGCCTCCGAACTGGGAGTAGTCCACCGCCTCCGTGGCAGGGTAGAGTCCATCCACTTTCAACATTGCCAGCAGGTCAGCCGTGCGCGGGGCGAGGAAATCTCCGGGAATATTATCGATCACCCCGGCTCCGTTCGGCCCGATGCACAGGGCATTCCACGTGGTGATAACCGCAGGTGAGGTGGCATAGCGGGCCGCGTAAATATTGATCGCCTGGTTGATGGTGTTTACTTTATTGGCCCAACGTGCAGTCGTGGAGGTGGGCGAGAGCGCTCCGCCATTGAAAAAATGCCGACGAATGTGATCCGCGTAACGCAGTTTGTATTCCGGATGCGTCATCAACTCCTCATGCATCCATTGCGGATTGGAATAGAGAAACGACGTTTGATTCGATCCCCCGAACGGTCCGGTTTGATCGGTGGCGGCTACCGCCCGACTGCCTGACCAAGAGGACGCTCGCAGCGTGTGCTCGGCATCGTGATTCACGAACGTGAACCCGCGGGAACCAAGCCGATCCCGCATCCCGAACCAGTTGTTAGGAGTATTGAAACTCAGGAACCCGGAGAGACACGCATCGCCATCTCCGGTATAAAATAAGGCCAGCGTGTAGTCGATAAGATTGTCCACGTCCAACAGCACCGGATACGCTGGATTCCTTGTGCCATTGGGGTTGCAGCCGAGCAGCCGATAAAAGCTCGCGCTCGTTTTGTCGCCATTTTGCCAGATCGCAAGCGTGCGATCCCAGAGTTCCTTCCAGGCGGCGCGGGAGCCATCAGGATTTGTTTTCAGGTAACCGTTCGTGGCTTCCGTGGAGAAGTTAGTTGCGATCACGCCCGAGGCATCGGAAATGGTGCCGGAATACCGATCCCGATTCTTCACCACATCGTAGTCGTCTTTGCTGCCGCCGATGTAGGTTTCTCCAAACGAGTTTTCGGGACGTTCCTGGATTTCAAAGATGCCCCAGTAGAGCCCATTGAGATAAAGGTGAACGAAGCGGCTGCGACTGTAGGGTTGCCCCATGGCTCCCATTAGCTCCAGACAGAAGGGATCGCGCACCAGCGTTTCCTCCGTGCTAGCGGGTGAGGAGGACCAAGCGTAATTCTGACTCCCGCGGAGATCGAAGGTATCGAACGAGGATGCTCCATTATTGCCGAAGATGGGATAGTTCAGCTTCCCATTGCCATAGGACTGTTTGAAGAACACGCGGAAGCTGTGTTTGGTGAAGTTATCCGCGCGACTGGCTCCTCCACGCAAGCGCAGCCCCACCGCTTCGGCAAACTCACCATGACCAGCGTCCGCCGTGAGTCCCGGGTGATTGAAGTCCAGCATTTCAATGCTACTGGGACGTTCGTAAGCATCGCCATGCCCATTGGTGCCATTGACGTAAATGCCAGTCGTGGGATCAGTTAGGTTGTTCTGCGCTGTGACCACAGAAACCGAAGGGACCTGGGTGAGGGCAGCCCGAATTTGAGCCGGGGTGTAAGCTGCGAGGACCGCCGGGGTGAAGCCAAAGTTGAAGGCCTGGCCTCCATTGGTGGTCGCGGAAGTCGGCCATCCAGGTGGAATGGTGCCACTGGGTGCGCCACCGGTAGTGAGCGCTCCCTTGGGGGCAGCGGTGACATCGTCCAGGAAAATGTAAGTGTGAGTATCAATGTTGGTCGGCAAGTAATTCGTTTTGTAACCCCGGGCCCGCACCACACTGGTCTTGCTTATGGTGATGGGAGACAGATAGCGCACGCCGTTGGTGGGCGTAGGCTCGCTGTTGTCCAACGTGAAATAAATGTCTGCGCCTGCCGTGAGGGAAGTGATGGCCAGGCTGATGGGCGCGCTGTAGAAACCGCGCTTTGAGCTGAAGGCCGTGTCCTTCACATTATCGATATACCAAGCGGTGCTGTTCACCGCGTTGGGGGTCGCGTTCACCAAGAATGCAGGCGGGGTTACCGGGCGCTGCGTCAGCACGAGTTCCGGTTGCAGCAGGAAATTTGTGTCCGTGACGGCGGAATTTAATCCGTGGATCGCCAGCACATTTCCCGTGGCAAGGAGTTGCGGAATTACGCTGGAAATATCAATGGTCTCAGCGGTCGCGCCCTGAGAGGCAGTTCGTTTTACCGTGGCCAGGCTGGTTTGATCCGGGGTGGTGGGAGCATTGCGGCGCGCCACTTCCACCCCATTGACATAGGCCACGAATCCATCGTCATAACGAATTCGCAGCCCCAGACCAATGGTGGTGGAAAGATCAGCCACGCTGAAAGGCACGCGCAGATAGGCGGTGGGGCTGTTGTTGAGCATGACGGTCTGGACGTCCTTGCGAATAAATGGTCGATACCCTGACAGCTCGGTGCCTTTAACTTGAACTTCACCCATGGACAGCACGCGAAGATCGTCGAGCGAGGTGTCCGTGACTAACGTGACCGCATCTGGCGTGCGTTTCACACGAATCCATTGACCCAGCACTGGGGCGTTGCCATTGGCGGCGGCAGCATTGTAGGTAATGTCAGGCGGGCCTTTGAGGACATTCGTGGGATTCAGCAAAGGAGAGGTGTGGATCGGCGGATTGGTGGGCACGGCTCCGGTGCCTGGATCAGCGTCATAAATTTCAATCGTAAGGTCCCGCAGGCGTTCGGCACAGCAGAGTTCGCGATTGTGGACGTTGACAAGATTGATGGCTGCCTTGCGATTCAGATTCAGCGTCCAGGAAGGAGTCGGCTCCGTGCCCGTGGCGAGGGTGTGGGTGAAATTGGTATTGACTCCATCGATCGCGAGCGCGGCGGTGTAGGTGCTGTTGGTGCTCGTCTGCACGGCGGTGGGAGCGGGTGAACCAGTGCGGGCCAGATTGATCAAGGCCAGTGATCCATTGACCGTCACCTCCCCCACGGACAGTGCATAGCGATCATTGTTGTCGCCTTGCCCACCCGTGCCAGAGAGATCAGCATCGGCCGTGCGATAAACGCGCACGTGACGCCCCGAGACTGGACCACCAGTTAGGGCAACCAGATCAACTGTCAGGGTGGCGGGACCCGTAGTGAAGGTAAATCCCGTATTTTCCGGATTCAGCAGGGGAGAAGTATAAATGGCATCCTGGGCATCATTTAAAACGGCCACCGTGATATCGCGCAGACGGCTCTGACTGGCATCCGTGCGGTTCGCGATCACGACACTGGAGATGATGGCGTCGGAGCCGAAATCCAGATTCCAGAATGGCGTGGTGTCCGCAGCGATCGTTTGGGTGAAATCCGTGGTTAAATTGTTACTCCCCAGATTGGCCGCATAAGGATACAGCGTGGTCGATTGCGTGGCGGTGCCGGATCCTGCGATATTTGCGGGTGTGGGAGCAGGCGAGGTCGTGTCGTAGCCCGTGCCGGGCGGAGCAGGACTGGCCAGCCAGGAAACGGTCGGCGTGTAGGCCGCTGTGTTCCAGCCTGCGTCAGGCGCAGCACCACCCGTGGGAACAAACACAGATGAAGTGGCGCTGGCGATGGGATAAGCCGTGGTGGTTTGTCTCGCTACCCCATAAGTCACGTCCGCTTTTTGCGCAGGGTAGTTGTAGAAAGAAGTTGGGGTCGTGGCCCCGGGAGCGGTCAGCGCCAGATACCCCGCCTTCTTGGAAATCCCAAAATTAGTATGCAACTGCGCTCCTGACACGGCCCGATTTTTCCCGGAAGCAAACACGATGAGATAACCACCGGGAGCCACCGTAGTGGATGGAAATGCCCATTTCGCCAGCAACGCAGAGCTATCTGAAAGCGTCCAGCCAGCCAGATCGACGGAGGTCGCGTCTGGGTTGTAAATTTCCAACCAATCCGAGTGCGACCCATCCGAATCGACCAGTGAAGTGGCATTGTCCGCCAGAAATTCATTGATCACAGGAGCCGCCGTGACATCGGAAATAGAGGCCAGGGCCAGGCAAGTTAAGCTGGCAAGTAAGGGAAGTGCGCGCATAGGATGATTCGAGGGAGGAGATCCGTCCTGTGGGGCAGGGCGATCATTGGGGGATTTGAGGAATGAAGCCCTTTATACCAAATTTCCCGCAGGGATGTAAATGATGATTTACTATTTCGTGTAAAGTTGCCATCCAGCGGTTATGACGGCTGATTTGGCCTAAAGTGAAAGCGCGCGCCACTAGCCGCTTAGCGATCAAAGGCGGGTTCCAATCCTCAAGTTTATTTCCTGATGCTTCTGGCGGCGGGCACTTTCCGTCGGCGCGCGATCGCGCAGACCAGCAGGATGGCTGGCGTGACCAGTGAAGCAGCCTCCGGGACTGGCACCACGGTGCCATCCGCTTGCATCACGCCGCTGCCCAGCGCGGTGGTTCCACCATCACTATAGAAACGAATGGAGTCCAGTTGAACCTGAGTGAGGGCGGTGCCCAAATTTCCAAACTTAATCTGATCGGTGGCCGCGTCCCAATTCCACAACGACAGCAACCCAGTCCAAGTGAGGGCGCTGCTGTCGCTGAAAATAAGTTGGCCAGACCCAGTGCCAAAGTCGATGACACCTCCATTCGTCACGGTGAGGGTGCCAAAGCTCTCGGTAATGCTGGGGCCATTCAGCGCCAGTTTTCCACCGCTGAGCAGTCGCAGGGGAGCCTCGCCTGCACCATCGTTAATCCGCTGACTGCCAGATCCGCTCATCAGCAGCGTGCCACCGTTCAAATTGATTTCCGTCATGGCGGTCAGGCGGCCGGAACTGGTGACTTGCAGCGTGGCGGTGCTGTCCACGTCGATGGGGCCGTTGTAGGCATTGTCATCATTGTCAAAGAGGGTGGTCCCGCCGGAGAGGCTGAGGCTATTTGGCGCCCGAATGGTAAGCCCCCAACTGATTAAATTGGATTCTTCTCCGGCTCCCAAGTCTGCCATGAACAAGGCCCACGTGCCATTGGGATCGTTCCCAAGGAAATTGCTGAGCAGTGCGGTGCGGGCGTAACTGCTGGTGGCAATGCCTGGATCCACCATGCGCCCGTCTGGTTGCCAAGTTCCCGTTACCTGACCATTACCGCTGGGGTCGGTGTTGATATCCGCAGTCGCAGCATCGGATAGGGTGATATCAAAGCCTGCATTATCCGATCCGTCCGGCAGGAGCGAGGTGCGACCGGGGCGATTCAACAGGATGGAGATGCCCGAGCTATGCTGCAGATAGATATAGAGATCGCCATTCCACCCGGACGAGGTCGTCAAATGAACGGTCACAGAGCCGATGGTGCGAAAATTTGTCGCCACGGCCTGGGTGTTAACCACGCCGTTAACATCATTGTCCGGGATGGTAACATTGGGACTCCAGGTGGCGTTATACTGCACCGTCGTAGCGTTAGCCGCAGTGATGCCTGCAAGCGCCAGCACCGCCGGCCACGGAGTCATTCTAGGTAGCGCCTGGAATCTCATGGGGCGGGACGGGTGCGGTAGAACCCAGGACTGGTAAGGGGTCCGGAGTCCGTCCAAAGGATGCGGCCAAGACCATCCGCCACCACGGTGGCTTTGGGGCTCCAGGTCGATAAATTTGACGAATGCTGAATCTGATAACTCCTACCGGGAATCCCATAGAAAAGGATCTCAGCGGTATCGATCATTGGATGCAGCGTGATCTGTCCCACGTTGTTGGCCAAGGCGGTATCAGCCACGATGTTGATGGTTAAGTTAGCGGAGACCGTGCCCCCGCGTGCATCCGTGATGGTGACTGGAATGGTGTCCACGGCTGCGGTGGCTGGCGCGGCGTAAATTATATTGGCGCTGCTCAGCGTGACGCTGCCGCCCAACTGTGACGTGCCCACGCTGGTGACGGCCAACGGATCGCCATCGGGATCGCTCGCTTTGGCAAGAATCTTGGTCAGGGAAAGGTTCGTCGTTTGGCCGGACTTCATACTCAGCGTATAGCCAGGAAACAGCGGGGCGAGATTGCCGATGCCACTGAGCGCCAGGAGCCACGGATTTTTATCAGGATCATTATTGGCGATGGAGAGCACCGCGCTGCGGGCCCCAGTGGCTTGCGGGGTGAACCGCACACTGAAGGTGGCGCTGCCATTGGCGGCCACGCTGGTGGGTGGTGCCGTGACGATGCTGAAGTCCCCGGCATTTCCGCCGCTTAAGCTCAGCGCGATCCCGGTCAACGCGTTGTCTGGGCTGGGATTACGAATGGTGAAAACCTTGGTGACCGGAGTTGCCATGGTGGCTGCGCCAAAGGACACCCCGGAGATACCGAAGACCAGAGCCGTGCCCGTCGGTTGCTCCAAGGCAATCGCCACCGGATCATCCACCGAAGTAATGGTCAAACTCACGGTAGCAGGAAGCGAGTCCCGTTTGCCATCGTTGACTTTGAACGTAAATGAATCCGGGCCGAAGTAGTTTGCAGCAGGAGTATAAATGATGTTTGCCCCACTGCCACTGAGCGTGCCGTGCAGCGGGGCCGTCACGACGCTGTAAGTCAAGGGTTCCGCATCCGCATCACTGCCGGTTAGGGTAACCGCGGTCACGTCGTCTTCGTTCAGCGTGCGCGCCTGGGCGATGGCGAGGGGACGGGCGTTGTGAGTGATGCGAAAGGTGTCGCGAATCACCCCGTTTTTATCCAACATGCGGGAAGTGAGTTCATGATCATCCAGATCCAGAATCACGGAACCGTATTCCAGAATGCTGCGCACCATCACCGGATGCACCGTAGGAATGACATCCAAAGTCTGTCCGCCGTTTCCTGCCACCGTATAAACCGTTCCTTGGCGACCGGCATCATTTTTCACATAAGCGCCATTTCCTGCAGGGTTGCCATCGCCCCCATCCTTGACCATGTTGGTTGGATTCAACGTGGAACTCAGGCCGTAATGACCATCCATGAGTTTGGACCGCTCATAGGCGTGGGAATGCCCACTCAAAACCAAGTCCACGCCATAATTTTCCAGAATCGGGACGAAGACTTGCCGCATGTCCAGCGTGCGGGATTCGACATCCGAGTGATGGCTGGTAGTGCCGGAATAAATCGGGTGATGAAAAAAGGCGATCAGCCACTCCTGGGCATTGGCCGCCAAATCCAACTGGAGCCACTGAGCCATGGCCCCGTTAGCGGTGCGGTTGGCCACTTGCGAATCGAGACAGACAAAGTGGATCTTACCGTAGTCGAAAGAATAATACGCCTCGCTTCCCGAAGCCACACCGCCGCTTTCACCTGCGCTGGGGAAATTAAAAATGGAGTAGTAGGGAGCCGTGCCTGCGTTGGCATTGGACAGGGCACCTTGCTCGTGATTGCCAAAAGTGGACCATACAGGCGTGTTCCGCAGCATGGTGGGATAGATGTTGAAGACCGAAGCCTGATATTCAGAATCAGTGCCATTGTTATACGCATTGTCCCCGAGCATTAACCAAACATCCACGGGTTGGGAGCCTTGGAAAGCTTGGAAGGCATTCCGCACCCCTATCTGATTACTATCCGCTGTGCCAAAGTCACCTATGGCCCAGATCCGGGTCGTGCGTGTGGTCCCTGGCGTTGGATGGGTGCGGAAAAAGTAATCACTCCCGGTCACAATGGTATCCAACGCCGTGCCGATGGAATAAAAATACGGCGTATCCGGAGCCAGACCGGTCAGCGTGACCGTGTGCTCCGTCGTCGCATTGCCGGGCTCCAGCGCCAACGTGTTTAGCGTGGTGGCGGTCGATCCATAGCGCACCAACCCAACCGTGGCGGTGCTGGTGCGCCACCGCAGGGTAATCCGGTCCTGGGCAGGGCTCTGGAGATAAGGGCCGCGGGTGATCGTTGGCCCGGTCAATAATTGCACGTTTAGGGAAATGGAGACTGGTGCCGAGGTCGCTTGGCCATCGTTGGCTGTGAAGGTAAATGAATCTGTGCCCAGGTAATCCGTCGTCGGCACATAAGTTCGCACGGCCCCTGTCCCGAGGAGGTTGCCGTGGGTCGGTGCGCTGACCACATTATACGTTAAAGTATCGCCCTCCAGATCCGTGCCGCTTAGCGTGATCTGCACGGCGGTATTTTTGTCCAATGTCACGCTCTGCGGTTGGGCCGTGGGAGCATCATTCACTGGGGTCACAGTTAACGAAATGGTGGCCACGTTCGAATTCGCCAGTCCATCGTTAGCCCGAAAAGTGAATGTGTCCGGGCCGTTGTAATTCAGCGTTGGAGTATAGGTTCGGGTGGCCCCACTGCCGCTCAAAACGCCATTGGTGGGACCACTGACAATACTGTAGCTCAGCGGGTTATTATCCACATCAGTGGCTGCCAGCGTGATTCCCAAGGTGGCATCTTCAGGCGTGTTCAGGCTTTGGCTGAGCGCTACGGGTGGCTCATTGGGCGGGAGCACGGTAATGCTGATGGTAGCTTCGGCCGAAGTAAGAATCCCATCGCTCACGGAAAATTGAAAACTGTCCGGGCCCTGATAACCCATCGCTGGGGTGTAAGTTAAGTTGCCCCCGCTCTGGGTTAGGCTTCCATGCGCTGGTGGCAGTGTGTAGGTAAATGTCAGCGGATCGCCATCGGGATCGCTGGCAGCGTTGATCAGCACAGGCGTCTCCTGAGTGGTGCTGACCGATTGCGTCAAGGCGATGGGGGAATCATTGATTGGGGTAATCGTGACCGAAATCGTTGCTGGAGGGGAGAAGGCAAATCCATCGGTGGCGCGGAAAGTGAAGGTATCCTGGCCAACGTAGTTTAGAGCCGGAGTGAAGATTATGTTGGGGGCACTGCCGGACAGGGTGCCGTGTGCTGGTTGCGTCACGATGCTGAAGGTTAGGGGTGTCGGGTCGGCGGCATTTCCAGACAGCACCACCGCAAGGTTAGTCTCCTCCTCCGTCGTAAGGGCCTGGAGCACCACCATAGGTCCAGTAGTGAATTGCCTAACTGCTGACTGGGCCGTATCAGCCCCTTGAGTAGCAACCGCATACCACTCGTAGTTGGCATGTGGAGAGAGATCGGGCCAAGTGATGTTGGTGGTGGAACCCGAAACCACCCCAGCGTTCGTTTGCAATAAAGTATAACTGGCGGCACCCGCCAACCTACCATAAAAGCTCACGGCCAGGGCCGCGCCTGACGCGCTGGTGGCGCGAGCCGTCAGCGTGGGTTCCACGAGGACCCCGCTAGCATTCGCGGCTGGCAGCACAGACGCCACGCTGGCCGGCTTCAAGGTTCCCGTTACCGCAAGGCTAAAGCTGATGTCGCTGCTATCCACGGCAGCCTGATGGATTTCCACCGCCAAGACATTGGTTCCCTCTATGAAAAGTGCGGGCGACACCGTATTGGTGATCTGGTGAACAATCGGTTCCGCGGGTGCGCTACTCGCCAATGTCGTATAGGTAATCGCCCCGGTTGGCATATTACTGCGGAACACTTCCGTTCCGTTGAGATAAACTACGGCCCCATCATCCCGCACGAGATCCAAAGAAAGCGAGGCCCAAGCCTCCGGTGCATTGATCGTGAAGCTTCTCCTGAAGTAAGTCGTGATGTATTTATTAGTTGAGCTAGGCCCATAGCTAACGACCGTGGCTTCGTCGCCATCGCCATAGCCCAACTCCGCCGGTCCCGCTGCCCAACTCGTGTCCGCAAACCCCAACTCCCGCCACGCCGTGCCTTGATTCGATCCATTGTCGAGGAATTTCCAAGTGGCCCCAGTGGGCACAATAGTGTCTGCCCGGCCTGCGAAACACAAGATAAGCATGCATAAACCCCATAAAGCTACCGTCCAGGACCGGACGGATCTAATGACGAACATGGATAAATTTAATGAATAATACTAATCAACTCTTGGGAAATGCAATTTAGAGTGGAATCATAGCTAATGCTATGCAAGCAGAAATCATGCCGGAATGCTCAGGAGGGTTTCCCCTGCTGCCAGCAAGCCCAGGGCTTACGCACCAAAGGTATGGGGATTTTATCGGTGTGAGCGGGGCATGAGAAAGGCTGTTCAAAAAGTCTCATCGATTTCGGTGCTGGCTTGGGACTCTAGTTCGGTTAGCCCAAGGGGCTTACGGCCTCTAGCCCAGGGTTGCCCGCTTTGGGGCTACCCTGGGAATTCGTGATCCCAAAGAACGAACCGCAACGCGGTTCCGCCCTGGATTCGGAGGACCTCCCGAATTGAGATTGCTAGTGATGCGTTCGTAGATACAGGCGATTTATTCCAAGCTCTTCTCCGTAAACTGGCCAGCATTTCCCTCGCGCAGTGCTTTGAGCGCGGAGGCACGCGCAGCAGTATCATCCGTGACCTTTTCGGTCCGATTACTTCGCTGCAGCTCCAGGGTGCAGTGGTGCAGATAGAGGCTCTCCGGGGCGGGGGGTGTGTCGTATTCCTTGAAGGAGGACCAACTCATACCCCCAACCATCCCGTAGCCCACTTTGGTTTTGTCTTCCGATTTATAGGAGAACTTCAGCAGCGTAGCCATGAGTTTCTTCTTTGAGGGAGGCCAGTAGAGTTCACGCTGATCATAAATTTCCATCGTGAGCGGTGCTTCCCCCAACTCCTGTGGGTGTTGCAGCCAGTCCGTCATTTTTGCCTTCGCAGCAAACTTTGCCTCCAGTGCAGCGGGTGGAATCTGATCTGATTTTTCTACCTCTTTCAGATATTGCTGAGCCCTGACTGATTCCTTTTCGTCAAGACAAGCCTTCTGGATCAGTTCCAGCCCCTTGGTTCCGTCATGCTTCGCGTCCGCCCAAGCGGCTTCCAATTGCACCGACCGAAGCTTATGAGCAAGGGCCAGCGGCAGGAGCTTTGCGCGAATGGGTGCATCCACAAACGCTAAACTGAGAGCCACTTGGAAGGCCGGAGAGGATTCGTCCGACTGGTCTTCCAACCATTTCTGGAGGAGGGCGGTTCCAGCTCCTGAATTATACGGATGCTTTCCCTCCCATTCCCCCAGCAACAATTGATTGGCGGCGGAGAGCACGGCCTGACCGATTTTCCCGTCGGGAGGACTCTCACTTAAGGACCGGAAAACGAAGTCCGTCCGCGAGTGCTCGTCGGTGTAATGGGAAAAAACGTCCTCCCAAGCGTCGGCCGCAGGCGCAATTCCCTGCTTAGCCGCGTTGATCACTAGAAGGTTGGATTTGAAATCTTCCCGCGTCGCCAGTGAGCCCAGGAATTCGACGAATTTCGCCTGCGCTTCCGCACTGGCGGGTGGTGATTTTAGCTGCGATTCAGCCCATGTTAGCAGCACGGGCAAGGATTGCCGGGCGAAGGTTTTTTCCAGGTCCGGATCGCTCAGATAGGCCATCAGCAGGGATAACTGCGTCAAATTATCAATCAGCATCGGGGTCACTGGTTTGCTGGTTAGGGCCTTGATGCCATTACTGGCGGCCGTCAAGTCTTCCTTGGTCTCGATCTCAGCCTGCCCCTCTTCGGCCTCCTCCAAGCGTTTGGCGAGGTCATCGTCTGCCGCCATCCAATCTTTCAGCAAGCGGACGAGTCCGTTGGCGTTGCTGGCATCGATGGCGGCTTCCAATTCGTGCTTGCTAAAGGTCAGATTCCACTTGGGTCCTGCATCCTGCAGAATTTTCTCTGCCACCAAATTGGTGATCGGATGGAGAATGTTGAAGTGATTGCCGGGCAGTTCGTAAGCCTTGAACGGAATCCCCAGAGGTTGCGCTAAGGATTCCATTTCCTTTGCTCCTGCATGGTAAAATGACGCTCCGCCCTCAAAATAAAACGTCGGCTGCTTAATGAACGCAGTATACCGCACGGCACTGCGAAGTTCGTTATCGATCTTGGAAGCAGGATCATACGGGGTGTTCCCATAGCCACCGCCGGCCATCAGAGAAATGCAATCAGGCATCCCTCCAAACGAAAACGCTGCGCGAAATTTATCAGAAGCCACTGCGGCCAGCAGAACCATCGTGCCACCGGTGCTGTGACCGCCCAGATAGATGCGGTCGGGGTCCACATAGGGCAGCTTCCGGACGTTTTCCAAGGCTGCGAGGTAGTCGTCCAGTTCTCCATAGAACAATTCGAATTTGCCAGGATTGTTATTCTCCCCACGCCAGGAAGGACACATGACAACGATGCCACGTTCCCGAAACGCGCGCGCAGATTGGTCGTTGCTCTTGGGGGCCGGCTCCCAAAAGGACGAGCCAATGCCTCCGAACCCGCCATGCGCCCACACGATGGCCGGATGCTTTTTCCCATCGTTAGGATGCGGCGTAAGGTAGGCTGCGAGATCTCCGACAGGTGACACGTAAGTGATTTTCTGGAAGACCTCAGGGGGTGGCTCATCGGCCTCTCCATCAGCCTTGAACGAGGATTTCACCCACTGCGGTCGATGTCCTTTCCGCGCTTCCAAAATGGGCTGGGTGCTAGGCAGGGTGACCGTCCGCCCACTGGTCTTACTAGCCGCCGCTTTGGCTTTGGCCATTACGTTGCGATACCCTTTCACTACCCCATTCATGAACATCGCCAACACGACGATGCCGATGACCACGACCAGACCGATGAACCACGGACGGGCCGCCGAACGCGGTGCCGTGGTGGGTTGCAGGGCGTAAGCTGGTTGCCGCGGAGCCATGGTTTGTCCCGGGATGGGAGGCGGGACCACCTGGGCCGGCGGCGGAAATAGGGTCGTCAAGACTAGCCAATCACTCATCCCCTCGGTCCATCCCATGTCGGTCATGGAAAGTTGCCAGTTTCCCAGGCGATGCCGAATTTCCGCTTCCGTGAATTCACCAATGACTTGGCCGTTGCGGGCGACTTGATAGAGTGTTGCAGGGTCTGACATTTCCAGGTGCGTTAGAGTTTCGCTTCCTTGGTGCGAAAACATCCGCTTGTCAATTAGCCTCACAGCATCCGCTGGAGTCCTGTCCTTAGATGGAGTAGGTGGAGGAGCACGAGGCAGAGAATCCTGCTGGTGATGCAAGTTGTTGCTCCGCTTATTCCAAGTTGCATTCATGATGAAGTGATCCCGGAGGGATCTCAGAAATTAGCCGGGGGTTGAGCGAGAGCGATACCCCCGGTTAGAGGCCCTAAAGAATCGCATCCCGGCAGGGATGCCAGATCAGCAATATGAGAGGAAATGGCGTGGCTCGATCCTTTTCTGGCATCCCTGCCGGGATGCGGTCATTTCGTTGGGATACTGGGGGTATCGCTATCGCTCAACCCCCGGCTAATTTCTGTCAAGCCTCCGGCTTGGAGCTGATAAGAGCACATCTCGAACGCAACTTAAAATTAACAGCGGGATTCCCATGACTGTTCCCTGATGCAGGGACGTGAAGAGGGAAGGGCCGCGAGTTGCCGTCCCCGGAAATGACGGCATTTTACCACATGCGTTTCACCCTCCATTTTCTATTCCTGCTTTCCTCCGCGCCCTTGGCGTTGGCTGGGGATGCGGCGGCCTTGTGGAAAAGTAACGTGCAGGCGGTGCTGGATCAGAATTGTGTGAAATGTCACGGCCCGCTGGAACAGAAGGCTGAGCTGCAGCTGGATACGCCGGAGGCGGTGTTGAAAGGCAGCGAGGATGGCTTGGTGGTGCGGCCAGGGAAGCCGGAGTCCAGCCCGTTGCTAAAACATTTGGCGGTCGGGGCGGATCCCCACATGCCGCCGAAAAAGCAGTTGGAGGAAAAGGACATTGCGGTGTTGCGGCAGTGGATCATAGCGTTAGCCGAAACGCCAACGACGCCTCCGCAAGTCATCGCCAGCGCAGCGGAGTTCCACTCGATTGATGAAATCTTACAAGCGGATTGGAAGGCTGCTGGCATCACTCCAGCTCCCCTCGCGAATGAGCGCACGTTTCTCCGGCGGGTTTTCTTGGATCTGATTGGGCGGATTCCGACCGTGGCGGAGACGAATGATTTTCTAGGCAATGCCAGTGCTGACAAACGGACTGCTTTGGTGGATCGACTGCTGGCCACGGATGAGGCCGCGCGGAATTTCCGTGAGATCTGGGATGCGCTCCTGTTGGGCCGTCGCAATGGGCGGCGGGAGGACAAGCGGCGTGATAACGGATGGTTCGAGTTTCTGGAAACGTCATTTAAGCATGGGCGACCGTGGAATGAAGTCGTCAGCGCCATTATCGAAGCCCGGCCGCAGCGGCCAGAGGACAAGGGCGCACTGTGGTTTCTGTTCGAACAAAAGAACGAGCACCAGCAGATCGCAGAAGCCATTGCCCCGGTCATTTACGGCACGCGCATCGATTGCGCCCAATGCCACGACCATCCCCTGGCCCGTGAGATTAAACAGGGCCATTACTGGGGACTGGTAGCAGCCTTTAATCGGAGTAAGAACAGCGAGAAAGGTCCACCCGCCGTGACGGAATCAGCGGTGGGAGGATTCATCAATTTCACCAACCTGAAAAAGGAATCGCAACCGGCCATCATCTGTATGCTCACCGGTAAAACCATCGATGAGACCCGCCCCGACCCCACCGCCAAGGAAGAGGACACCAACGAGCGCTATCATGATGCGAAGGCGGTAGTTAAGGTGCCTAAATTCTCCCGTCGTTCGGCCTTGGCCAAGGAAGCAACTACGAATAATCCCCTGCTGGCACGCGCCTTCGTGAATCATGCCTGGGCGCTCATGATGGGCCGGGGGATCGTGCATCCAGTCGATGAAATGAATTCCAAAAACCCACCCAGCCATCCGGTGCTTTTGGATTGGCTGGCGCAGGACTTCGCCAGCCATGGGTATGATGTGCGACGTGTGATCCGGAACATCGCCCTGAGTTCCGCGTATCAACTGGGCCGCAGCGCCACGGAATTGCCCCCGGAAGCGTTTGCTTCCGCCGCTGAGCGCCCGCTCACTGCGGAAGCTATGGCGCGCTCAGCCGGCATTGCCAGCGGTCAATCGCCTGCGGACGAGAAACTGCGCAAGACCATGGTGGAAACGTTTCCTGATCTTCTCCCGCGCGTCACCCGGGCCACCATTCAGCAGGCGATGTTTCTCGCGAATAGTGAAACCTTCAGCGGCATCTTCGCACCGAATCCTGCGTTGACCGCGCTGGCGCAAATCCCCTCCTTTGAGGAACGCGCCCGTCTGGTCTTTCGCCAAGCACTCCTGCGCGATCCCGATGCCGATGAAATCCAGCGAGCAGTGGAATATCTCCAAAGCCGCCCGGACCAAGCCACCGAAGCCATCGGCCAACTCCTCTGGTCGCTGGCCAGCGGCCCAGAATTTTTAACGAATCATTGAAATCTCAGTCCCGTTGCTGCGGTAAGAATAGCACTTGTTTGGAGGTGGGCATGAGCCACATTCCAATGATATACGACTTCTTAATTACCCACCCATCATGACTACATTGCCAATCAAGACTATGACGAAGCTCGAAAAGCTTCGTGCCATGGAGGAACTTTGGACCGACTTGACCTTCGATGAGATTGGATACGAGACTCCAGACTGGCACCTTGCTGAGTTGGAGCGGACTGAGGTCGAGATTTCTGCAGGAAGGGTTTCGTTCCTTGATTGGGAAGAGGCAAAAAAATCCCTCCGTTCCAAAACTCAATGAGGATTGTTATTTCGCAGACCGCGCATGATGATCTGCTATCAGGTCATCATTTTTACGAGCGTCAAGCCACCGGAGTGGGCGACTATTTCTTGGATTCTCTTTGCTCTGACATAGACGCCCTTATCCTTTATGCAGGCTTGCATGGCCGAGTAGGTGGCTACTTCCGCGCCTTAAGCGCCCGATTCCCCTACGCCATCTATTATCGAATTCAAGATGCGGAGGTCCAAGTCCGTCGTGTCTTAGATTGCCGACGCAATCCAGTGTGGATTCAGAAGCAGCTTAAGAAAAAAGACCTTTAACAGGGAACCCGTATCCATACTCATGACCGCCACCCCCTCCGTGCACTGCAAGCCAGACGAACACGTCCTGCATCGACGACTGTTTTTAAAAGGACTAACCGCCACGGGGGCAACCGCATTGGGAAGCTTTGGTGGCTTGTTCACGAATCCGGTGTTGGCGGAGGCCGCCAAGAAATCGCAGAAGCAATGTTTGCTGTTATGGCTATGCGGAGCGCCCAGTCAGTTCGAGACGTGGGACCCGAAGCCCGGGAGGCCCAGTAGTGGGCCGTTTGGCAGCATTCCCACCTCCATTCCTGGGGTGCATTTTTCATCGCTCATGCCGAAATGCGCCAGCATCGCGCATCAGATGAACATCGTGCGCTGCATGCATACCAAGCAGTCCGAGCACCTTCAGGCAATCAATTTGCTAACCCGCGGCAACCCTGCACGCGCAGGCTTCACCCGCCCGACGCTGGGAGCATCGGTATCGGCGGCCCTGGGACGCATGGAAACAAAGATCCCTAATTTTATTTTGCTGGATCCGAACCCGGAAGGCAATGAATTCAAGGAATACAAAGCTGGCGACCTGTCGGGTTGGCTGGGGCCGGAACACGCTCCGGTGCGTCTCGGAGGCAGCTACACGCAATTGGGCAAAGCCGCCGATGCGTTAGGCAAGGATCGTGAGGAACGCGATGCCTTGCGGAAATTCTTTGCTAAGAAATACGAAACGGATCGTCGGAGCGACGTGGCTGCAGCCCAGAATGCGGTGTTTGAAAAAGTCAAAGGACTGATGGCGGGAGCGGACTTGTTCGATATTGCCAAGTTGCCGGAAAAGGATCGCCTGCGATATGGCCCCGGCACTTTTGGGCTGCATACCTTGATGGCGCGGAACCTTTTGGAACAAGGCGCTCCGTTCGTCATGGTGGCCAACGGCATGCCCTGGGACAACCATGTGTTCCAACACGAAATCCATCAAATGCTGGTTCCAGAATTGGATCGGGTGCTGCATTGCGTGGTGACGGATTTACAGGAGCGAGGAATGCTGGAAAATACGCTAGTGGTAGCCATGGGCGAATTCGGTCGCACCCCGTGGCTCAATGCCTCGCGTGGACGGGATCACTATCCGAATGCCTGGAGCATGATGATGACTGGCACCGGACTCAAGCGCGGCGTGGTGGTCGGCGGCACGGATGTGGACGGCGTGGATCCAGATGGCACGTCGTTTAACGAACAGAATCTCTTCGCCACCATCTTCCAAGCTCTGGGAATCGACCCGCACGCCGAGTATGACCTAAGGAACATGCCGACCTTCCATCGCGTGGAAGATCAGGCTCCGCCCATCAAAGAACTGCTGGCATGAAACTCACCCCCACCAAAGATCTTCCCCTCCCCACCGCCGTGCTTGGCCTAGCCATGCGGACCGATGGCTCGCGGCTTTATGCGGCCTGCATGGATGGCTATATTTATCGCATCGATCCCGCGGATGGGTCGGTTAAAGTTTTCGCTGAGGGGCACAGTAGTTATGCCTCCGGCTGTGTGGTCTTGCCAGACGGTCAGACGATCATTTCCGCCGGATATGATGGCCAGTTGTTGTGGCACGATACGGTTAAGAAAACGTGCTTCCGCCGGGTCCAAGCGCATACTTTCTGGTCCTGGCAGATGGCGCTGTCGCCCGATGGCAAGAGCGTTGCTAGTGTGAGTGGACAATATTTGGTTGGCGGGGAACGGTATGAACCTGCACCTGCCAGCGAACCCACGGTCAAAGTTTACGACACCCTCACAGGCGATCTCACCCATGCCTTCGAGCACCTTCCTCCCGTCCTCAGCACGGCCTTCAGTCCAGATGGACAACATTTGGCAGCCGCCAACATGATGGGTGAAGTCCGGGTGTGGGAGCTTAACACTAGCAAGTGTGTGGCAAATTTTACCACCTCCGATTTCACCAGTTGGGGGATCATCAAGAGTCCACATTTTTGCGGTGGGATCTACGGCCTTACCTTTGCTCCGGACGGCAATTCCCTGCTCCTCTGCGGCATGGGGCCCATGGGTGATCCCATGGCTGGCAATGGCAAACAACAATGGCAGCGCTGGTCCTGGCGGGACAAGCCGGAGAAACTCAGCGCCATTCGTGATGGCGAACACGGCACCGGACTCCAGGAAGCCCTAACGCACACGCCAGACGGCAGCGCTTTTGTCATGGCGGGTCGCCAAGCCCAAGGCACGTGGACGACAGCGCTCTTCAATGCTGGGGATGGGAAAATCATCACCTCCCTGGACACCAAGTCCCGCGTGACCCGGGCGCACTTCACCCCGGACAGCAAAACGCTCTACCTCTCTGCAGCCCCAGGGCAACCCAATCGAGAGAAGGGTGTCTGGAAGCCATTTGGCAAGGTTCATGTAGTCAGCGTCAGCTAACCCCAGTCCTAGTTACGGCCGCCATCCGCTCGTATGTGAAGGAAAATATGGTTGGCGCTACCATCATTTCCAAATATGATTACGCCGTGAATGCTGTGAACCAACGGGATGGCGTGGCGACTTCTGGGAGTGCTCTTGCGGGCGCTTCTTCGGTAGCGTGGTGGGATGGCGCTGTGGGGCAGATGGATGGAGAAAACCAACTGATCTCCACCACCGTCAAGAGCGGCACGCCGACACTTTACACCTACGACGCCTACCACCGCCGTGTTGCCAAACGCACCAGCGCTACGGATGTGGCCTATACGGTTTACGATGCTTGGGGGATGAGCAATGCCAAGGCACGAAACTGCTTAGGCTGGGCATGCGAACGTTTAGAGGACAGTGGTCTGCCGCTCCCCCAAAAAAAGGGGACAGGGCGCAGAATAAAGCCAAATGAACGGCATCTGTGGCCAAGTGGTGCGTCTCGCGACACAGGTGCTTCGCCAACCGTTCCATGGTTTGCTTTATCTATTCATGACTAGCATGAATAGAAAAGCTATCAACTATCTAAGTGCGATTTTGCTGGTTGCACTTCTTGTCTTAACCTTCTCCATGCATCAAAAATCGAAATGGGTGGTCGTGCCACATATAGGGGTTTATGGGTATACTCTAGACGGAATCCACCCCTCGGAGAGATCCCGCGAAATGATGATTTTTTCGAATGGGGAGAATCGAATTCGAATTATTGTGTTATTGGATCCGAAGTTCAAGATTAAAAATACTAGCATAGGGATTGGCTCGTCTCGATCCGAGGTTAACGCGCAGCTGGGCGAAGCAAAGGAAGGAGTATTGTTGGAATCCTTTTTCGATGCAGGCGAAGGAGCCGTGTATGATGGTCTTTTTGTTCGCTTCAAGGACGATTTCGTGGATATGATTGGCGTCTGCCGGACGAAGCCCGATCCCTCGTGGCATACGAAACCTGGACCCCAACCATTTTGATCAATCTCAAAGCCGTCATCTTGTGCCAAATCACTAAACACTGGGCGTCTGACAACACTAGGCGTCTGACGGATTGTTCAGAAAAGTATTGACGCGGGTTACTGAAATTTACATACCCCAGTCGACTTGATCGTCTTCCTTACCTTCCTTTTCTTCTGTTCAAATCGCCAACATGCTAGGGTTCAGGCAGGGCACTTGTTGCGAACATTAGCTCATTGCCGCCTGGCGTTACCGCCATTTCCAAGATTCATCTGAAGCTCTTTGGCAAGCTCAGGGAGTGATTTTCTCCAAATCCAACCGCATGAACGGCCAGGATCCGGCTTGACCCAGAATGGCCTTTTGGCAGGCGCAGACGAGTTCCGTGCCATCGACGTCCTGACTGCGGACCGTTATTTCCACGTCGGTTCCAGCGGACTGCCAGGTGCGGAGATCCCGGGAAACTTTAACGGTGGCTTGGGCATCAGTGGTGCCAATAGCGCGGCGGAAGAGAATCACCAAGTGGGGTTGTCCGGTGGCATCGCGTTCGACGCTGGGGCGGAACTCAGGCACGTCTCCATGCATGGGGTCGGTGCCCAGGCAATATTCGGTAATGTTAGCATGGCCATCCCCATCCGGATCCGCCAAATCGGCCGTGATTTCCGGCCTGCTCCAGTCACCATTGGCGAAGGCGATTTGCTGCCATGCGGCAATGGGGCTGGGTGGTTGCTCGCCTGCTACGATAAAGGTCGCAGCCCCGCAATGACCAACGTTGCTCTTGAACACCGCGCGATAATTTCCAGGCGGCAGGGGGCCGAGATTATACGTTAGCACGAGTTGAGCCGGATCGGTGCCAGCAATCCCCGGTTCCAATTCGGCGGAGCAATTCAACACCGATCCAACGGTGAGCACGGGTTTGGTTGACTTGATTTTCCAAGGGCGGGCGCTGGCCGCTGAAGTAATGGTGACCGCTGCCTGCCATGATCCTTCCGCTTGGGCGACATTGATGGTGACCGGTAATGGGGTCGGCGGGAGCGTGGGCCAAATGCGGACGTTGAACTCCCCCACCCTGCTATTCAACAGGGATTTCCCGGCCTTGTCGGTTACGGAGGCGGGGGCTACCGTGACCTGATATGATCCACTGTCGGCGGCATCCCATGATCCATCCGGAGTTGAGATCTCAAAGTCCGCCTGGAGGATCATCCCCAAAGGATCCATCGAGACCACGGCCTCGGATTTGAAAGTGGCGGTGGCGTTAAAGGCATTGGGGCCAGTGACGGTAACGTTGGCCCCGGCGGCGGTGGCCATGCCGCTGGAGGAACGGAATTGCAGGCGAAGCACGTGGGCGCCCGCTTTCACCGCTTCGATGTTGGAAGGAAGCAGCGAGCCATAAACTCCCGCAGTGGTATTCTCCACCACGAAGGTGCGGGTGACCACGTTGCGATCTCCGATGCAAACCGTAAACGTATAGGTCCCGGGCGTGAGCGCTCCGAGTTGATAGACGTGGGTCGCGAGCCGCACGGGAGATGCACCCGCCGAGGTATTGGAGGCGACATCGGCCAGCGCCATGAGGCCAGGGTCGGTGGGATCCACGGCGGTCAACACTGGGGGATCGGTGGGCGGAATGGGCGTGGCGGTGCCCACCGTCACACAGACCCTCAGGGCCTTGCTGTTCCCCTCCACTAGATTGACCGAGCCCCAGTCCGTGACTTCCAGAGTCGGGGTCGGCAGGAGAATCCCGACCTCTGCGGTGCGACCGGCAGTGGTGTTAGCGAATTTGACATAGGCCACGTTAGGGACGGGCGGTGGTGGCGGCGGCGGTGGGGTAACCGGGCCCACGGTGACGGTGCGACGGCCAATTTCAGTGCCATTGGCCGAGACGATGAAGTTGTAATTTCCTGCGGTGATGGCTCCCAAATTGTAAGTGTGCATTTCCAGATGGGGACCAGCGATGATGGGAGCGGCGGCGGTGCCCCCGACGTTAGTCGCAGTGGTGGGCCGTGGACCGACCGTGATGGGGAAGGAAACGTTATTTCCACTGACCAGTGGCGTGCCCCAGTCCAGCACGGTGGAATTTGGGTTGGTTATATTGACCGACAACTGACTGCGAACGGCTCCTCCATCAATGAAGGCGTTGATGCTCGCCAAGTAAATGCCATCCGGTGGTGGCGGCGGAGGCACGATCCCGGCCACCGAGAAGGAAGTGCTGCCCAACAGGCTGAGGTCGGCATTGCGTAAGACCACTTGATAAACCCCGCGCTCCAGATTCCCCAACTGATAGATATGCGTCAACGTGCTTCCGGCGGCGGTGCCGGCGGCAGGAGTGGCGTTCGTGGGGCCGAAGGTGAGGGCCGCCGTAAATCTATTCTCTACCCGGCTCATGCTGCCCCAATCAATGACCGTCATGCCCGTGGGCAGGAAAACAGCAGCTTCGACTTGGTATCCGGTCGAGGTGCTCAGTGGTTTGAGATAAATGAACCGTGGCTGTGGCGTGCCAGCGATGACAAACGAACGTCGCCCGATTTCCCGTCCGTCCACCTGCTGCACAAAAGTGTAATTCCCCTCCGTTAGCACTCCCAGCGGATAGGCATGGGTCTCTGTGCGGACCACCTGAATGACGGTATCTGTCGAGGTGGTGCTGGTGGCATTGGCGGTGAACGTGGCCCCGTTCCGCAGCGCGCTGCCCCAGTTGGTGATTTGGGTGGCGGGAGAACCAATGGAAAGGGTAACATTCGCCACCTGCCCTGCCCCATCCGGTTGCACCGCTACCGCTTGCAGAGCGATGGCGGCGGGCGGCGGAGTCACCTCCACAGTGAAATCATACTCACCTTTCTTGAGACCATTGATGAAATAGTTCAAATGATAGCTTCCGCCCGGTAGCAACCCGAGGTTGTAAATCGGTTCAAATACCGGCGGCGTGGTGGGAGCCACCAGCGTGGCCACAGCCGCAGCGGTCGCCTGCACTTCAAAGGTATTTCCCGTCCGCACGGCGGTCCCTTGGTTGGTAAGCACATGATACAAGTCAAGAAACTCCAACCGTGCTTTCACCGCAAGACCTGCGGCGGTCACGCTCTTGCTGAAGGTAATGCCGACCCGCATTTCTGGCTCCGTTGCGGGAACGACGAACGTTTTCTCCACTAAGGTGACACCATTCAGTTTGAACACCGCCACCCTTGTCCCTGCGGGCACCGCGCCTAACGCATAGGTTAAATTAAACGGCGGAGGAATCACTGCCGTGACACTGGTGCCAGGAACCCGATCCGCCACTGCCTTCAAGACATAGCGTCCGGCGGAATCGATCGACACCGCAGGTTGCACTCGCATGGCGACCACTTGAGAAAATTGCAAAGTCACTGCGGCGGAGACGTTGGCGGCATTACTGGAATTCACCACCACCGTGGCGGTGGCTGGAATACTCGGCGGATTTTCGGCAGCGGTAAACGGCAGCGAGCGCACTAACGTCGTTCCCGAAAAAATTCGCAAATTGTAGGTGCCCAGCGGCAACGCCCCCAGGTCATAGAGATGACTGGCGACAGTGCTGGTGCTGGTGCCAGCGGCGGTTCCTGCGGGCGGAGTGGTCTGCTGCACAGCGATCGTCACGTTGACATTGGAACCCTCTCTGACCGGAGTTCCCCAGAACAGCACCGCCACGTTCGGCACGCCGAACGTCAGTGTCACTTGGGCCTGGTAAGCGTTGGGAGTGGTGCTGCCCGCCGGGGCAGCCGTGGTAAACCACTCGGCAGTCGCATTGGTGGGAACCACCAGCGTGCCAGTGTTCGTTTGGGAGGACGCGGTAAATAAGGACACCGCAAAGAAGAAGAGAAATAACGTTAAAAATCTCATAGCAAAGGAAACGTGGGAAGTGAATATCTGCGGTGATTCCGGGGAAGGAATCAACGAATACACGGATACTTTTACCACCACCACAAATTTTGGGAACACTTTTTACCTAGGAATTCCCCCTAGGGTAAATGACAGCATGGGACAGCAAAACCGGCCCCACCATTTGCCCTGGCGATTTCACCTAGCAACCCAAGTTGCTGCGGCAGCTCGCTTGGAGGAGTGATGTTTTTGGCGTAGGCCTTGGCGGTGGCCAGGATCTGCGCTACGGCCGCCTCCAGTTGACCGGGGGGCGGCGGTAGCTCCGTTGGTTTGCCGTAGGCACAGCCTTCAGGAAAACTCCACTTTTCATTAACACAGAAGCGGCAAGCTCCGCCCGAGCGCCCCAGCCGGTTTGATTTTGGATCGAAGGTCAGGGCCCCCTTTTTGAACTCATCCGCCAGCGCCTGCGCCATGGCTTGAAATGGATCCACGAAATAGCCCTCAAGCACCGTCAGCCCGCTGACACTAAGCTGGGCTATCAAGGCATCGTTGGGCGGCAGCGTGATAAGGTAGGGGCCCGCCCCGGGCTTGGGGGCAGGCGTCAGGCGCTTTCCGTCCTCCAGCTTTTTCGCATCCGCGGGATAATCCGCCTTGAAGGCGTTCCAGGCGTTTTCTGAAAGGCGGGATCCCGGCAGGAAACCGTCGGCGTAGGAGAAGTGCGGGGAGACGATCAAGCGAGTGCGGAATTTGACCTCACCGAGATCGATGGTCACATAGGTTGGACGTTTGCACGTTTCTTCCAGTAGCTGCATCACTTCACGGTCCGGGTCTTCCAGGGTCATGTAAGGAGCGAAGACGCTCCGGAACATCGCCAGCGCACTGGTGCTGACGAGGATTGCCACCGCAGGCTGGGATTGCACGAATTGCGAGACCATGTATCCGTGCTCGCTCACGCAGTTCGAGGCGATTTTGTCCATCGGCATATCGTATTTTGACTGCCACCCGGGCGAGGCACAGGCCACCATGTCGTGTTGGGCGACATCTTCCCCGATGGTCAAATTAGCCGCTTCCAACCCGGTAAGTTTCATGAATCGATCCAAGACCGGCACCATGCGTTGGTAATAGCCGGTAGCATTCTCATAGATCTCCGCAGGACTGCCAGCAAGCGCATCGAATCGGCCAGCCAGGGTGTCTCCTTGCTTGAACCAGGTTTCCGGCTTGTCAGGGTTACCGACATTCTGCACCAAAACCCAGCGCTCCTCGGGCTTCCAAACGATCTCGTAAACGGTATCTTCGCTGCGACCGCGGTAACGCACGGAGAGCTGGAGATAGTTATGTGAATTCTCTCGCATGGTCATCGTCACATAGCCGTCGTCCTCAGCAATCTGACGATCCAGGGGATTGAGATTGGCCCGCACAAATTCTGGAGACACGCTTTCCTGATAGAGCGTGAAGTGCCGATAGTAGTAGGCGTATCTTTCCGCGGCCGTAAAGGCCGGGTAAATCCACGCAGCGCTGGCGGCGGAGGGAAACCATGCCGTCAAGTTCGGGTTGATTCCAATCGTCATGATGGGCGCTTTGCGGCAGCCATGCATGATCCCGGGATCGGGAATCGTGTCTCTGGTAAGCTTGCCTTCTAGCCACCGCCGCGGAGGCGTTTTCACTTCAGGGGACGGTTGCTTTTCATCCTTCATGGCTGCGGGCGGAAAGTCCGTTTTCCAGTCGAATCCTGGATAGGGGCCGTAAGGCGGGGTGCCGCTCCAGAACCATTTGCAGGTTCGGCAGGTTTTGACTTGCTCGACTAGACTAACTTCAAGTGGTAGTGCGGTAGAATTTGACATAGCGCCGAATGGGAAGTTGGAAATGAACCGTCGCGAATGATCGGCATTCAATAAAACCAACGACCAGTCGCCTGATTACTCGGTTTCATCGCGTGCTGAGAAAATCTCGCGATGTAGCATTCCCTACTGCCGCCACTTCGCAACTTTATAACCATGCAGGTGCGGTTTTCTGGAATTTTTGTTAAATATACCGAAACTTATGGTTTCACTGAATCACAAGCTCCAGTTCCGTAAATAAAGGTGGATTGGAAATAGAAAATCACTTTAAATTGTAACGTTTTGGAATAGAATCCGAATTAGTATGTGAGGGGAGATGTTCCGGCCACGGATAAACTTTCCGAATTCAGTGCCAGTTCCCACAGACTTGGTCAGCGACCTCGTGGGACGCTTCAATTGCCAGTGGCAAGTTATGAACTCGAACCATCCATCTGCTCCATGCGAAACTCCACCGGTAGGAGTCAGCGGGGAGATTTTTAGTTGGGAGCAGACTGCGCTGGCATTGGAGGAGACGACAGAGTGTGGTTTTGCGTGCGCCGGAGGGTTGCGGTCTCCGCACCCACCCGGGATCTGCCGTCAACCCTCAACGCCAGTCCCGTCAGGATCCAACGGCCCCCTTTCGGATTCGACTAACACGTTGGATCTACCGCAACAGATTGGCCGTTTTACCGTGACTGGGGAGATCGCCCGCGGCGGCATGGGGGTGGTGGTGAAGGCTTGGGACCCCCAGATTGGTCGCTCCGTGGCCATTAAATTGCTGCATGCGCATCTGCTGGAGGATGAGTCCCTGGTGCTGAGATTCCACAACGAGGCATGTATCAATGGACGTTTGGAGCATCCTGCAATTGTTTCGGTCCATGAAATGGGCCAATGCACCAGCGGGCGGCCGTATTTTGTGATGCGCCTGCTGGAGGGCAATACGCTCACGCGATTACTCTCCCGGCGGGAGGACTCTCGTGAACAGTTGATTATGTTTCTGCGCATCTTCGAGAAGACCTGTGATGGCATGGCCTTCGCCCACTCCCAGGGAGTCATTCATCGCGACCTGAATCCGTCCAATGTGGTGGTGGGAGATTTCGGGATGGTCAAAATCATGGACTGGGGATTGGCCAAACAAATGAAGTCCCCAGGCAGCCCGGATGGCGGCACTGGGCAGGAGCCTCCGACAACGGACAGCGATACCAGCCAGTGGGGGCTCGTGGTGGGCACACCGGCATATTTGGCCCCGGAACAAGCCCGCGGTGAGAATGAACTGGTGGATGCCCGGGCGGACGTGTTCTCCCTTGGCGGGATTCTCTGCCGGATCCTGACCGGCTGTGGCCCCTATCCAGAGGATTTCCCCAGCAAACTTGAGCAAGCCGCGCTAGGCCATCTGGGGCCTGCGATGACGCTGCTGGACGCTTGTGGAGCGGAACGGGAAATCATCGCACTAGCCAAGCGCTGCCTGGCCCCGAACCCTGAAGATCGTCCGCGGGATGCCCGCTCCGTGGCCGCCGCCATCACGGGTTATCTGGAGACGGATCTGCGGCGGGCGGAACGGGATCTGGTGCGCTTTTTCGATCTCTCCCTGGATCTCTTTTGTATCGCTGGCATGGATGGATACTTCCGCCGCATTAACCCTAATTTCTCCCGCCTGCTGGGCTATACGGATCACGAAATGCTCTCGCGACCGTTCGCCAGCTTTGTGCATCCGGATGACCTGGGTTCCACCGCCGAAGCCATGTCCCAGCTGCTCTCAGGGCTTGCCGTGACTCAATTTACCAACCGCTATCTACATGCCGATGGTCATTACCTCCACTTGGAGTGGGTGGCTAAAACGGAATTCGAAGGTAGTGGCAATATTTACGCCGTGGCCCGGGATGTGACCAATCGGGCAGGAGCCAAAGCCTGACCAGTCGCAGTGCCGCCCCAGCCTTAGGGTTACCACTTATCTGAGCGGAACGGAGAGGCCGGGAGGCCTTCCTTGTTATAGAGATTACAGCCTTCCGGGTTCATACTAAAGGCGTAACGCACCGCCACGGGATGCGGCACTTCGGGACTGGTGATAACGACTTTATCTCCATCGATGACCGCTTGACCCCAGACCCACTTCTTATCGTCTCCGGCAATTGCAAAACGCTTCAGGGTGCCGATGTGATCGGCCTCTGTCGGTTGGCGGCCATTCTTCTTCCCCACCATCAGTCCGGTTCCCGTGTGCGTGAAACTAACAATGGCCTTGTTGCCATCAAAGGTCGCCTCCTTGAAGAGCGGACCGCTGGTTTCCAGATTTGCTTGGCCATAATCATGATGCAACGCCCAGCGCGCCAGGCGTTCGCCCACGTCGAATTTATTCTTGGGGTGGATATCTGGCCCCTCGCCCACATCAATGATCACAGCCATGCCAGTCTTGGGGATCGAGAGGCTCTCCAGTTGCGCCATGCGATGCTTCGCCCAGCCATCCCCACCAGCAGGATCGTTGCTGGCGTTCTGGAAGTTTGCCAACTGCACGTAGTAGAAGGGGAAATCTCCCTGCTGCCAAATTTTACGCCACCCACCAATCAGTGCCCGCATCTTGCTGGCGTATTCATCGCCTTCTCCCCCATTTGATTCGCCTTGATACCACAGGGCTCCTTTGATGGCGAACGGCACCACGCAGTGGAGCATTCCATTATACATGGTGGAGGGCTTCCCAGCATCGCCTGGAGCATTGTCTGGCAAGGCCTTCGAGGCCTCGTCCCGCGCCTTTAGCTCTGCCAATTGCGGTGCCAGGCTGGGTTCCAGGGCAAAGCCTTCCGCTGGGATCCATGGCTCGATGCGACAACCGCCCCAGTTATCATCCAGTAACCCAATGGGCACGCCGATCTCCTGCTGGATCCGCTTCGCGAAATAAAATCCGACCGCGGTAAAACCGCCAGCGCTGGCTGGCGTGCAAGTCTCCCACTTGCCAGGCACCTGCATGGTTGGCTTCAAGAGCGCGACGTGCTGAAACTTGATGCGACGCAACGTCGGCAGATCTGCGGCCTTAATATCGTCGGGGGCGTTACAACCACCAAGATTCATCTCCATGTTAGACTGACCAGAGCACACCCACACATCACCGACCAGCACATCCTTGATGGCAACCGTATTCTTGCCTTGAATCACCAACTCCTGTGGGGTCGCATTCGCCTTTTGAGCTGGCAACTTAACAGACCATTTGCCCTCCGCATTAGTTGTGGCCTTGGCTTGGGCCGTTCCCAAGGTGACACTGACTTCCTCACCGGGTGCCGCTTGGCCCCAGACGGGCGCGGCCTGCTCCCGCTGGATTACCATGTGGTCGCTGAAGAGGGAACTGACCGTAACCTCCGCATGAGCCGCTAGGCTGGTGAATAGTAGGGCGGAGAATGAAGCAATGGAATTAGTGGCAGCGGATTTCATGATGGAAATAATTTGGAACACGTAAGGGTTCTAAGGAAAATACCCTT
This sequence comes from Verrucomicrobiales bacterium, assembly GCA_031411295.1. GTDB lineage: Bacteria > Verrucomicrobiota > Verrucomicrobiia > Verrucomicrobiales > V1-33 > JAGNEJ01. The sequence continues at coordinate 13,419 of JANOAV010000139.1, read as the reverse complement.
GCGCTCCAAGGGGAATTTCATACTGGGCTGCGTGAATCTGATTTAAGGCGGGCCAAGCTGCGAGTCACGCCTCACCGCTTCCAAATTCTCAAAAATCTGCATCCCGCCGTGCTGGAAGGTCTGCCGGAGTGGCCAAAATGAAGCCGCCGTCCTCGGGATGAGAACGGCGGCTCGCAAGTTAAGCTGCTGGATACGGCATTAGTGCGTCACCTTCGCCTTGGCCTCTTGGGCGGCTTTGAGGGCCTCTTGCGCGGCCTTCAAGGCGGCTTCAGCCCGCTTCAGGTCTTTTTCGGCGGCCGCGGCATCTTTCACCAGGCTAAGCTTCCCAGCGGTGGCCTCTGCCAGTAAGCCCTTCATGAGCTTGCCGGAGATCATCAAGGTGCTGGTGCGGCCGCTGCGGGCGATGTTCAAGCCGACGACGTTGCCGTCGATATCCACTACAGGTCCGCCACATTGATCAGCGTTGATGCCCAAATCGTTCTGCAACGCGTTGGGGAAATTGGCCTGCCGATTGCTGAGATCGCTGCCCATCTGAGCCGTAGGGTCGATGCCCTGGGTGAGCTGACGTTGGTAGTCCCCGCGGCTGCTGAGCGTGACTTCAACATCAACCGGATCGCCTCCCTGCTGCGGGGAAACCTTGAGTTTCACCGTTTCGCCTGGTCCCTTAGCAGCAATCAAGCGCATCAGTTCATGGGGGTGATTGACCTCTTGTCCATCAATGGAAAGCACCACGTCACTGACCTCCAAACCGGCCTTTTCGCCCGGCCCTTCTTCCACGACGGAACCAATCCCCACGCCTTTACCTTTCGGGTTTTCCAGCAGGCCAACACCGACGAATCCCTTTTGGGTTTCATCCAGATTGCGCACCGGCACGGACAACACGCCCACGGAAATGGGATTCTCATCAATCCCTGCTGCCACCAACATGGTGCCGACAGGGATGTCGTCGGTCTTGAAACTGATGGGCTTCAAGTCCTTCACCTCCACTTTGAGCAAGGCCAGATCATATTGATCCAACTTGGTCACCAACTTCGCAGGGACCACTTTGCCGTCCATGAATTCGCACTCCAGGTCACCTTTGCCAAGTTCGCTGGCTTTGGTGATAATGTAACCATCAGCGGTTACGACCGCCCCCAACGCCACTTGCTGTTCCTGCTTGAGGATCGCCACAGTGGAGGGACGCACGTCCTTGATGCAACTGCGATATTCCGCGAGCGTGGCCCGGGAGTATTTGCTTTCATGCGGAGCCGTGCTGGGATCATACTCATGTCCTCGCTGGCCGCCTCCGAGCATCCCGCGCAGACTTTCCAATGGGTTGCCCCCTCCTTGACCCTGGCCCTGCCGTTGCCCCTGGCCTTGGCTACGATCTGGTTCCAGGCCGTTCGGGCCTAATTTGAAACGGAACTGCTGCTGACCGTTGGGCCCGTCATTGAGTCCCCCCATGCGCTTGAGCATTTCTTCCATCAACTTGCGCGGATCCAACCCCTGGGGGTTGTTGCCACCCTGTCCCTCATCCTCACCAAAGAATTGGCGGAAGAGATCGCGCGGGCTCGTATCCTGACCACCGGCTTGCGGACGGGTCCGGGGACGATTTCCAGGAGCTGGTTCTTCTTTAACGCTGTTTTTGCTACCTTTGGCCGAGGGTTTGTCGGAGTTGTATTCCCACTTCCAATCGAAGCGGCCTTTGGCCTGCTTGACGTTGTCGCGCAATTGTTGGATGGCATCTTCCAACTGCTTTTGCTGGGCGGCATCCAGGTCCAACGCTTTGGCGCTGTTGCGGATGCTGCGTTCGGTTTCTTTGATGTCGAATCCGTCCTGAGTCGGATCGACGGACAACTCAATTTTGCCGCTCCGGCGGAGTTGACTGGATTCCTGAGCATAGATCGGATGGAGGGCCACGAGGGCACCCAAAGCAGCAGCCGCAGAAAGGAATGAGAGGGTAAGAGCACGGGTTTTCATAACGATATTGAAGGGATGAATTTTACAGAGTTGATGATTTTGTCGGGGTTAGCGTTTCCCCAGCGTGACTTCGATTTCTTTGTCTTCTTTATTGCGATTGATCGATAGCTTCAGTTTCTCACCTGGCTTGTGTGAACCTACCGCCTCGACCGCCTGAGTGGCGCTGCCAACTGCTTTGCCGCCTACTTTGAGGACGACATCGTTGGCTTGGAGGCCAGCGGCTTCAGCCGGAGAATCAGGCACCACCTCACCAACGGTTGCCTTGCTGTTGGTATTGTCGAAAACGACCCCAAGGAACGGGCGGGCACCGGTTGGGGCTTGCTTAGGCTCGGATTGGGGACCGCGCTTTTTCGGAGCTGGGGATTCCGGGGCTGCGTCCTCATCGTCACCATTGCCATGGGCTCTATCGAAGGGAGCCAATTCGGGCATTAGATTCGCCAGCTTACCCCACACTTTACCTTCCTTCATCTTATCCATGTCTTCTTTGAAGGCACTGATTGGCACGTGGCGATTTTCTTCGAGGCGCTCACCAATGGAACTGTGGATGCCGATGACCTTGCCTTGCAGGTCAAACAAGGGACCACCGGAGTCACCACCGCTGACCGTGCAATCCGTGCGATAACATTTCTTCTCGTCCTTCTGCCAGAGGCGCCCCGTGCGCACTGGGGCGGTGCGGTCCACGATGTAGCCACCGGGGTGCCCCATGGCGACGCACCAATCGCCCTGGTGGATACTCTTCTCATCGGCCATTTCTGCGATGGGGTATTCTCCAACGGTGGTGATCTGGATCAACGCAGCGTCACGATTCATATTACGTCCCAGAGCCTTGGCACGCACTTCGCGACCGTCTGCCAGGGTGACATTGAATTCGCCCTTATCGTCCCGGAAGGGCCTGGCATCCACGGCTTGCGCCACGTGTCCTGCGGTCAGCACCAGGCCGTCCTTACTTACCAGCACTCCGCTGCCCACGCCGCCGATATTCACCACGGCCGCACCAGAATTTTTAACGACGGCCAGAACTTTTTCCTGACGCTCTTTGATAACGCCAGTCGCTGGCTCCGCCTGCAGAACCGGACAATAACTAAGCAGGCATACTGCGGGAAGGGCATGGAAGATGAGGTGAGTGGCTTTCATAGTTGGGCTGAAGGGTAAGGTTGGAATGATTTGCTGAATGAAACAGCTCGTGTGATAAGCGCAAAGCCGTCCCGTCTTTGTTTGAAAATTGTAGCTTTCCAAATTTGCGCCTAATTTGGATTCGCTCCCCGGCCGATTTGAGATGCCGCAAACGCTTCCGCGAATGATCGAGGATCGAACCTTGACGCTTTTTAGACTGAGTGACAGATTTTGTATTATGAACCGTAAAATCATTTTCGCTGGAGTTGCCTGGGGCGTCAGCCTGGGGGCGGCTGGCTGGGTTGGTAGCACCTATTTTTCAGATTTCCGCACCTCCGCGAATCAGGCGACTGGTGTGGCTAGCGTCTTGATGGGAACTCCCGATAAAACTTTAAGCGCAACTGGTGCAGGAAGGCACGTTTCTGCGGAGTCCACAGAGGCACTCGCCCACAATTCCACAAACTTCTTTGCCGACACCAGCAAGGCGGTGGCGGAGCGTCTGCAAGCGCTGTTCGAATTGGATGACCCGACGGAGAAAATGGCGGCCTTCATGAGCCTCCTCCCCTCTCTCACAACCCCCGAAGATTATCAGGCTGCCGTGAGTTCCATGATGGACAATTTCGATCCTCGGAGCAGAGGGCGCGAACTGTCCCTAGTCATGAATGAATGGGCCAAGCGGGATCCGCTCGCAGCACTGGCTGCGGCGGGTAAAGTCAGCGATTGGCCCGGCAAATACGCCGCTTCAGCGGCCCTCCAGACTTGGGCGAAGTCCGATCCTCTGGCTGCGAAAAGTTGGGCACTGGAGCACGGCAAGGACATGAACAAGGACGACGGCAATTATTATATGGTGGCCGTCATTGGAGCGATGGCGAAAAGCGACCTCACCACGGCCGCAGCGTGGGCCCAGGAGCAACCTCGCAGCAGAGCACGGGGTGACATGATGGAAAAAATTCTTGATGGATTTACCAAACAACGCGGCACCGCTGCCGCCACCGAGTGGGCCTCCGCGCTGGAAGCTGGCCCCTTCAAGGACGGGGTGACGCGGCGGTTGGCGGACCGTTTGTCAGAGAAGGATCCGCTGCAGGCTGCTACTTGGATCTCCGCCCTTCCTCCCGGGGAAACCAGAGGTGGTGCCATGGCGGAGTTGATGGACAATTGGGCGCACAAAGATCCCAATGCCGCTGGTCTCTGGTTGAAAAATTACCAGCCATCTCCAGAGACCGATGAACCCCGCCAAACCTTCGCTTGGAACATTCGCGAGAGCGACCCAGAGTCGGCCTTGGCTTGGGCGGGCACCATCTCTGATCCTAAAATGCGCGATCGCTCGATGGTGGATCTGCTCCGTGATTGGAAGAAACGCGACCAGAAGGGCGCACAGGATTACATGGTGAAGAATAAGTGGCCGGAGGATTCTGTTAAAAAAGTGCTGAACTGACCAGTCTGCGATAGCCGGGCGCTTGGTCTGACTTACCGATTTATCCATCACTGCGTGATTGTGGAAGCTGTTCAATGTCAGCTAAACTACAGGACTATGAAAACTCGTCGTCATTTCCTACAGCAAATTATCGCCACTGGCACCATGCCGTTAATCGTGCCGCGGCATGTGATTGCTGGTTCTGGTCAGACTCCACCATCTGAGAAACTACGCACTGCTCATGTCGGGGTCGGCGGGCAGGGAGGGGGAAATTTGGGAGAGATCGGCCAGTTCGGAGAGGTGCAGGTCGTGGCGCTGTGTGACGTGGATACCAAGAATCTCGAGGGGGCTGCCAAGAAGCACCCGGGTGCGCAGAAGTTTCGCGACTGGCGACGCATGTTAGACAAGGAAAAGGAATTCGACGCCATCGTCGTTTCCACGCCGGACCATCATCATGCGCCCATCGCACTGTCCGCCATGCAGTTAGGGAAACATGCTTATGTGGAGAAACCATTGTCCCACACCATCGAAGAAGCGCGGAAGATGCGGGATCTGGCAGCGAAGATGAAAGTGGTGACCCAGATGGGCAACAATGGTCATGCGGGAGATGGCCTGCGCCTGTGGAAGGAAATTTACGATTCCGGAAAGCTGGGTGAAGTGAAGGAAGTTCACGTCTGGAGTGACCGTCCGGGCACCTTCTGGAACACCCAGGGCGTGGAGCGTCCGAAAGACACTCCAGCCGTGCCAGACTCGCTGGACTGGGATTTATGGATCGGCCCAGCGCCCGTGCGGCCTTACCACACGGCCTATCACCAGCGCGCGTGGCGGGGTTGGTGGGACTTTGGCTGCGGAGCGCTAGGTGACATGGCGGTGCACAATGCCGACCCGGCATTTTATGCCCTGGAACTCGGTCAACCTGATTGGGTGGACGCGACAACCTCTCCCTCTAACAATGATTCATTTCCCGCTTGGAGTATCGTCACGTGGCATTTCCCAGCTCGTGGCAGCCGGCCTGAAGTAACCATGAAGTGGTATGATGGTGGAAAATTACCAGAGAACATTGCCTTCCTCGAAGGAAGGAAAGTTTCCGATAACGGCTGCATTTTCGTAGGCGATAAATGTGGGGCCATGGGCGGCAGTCATGCTTCCCCACCCCGCCTAATTCCAGAAACGATGATGCAAGGATACAAACGTCCCGAACCTACGATTCCCCGCTCCGCCGGACATCGCATCGAATGGGTCAAGGCGGCTCTGGCTGGCAAACCGGAGGACGCCAAGAGTGGCTTCGCCTATTCCGCTCCCTTCACGGAAGCATTACTCGTCGGCATGTTAGCGGTGCGTTTTCAAAAACGCATCGAATGGGACGCAGAGCAGCAGCAAGCCAAGAACTGCCCCGAAGCCGCCCCCATCATCCGCAAGGCCTATCGCGAAGGCTGGAAATTGCCGATGTAGCCCCAGTGCGAGCATCAATCCAGGGAGATCGCATCCTTGAGTTCGGTGCGCAGGGATCTCATCTGCTCGTCAAACAATTCCAGCGCGTTCTTGGCTTTATCACTTGAAGTCACCAGAGCAATGTAAAGGTATTGCACTAAGGCCATGGTGTAGCAGGTCCAACCGATCGCCCAGGCATCACTGCCACGTTCGCCCCCAAAGATGGCCGCCAGGATTGCGAGCACGGGTGACGAGCGTTTGATGTGTTGATTGAACATGCCGCTGAACAAGGCCTTCCGGGCCGCCCAGAGCCGGGCGAAGAAGCCCCGTCCGAACGGCACGGGTTTGGGCCCCCGATGCAGCACGGAGAAGAACTCCTGATCCGGCATGGACTCGATCACCCCCATGACGAGCAGTAATCGCAGCGCCATCCCGATGGAGGAATAGCGGTCATGGAGATCAAAGGGAATCCAGCCGAAGAACAGATGTTCCATATTGGCCGTTGCCAGCAGCATCACCAGAGAGGCCCGGAACCACAGTTCGATGTCCCGCTCCAACTCTTTATCCAGCACCTTCACTTTGCCCACCCGTTTCAGCACGAAACGAATGATCCGTGCCGCCACCACGCCAGCCACCAGCCGACTAATCGGCTTGATGATGGTGCGCAGAGCAGCAGCGGCGGCTTGTGGGAGCATGCGGGTTCAGGGAGATTTCAAATGATGGTGCCACCCTTGCGGTGGCTCCGGGACTGAAATTGGACCCGTCCCAGATTGCAAGGAATAAGCGGCCCACGAGATCCCCAGTCAACCAGCACTTAGTGGCCCGCGTTATGGCCACGCTCCAGCCGCAAATTTTCTGGACGCTTCCGACATTTTATTTAAAACAAAATACCAGCAATTGCGAATTCTGTTCCAAGAGATTGGAACTTACCTCAGCGCTCGGCTGAAGCCAAATCCGGACTGTAAACTAAACCAACCATCACTACCATGAATCCGCACCGCCTCAACCTTCTGCTTTTAGCCCTGGCCACGATGGCCAGTCTTTCGCCCCGCCCCCTGACGGCAGCCGAAAAGAAAGCTTTCGACAAAACGACCGCTCCGTTTCCAGACTTTGGCTTCATGGTGAGCCCATCACAGTTGCCCCCGAAGACTGAGGTTTTCAAGTTGAGCCAAAACTATCCGAGCCAACTGCCCACTGCCCCCACCGCTCCGCCATTTTTTAAGACGGATTTCAAGACCGATTGGAAGCAGTATCTACAGCAGGTGCAGGACTACTGTTTTGAAGGGAATACCAAGGTCGACTTTCGCGTCGAGAAAAATTCGACCCGTGGTTGGTTTCATATGCCCTGGCAACACTATAGCGACAATGGCCGGGAGGGCTTTCATGGACTGACCAAGGAAGCTCCGGTCAAGGCCCAGCAACTGGCGATCACCCAAACCTATGCCACCGGCGGGGCCTGGGCGGTTGGTTTTTTCAACGATGTGGCTGGATATACCATCGGCCAAGTCTGGAAGGACCACAGCAATCCTGACGTGAGTGCCATGAAAGAAGGATTCCATGAAGGGGCTGTGCTCTTCAAGTTGTTGTTTGTTTCCATTCCTCAAAACGAGGCTGAAGCCCAAGTTCCCTTTCTCCAAAATGGTATCTGGTGGGACGCCTTCGCCACCTACACCTTCAAGTTAAACGAGCGCACTCCGATCAAAGTTGCGCTCATCCAGATGGACATCATGGTCCGTGATAGTCGGGCCCCTCAAGGATGGGTGTTCGGAAATTTCCAATACAACGGGCAACTCAAGAAGGCGGATCCTTGGCAAAACCTGATTCCCGTCGGCGTCATGTGGGGACAGGATCCGACCATTACCACCAACCAGTCCAACCCGGCACCCACCCAAACCATCATCAATCCAGCGCTCAAGGAAACCATCATTAACCCCGATCCTAAAGAACTCCCTCCGACCCATCTGGGCTGGAACGGACGACTCAATGGTCCCGTGGATAACCCCATGAGTTCCTGCTATAGCTGCCATGCCACGGCGGAGTATCCCCAGCTCACTCCCATGAGTCCGCTGTTCTATCCGGACTCCGCCAAAATTCCCGCAGTCGGAAGTCCGGGCTGGATGAGATGGTTTGCCAACAACCTCTGCGCCACTCCCTTCGATCAAGGGGCCAATTCCACCGACTTCTGCCTCCAGCTGGCGGAGGCAGTGCAGAACTTTAACGACTGGAAAAACAACGGTCGCGGGCTCTTTGCCGCCAAATACCGCAATCAGAAAAATCCCCCCAAAGCGACCGCAACTGAACAACTCCATGCGCTGCCTATCTTCCCCCTTGGCCGCAGAAACCAATAAATTAAAACTCCCATGTCACGTCTAACCGATGTTATTTCTGCTCCGCCAACGCCGCCGCTGCCGATCATCAATTGGCCGTCAGTTGGCCAATGTGCTCCGGTCTTGGTGCCCGTGCCCGCGCGAGCGCCCACCGATCCATTGCCTCCGGCTGATGTGGTCTTGATTACTTGGACCAACGCGGAATGGTCCGCCTTCGATCACGTGTTTACCGGCGGAACCACTGAGCGGACCATCCATGATGTTACTTGGCAGCAAGCCTGGCTTCCCTATACCAAAGGGGCTCCCGCAGCGCCTCCAGCGCATGGTTCCTCCCCGGACTTCCATCTTTGGGGCTTTTTCCGCTTGGTGGAAATCGCTAATGCCGCCGGTGCTCTGCAGCGAGTGCTCCTATTCAAGGCCCAGGCACATCTGGCCTACGCTCCGTTTCTGCCAGGCTTGACGAGCATGGCGGAAAATATTCTCCAAGATACCGGAGCAACTCGGCTGTATTCCCTCGGCACCGCAGGAGGAGTGGGAGAGGATGATTTCCTCGGAAATAGTGTCATCACCAATGCGGGCACCTTGAACATGACACTGCTGCAGAACGCTTCCCCCCTCAATCACCAAACCTTCACCTGTAGCACTTGGTTTCCCGAGACGGATTTGGTGGAGCAAGTGCAAGCGACACTGGGTTTCTCTTTGGCCCAAGTGGCGACGGAGGCGACCTATCAAGCTCTGTTCCTTAGGCTGACGGCGGCCCAGCAAAAGGAGGGTGTCACACTTACGGACTTGCTAAATCCGCCACTGAATCCGAGCAACCTCAAGGTCCCCAGCGTGAAAATTGCACGCGATCAGCCGCTGTTAACGACCGATTTTTATTACATTGCTCAGCCTGGCGACGCGGCCAAGTATTGCATTTTGGAAATGGATGATGCGGTATTGGGAGCCGTAGCAGGGCACTGCAAAGTCGATTTTGTCTTCGTGCGCAATGTTTCAGATCCCATCGTGCCCGCTCAAACGCTGGCCGGACAGAAAATCCCGGATGAGCTGCGGGAAGCTTGGTCTTCTCTGATCTATACCGCCTTCGGATTCTATACCAGCTACAACGGAGCCTTAGCCGCTTGGGCCACTTTGGCCAGAGCTTAGAGCGGTGTTGCCATCCCACACGAAAGGGTAGCCATCAGCTGATGGCTACCCTTTCAGCAAGCCTCGTCAGGTCTGCGTCCTACCGCTCAAAGCGTTGCAGCGGCAGATAACTGGGAACCTGGCGGGGAATCAACCGCGAGAGATTCTCCGGGCGGGCGCGATCATCCAGCAAACCATCGCGCACGAAGCATAGCAGATCCGTAAACTCCGCACTGGTAAGGGGGACCGGAGCCTTCAGCAGAGGATCCAGCCTCGCAATCACTGGCGCGATGGGTCCGGTATTGCGCGTCAAATCCGCTGCCACTCCAGCTGCCACGGGCGAGTAGGTTTTCGCTGCCGCAACGACATTCAAATGATAGCGCAACGCGTCCTCCAGTCGGGTGAAGGCACCATTGTGGAAGAACGTGGGTTGGGTGGCCACATTGCGTAATGGGGAGGTGCGGAATTTGTAAACATCCGCCGCATCGCCCGTGGTGTCGTAGAGCCCCCAGTCTTGATTTCCGAGCGTGGAGAGCGCTCCGGTGGCATCACGGAAAGGAACGTTGCCGGTGGTCTTGCCGAATTTTGGCGCAATTTGCGGGACGCCTGCGACGTGCATTTTGAAGTCGCTAAACATCTCGTTCGCTGGGCCGGAGACGCTGTGGCATTTCACGCAACTGGCCTTGCCAAAGAACAGTAAGCCACCCCGCTTTTGGGAATCGGACATGCTGGACGTTTCCCCTCGGGCGAAGCGATCCACAGGGGCATTGGTAAACGTCAGGCTGAACTGAAATTCCGCCAACGACTGCGCCACCATGTCGAAGGTGATGGCATCATTGACGCCCATGGTTTTGAAGGCTTTGAGGAACTCGTTGGACCACGATTCGTTCGCGTTCAAGCGACCTAACACCACATCGCGAATGGGTTCATTGCGGAATTCATCCAAGATCACCCCAGGCCCGGAACCAGCGCGCTGCACCACGACCGGCGGAGGTAAAGCCACGCCGGAAAAGTTTCGGGCAGGCACGTCGAAAATTCCGAAGTCAATGAACGTCGGATCATTGACCGGGGGCGCTGCCAGCACCTGCACGGTGGTGCGCTTGAACCCCGTGAAACCGGCCATTTCCGGTAACTCGGTGAAGGGAATGTGGGCCTGGGCCACCAGCAAATGGCGGAAGCGCGGATCCCCCGCTGGAAACCTCGTGGGACCTTCCGGGTCAGGGAAAGAGAAGCCTTTGGAATTGTTGAAGGGATCTCCCGAAACGGCACTGAAGCGACCATTCCACATCAGGTTAGGATAAAAAGCCGTATTGATCACGGAAGGCGTCCGCCGTTGATTCCGCGGCCCCGCCCGACGCGGCCCCACGAAGTCATTGTTGTCCACCCCAATCGCAATGGATTGCGAATCGCCCAGTCCGTGATTGGGCGAGTGACAGGCCGCGCAGGTATTGTCGCCATGCAGCCCCATGAACTTGTCGAAGAAGATGGCCCGCCCAAGTTCCACCTTGGTTGGATCGAGTGGGCGCCCCAGGCGTTTTGGGAGCGTGCTTTCCATCTTACCAGTAAAGCCGTGCTGCGCCAGCACGGTCTGGAGTTGGCGCGTAAGGTCTGCCGATGTCTGCGCGTGAGAGTTCACTGCGAGTAGGCTCAAGAGAGAAAATGCCGCCATGAGGCGAACGGAGGAAACAATGGTGTTCATGGGATGAGTTAAAGAAACAAAGCGGATTCTTTGCTTCATCGTTTCTGACGGAACTCATGGCAGCTTATTCAAAAACTTTTTCCCGCGCGCAAAATGGATCCACCAGTCGGATTCGCTCGGCACGACAGCCCTCGCATCCTGCGCGAAACTGATTTCACGTTGCTGTTACTGCGATTTAACGCCGAGAGCGCAGAACCTTACCCAACGCCTGGATGCGAGCCTCATTCGGCTTGGCATCGGGGCCCAGTGTGGGCTGGAGCCAACCTCCTTCGTCGTGCTCGTTCCAGGCATACACCAGGATGGTGTTAGCGGGGTTGAGATCGCGATTGGCTTTGGTCCAGTTGAGTGCCGCTTGGATATGAATGGAGAGTTCCTCTGGAGTGGCGGTGGTGGCGTCGATGAGTGGTTTTTGTTGGGCGGGCGGTGTGGGATCGGGCGTGGCTTTGATCCAGGAACACCATGAAGGCGGGCGTTCCTGCCGCGGGCGAGTGTCCCAGCCTGCGGTGGCAAAGGTGATGCACTGGGTGCGCTCTTGGTGCCATTTTTCCCACAATTTCTCCCGCACGTGATGCGATGTTAGTCTGGCGTAGCTTTCGGGATCCGTCGTGTAACCTTTACCGGCACAGGCATACTCGGAAATAGCGTCAAAACCGAGACTGGCGCGATCTTTCTCAACGTTCCAGCCGAGTAGCACGAGATAGGGTGGTTTCAGGCCCGCAGCAATAGTTTGGCGCTTGAGGTCATCCCACTCGGACTTGCCCAGTTTGGTGGTCTTGGCGAATAAGCAGAGCAACGGTCTGCCATCGAGCACGGTTTGATAGTCGGCATGTTTGAAGTGGGTTACGAGTTTGGGCCAAACGTTGGCTCCCACTTTGTCGAGCCGCGCGCCTTCCTCAACGAGGCAGTAACGAATGCTCTTTTTGTCTTGCGTGGCCAAATAACGCTGCAGCCCAATGCTCATGCCTGGAGCCTCATCGAGGTAGTCAAGAAACGCCCAATAGTTCAGCCCCGCTTGGGCGGCATAGCAAATTTCCTGTGCCATGATGGCGGCGGAATCGCCATTGATGCTCACGCTGCCATCTTCCGATATCACCGCAAACCATGGCAGACGGAAGTGATACTTGGGCTGCCCCAACGTGGCTTCCACGGCCTTCACGACACCACCATCGCCATACCAACCGTCCCAACGGATGGCTCCGACGGTCGGTGTGGGCACTGGTTCGGCGTGCAAAAAGCCGGGTGTTGCTATGGCCAGCAGCAGGGTGGCGAAGCAGGATTTCATAAGTTGGAGCGTATCTGTGGTGCGGCCCACCTGGATGGTTATTGCTTTGCTGGCTTTTCGAAAGCTTTCTCCGGAGGAACCAAGACGGGGGCGATGACTGATTTCCAGACGGCATAACCCGCGGGCAGCATGTGGATATCGCCTGGGATAAAGCACTCGGATCGAGGCTGGCCGTCTGCGCCAATCAATGGCGTGGTGGTGTCGAGAAATTTCATCCAACGTTGCGTCTCGCATGCTTGGCGCAGCAGTTCGTTGGTCTGGCGAATCTCGTTGATCTTCTCAAAGCGTTTACCAGGACTGGGCACAATACCGAGGACATAGAGCCGCGCTTCAGGCAGCGCTGCGTGGAGCTTAGCATGCAACTTCTGGAAGCTGGCGAGCACTTCCTCCGGCTTGCTTCCGGCGGACAGATCATTACTGCCTTCATACAAAATGACCGCTCTCGGCTTGAACGCGATGGCTAGGTTGTCGATAAAAAGATCCGTGGCCTGTGTCATGCGACTGCCGCCGACGCCATAGTTGTGCACTGTTAGCGGCGCGAGATCCTCCGCCACCGTCTTCCAAAATTCCATGTGAGAACTTCCGATGCAAATGATGCTGCCCGGAGCTGGCGGAGCTTTGCGAGCGGCCGCCAGCACCTTTTCGTATTTCGCCAGCACCGCTGACTTGGGAGACTTGTCGGTCAGGACCGGAGCCTTGCCGTCCTGGGCGCGAAGCGCAGAGAGCGGCGCGAGCAGGAGCATAGTGAGGAAAAAGAAAAGGAGACGCATCCTTGAACTATAGCCACGGATGCTTACCTCCGCATCAGTCAATCGCCCCGCAACTACGCGTGGTGGGTGCAGAATGTGGGTCAGCCCGCTGGGCTGATCTGGAAGGGGTTGAGCAATCCAGCGGACTACTCCACATACCTTTGTGGCAATGGTCAAATTCACGGCCGCACCAACCGGTAGAACCTGCGCGAATCATCCCTGGGTTCGTAAATGGTGTAGTCCGCGCCTTCGAGGACGGCGGGTTGGGTGACGTCCAGCCAAGTGCCGGATTGCAGGGTGAGCGACCACTGAAGGCGGAG
>JANOAV010000138.1:0-1597 GCA_031411295.1 Verrucomicrobiales bacterium | reverse complement strand
GGAACCGTTGGTCCATCGAAGCCTTCTTCAAGGAAATCAAACAGCCCCTCCAACTGGCCGACTTTCTGGGCCACAGCGCCAATGCCGTACGCTGGCAGGTGTGGACGGCACTGCTGGTCTATGTGCTGCTGCGCTTTCTGGCCTTCCTCCACAGTTGGGCGCATAGCTTCACCCGCCTCTTCACCGTCATCCGGACATCGCTCTGGCGTCGCTGGGATCTGCCGGACCTGTTGCGACGCTATGGGACAGCCGATGGCTCATTTCGTTTCATCGCCACTCCGCAGCAACCGTGTTTCGCAGGATTCTGAGAATTCCTGTGGGACAGCCACATTCACTGCGCCACAAGAGCTACTTCGCAAAAGTCTAAATCTCGCTTTCCCGATCCCGCCTGTGCCAGCCCTGTAAATCAGCGGCTATACATGCCCATTCCCGTGCCTATGGGATGCTTGTGGATCAGAATCATTTCTTGATGCCATTGAGCGGCAAGTGAAAGACCATAAATTCCCAGCCACCATAATGACGGGGGGCCAGCTCGTCTCCACCGGAGAGGCAAGATTTGAACCGGGTGGAACCAAAGGGGCATTCTACCCGCCGGCCGAGGAGAAGCTCCGTGCGGATATTTCAGTTCCAGGAAGCACACTCAAGCTCACGGAAACGCCATACGAATTGTCACTTGATTCAATTCATCCCTGTAAGCAGAAATCTCACCACTACGACTTCAACATCCGCCCGTAAACCTTGGCGGAATTGCACAGTTATTTACGCCTGCGAACCACCAGGGGTTCCGCCAGTGACTTTCTCGGCGATGGAGAGCGCGACTTGCGAAAAGTCGCGCTTTTCCTTTTTAGGGGCTGGCTTCTTTTTCGGAGTCGGCTTGCGTGTGGCCATGCGCGGAATCTGCCACGATCCGCGCCGCCGTTCACACCCGAAATTCAAACTGACCCACTACCCACGATTGCCTTCGACATCGCCGCCACTTGCTCCTGTAGGAGGTCGAGCGGCTGCGGACGAGGTGGTTGCTGTGGCACGGTCTCCTTTCCAGACGCCACGGGCAATCGAACATCAACGAGATCGGTGTGGACAGCCCACTCGCCGCATCAACCTGGCCTGTCTGCTTCCAGCGGCATGAGTGAAATACCTTGGCCTCGCCCGTGGAAAAGTGTCATGCACGGCGCGTTTTGGTCCACCGCGCCCACCCGCGGAAGCAATGATCGCACGAAGCATCTCCCCATCCATCCATGCCGGCCTCTGACTCCCAGCAATTCCTCCGCGACCTCGACAAAAAGCTCTGGTCCGCCGCCGACCGCCTCCGTGCGAATCTCGACGCCGCGGTTTACAAGCACGCTGTCCTCGGCCTGATCTTCCTCAAATACGTCTCCGACTCCTTCGCCATCCGGCAGCGGGAAATCGAGGCCCAGCTCCGCGACCCGAAAAGTGACTACTACCTGGACCCTAGCGATCAAGGTTCGGAAGCCGACTACCTCGAAGCCATCCGCGCCGAGTTGGAAGAGCGCGACTACTACATCGAGAAGAACGTCTTCTGGGTGCCCGCGCTCGCCCGGTGGAAGACGCTGCAGGATAGCGCCAAGCTCCCGCC
>JANOAV010000137.1:0-6235 GCA_031411295.1 Verrucomicrobiales bacterium | reverse complement strand
ACGAACGATCAAGAAAAAACCGAAATGTAGTTTTCCAGTGAGGAAATCTGGCGCGAAACCGGTGGGAGTTGCAATCAATCGAAAGGTGGTTATAAAGTGCTAAGTGAACAGTATTGGGCAGAATGCCCCCGCCACGAAATGCACCATTCATCAATCCTCGATCATCAATCATAAACGAAATCGGTCCGGCTGGAGTTGCACCAGCATCTTACGGGTTATGAGCCCGGAGCTTTACGGTTAAGCTACAGACCAGAAAAAGTTTCTCGCGTCATGTGCCAGATCATGTCGTGCGTGCGGGTGCTGGTCGGCTCTGCGGTTGGGAGCACGCCCGCCAGGGCATATCCCAGCCTCTGCGGCACCGCTGCGCTGCGAATGTTGGCCGGATCACATTTGATGATGACTTTGGAAATCAACGGGGAACTGAGGGCAACCTTGGTCAACGCTGCGGCGGTCTCAGTCACATAACCATGACCTTCGGCGGAAGCCCGGAGCCAATAGCCGATCTCAATTTCATCCTCAGCACCGCGAGGATGTAATCCGGTGCCACCGAGAATCTGTGATTGTTCGGCGGAGAAGATTCCGTAGCACCAATCGCTAGCGGCTGCGAAATCGGCCTGAAACTTTGCCACGCGACTTTCCAACACTGCGATGGAACTAGGTTCATCATGCGCCCATGGCATCCAGGGCCGCAAGTGATCCAAACTGGAATCCAACGCGTCTTTCAGCAATGGAGCGTCAGCAGGGCTTTTGCAACGAATGACTAGACGCGGCGTGACGATGCGTTTTGGAAAAAGATGTGAGGACATAGGCAAAGTGAGGTTTGAGTGTTAAATAGTTGGGTTGACCGACGGGCTTTGCTCCCGCTCCGCGACCTTCACAGGGTCGAATGCTACTGTTACACTACGGCCAACATGGGGAAGGACAGCAGGACCTAAGGGACTCAAAGGAGTTAAGGGACCGATGGAGGTTTTGATTCGCTGAAGGCAGTGGTCACTTCTGTCCTTTTGGTCATTTTGGTCATTTTGTCCTGGCTAAGCCCTTTACGGAAAAGCTCCCTCGCATGGACTCGCACCATGACGACCGGCTTAACAGGCCGGCATTGCTACTTTACATCACAAGGGAATGAAATTGGTGCTTCCGCGAGGACTTGCACCTCGAGCTTCTGCCTTCGCACGGCAGCGTGCAGGACCTTTACACTTCGGAAGCGTGGGTTGAAATGGTGCGGCTTGCGGGAGTTGCACCCGCATAGACTCAATGGCAGCGAGTCAGGCTACTGTTACCTCAAAGCCGCAGAATTGTGGCATGGGCGTCCTCGCCCATAAGCCGAGAAACTCGCCTGCGAACCAAAGTTTCCGAGTTCAGAGGTGATTGATCGAATGAAGCTTGGGGCTTTGCGCGCGGGCAAAATGGTTGGCTTATGGGCGGGACGCCCATGCCACGAAAAATGGCCGCTGGAGTCGGTATCGCGCCGACCTGGGAGGATCTTCAATCCACTGCACATCTGTCTATGCCATCCAGCGTTGGGAAATTGGTCTAGTCGGTGGGACTTGCACCCACGGTTTCCTGGATCCAAACCAGGTGTGTTAGCTGCTACACTACGACCAGATGAAATGAGAAAAGTAGTTGTGGACTTGAATCCGTAACCGCACCCTCAGGGGGACTTGGGTTTTGCTGTCCGGACTAAAGGTCTGGCACTACTTTGCCAAAATATCCTTCCCCGTGGTAACGCTCCACGGTCTGTCGGTTATCGGCCGACGGCTCTGCTTTTGAGCTAGAGAAGGTTGAGATTGGTGTAGCTTGCGGGAGTTGCACCCGCATGAACTCGGCGCAAGCGAGTCAGGTTCCTGTTACCTCAAAGCCACGTGTTGGGTGAGTTAGGGAGTGAGGGAGTTAGAAAATGAGGGCCTTACTTTTTAACTCTCCTACTTTCCATTCACTCCGTTTTTGAATTGGTGCGATTTGCGGGATTTGCACCCGCATAAGCTCGTTGGAAGCGAGCCAGGTTAACTGTTACCTCAAAATCGCTTGGACAAATTTAATCCAACTGGTAAATCATGGGCATCAAACTAGCTTAATTATGCCCCGGCTTCACCTCATCCTTTCTTCCGCGTCATCGCAGGCGATGCTAATACGCCGGGGACCGAAGAAGTGGTCCTGTGTTTGGGGATGGGATCGGGTAGGTGATAAGTTTCAGCCCGGTCAATGTGTGAAGGGCTATTTGGATGCTACGAGCGCCACCCTATCACCATGCGGGAAATGGTTTTCGTATATGGTTACTCGAGAGCGGATGACCTCCAGTGGTTATTTTGCTCCTCGCACCTACGCCGTGGTCTCTCGGGTGCCCTGGCTGAAAGCGCTGGCGTTTTGGAACAGCAGCAGCTCAGGGATTTTAAGACAAAATGGGGATAGCATCGAGTTGGAAGTCCATCCGAACGAAAGCGGAACCCTTGCACCAGATGTAGTGCATCCTAACTGGGCTGCCTCGGCAATCCGTTTGAGGCCGAGAACGGTTCGTTGGGGCCACCCTATCGCTGACGGTGCCATCTATTTTGATAAATGGCTGAGCGAAGGTTGGGTGGCCATGACCCCTTGGGAGATTTGCCCCGAGGAGGAATGCCGGGGTATTGCGAAGTGGAGTAGCCCCCTCGACGTGCATCGGATACGATTTGAGAAGCCCATTGCCGGGACCCATTGGAAACTCAGAATGACTCACTGGAGCGGTTGTCATGATGATGATGCGCTAGCAAATAAGGTGACTCATAGAGGAGTCAGTTTTGAGACGTTCGCGATGGTAGACCAGTGGGGAATCTTCACTAATTTCCCTGACTGGATATCAGCAGATCATGATGCGTTCAGGAACAGAGTCGTGTGGACCTCGCTGCAACAGGTTTGGGCCATGAACCTGAATGGTGAGGAGTTGGGGCGAGCCGAGATGTTGACGGATTTAGCCGATGTGTCAGGTTGGAGAACGAAAGCTCCCTATTAGATTATGAAATCAGAACTTCAATCATGGATCATCGAACACTGCGGGACACTCTTGGCTGAGGTCTGTGGTGAGCCTCAGGTTGCCCACGTGGCACAATCGTTGGCTCAGCGATGGACTGAACGACAACGTTTCTGGCATGGGCCGGAGCACCTGCAGAGCTTGGTAGCTGCGTTTGATGGTCATGCTACCGGGGAAAAGAAATCGTTGCTAGTGCTAGCCGCCCTATTTCACGATGCCGTCTATGATCCGACTCGTAATGACAACGAGGAACTGAGCGCGGAATTGTTGCTCAAAGCGGCCGCTAACACGGATTCCACCTTGATTCGCAAGGCGTGTGAATTAATTCGGGCCACCAAATGGAGCGGGAATCCGATGGATGCCCTGACCCAGGAATTCTTCGAGTTCGATGCGGGGCAATTGGGCCAACACGTTAGCATCGTGGATCGCATGGCCTACGAGCGGGCGATATTTAAGGAATATCAGTATCACGCTTGGCCAGCGTATCGCGCTGGACGCTTGGAGTTCTTGAAGACCTGGACTGGCTGGTATCCCCAGCATGCACGGGGCGCAGCGGAATGCTCTGATCTGCTGCAAGTGATACAGCCGAAGCTGGGGATTTATCCTGGGAGCTTCAATCCATTCCACATCGGCCATTTATCCGTGGTGCGTCAAGCGGAGCAGATCTTCGATAAGGTGATCGTGGCCCTGGGCGTGAATCGCCAAAAATTTCAGACTAACGGATCGATTGAGGAAATCATTCAAGGCCGACATGATCGCCTCAAGCAGCAAATGAAGTTTCATCAGGTGGACTTGTTTTCAGGATTGTTGCCAGACTATTTGTCCGGCATGGAAGATTCCGTAACGGTTATCCGCGGGGTGCGGGATGGGACTGATTTGGAAGCAGACTTGCGCTACGCCCGATTCCTGAAGGATCTGGGGGCTAAGGCACCGGTCATTTGGGTGGCCTGTGAGGCAGCCACTCAGCACATCAGTTCCAGTGCAGTTAGGGAACTGGAGTCACTCCGTGCTGGAGCAGGCGCGGCTTACGTGCCGGATGCAGCGATGATTTACGGGATTAATCAATCCTAGCTCATCAAAGCATCAATGAAAGTGGTCTGGTCAGCGGGACTCGCACCCGCGGTATCCTGCTCCCAAGGCAGGCGTGTTGGCTGCTACACTACGACCAGATGAAAATGAAATTGGTGCGGCATCGTGGTATTGCACCACGTCAGACAGTGAAGTCACGCGGGTTACAGCCGAGATCGCGTCTTTAACGAGCTACTGCCGCAAATGTGGCGCGGGCTTGCAGCCCGCAAGCCCAGCGCTTGCCTAGTGATTGGAGTCAGGGTTTCCTGGAAGTGACAAATTGTATTTCAGGTTTTCCAACGCGGGGCTGAGTGCTCAGGCTTGCGGGCTACAAGCCCGCGCCACTTAAATTGGATGCAGAGGTCGGAGTTGCACCGCCGGAGGCGGGCGTATGAGACCGGCTTGAATGCTGATTCTCCCTGCGGTGTAAATTGGCAGGTCGGGTGCATTGCTTGTCTGCCACCGACCTTTGTGAAAGGGGGGTGAGTGAGTCAGAGAATGGAAAATGAGGTTTGCGCCTTACTTTCCATTCTCCTACTCGCTTACTCTCTCCTAAAAAATAACTGATGATCGCGGACTGGGAAGCGGCCTGACGGACATCTCTTTTTCCTAATATCCAGTCAGCCAAGCGACTTCTTCAATCCTCGATCATCAATTATCGGGTCATCCAATGGGCTGACGGGCGGGACGCCCAATACTGTTCACTTAGCACTTTATAACCACCTTTCGATTGATTGCAACTCCCACCGGTTTCGCGCCAGATTTCCTCACTGGAAAACTACATTTCGGTTTTTTCTTGATCGTTCGTTCCTTGCTGATTTCTCGACTACTTACCGCCTGGCTTGTCCCCATGTCTTTTTGCGCCTGGCTTAGGATGCGCGCTCTTTTTCGAGGGGGGAAAGGACAGGACGGAGCCTGTCTGGGTGCTTTTCACGATCTCGATGCATTTCGCGAAACTTAATCGATCAGGATCTTTATCCACGTCCAGCGCGGCTAGGGCCATCGTTTTGCGCACCGCGTGGTGCGCCAGCAGTAACCCCCAAAACTCTTGTCGCACCAACTCCGGCGTTTTGCTGCGCAGTGTCACCATCCCGCGTCGCATTCCTGTCTTCGTCTCCTTGATGCTTAGTTCAATCTCCCAACGCTCGGGGTAAACTTGCGCGAGTTCCGTGGCGCTGGCAAAGCTGGGTTCCAAGATCGTCGTCATGAGTCGATAGCTCTCGGTTCCCGCTGCGGTGCTTGATCCCTTGGCCTTGGGGTTGCTTTGTAGTCGATACTCGAGCACCCTAACACGGATGGGTTTTTGCTTCTTGCGTTGCCCACTCTCAGGCAACCAATCCGCAAGGTAGGAACCGTCGCTCAAGACCTCAATGGGTTTGAGCGTCAGCCCTGCTTTCACGCGCCAGAGCAGATGCGCGCCTTGCGCAGAGGCCTGTTGCCAAAGCTCGAATCCTGGAAAGAGCCGATCTGCCAAACAAAGCATCCCCGCTTTTAATTCACCGACCAACTCGTGAGCCAGAACGATTTCGCTGGCACGATAACCGCCGAGTGCGGCCGCAAAACTCAAGTGCGTTCCAAGCTCGACCAAGGCCACGTAGCGAGCCTGCGGCCAGGCGCCTTCCCCATGTTGGTTGGACGAGCGGCCAAACTCCTCGGAGACCGCCATCGTGTCCTGGAGGGCCAGGGTGCTGCCATCCCAAGCGACGAGGTGCAGCCCTTTCCAGAAGCTTCCGCGCAGCTTCGGGTCAGCCACTGGCAGGGCCATTTTTTCGAAAATGCGTTTGAGCGGAGCTGCGCCAAGTCTGGTGCGAGCGGCGGAGAGCGCCCCCTTGCCACTGATGCGCAGAGCTTGATTTCCAAGCCATTGCAAGCCCGTCAAGAGCCATCGCAACACCGATTCGTAACCCACGCCAGGAAAGAGACTCAGTGCCATAATATAGAAAATAACCACCACTGGAGGTAAATCACGCACCCGTTCCGAGCGTTGGTCACAGGCGTTGATGATCTCCTGAATTCGGACGGTTGGAAAATTAAGTGCGAGGATCCCCAGGCTCAAATGCTGGGTGGCATCCCTGCCTTGAGGAAGTGTTTTAGAAAATCTGGCCATGATGATTCATAGGGCCAAATATTTAATACGTAAGTGCTAAGTGAACAGTATTGGGC
>JANOAV010000136.1:0-13496 GCA_031411295.1 Verrucomicrobiales bacterium | reverse complement strand
ATCTTCGTCTTCCAGGAAAACGGCGTTTTCCCGTGGCTCACCGTCGAGCAAAACATCGGCTTCGGCCTGCTCTCCCGCCCCGCCGCAGAGCGCGACGAACGCGTCAAACACTACACCGCCATGGTCGGCCTCACCGGCTTCGAGCGCTCCTACCCGCGCGAACTCAGCGGAGGAATGCGCCAGCGCGTAGAAATCGCCCGCGCCCTGGCCGCCGACGCCCGGGTGCTTTATATGGATGAACCCTTTGGAGCGCTGGATTTCCTAACACGTCTAAAAATGCGTGCCGATCTCATCCGCATCTGGCAGGCCGAAAAGAAAACCATTCTCTTCGTGACCCACGACATCGAGGAAGCTGTCCAACTAGCCGATCGTGTGCTCGTCATGACGAAACGCCCCGCCACCATTGCTGAAGAAGTCCGGATTGATCTCCCCCGCCCGCGTGACCTCGACTCCCCCGGTTATCTGGCTGCCCGAGATCGCATCTTTTCCATCATGGGGATGGATGCCCATGGTGGGGGCGCGGGGGCTTGAGATCCAAGGCAGAACTAGGGTCGTGAATCCATCCGCCGCAACATCGCCACCACGCCCAAAAAAGCCGCAATGGCTCCCAGCCCTATCAAGTTCTCGCTGAGCAACGGAGGGAAGATCAGCAGATAGCCAGCATCTTTCACCAACGCCGCAAAACTCGACACGCAGAATGGCATGAGGAAAAGCCGAAAGGTCTGCCATCCGTCCAACTTTGTGGTCCCGGCAATGGACGCACGCGTGCTCAACACCAGCGCCACACCGATGATCAAACTGAGCCCCATCGAAGTCATCCACAACCGGGGGCGCGCATCGAAATGCAGCGTCACATTAACCACATACCAAATGGCGTAGCACCATAGAATAAGGCGACCCGTGGTGAGCCGCGCCAGATAGCGGAATGGAGGAAAGGACATTGGGTGCAAGAAGGTGGAGCCGTGCAGGCTCTTAACAGAGGAAATCCCAAATAACAAATGACTTCTACGCACTCCGCGCCCGCTTGACGCCCCTGCCATTCCACCGCATGGACAGGGCCGCACATGAACCTTGCCACGCATCCCAGCTTTACCAATATCCGCTATCCGGAAGACCTGCCGATCTCTCAGCAGCGTGGCCGGATTCTGGACGCGATGCGAGCGCACCAAGTGGTAATCGTCGCGGGGGAAACGGGATCGGGCAAAACCACCCAGTTGCCGAAGATGTGCCTGGAGGCTGGCTTCGGGGCGAATGGACGCATCGGCTGCACCCAGCCTCGACGCGTGGCGGCCATGAGTATTTCCCAACGCGTGGCGGAAGAGTTGAATGTGCCATGGGGACGTGCGGTCGGCTGTAAGATGCGTTTCAATGATGACACCGGCAGCGACACCGTGCTCAAATTCATGACCGATGGGATTCTCTTGGCGGAAATTCAGTCGGATCCCATGCTGCGCGCTTACTCAGCGCTGATCATTGATGAAGCGCATGAGCGCTCGTTAAATATTGATTTCCTGCTGGGCTACTTTCAGGGGCTGTTGAAGAAACGACCCGAGTTGAAACTCATCATCACCTCCGCCACCATCGACACGCAGGCCTTCTCCGAGGCCTTCGGGGGCGCTCCCATCATTGAAGTTTCCGGTCGCTTGTATCCGGTCGAAATTCGCTATGCTCCCAGTGAATATTTCGATGGCGAGGATGGCGATTTCATTGAAGTCGCCGCCCAAGCTGTGGAGGACGCGTTGCTGGAATCAGCCGATGGCGATATCCTCGTCTTCTTTCCCACTGAGCGTGACATTCGCGAAGCACGCGATGTCATCGAAGGGCGGTTAGGACGGGGCGTGGAAATTGTCACGCTCTTCGGTCGCATGGCTTCCGCCGAGCAACAACGTGTCTTCAACCCCGGGCGATTACGGCGTGTGATTCTGGCCACAAACATTGCAGAAACGTCCCTAACGCTGCCTCGCATTAAGTTCGTGGTTGACACGGGACTGGCACGCATCAGCCGATACGCGGCCCGCACGCGGACGAAACGTCTGCCCGTGGAACGCGTAGCGCAAAGCAGTGCCAACCAACGAGCCGGGCGGGCTGGACGCTTGAGTGACGGTGTGTGCATTCGGTTATACAGCGAGTTGGACTTCTCCCAGCGACCTGCATTCACGATGCCGGAAATCCAGCGAGCGAACTTGGCGGAAGTCATTCTGCGGATGAAGGCGTTCAAGTTAGGCGAGATTGAAAATTTTCCCTTCCTGAACCCGCCACTGCCCGCCAGTATTCGCGCAGGCTATGCGTTGCTGCATGAATTGGGCGCGCTGGATGACACGGAAATGCTGACGGCACAAGGCCGGGAGTTGGCGCGCCTGCCGTTGGATCCCACGTTAGGACGCATGTTGTTGGAAGCCCGACATGAGAAGAAGCTGGCAGAAATGTTGGTCATAGCCGCTGGTCTCAGCGTGCCGGATCCTCGCGAGAGGCCGGAGGAAGCGCGTGAGCAGGCTGCGAATGCGCATCGGGCGTTCATCGTGCCAGGGTCAGATTTCCTGGCACTGCTGCGCATCTGGGAAGCGGCCCACGATGCCAAGGTATGGAAGTCCAGCAATGCCCTGCGCAAGTTCTGCAAACAAAATTTCCTCAGCTTCACCCGCATGCGCGAGTGGCGGGACATCCATGCGCAACTCACGGATGCCATGAGTTACAAGGGACCGGAGGCCTTCACGTTACCGGATGAAATGGGCGCACATGCGGTGCATCGTTGCATTTTGGCGGCCTCGCTGAGTCAGATTGGCCTGCGGCACGAACGCAATATTTACAAGGGCGCAGGGAATCGGGAGATTGTGATATTTCCTGGATCGTGTTTGGCTGAGAAGCGCGATAAGAAAGGCCAGGCACCCGCCAAGACCAAACAACCCCAGTGGATTGTGGCGGGAGAAATTGTGCATACCTCACAATTGTTCGCGCGCACCGTGGCGGGGATTGATCCGAATTGGGTCGTCACGTTAGGGGCGCATTTGCTGGAGCATCGGTATGGCGATCCTGAATGGGAGGCGAAGTCGGGACGGGTGCTCGTCACAGAACGCTTGCTGCTGCATGGATTGGAGCTGCGGCGGAGTCGGGTGGACTATGGGAAGATCAACGCCAGTGAAGCCACCGCGATGTTTATTCGCCATGCCTTGCTGGAGGATTTATCGCCTGTGACCCAACCGTTTGCGATCGCCAACCTGCGGCTGTGTCGCAAGCTGGAAGCCATGCTGGCACGGGCCGGGAAACGTCGACATGAGATTGCGGAGCGCTTGTTTGATTTCTATGCCTCACAGTTAGACGGCGTTTCTTCGGTGCATGATTTGAATCGTGTTTGTAAAGAGCAGGGTCAGCACGATCCGCATTTCCTGCGCGCCTCGGATACCGATCTGCTGCCGCACGATGACCTAAGCGAAGCCAGTAAACAGTTTCCCGATGAAGTAAAGTTAGGAAACAGTGTGCTGCCGGTGCAATACTCCTACAATCCCGGCCACTCGCATGATGGCGTGACGGTGCAGATTCCATTGGATGTCGCGCAACACCTCACCAGCGGCCAAGTCCAATGGCTGGTGCCCGGCCTGCGACGGGAGTTGGCGGGCGTGCTGTTGCGATCATTACCGAAGACGCAGCGTCGGCAATTACTGCCGATGGAAGCGAAGATGGACGACATTGCGGCAAATTTTTCGCCTGGCACCCAGGATTTCCTAACGGCCCTGGCGGCTTATATCACGAAGCATTTCGATGTGGCGGTGCAGGCGTCGGACTGGCCGGAGGATTGCATGCCGGAGTATCTGCAAACGCGCGTGGAAGTGGTGGATCACAAACAGCAAACCATTGCCAGCAGCCGAAGCGTGGCCGCCATTCGTGCAGAGGTGAAGAAACACGAAGTCCGCACCAGCGCTTGGTCCACGATGTTAGCCAAGTGGGCCCAACCGGATTTGCGCACGTGGTCGTTTGGCGATTTGCCGGAGAAAGTGTTCGTGGAAACGCTTGGTGGGGTGGACGTTTATGGATATCCCGGGCTCGGTTTCCAGAAGGGAACAGTAAGCCTGCAACTCTTCAAATCAGCCCGGGAGGCCGACGCAACGGCTCCTGCTGCGGTGCGTCAGTTGGCGGAATGGGCGTTGGGAAAAGAAGTGGCTTGGCTGGATCGGGAGTTGCGTGTGTTGTCCGTCCCGGCCGCGAAACCCAGCGGCAGTGCAGGAAATTTCCACGATGCGCTGGGCCAGTTAGGCAGCCAACTGCAAAGCACCAAAGGCCACCCGGTGTTCACCACGGACGTGCTGCGGGAGTCCGCGCTGGAGCACATTTTGCGGGCGTGCCTGCAACTGGAACCACTGCGTCCACTCACTGCCGAACGTTTCCAAACACTCGTGGATGGAGCCAAGGCATCGTTCACGCCCATGGCCCGAAAAGTTGAAGAACTAACGAAACAATGTTTCGCCATGCGCACCCAAATCATGGCCGCCACCAAACGCTACGCCAACTGGGAGGCCGATTTGCAGCGCCTACTGCCGCCGGATTTCCTGGCCAAAACCCCACCCGCTCAACTCCCGCACTTACCCCGCTACCTCAAAGCCATGCTCATCCGAGGCGAACGCGCCCACTTGAATCCCGCCAAGGACGCGGACAAATACCAGGCCATCGCACAGTATGCTAACTGGCGCACCGAAGCCAAACCCGAGCACCACGAAACGCTCCGCTGGATGTTCGAGGAATACCGCGTCAGCATCTTCGCACCAGAACTGGGAACCGCCCAGACCGTTTCTCCCAAGCGCATTGATGCGATTCTGGAACTGTGAGGATGGTTTTGCTGGGGGAGAGACATGTGGCTGGGCAGCGATTGACGTTTGACGGTTGATTTAGTCACCGAATCGCCCCGAAATTCTCTTTGTAATACTGCGCGGATTTTGCCGTAGATCCAAAACCGCAACTACCACCAGTCTCGTGGGCGTTACCATGTAGAAGATCCCATAGGGAAAATCTCGCATCAACATACGACGGTGCTTGGCGGCATAGGGAGAACCCATCTGCGGATGCCGCTTTAGCACTCCGAATGCATCATTGAGCTTGCCTAAGAAGACTTCCCCTCGCCCGGGTTGGTAATTTTCATAACGGTTAAATGCTGCTTGTATGTCCAGGTCGGCTGACAGCAGCAGAATTAGATCCATCATAGGGCGCTCCCCAATAGGCGCTTCTGTGTCGCCTCCCAAGTAGTAAATTGGTCTGGATTTGCTGCGAAATGATCAATTCGGCGGTCAAGTTCATCCAGCACCTCACGCGCCACTGGAACTTCAGACGGGTGTTGCTCCAAATCATTCCACAGCTCACTAACAAAAAGCAATTTCTCACTTGCTGAGAGGAGTTGGACGTCTGGAAATTGTTCTAGTATCATGAGGAGGACGCTACATCTCAACCATTCTTCCTTCAACTGAAAATACACCTCGTCTCAGCACGCACGACAGCTCAAAGGTTCGGCCGCATCCTGCCTGAGTCGCTGAACGATGTCCATGTTCTCATGCAGAATACTGATTACCGCAATTTGCTCCCCCATTTCCCGAAGGAAAATGAAGTGATGACGATACCGGACGAAGAAAACGCCAGAAAGCCGCTTGTCTTGGACGCTGCACCACAGATGACGCTGGGAGGCGATGCCATTCATGCAGACCCCAAGCCCGCGCAGAGAGCTATCAGCCTGTTCTTCTCCCCATTTTTCGAGCGTGTAGTCCCAGATTTCGGCAAGGCGTATTTGGGCTGGCTTGTAAACCAGAAGCTGCTTCATCGTGAATCTTTGCCTTTGCGCTGCTTGGCTGCTTTGATAGTCGCTTCTATATCCAGCGGAACGAACTCGCTCGTGGCAGCCTCTGCTCCCGCCTGCAGCTCCCTCCTTCTCGAAGTCGTGGCGAACAAGGTCACGGATGTATTCACTGGCGGACTGATAAAAGCCACCAGGACCTGTGCGTGATTGAATAAACCGTTGCAGCGGTCCCGCGAATCGAACGTTGATGCCTGCGGCCATAGTAAAAATTTTCTAATGTGGTTCATTCTACTAAATGTCCTCAAAAGTGTCAAGTCTGTGGGACAAGTGCCCCCCCCAAAAAAGTCCTAGGAGGCCTCGTCTTAACTCTTAACTCCTCTCTGTGCATTGTGAGTTCTTTGTGGCCAATCCCTGAGGGCGAAGCCGTCCCACCACAGGCAGTGGGATCCTAGTTGCTAACATAGCAAACTGTTCGTAAGCACAGTTCTCTGGAGTTTGGCCCCTAACTAGAGAAAATCTCTAACCAGTGACAGATTTTTGGATTTTCCCCGATATAATGCTGGACAAAACGCTAGTTATATGACTAGAGTGTGCTCATGGGATTCCCGACCAAAGTTCAACTCATCAAGCGCCCTGCTTCCGAGCAGTGGTATATCAATTTCCCCTCCGCTGTGGCCCAAGCCATGGAATTCGAGAAGGGTGAGACCGTGGAGTGGATCATCTCCGACAAGGCTCATCTCATCCTCGCTCGCAGCTCACCGCCACCAGATCCGGTGGCGGTTCAAAAAAAAACGCCCCGCGCAGCCTCAAAGCCAGACTCCAACTCTGCTTAAACGCTTGCGCCTAGGAAGCCACTCAGAGTCTCGTTTGCGCTCAGCGCCTGACACGTCATCTCTTGGCCTCACTGCTCTGCCCGGATCGTCTCACACTCAGCAACGTCATTTGCACCAGCGGCGGACAGCATCAGGATTGGAGTGCAGACTATCGGCTCTACTCAAAAAGCCGCGTCGTGCAGGAGCAACTCTTTGCCCCGTGATTGCAGCCACCGAGGAGCGCCTCCCCCAAGGTAGATCCTTAGTCGTGCTGCTGGATGATACTCTGGCGCGCAAGACTGGACCCAAGATCCACGGCGTAAGCTGGAGGCGCGATCCCAGTGCGCGGAGCCGCAGCCAACCAACTACTGCCCGCCAGCACCGTAGCCGCCTACAGCCACCTATGGCTGGCCGCCCTGCACGCCGAAGACGAGACCGCCGGAGCCATCAAGCCCGTAACGCCACCGAAATGGAGGAAGAAGCCCGAGACCACAGAACGAACCTTACCGAGCACCGGAGAGCTGCTCAGATCCGAGTATTGGAGCGAAGCGCTGCGTCCGAGCCATTACTACCACTTCGCGACCAAGCAGTTCCGAGACACGAAGTCGGAGAAATTCACACCCGACTTATCGGCCGTGGCATTGGCCTTGGCCTTGGCCAGCTAAGGAAAATCTCACGCAATTTGCTAGGAAACACGGACGTTAGGGGCCAAACTCCAGGCACAGGCTGCAAGCCTGTGCTACGTTGCTCACATGTATTGCGCGCCAGATGCTCCTACTTGCCGGATTGCAGTTGCTTCATCTGTTCCTGCGCGTGGCGGATTTGAGCTTTCATTTCCGCTGGGATATCTGGATTGTTCAGCATTTGCTCGAATGGATCGTTCTCGCCTTCGACGGTATCAATTTTTCCGTTGGCATTCATTAAGCGCAGGCGTTTACCGGGTTTGGTTCCGTTGGGAGCAGGGTCCTTTTCCGGGGCGTTGGGTTTTTCTCCCAGCGTGACTTTTGTGCTGAGGGCTTTGCCTTTGCGCTGATAATTCAACGTTAGATTGCTTCCGGCGGGGAGTTGGCCCAGTTGATTGCGGAATTGTTCCACGCTCGTGATCGCAGTGTCGTTGAGTTTCAGCAGCACATCATTTTCAGCCAAGCCAGCTTGGGCGGCGGGGCTGTCGGTGGCTAGGAATTCTATTAGAATGCCTTCGCCTTCTGGAATGTCGATTTGAGCACGAACGGTTTCGGGGAGTGGTGTGGTGTGGACTCCCAACCAGCCGCCGCTGGCAGGGGGCGCAGGGCTGGTTCCTGCTTTAGCGGAGCCTGCGGCCTTGGCCGGTGGCTCGTCGTTGGGTATATTCTCCACGTTTACTTTACCGTCCCGGGAAACGGTTACCCTGCGGGTTTCACGGACTCCATTTACCTCAGTGGTAATATTGGTGATGGTATTGCCGTCCGCATCGGTGTGGGAGCTGCTGCTGCTACTGCTGGATTGGTTGCCGGTGCCGGTGGATTTGGTCTCAATCTTGATGGCTCCATTTTTCACTTCCAACTTGGATCCGCCGCCCAGGTCCACGCTCTGCGCGAAACTGGAGATGGGGAAAAGGAGGCTGCAGACGATCAATGATGAAGTGTGAGAGTTCATTCGGTGGCGCGTTGGGAGTTGCTTTTTTCAGCAGGGGAGGGGGCGGCGGCGGATTTTTCAGCCGGTGGGGCCTTCTTTTTAGGGCCGAATTTTTGTTCATACTCCTCGGGCGTGAACGATTCGACTTTGGGTTTGCCACTGCGTCCCTGGGTGGTGACGGTAATCTTTTCTTTGCCATCGGGCCCGGTCGTCCGCGTGGTGGTAACCGTCTTGCCATTCACGGAGGTGGTGGAGCTGGAAGTCTGAGAGGAACTGGAACTGCTGCTGGAGACGGACTTTTGCTCGGCACGCTGATCGCTCTTGGCGTTCTTGGAGGAGGAAGTGCTCTCTTTTTGAGCCGGCAGGGCGTCATTGGTCTCAAACGGATTGTTCGCTTCCGAACTTACTTCGATTTTTATGGCGGGCGGCTCGGCTCGGCCAGACTGCGGGAGGAAACTGCACAGGCTTGCCGCCAGTAGAGAGTAGTGGAGGTGGTTGTATTTCATGGTGTTGGATGTGGGTTTAGTTTGGGTGATGGGAAAATTTTAGTCATATTGGATGGCCACCGGGATGATGGCGCGATGGTCTTGCTGCAGCTGCAGGGCGATGGGGCGACTGCTGGAAACAACAGTGTCCTCCTCGACCCAGTTTACTTCTACGAGCCGCCAGCGACGATTCGCGGCATCGGTCAGGACCGAAACGGGGATGACGGAAGTAACGGTGCTTTCCCGGGAGGTAGCAGATACTGTAACGGCTGGAGGGATCGTTGCGGCGGGGCGGAAGGCATGGGCTAGCGCGAGGATCAGGGCGGCTGCGGCACCAGCCCAAGCCAGCCAGCGGAACCGAATGAGGTTTGGCGGTGCACTGGCTGGTGGCACGGCCAAACGCTGTTGCAGCGCTGGGGGCAATACTTGGGGCTTCAGGGCGCGGAGTTGGGATTCAAAGTCGTTCATGAGAACATGGGGGTAAGGGTTTCCCGCAGACGTTCGATGGCGTAGCGATAACGTGAAGTAGCGGTGGCAATGGGAACGCTGGTGATCTCAGCGATCTGGGGAAAGGTGAGATCGCCCCAGAGTTTAAGGGTGATGCATTCCCGCAAATGTTCCGGAAGTTGACCCAGCGCTTCGCCCACCGCGCGATGGGTGTCGCCCGCGCTGGGATCCGGCTGAAACCACGCTTCGGCAAGGCTCGCATGGGCTGCTTCGCGTCGCGCGCGACTGCCTGCGGCACGGCCCGCATCGATGGCGCGTCGTCGGATGGTAGCGAAGACCAGGGCTTGTTCTGGAATCTCGCCCTGGGCACGTCGCCAAGTCTCCGTGAGGGCTTCCTGGAGGACATCATGGGCGTCCTCCTCCGACCGGGTTTGCTGCCGCGCATAGAGCAGGAAAACTTCTGCGCGCTCTGCGATCCAGCGTTGCCAGGGGTCGATAGTTGAAGGGGTTGCTGCCACGATGAGTTCATTTGTTACCTGAAAAGCGGAGTCCTCGTCACGATCCATCTGTCGGGGGTGAACATTTTTTATTAAATTTAATCCCAAAGCGGGTGTCAGCGCGATTTCAGAGGACTCAGCGATCGTTACTGACATTCAAAGTTTGTGCAAACTAAAAGACGGAGAACATTTTTCTTGACTAGCTAGATTACTGGCCCCAAACTCGCCCCATGGCACAAGCGCGTCTCACAGTCACTTCGGAGCCCACGGTTTATCATGCAATCACTCGCACGAGCCGTGGGGAGTTTCTGTTTGGGGATCTGGAGAAGGATCGGATGAGGAAGATGATTTGGCAGATGGCGGATTTTTGCGGAGTGGAGGTGCTGACTTATGCGGTCATGAGTAATCATGTTCACATTGTCGTGCGCGTGCCGGTTAAGGAATCGATTGAGGCGGCGCCTGGCATCGATGGTGCGGCGGGGATTCCTGCGGTGGCTGGGGCTGATGCGTTGGTTTCCAATACGGAGGTGCTGCGGCGGTATGGGGTGCTGTATGGGAGGTCTGCGATGCAGGAGGCGGAGCGGAATCTAACTGGAGCGACGGAGGACATTTGGCAGGCGTTTCGGATGAAATATGTCCCGCTGATGCATGATCTTTCGTGGTTCATGCGGTTGTTGAAACAACGGTTCGCCCGGTGGTATAATGCGTTTTACAAGACGTTTGGGACGCTCTGGGCAGAGCGTTTTACTAGTGTGATCGTGGAGGGTGAAGGCGAGGCGTTGTTGGCGACGTGCGCTTATGTGGACTTGAATCCCGTGCGCGCCAAGCTGGTTAGTGATCCGAAGGATTATCGGTGGAGTGGCTATGGGGAAGCGGTGGGTGGCCTGGCAAAGGCTAGGACTGGCTTGGCCCGTGCGGCATGGGAAGAAGCATCGGGACGGCAAACAAAAGATGAACTGGCGTGGAAATTTAGCCAACAGGCGACGGCAAGCTGGAAGGCGGTGCAGGCGCCGTATCGGTTGATTTTATATGCGGTGGGGCAGGTGACGAAAGTAAAGCACGGCAGGGTGCAGGGCGTCATTTCCGAGGCCGCAGGGGAGGCTGTAAAGGCGGCGGGTGGTGGACTTTCTTGGGCAGTAGCGTTGCGGGATCGGGTGCGGTATTTTTCGCGTGGCGGCGTGCTGGGGACGAAGGAATTTGTGGATCGGATTTTCGGCATGAAGAAGGCTCATTTCCCAATCGGAAGAATCGACGGTGGACGAAAGCTACGTGGACCAGGGTGGGGCGCGATCACGGCTCTGAGAGATCTGAGGTCCTGAACCGCGCAGACGGACTCTCCCAAGCGGATCGATGCGATTCTGGAACTCTAAATAGCATCAATTCTCCTTGCGGCCATCGCTCTGGAAACTAGTTTACCAACCATGAAACAGAGAATGCGAGCCTTTCCAAAACCTCGACGTAGCGCCAGTGCCGCGCGTGCGCTGCAGGCGGAAATCGAACGTGTTAAAAACATGAGTATCTACGAACGGGTGCAACTGGCCCTCTCCCTGCGCGGACTGCATGCATGGTTGCCCTCTGAACGTCCACCTGAAGCCCCCCCCATGCCTCCACCAAATGATCTCTTGGCCACGGCTGAGCGGGTGGCTGCACTTTTGGCCGAAAACGGAGTCCCAGTGCTAGTGATTGGAGCCATCGCTCTAGCCGCCCCCCAAACGCTCGCCAACCCCAAACGGTAATTTGACAAATTACTTAATTTAAGCGATTTTTAACGGTGTTGTGTCCAAGGATCAATTCGATCCGTAACCCCGGCTTCCATGAAATCTAAAACTACCAAGTTAGTTGAAGTTCCGACACTGCGTTGGCACGTTGTGCTTGCTGTAGGGATTGTTAATATCGGACTGCTAGCGATTTTCCCCAACTGCTCTACTGCGCCCATGCCGGATTTCGCGCCAGGGCCGGGAAAGATCGTGGGCCCGATTGTAGGAAGTATATTCTATTCTCCCGGGTTGATTGAAAGGGGGCTTTCACGGATGCGGGATCGAAAGCAGGAGGCTGACTCAAGCAAGGAGATCCTGCAAAGAAAAAGCTATCCAGAGCATGAATGGAACCAAGCCGGGCTCTGGGAAAAGACCAGTTCCGCCCCAGCCACTTATGCGCCCAAAGGCTACAGCTCGGTGGGCAAATATGAGTATTACCATGGCGTCTGGTATGTCGATCCCGCAGACCGCAAACGTCTCTTCGTTCCCAATGGCGGGTGGGGAAATCACACGCCGGAATTTTGGAGAGCCGAGGCAAAGAAAATATCGGATCACTTGTGGCTTCCGCCGGGCTCAGCGCCAGCGACGCCAAGCAAGAAGCAAATTTAGCTACCGTGCTGGGCTTCAGCTTGTGATTTCCTCCACGCATGAAGGCAAGACGGGCTAGTCTTAATAAGCTTATAAATAATCGTCAGATTGATGAATTAAATATGCCGATTCAGGTTGCGTTGCTGTCGTGCTGGTATCAGTTATCTGCCGAGGTCGGTTTTAGCCTTAGATCATGAAAATCCTAACTCTCATCTGTTGCGCTTTGTTTGCTAGTCTCGAATGGGCTGAAGCATCAGACGCGAGGACGACTGCGGCCAGCTCTGTCAATGCCTTCGCTGTGGCCCATTATCGCCTCTCACCTGGTGGTAACATGCTCACATCCCCGTGGTCGATTGAGACAGCACTGGCGATGACCTTTGCTGGAGCCAGCGGAAAGACACTCGACGCCATGCGCAAGGCGTGTTTCTTCCCCGAGAACGAGGCCGCGTTGCACAACAGCTTTCGCAGTCTTCGCGAAGCCATCCTGACCAAACCGGGGGATGGCATCCCGTTTGATGTGCGCATGGCCAATCGCATTTTTTCTGATCGCTCGGTGGAGTTCCTCCCGGGATGGAGCACCCTCACGCGCACGAACTACGCAGCTGAGGCTGGCACTGTTGACTTTCGCAATAATCGCGAAGGGGCAAGGGACCAGATCAATGAATGGGTCAGCGAGCAGACGAATCGCAAGATTACAGGCATCATCCCCACGGGAGCGTTGGATAAATTCACCCGACTGGTGCTGGTGAACGCAGTTTACTTCGATGTGCCATGGGACGAGCGCTTCACGAAGGAGTTGACGACCGATCAACCCTTTCATCTCGATGCAACGCACGTCAAAACAGTGCCCTTGATGTTCAAGCAGCATCGGTTGCGCCACGCCAAGAAGGATGGTTTTCAGATAGTGGCACTGCCTTATGCCGGCGGGACTTTTCAGTTCGTCGTAATCCTGCCGGATGCAGTCGATGGGCTGGCTAAAGTTGAAACGTTGTTGACTGGTGAGCTGCTAAATGAGTGCGCCCGCCTCAATCTGGAGGAAGTGCGACTGTCACTTCCACGACTTAAGATGGAGCCACCGATCATCAGTCTGCGCCAATCGCTCACCGCGCTTGGCGCAGGCATCATGTTTGATGAACAGTCCCCTGGCTTTGCTCGTATGGCGGACGAGACCAAGGAACCGCTTTATGTCTCAGACGTCTTCCATCGCACCTTTATTGAACTTGATGAGGATGGCACCAAAGCCGCGGCCGCCACGGCTTCTGTGATGCGCGCTGCAAATGGTGTGCCTCACGCGATCCCTCATCAGGTGGTCAAAGCGGATCACCCCTTCGCCTTTATGATTCAGCACATTCCGTCTGGTGCCTGCCTGTTCCTCGGTCGTCTGGCCGACCCAGCACCTGCAGAAAAAGCCGTTCCTGCCAGTTCAGCGATGAAAGCGGCCAAGTGACTCAGAGGGTTTGGAGTGTGGAGCAGTCTGCTGGACTGCTCACCGGGGTCATCCGAGCAGTCCAGCGGACTGCTCC
>JANOAV010000135.1:0-4404 GCA_031411295.1 Verrucomicrobiales bacterium | reverse complement strand
GCTGCGCTTTCTCGTGCTCTGCGCGAACTGCCTGCCTGCCGCACTCCTTGCGCTCGCGATCATTTTTCTCGCGCATCCCATGACCTTCACCCCGCCGGAAGTGGAGCGCCAGCTCACCAACGTCCAGTTTCTGCTCGATACTTCCGGCAGCATGGCGGAAAACCACGGCCCGCAGACGAATGGACGTCACCGCCGTTTCGATTCGGCCATGGATTCCATTGAGAAATTCATCGACTACCGCAAAGGCGATGCGTTCGGCCTAACGATCTTCTCGCGGCATTTCATTCACTGGGTCCCGCTCACGCTCGACACGCAATCCATTCTGCTCGCCCGGCCATTCATCCAGCCGGACAACCCAAGACTCGACCCGCCATCCATGGGCCGCCACGGACTGCCCGACGCGCTCTGGGGGAATACCTTCATCGGCAAGTCGCTGGTCGGAGCGACCGATTATCTCGCGGAACGCCCCACTGGCGACCGCATGATCATCCTCATCACCGATGGCGAAAGCCCCGACATCAAGCCCCCGCAGGACGGCCCCATCATTGCTGCCTTGCAGGCGCAACACATCACCGTCTTCGGCATCATGATGACCAGCGAGAGAATCGAACCCGCCCTCGTCGGCATCGTCCGCGCCACCGGTGGCGAAGTCTTCAACGCCGCCACCCCCGAGGCGCTCCAAGCCGTCTTCCACCGCATCGACGAAATGAAAAAAGTCGTCGTCCTCGAAAAGAAGCCGCAGATCGCCGACCACTACGGCCCATTTTTCCTGCCCGCCATAGCCGCCCTCGTCCTAGCCGTCCTCGCGCTCTTTGGCCTTCGCTTCACTCCGTGGTGAGCCGGCGTCGCCAATCAATGGAACTCGCCCGCACGGACGGTGCTTTTTCAAAAGCTGCTTTTGGGTTTAATAACCAGTAGGGACCCGAGGTCTGGCAGCGGATGATGAGCGGCTGAATATGTAATGCGGCATCCAGGAGCGATCCCTTGGCGCTGTAATTCCGTTTCCAGGATGCCCGTAACCTCGGCAGCCACAGCATCTACTTTGACGATTGCGCAGACTCGTCCGTGCGGGGCAGGCGCAGCGTTTGGTGATTCATGAAACCACCGAGAATGAGCGCTTGAGGCGACACTGAAATCTCGATGGCTCCAGTCTGCTCTTGATTGAATACTGGAATCTCTTTCTTACTAACACGAGCAATCCACGCCTGGACTGCCTGCCGCTGTGCCAGGGTGCGCACTTGATGCACCCCGATGGCCCGGGGCTGGACGGCATTGATAAATTCAGGGAGTCCCGAGTAGTCGGACTCGTGCCAGCCCTTGATGAGCAAGTCGGCCCGCACGTCGATGCTGTGTTCCAATAGCCATTTCTCTGCGATGAATCCAGCATCGGAGAGGAGCAGAATTTTCCACCCATCGATTTCCCATCGCACCACCGAACATTGATCATCCGCCAAGCCCACGGCCCGATCCGGCGGAGGATAGAGCACGGTGAATCGCGCATCTGGGCGCAACTCCACGGATTTTCCTAACAGTGGCGGGACGCTTCCACCAACCTTCAGGTCACCCTGCGCGACAATCTGAGCCACCGGAAACGTCGTCTGCAGCGTGCCCGTAGCTCCGACGTGATCCGCGTCATTGTGCGTCAGCAACACCCCGTCCAGTGCGGTGAGCGGATATCGCAACAGATAAGGGCGCTGCGTGCGCAAGAAAGTAGTGCGGCTCCCCGTGTCCACCAACCATTGCTGCGAGCCCAAATCCACTTGGGTGGAGGATCCCCCATTGGGAAATGCCAGCACCGTGATCCGGGCCGTCTCATCACTGAACCAATGCGAAGGGTCCAAACGAAAATGTCCACCGGGCACGCTGGCGAAGAACTTCGCGCTGTTGATAGACAAGGTCGCCAGCAGCCAATTCGTGTTATTAGCCCAGGCGCTGAACACCGCTAGGTGAAGGCTGGCCGTGAGCAGACTGGCGCAGGCCACGAACAAAATCGCTGAGGAGATGGGCACGAGCAATAAGTTGGCGAACACCCCGACCGGAGCCAGCATTCCAAAATGGTGCAGCATCAACGGAGCAGAGCCAATGGTCGCACAGAGGGAAACGATGACCGACTCGATGGTGACCTTGCGCAGCCAAGCAGACCAGCGTTGCTTGGCAGACAGCAGCTCCCGAGGGATGAAGGGATCCGGGAGGAACCACGGGGAAAGTAAGTTTAGGAGCGGTCGGGAGAGCACGGCCAGCATGAACACCACGCCGAAGCTAAGTTGGAAACCCGGTTGGAAGAGCAATTGGGTATCCATCCCCAGCAGGCAAATGGCCGCAAAGCTCAGGCTGTTGAAGATGTGACCCTGTCGCAGCAGGAGCGGGCCCAGCAGAATGATGGAGGCCATGAAAGCCGCCCGCCAGGCCGAGGCCCGCAGGCCGGTGATATACACATAGAATAACATCAATAAAATGGTCAGCACCACCCGCCAAAACAAGGGCACCCGCAGCACGGCCAGCAAT
Source organism: Verrucomicrobiales bacterium (assembly GCA_031411295.1). Classification (GTDB taxonomy): domain Bacteria; phylum Verrucomicrobiota; class Verrucomicrobiia; order Verrucomicrobiales; family V1-33; genus JAGNEJ01. The sequence goes on along the minus strand of JANOAV010000135.1, from coordinate 1,899 downwards.
TGCATGAGCACCCAGCCAAACAACGCCACATGCAATCCGCTCACCGCAAAAACATGCATCGTGCCGCTCTCCACGAAAGCATCCTCCACATCCTGCGGGGTGGACTCCTGGGTTCCCAGCACCATCGTCCGCACCGTGGCGGCAATCGCTGGATCGCCCTCCAAATCTGCGGTTACGGTTCGTCCGATCCACTCCCGGGCTGCCATGGCGTGGCGCACGAGGAAATTTCCCCCGGTGGATTCCAGCACCCTCAGATGCGTCGGCGTCTCCACCACAAATTCCGCGGAGAATCCCTGGCGATGCAGATACTCCGCCCAATCGAATTCCCCAGGATTCCGCGCAGCGGCCGGCGCTTGCAAATGCCCCTGCAGCAGCACCCGATCCCCGTATTGCGGTGGCTTTGAGGACGATAAACGGATGTAAATATCCGTGGTGGGGTAAGGCTGCCGTTGCAACGTTTCCAAGTGCAATGGAAACCGCCAGAAGCGCCCTGAAGGATCGCCTACTGGAGCATCCGCCACGATTCCCTGCGCCTCTGCGGCCAGCGGACTTTGCCGCTGCTTCATGGCAGTGCGCAAGGGATCATGCTCCGCTGCGGCATGAAGAAAAGCGAAGAGGAAAATGCTCGTCAGGGTGATCCAAATGCGGGACGATGGCAACCACCAACCTGCCGCGAGAAAACCGATGGCAAGCCAACCCCAAGTCCAAGTCTGGGGAAGATTCTCCCCCAACGCGATGCCCGCCAATGCCCCACCACAAATCAAAGTGAGCGGACTGGCCAGCCGACGAAAGAAGTCCGCGACCATGGTCCAACGAGACAGTTCTGACGACATAGAGGGCAGGGAAACTGGCGGGGACTACGAGGACTGTTTCCGGGAGGCGATGAATTCCGCTTCCTCTATTTCGCGGATGCGGTTCGTAGCATTGCTGGCGGCCACGGAGCCGGGGTATTTCTGCATGAGCCCGTGCAGCAATTCTTTCGCCCGCGCGCTATCTCCCAATTGGTCGTGATAGAGATCGGCCAGCCGCTGAGAGAAGAAAGCACCGTCCTTTTCCTCCCACTCCTGATTCACCGCATACTCCAAGGTTGCCACAGCCCCACCCACATCCTCCAATTTGCCCAGCTGTAATTTCACCAACTCCATCAGCGGAAAACGGTCGGTAGGATTCGCTTCCGCCTGCACTTTGAATTCCTCCACCGCTTCCTCATATTGGCCAGCGGTGGTCAATTCGATGGCTTTGGCATAAGGACTGGGATCGGCTTTCTCTCCAGAAGAAAACGTGGCCCCACCCACGGCATCGCCCACCATTGGGAGCACCCACTTGACGGTCACAAAGCCCACTCCTGCTGCCAGAATCATGAAGTAAGTCAGCACCTTGATCGGATTTTGCAGCTTGCTGGATGCCACGGGCAATTCCGCACCATCGTGCTCCGTCTTGTATTCCTCATTTTCCGTGGCATGCGCTTCCAAATACGCTTCCTTGTCTGGCTTCTTCAGCTCTTTGAAAGCTTCAAATCCCAAAAATGCCAGCACGCAGACGATGGCGAGACGGATGAAAATGTTGTCCATAGAGCAAGCTAGTAACAAAATTCACGCATGACGCAAAGGAAAATCGACGGGGCACCAGCATGGGAGGAATGGGAATCCATATGTCGCGCAGCGACATCGGGATTGAAAGAATGTGGATCAGCCCGCTGGGCTGATCTAGCATGAGCAGCCCAGCTGAGCAGCCCAGCGGGCTGCTCCACATTCTACCTTTTGCTTTCCGGAAAGGGTCTTATTCCAAGTTGCGTTCAAAATGAGGTGATCCCGGAGGGATCTCAGAAATTAGCCGGGGGTTGAGCGATAGCGATACCCCCGGATAGAGGCCCAAAAGAATCGTATCCCGGCAGGGATG
>JANOAV010000134.1:0-133952 GCA_031411295.1 Verrucomicrobiales bacterium | reverse complement strand
TGCCGAATATTTCGCCTCCAAATGGTCCGCTCTGCTGCGCAACAAACGCGGAGCGCGCCCGGCTTATGGCACGCAGGCGTTCTACTCATGGCTGCGGGATGGCATCAATCGGAACCGGCCTTACAGCGAGCTGGCCAGTGGTTTGGTGACCGCCGCTGGCACCGTCAGCACCGCTCCCGCCGTGGCGTGGTATAGCACGGTGCCGAAGCCGCAGGATGAAATGCAGGACATCGCGCAAGTCTTCTGCGGTCAGCGATTGCAATGCGCGCAGTGCCATCATCATCCGTATGAGAAGTGGAGCCAGCAGGACTACTTTGGTTTCGCGGCGTTCTTCTCCACCGTGGGTCGCAAGGCTTCCGATCAACCGGCAGAGGAGGCTGTATTTCACCAATGGACGGAGGCTTCAGCGCAAAATCCGCGCACGGGCAAACCAGTAAAGCCCACTCCGCTGGGCGGCAAAACCCTCGCACTGGAGCCGCAGGACGATCCCCGCACTGCGCTGGCCGCATGGCTCACGGCACCTGAGAATCCGTTCTTTGCGCGAATGTTTGCGAATCGTTATTGGAAGCATTTCTTCGGTCGTGCGCTGGTGGAGCCGGAGGATGATCTGCGGGTCACTAACCCACCAGTGAACCCTGCGCTGATGGAGGCCCTGACGGCAAATTTCACCAAGAGCGGTTACGACATGAAGGCGTTCATTCGCACCATCTGCACCAGCACGACGTATCAACTCTCCAGCCTGCCCAATGAGCACAACGCCACCGACCGGCAGAATTTCAGCAGGTTCTATCCACGTCGCTTGCAGGCTGAAGTCCTGCTGGATGCCATCGACAGCGTGTCTGGACTTGCCTCACGTTTCCCGGGCCAGCCCGTCGAACGTCGGGCGGTGGCTCTGCCGGACGATAGCTTCAACAAGGGAAGTTACTTCCTAACCGTGTTCGGACGCCCGGAAAATACCAGCGCCTGTGAATGTGAGCGCACGCAGGACAGCAGTCTGGCGCAGAGTTTGCACCTGCTGAACTCCAAGGGTATTCAGGAAAAACTCACCGCCGCCACGAGTCGGCCTGCATTGTTAGCCAAAGACGCTGGCCCGGTGGAGGATCGCGTGCGCCAACTCTTCGTCATGGCCTACGGCCGGCCACCGGAGCCAGGCGAATCCACCAAGGCCGTGGAATACATCACCCGCAAAAAAGGCGAGCCGGCAGCGTGGGAAGACATGGTCTGGGCGCTGCTGAACACCAAGGAATTCCTCTTTAACCATTAACGCTGCAGATGCTAAAGCGAACGCTTGCTTCCCTCGTCTGTCAGATTGGGCTGTTGTTTCCCGCTGCAGCCCAGTTGCCCATGGCACGCTTGGATGCCGTCTTTCCCCCCGGCATGAAGGCTGGCACGGAAACGGAAGTTTCCCTGACGGGCCAAAGCTTGGAGGGCGCGGACCGCTTGCTGTTCAGTGAACCGGGGCTCTCTGCGGTTTATGGAGAAGCCTTGAAATTCAAAGTGACTGCCAGCACTGGCATCGCTCCGGGGCTTTATGAAATGAGGGTTGGCGGGCGTTATGGGATTTCTGCCAGTCGCTTGTTTGCCGGTGGCAGCCTGCCGGAAGTGTCGGAGCCGGACTCCAACAACACACTGGAAAAGGCATTCGCAGTCACTCCGCCGGTCACGATCAACGGCACGGCCGGAGCAGATGCGGCGGACTTCTTCCGTTTCACTGCCGCGGCCGGACAACGCTTCACTATTTCCTGCGCAGCCCAGCGGATTGATTCGCCACTCAACGCGGTGCTGACGATATTGGATTCTGCCGGACGTGAACTTGCGTTCGCTCATCGGACGCATGGAAATGATGCTGCGCTTGAGTTTGCGGCCCCAGCGGCGGGCGACTTCTTCGTGAAGGTCCACGACATCGTCTGGCAGGGGGGGCCAGCCAATGTTTACCGGCTGACCATCAATGCGACGGCTGATGCCGCAGCCGCCGCAATCCCAACGGTCTCCAGCGCTGGTGCAGTCGCTGAAATTAAGCAGCCTGTGAAAAGTGAAACGATCACCAAAGCTGCGACCAGCGCAGCGGAGGCTCACAAAGTGAGCTTCAATTCCATCCAGAGCTGTCCTCCTTCCAATCAGGATTGGGTGGAGTTTACGGGGGAGAAGGATCGCAAGGTCGTGGTGGAAGTCATGAGTCATCGCAATGGCGAACCAACCGACTGGATCATGCAAGTCATGAAAATCACCCGCACCCCTGACGGTCAGGAAAAGAGCGAGCGGGTGGCGGAGTTTGATGACACGGCTGGTGCCACGGGCGCAGAAACGATGCAGCTGGGCAGTCGCGATCCCTCAGGCACCATCGTCTGCACGGACGGCAGCATTAACCGGCTGCGACTCAGTGACCGGTTCAAAGCCAATCGTCCATGGCAGTTAGTGTTGCGGGACCCGCTGCCACGGTTTTCGGTCATCGCATTCTCGGCCTGTCCGGCCACGGCCGCCGCCGCAGTGCATCGCTGGAGTCCCTTCCTGCGCAAGGGCGGCAGCGCCTTGGTGCAGGTGGCCGTGCTGCGTCAGGATGGATTCGACGGGCCGATCACCCTGCATGTGGAAGGTCTGCCCGAAGGCGTCACGACGACGGATGTTACCCTTCCTCCCAACATTTCCACGGCCTCCCTCATCCTCCGCGCGGCCCCGGATGCCAAGCCATGGAGTGGTCGCATCAAGCTTACGGGAACCTCGGGAGACAAGGTGGAATCAGCCACGGAGGCTGTTCCGCGCTGGACCACCGGCACTGGTGGAAATGATCGCGCTGACATTCGCATGAGCAAAGATGGTCTCGTGCTGGCCGTGACGGATGCAGAGGTCGCGCCACTAACCATCGAGCCGGCGGAACAGAAAGTTTATGAAACCTCGCTCGCAGGCAGCATCGAAGTGCCTGTGAAATTTACCCGTGCTGCCACGCACAAAGGATTCAAGGGCGAGTGGCAATCGTCCCTCATGGGGCTTCCCGGCCTGAACAAGCCACCCATCGTCAAACCCGCCGCAGATGCGGCAGAGGCCAAACTGGTGCTCGATTTAAAGCGCAAGGACGGTAACGCCTTCACGCCGGGAACGTATGTTTTCCATGCCACCGCACGCGGAGTGGTCAAGTGGCAGCCAGCGGACAAGGCCCCCGTGCAGGAACTAACCGACGCTGCCTATTCCGCCCCCATCCAAATTAAAATCGCGGCCTCGCCCGTTTTGCTAACGGCACCCGCCTCCGTCACGCTGGAGCCCGGAGCCAAACTGGAACTGTCGCTGAAACTCGAACGACGCTACGGCTTTGCAGATGCAGTGACGCTGGATTTCGCTGCACCCGCAGGCATCAAAGGCCTAACCGCTGCCAAACTCACGGTCCCCAAGGAAGCCGCCGAGGCGAAATTGATCATCGAAGCCGCCGCCGACGCTCCCGCAGGCATTCACGCCTCTAAGCTCAACGCCAACTGCACCTTCAATGGCGAAGCAACTCCATGGTCCATCGAACTTAACGTGGAGGTAAAACCATGAAGGAAACCACATCTAGCCCGGGTGATCGCTGTTGATGGCTAGTGAATCTGCGGTTCCAGTTGATTGCCATCCGGATGGAGGAATTTGAAATCGCAGCCTTCATCGGCTTGGGTCACTTGGTTGATGAAGAGGCTGGCGTAGCCGCGATGGCTGTAGGGCGCAGGAGGTTGCCAAGCGGCTTTGCGTTCGGCTAGCTCTGCATCGGAAACATTCAACGTTAGTTTCTTGGCGGGCACATCCAAGGTGATGGTATCGCCCGTGCGGACAAGCGCGAACGGCCCTCCCACGGCACTTTCAGGAGCTATGTGCAGCACGCAGGCTCCATAACTGGTGCCGGACATGCGGGCGTCGGAGATGCGCAGCATGTCGCGCACACCCTGTTCCAGTAATTTCTTGGGGATCGGCAACATGCCCCATTCCGGCATGCCTGGAGCGCCCACCGGGCCGCCGCTTTGGAGGACGATGACGCTGTCGGCGGTCACATCGAGAGCAGGATCGTCGATGTTAGCAGCCAACTCGTCGTAGTTGGCGAAGACGATGGCCGGTCCGGTGTGTTGCAAGAGATGCGGTTGGGCGGCGGCATGTTTGATGACCGCTCCGTTCGGGCAAATATTGCCGGACAAAATGGTGGTGCCGCCTTCTGGGGAAAGCGCATTTCCGAGCGGGCGGATGACCTGCTGATTGTAGTTCTGCGCGTTGGCGATATTCTCTCCGATGGATTTTCCGGTCACCGTTAGGGCCGCAGTGCGCAGATTGGAGCCCAGTTCTTTCAGCAACGCTGACAATCCTCCCGCATAGTAGAAATCCTCCATGAGGAATTCTCCCGCAGGCCGTAGATTCAATATCCACGGGGTCTGCGCGGAAATGCGATCGAAGTCCGGTAAAGCCAATTTCACGCCGGCCCGACGTGCCATGGCGAGCAAGTGAACAATCGCATTCGTGCTGCCGCCGATGGCCATGTCCGTCACAATAGCGTTGTGGAACGCATCCGCCGTGGCAATTTTATCCGGGGTTAGGTTCGCCCAGACATTGGCGACGATTTGCCTTCCGGCGGCAGCGGCCATGCGCGGGTGGGCAGAATCGCTAGCCGGAATAGTGGAAGCTCCCGGCAGGCAGAAACCCAACGCTTCCGTGATGGCGGTCATCGTGCTGGCAGTGCCCATAGTCATACAATGGCCGTGGCTGCGTGCGATGCCGTCTTCGATTTCGCACCACTCGGATTCGGTGATATTTCCCGCCCGCAACTCATCCCAATATTTCCAGGAATCCGAACCGCTGCCCAACACCTTGCCGTGCCAGTTTCCACGCAGCATGGGGCCACCGGGAACGAACACTGTTGGTAGGTTAGCTGTAATGGCACCCATCAGTAGCGCAGGAATATTCTTATCACATCCGCCCAGCAAAATGGACCCATCGATGGGATGACACCGCAGCACCTCTTCCGTCTCCATCGCCAATAAGTTGCGATAGAACATCGTGGTAGGCTTCATGAACGTTTCGCTCAGCGATAGCACCGGAACCTCCACCGGAAAGCCCCCAGCCTGATAGACACCTTTCTTGATGTGATCCACCAGCATCCGAAAATGAATGTGGCACGGATTCAGCTCCGACCACGTATTCAGAATCGCGATGATGGGCCGATCCTTCCAATCCTCTTCCGCCCAGCCCATCTGCTTCGCGCGCGAGCGATGCCCGAACGAACGTAAATCAGCAGGCCCGAACCAGCGTCGGGAACGTAAGGCAGCAATAGCTTCAGAAGAGGGAGTCATGGGGCAGATCTGTGGGTGAAATTTTCCTGAACGGAGCGGCGGCAGTTGCTGAATGCAAGGTGAAAAGGGGGCACCACCTGCCACCACCAAAATTACTAAGGTGCGGCGGTGGAGCGTTTTGAGGCCAGCGCGTTGTGCTACTCAGGTGTTAGGGAGCCTGCTCTCTTTCCTCGGCGTCCTCGCGACGCTTTCCGGTGCTCAAGCTCAGCTCGTCGCTTGGGGTGCGAATTCCTACGGCCAGACCACCGTGCCGCCAGGTCTAATCGGGGCGGTGGCGATTGCAGGAGGAAACGACCACGCTCTGGGCTTGAAGGGGGATGGCTCGGTAGTCGCCTGGGGAGGTGAACGATTTTGCTTCTGCTATTGAGCGGGAATATTCTTGCTCAAGCGTTGCTGCGTTGTGTCATCCAGCTTGCTTGCTGAAATGGCGGCTTGGGCGGCGGCCCGGTCTTTCCATCCGGCAATCACTTGTGCCAGGGACTCCTCACGTGCTTCTGCAGAGAGCTTCAGGGCCTGCTCCCAAGCGGTGGCGGATTTGCCGTTGTTAATCAGAATTCCCACATAAGTGCTGCGGGCGGTCTCTGCCTCCTTCGCTGGCAGGCTTTCCATCCAAGCCGTAGCGTCAGCGGGGTGAGATTTGAAATAGGAGTTAGCAAAGTTCTGCATCGCCAATAGTTTTGCTTTGTCGTCCGGCAGATTTGCGAGCCAGGTCGTTCCCCCAGTGGGATTCGCTTCCGCAAACGTCACTGCTGTCTCCGCCATGGCTGCGCTGCGACCAGGGCCGGGCGCTTGCGTGGCGAAGTAGGTGGCAGCAGCATTCAGATCTGCAGACATGAGCGCACTTGCCCCAGTCTTCAGTGCTCCATCTCGTTGCTCCGGGGTAAGCTGATTGAGGAAATCTTGATACGCGGGAATGGTTTTGAAAAACGATGGATTAATAACTTCGCCTAATTTCTCGGGAGCCAAGGCCGAAAGTTTATCGATCATCGGTTGGAGTCCTTGAGTTTGGAATTCCTTCGTCGATTTCCAATCGCTCACAATTTTAGCTAGTGTATCCGCAACGAAATTTCCTTTCAGCGCCAAAGCTAACCCTGCATCCAGATCCTGCTTCGCTAGTTCGGGGGCTATCTTTTCAGAAAGCCAGCGTTGCCTCGTCTTCGAAAGACCGCCTGCTAGTGTCCAAGCTCGCGCAGGGTCCTTGGGGGAAATCGTCTCCACTGCTACAGCCAGCGTCTTATCGCGCAGCACCTCAGAAACATCAGGATTTGCCTCCAGCCATCGCAGGGCAAGTTCGGGATTTTTTGTGGCCACGTTCCTTAATATTTCCTCCTGTAGCCTGCGTTGACTTTGCGCAACTGGTTCATCTGCATGGGCAGTGAACCAAGTTAGAGCCAGCACGGGATTCTGCTGATTTAGGCTGGAGATGAGCTTTTTCAAGGTTCCCGAATCATTTATGTGGGAGAAAATTGTCTCAACGGTGGCGAGATCACGGGCGCTCTTCAGCCGATTTCGAACAATGCTAGCAATGCAGTAGTCTTGATACTCCTGCGGTTGCGCCTTCGCCCACGCAATCGCAGATGCAAGACCCTGCTCTGCCCAGGCTTCTGCCAAATAGCCGTAAAAACGGCCCCGTATTTCCTCAGGTATCTTGGAAATTTTCTCAGCAGCCGAGGCCAGATCTTCAGGAGTGGGGACGCCCTTGCCGGTTTTCGGGTCAGTGGGGATCAATTGCCTCCACATTTTATGCGCTATATCTGAAGACAAATCTCCCTCAGGGTAACGCTCAAGGGTCGCCTGCAAGGTGGCAAAATCAATGCCATACGCCCAACCAGTGTTGACGTAGTATGGATTATATTTCATCAACAAATCCAGCGGATGAGCGGGATCCGTGGTGCGCAACACATTCAGGATAACCCTGAACTCATCAAACATCACGGAACTATCTCCATTCTGCTTCGCCAGCACGTAGCGCATGGCTTGCTCTGGAGCCAACTCAGCCCAGCGCTTAAATAATACCTGACTCGCCAGACCAGCCTCGCGACTGGGTAATTCATCCAGTTGCCCCAAGGCTTCCATGATCTCGCGCACGGATGAAAGCTGACTAAATCGGGTGATTGCACTGAGTCGTTTCTCGGGTGCTATGGCCGTGATTTCCGCCACTGTTGGCGCAGTGATCACGGCGGGAGTTTCCGTGTTAGCATGCGGGGTAACTCCTGCGTCAGGAGCGGCTGTCCCCGTGCGCCAAGAGCCGCCGACGAACCACGCCAGCACACCTGAGATCAACACTATAACGAGAAATTTCATAGTTAGGGAGCCCAGGGATCGTTCAGGAATACGGGAGGTTTGCTCGACGCATCGGGAGGTTTGCCCAACTTTTCCAGCAGCCGGGAACGTTCTGCGGGCGGTAATTTGGATGCGTCTAATGCCTGCTTAGCGGCCCCCGGCTGGCCTTTCTCCCAACTGCTAAGCGTATAAAACAGCGCTTCATCCCGTTTCTCGGAGGCCTGCATGGTCTGTGCCCAGATGAATGCGGCCTCGAAATCCGGTTCATCCTGCCTTCGTAGATGGGTAGCCAGGGTGGCAACGCTATACTCTCGAACCTCCCCGTTAGGCAGATCCCGGACCCACTGAGAAGCCGCCGTGGGAAACTGGCGCAGATAGCTTTCCAGCGACTGTTCCAATGCGTTGTCAGCAATGTTTTCTTTCAGGAGGACGTTCACGGCAGTCAGTGGTTCATCGTCCTTGAAACTATCTGCCAGAAGTAATGCCACTTCACGACGAGCCTCTGGCGGCATTTGCAGGGAGTCGAACTGTGCCAGAGTGGATTGCGGATTGTCCTCCAACCCCTTGTAAAATGTATGTTTCAGCAACTCGCCCTTGGACTCGGCGTTGTATCGCAAGGCCCAGGCAAACGCTGAGGATGGATCGCTCTGCACCGAGTGATCAACGATAGACTGCGCAGCCCGGGAGCGCAATTCTCCTGCTGGAAGTGCTTCTACCGCAGTCTGAGCCACTGAGAAATCTTGGCGGACCCACAGGTCGATAACTCTTCCTAGCAATTTATCACGAAATTCTACACTATCTTTCGGCAGGGATGCAACGTTGGCCAGCGCAGCTGCGGAATCGCGCTCGGCCCAGTCGGAAACGATATTCACGCCAGCCAACATGGCCGCATCCTTGGCAGTGGCTAGGGCTGCGGAACTTTGCTTCAAGGCTGCGGCGGGATCGCGCTGTCCCCAGGCGGTCAGGGCTGCTGCCATGGCACTACTAACTTCTCTGCCGAAATCTCCCTCCCCCATCGCAACTGCCGAACTGGAACTGGAGCTGTCCTCCGTGATGACTTCGCGTTCGTGGCTCTGAGGAGGATCGATGGCCCATTTCATGCTGGCAAATACAGGCAGTGCCTCTTCCGGCTGCCCGGAGCGGGTCAGCACCAAGGCCACGCCCGCCAATGCTCGTGTGCGGCCGGGTCCTGCACCCAGACCTTCCGCCCAAGCGCGGGCTCCGGCCGGATCTTGATAGGCAAATTGCTCGGCCAATTTTCCTTTCCATGAAACCATGGAATCCAGCGGAAAGGTGGCCAGGAACTTTTGCGCGGCGGTTAGGTCTCCATTAATCAATCGCTCCAGCACGCCCTGGCAGGCTTCCGTGCTCAGGGTTTTATCCTGAAGACCGGTGGCATAAGCCCAAGCCGCAGGGAGGTCGCGCGCTCCCCACATGCCAAACAACTGTCTCACGGCTTTCCACTCATCATACCAAGCCTCTTTTGCAGGAGGAATCAATGCTACCGCTCCCGCTGGATCTGTCCTGGCCATGCATGCCAGGATATCCAACTTATCATCTTCAGACTTTACGATGTTTTGATGGGCCAGCGCCTCCGCCCAAGCCCGGTGAGGATCCACCACAGCCAAGCCCTTTAGAGCAGCCACGCAGGCCACCGCCCGCTGCTCCTCAGGTAAGGCTTCCGCTGCGGCCCATGCTTCAGAGAAATCCGTGCGACCCCAGACTTCAAGGATGACATCCAAGCCTTGTAAATCGATGTATTTTTGCGTCAGGCAAAATGCCATGGCGGCCTTGGGGTCCAGCTCCGCCCACCGCCGATAAAACATCCAGCTCCGGTAGTCTGACCACTCATGGTCTTTGCGGCCCTTCGCCAAGCGAGTCGCAGCTGCCGCACAATCTGCGGCTGTGGCCTTTTCCAGCCATCTCAGGCAGAGCAGGGAAGACTCCAGGCCTTCTGAAGCCATGATTGCCTCGACCGTGGGACGAGCGGTGGCGCCGTATTTTTCAATCCTTTCCCCGACGCTAGCTTTGGTGGAATTTCGTGATTCCACTTTTATCCCAGCATCGAAAAAACGCGCGCCGCCCCCTAGCACCGTCCCTATCAAGACAGCTAAGAGTTGGTTTCGGTGAAACAATCGTCTGAGTTTTAGCACACGATCACAATAGGTGGACTCGACGAAACGCAACTACCGAAGTTAGTCGCCCAGCTACGGTGGCACAAAGGTGGTCCGCACAGTCCTCTGTGCGGTGCAATGGAGCCTTTCCGCCACTCAAATCCCAATTGCCACTGCTTCATTTTTTACCACAAATCTTTTACCATACCAATGCATAGTGTGTTAGTCTCAGTGCATTGAGAGGAGATGGTAAAAAATTTGCGGTAAAAGATTCTACAAGATAGCCTTGGGGTAAAAGGAACCACTTCAAGCCAATTCTCCGCCGCCAGCGCAACCCCATCCGCGCAGAGGACTGTGCAGACCACCTTTGGTGCCTTTGGTGATCTTTGCAGCAAGATTCCGCGGAAAGACCACACAGACCGCGGCTTCCGCACCGCCAGTTTCCCACCAAATGTCTTGACCGCAGGCCCGCCGTTTGGGTAATCTACGCGACCATGAGAACTTTCCCCTATCTCCTTCCGCTAGTGCTCCTCACTCTGGCGGGTTCCTCTGTCTCTGCTCTGGCGACTCCGTTGATTACGGAGTTTCTCGCCAATAATAATACGGGCATCGTCGATGCGGATAACACACGACAGGATTGGATCGAAATTCACAATCCCGATCCCACCACACTGGATCTGGGCGGCTATACCTTGACGGATAGTGCCGCAATTCCTGCAAAATGGGTGTTTCCAGCGGGCTACACGATTCCTGCGGGTGGCTACGTGGTAGTTTTCGCCAGCAACAAGGATCGTCGCACGTTAGGCTCAGCGCTGCACACAAACTTCAGCCTCAGCGCCAGTGGCGAGTATCTGGGGCTGTATGCGCCCGGTGGTGGCGCGGCTTTGTCAGAATACGCCCCCACCTTTCCTGCGCAGACGGCGGATGTTTCCTACGGAATGCTGAATCCGGTGCTGGGCTCTCTCACCGGTTATTTCGATGTGCCTTCGCCAGGGGTGGCGAATCCTCCGGGCTCATCCCGGGCGGATGTGGTGCGTTTCTCGTTGAGCAGTCGAACGTTCAATCAAGGGAGCACCCTAACGGTATCCTTGAGCACGCCCACGCTCACTCCCACGATTCGCTACACGGTCAACCGCGCCATCCCGATTGCGGCAACCGGAATCACCGGGGACTTCACGGTGGATCCCGCCACCGACATCTGCACCATGACCGCCCATGGACTAACCGAGCGTGATGAAGTGCAGGTGGCCACCACGGGAACTTTGCCGGTGGGCTTGGGGCTGGCGTTGAACTACTACGTCGTCGTCCTCAGCGCCAATACGTTTAAACTTTCCGACAGCCCCGGCGGCACGCCCGTGGACATCACGGCGGTGGGAACCGGCGTGAACTCCGTTCGTCGGCAGGCGGCGTATTTCACCGCAGCCATCACGGATATTTGCACGACTGCCTATCATCCGTTTTACGATTGGGATCAGGTGCAGGTTTCTTCCACAGGGAGTTTGCCTGCACCTCTGCTGGCAGGCACGAACTACTACATTCAGTTGATCGATCGCAATACGTATCGCCTGACTGCCACTCCGGGCGGGGTCGCGATCGACCTAACGACCACGGGTGCTGGGACCATGACGATTCGACGAATACCTTCCCCCATTTATGCTGGTGCGTTGACGGTAAACTACAGTCAGCGCATTCGTGCGCGAGCTTTTGAAGCAGGACGTCCCGATGGCCCCATCGCCAGCGAAGCCTATTTGGCACTCGATGCCGCCGCGCAGACGTTCACGTCGAATTTGCCCATCATGATTCTCCACAGCTGGGGCAGTGGGCATCCCAATGCTGCGGCTCCGACCGGCACCACGCCAGAGGACACAAAACAGGCGGTATGGTTCACGTTTGAGCCAAAACTGGAAGGCACAGCCATGGTAGCGCGGATGACCAATCTGCCGGATCTGGCCACGCCTGGTTACTTTGAAAGGCGTGGCTCCAGCACCTTTGGAGCGTTGAAATATTCCATGACGATGGGGGCGCTTGATGAGTCGAATGCAGGGAAGGATGTTTCGCCCCTGGGCTTTGCATCGAATGATGATTTCGTGCTCAATGCGCCCTATCAATATGATCGCTCGCTGATGCACAACGATATGATTTACCGCCTCAGTAATGAAGCTGGGCGGTGGGCTCCGCGCACCCGGCATGTAGAAGTGTTCCAGAGCGTGGACAACGAAGTTGCAGCTAGTGGCACCACGCCTGCCTGGGGCTACGTAGCAGGTGCCACAACGGGTGCGGACTACTACGGGGTGTATAGTTTCCAGGATAAAATCAAGCGAGGATCGGGTCGGTTAGACATTGAGAAAATGAACGCCACAGACAACACCGCCCCGAATGTGCAGGGCGGTTACATTTTCAAGATCGACCGCTTGGACCTTGGCGATGCTGGCGTAGCCGCCGCAGGTCGGACCTTCGCGTTAGTGCAGCCGAAGGAATACACGTCCTATCCCTCCCATCTGCCCGTGATGACGGCTGCGCAGAAGACGTATCTGGCCACCACGCTGAACAACATGTATGCCGCTTGCACCGGGCCGAATCTCATGAGTCCCACGTTGGGGTATCAGGCGCATTTCGATGTGCCAGCCATCATTGATCACCATTTGTTCAGCACGGCCGCCAAGAGCGCAGACGCATTTCGCCTCAGTGGTTACTGGCACAAATCACGGTTCGGGAAGCTAGTGATGGGACCCATCTTCGACTTCGACCGCGCCATGGGGTCCACCGAACCGAGCGATCCCCGCAGCCTGCTGCCGACCACGTGGCGTTGTGATACATCTGACTTCGGAACCGATTTCTTTCATAATAATGCTGCCATCTTCACGCCGAATTACTTCGACTACATGTTCCAAGATCCCAACTTCTGGCAGGCGTGGGTGGATCGGTTGGAGGAACTGCGGCAGGGTGTGCTAAGCACGGCTCATGTTCACGCCATCATCGATGAATACACGGAACTGCTCGATCCAGGAAATGGTGCCAACACGCCAGCAAAGCGAAATTTCCAGAAATTCACCTCTGTATTGCCCGTGGCCGCCAACGCAAATTCGCCTGGCACCGATGGCACGTTTCGTGGCGAAGCGCGTTGGTTGAAGAATTGGTGGGGCAAGGCCGGAGCGGTCACGGCCAATGGACGGCTGGATTTCATGGATGGACAATTTATCCGGCCTGCCGTGCCTAGCCTCGCTGCTGGGCCGGTGGCATCAGGCGCGACGATGTCATTAAGTTCACCCAGCCAGGCCACGAGTGGGGTGAAAATATACTACACGCTCAACGGCACCGATCCAAGGCCCCAGGCCACAGTGGTGGATTCACTGGCTGCGTTGGGGACGGTGTCCACTCCATTGGACGAGGTTAATCCCGTGCGTGCCATCGTGCCCACCAGCGCTGCAGTAGGCGGCACGATAGGCACGGAATGGCGCGGGGCAGACTTGAACAGCAATGGGAACAATCAGGATGATTTCAATGATTCCACCTGGTTCACCAACGCGGTGGGAGCGAAGAGTGGTGTGGGCTATGATGATTCCACGGTCTCTCCTGCGGTGGATTACCTGCCGTTTCTTGGGCTGCGGTGGAATACCGCCACCTTTAGTTCCGGCACCGTGAACACCAGCAACGTGATGCGCTCTGGCACCATCGGCGGCACCGCTTACGCCGGAAATCAGACCTGCTATATCCGGCTGCCATTTACCCTGAGCAGCACGGACGCAGCGCTGCTGGTGTCTCCCAATAAGCTGATCCTGCAAATGCGTTATGATGATGGCTTCATCGCTTATCTCAACGGGGTGGAAGTGGCCAAGGCAAACCAGCCAGCCACCTATCCCACGCTGGCTTACAACTCCGCCGCCGCCACGACCCATGCTGATCCAGATTCCATCATTTTCCAGACCTATGACATCACGGCTTTCATGGCCAACGCGCATGTGGGAAATAATATTCTAGCAATTCACGGGCTGAACTCCGGGCTCGGCAGTTCGGACCTCATTCAGCAGGCGAAATTAACCATTCAAGGGGGAAAGGCATTTGTGCCAGCGTTCGCGCCCGCCGCCGTGGAATACACGGGCCCGCTGACCATCACTGCGCCCACCCAAATCTTCGCCCGCACGCTCAATCCCGTCCGTGCCAGCGATCCCCCCACTTATACTGGTGGCGGCACAGGTCCGGTGCCTAACGGTTCCAGTTGGAGTGCGCCCACCAAACTTTACTATTTCCCTGGTGCCGCCACGGCCAGCCCCAGCAACATTCAAATTAGTGAAGTGCTGTATCATCCCGCGCCTCCGACCGCGGCGGAAATCACTGCGGGGTATCTCGCATCCAACGATTTTGAGTTTATCCGGCTTACTAACCTGGGCGCAGCACCAGTGGACCTAACGGGAATGTATTTCAGCAACGGACTGAATTTCACGGCTGCTCCGGGCCTGCAGAACTGGCTGCCTGTGGGGGCCAGCGTGGTGGTAGTCGAGAATCGGAATGCTTTCATCAGTCGCTATGGCAGCACGTTCACCATTTTGGGAGAATTCACAGGCGAACTGGATGACGGTGGCGAGCACATCGTTCTGAACGATAAAACGGGCGCAGTGATTGCTGATTTTGTTTACGGAGACACCGCGCCCTGGCCGGTGGAAGCAGACGATGGACACTCACTGCTCTATGTGGCAGGCCCCGTGGGGATGGCAACGAGCTGGGTGGCCAGTGTGGATGCGGGCGGTTCTGCGGTAACCAATTATACCACTTGGACCCAACGTAATTTCACGGTTGGGACCCTCGCAGCCGATAAACTTGCAGCCGCAGACCCGGATCATGACGGCCTCAACAACCTTGGCGAATATGCCTTCGCCACCGATCCTCTAACCTGTGGCACTCGGGAGGCCACCCTGGCCTCCGGCCTGCTCGGAAGCCCCGGAGCCTTCACGGCTACACGTCGCAAAGGCGCCACCGATGTAACTTACATTCCACAAATGACGACCACCCTGCAAGACTGGACTCCAGTCACTGCCCCGCCCACCATCACGGACAACGGCAATGGAACAGAAACCTGCACTTGGACCCTACCCACAGGCAGTCCCGGCCGGGTCTTTGTTCGCGTCATGGTGACCACACCGTAATTCAATTTTCCTGGCTGTTATGGCAACACACGAACCAAGATGAAATTCCTCCATTTTTTCGCACGATGGGCCACGCTCTTGGTTCTCACCTGCGCTTCTGCCAAAGCCAGTCTGGTCGCTTACTGGCCGTTCAACGATGCCCCCACGCTGGGCAATGATGGGGTGGGCGGCACGGTCCTCACCACGGGCGGAGCGACCTTTACTGCCACGGGAAAATTTGGTGGTGGTTTGGCACTCAACGGCACTTCCCAATACTTGGGTGGCACGGTCAATAATTTGCCCATCGGCAACAGCACCTACTCTCAATGCGCTTGGTTCAAGCCCTCCGTGTTGGGGGCGCGGGGCATTGTGGGATGGGGAAATTATGGGGCCGCGCGTCAGGTCAACGCCCTGCGGATTTTTGATTCTGGAAATGCCTTTCGCCACTACTGGTGGGGCGCGGATTTGGATAGTCCAAATTCCGCTACCAATTTCCTGGATGGCAACTGGCACCATGTGGCCACGACTTATGATGGCACGAACCGCCGGATTTACTTGGATGGCGTGCAGGTAGCGGCCGACGTCCCCGGAACTAATGCTGCCACCGCCGTGAATTT
This sequence comes from Verrucomicrobiales bacterium, assembly GCA_031411295.1. Taxonomy (GTDB): domain Bacteria; phylum Verrucomicrobiota; class Verrucomicrobiia; order Verrucomicrobiales; family V1-33; genus JAGNEJ01. The sequence continues at coordinate 118,521 of JANOAV010000134.1, read as the reverse complement.
CCGCATCGGAAGCACCAACAATGGCGAATACTTCAGCGGCACGTTGGACGAAGTTGCCATTTACAACAATGCGCTCTCCGCCACGCAAGTCCAATCGTTGGCTGCTGGTGGCTCGCATTTGGCCGGACCCATCATTACGTCGTTTACTACCAACAAACCCACGGCCTATGAAGGCGATGCGGTCGCGCTCAGTTGGACGGTCAACACTGCCAGCGTGACCGGCACTTACACTTATGAAATTAAGGTCGGAGCAACGACTGTCAGCAGTGGCACTGCGCCCTCCGGCACCTTCAACACCACGGTGCCAGATCTCGCGGGCAACGCGCAGACGATCACCTGGACCTTCCGCGCCATTGAGACCGGAGGCGCAAATGTCACTAACAGCGCCACCGTCAGCGTTGCCGCAGACCCCGGCATCCCCAGTGCCAACAGCCAGGCCGGGCTGAGCACGGCGGCCAATACGCCACTAAATATCACTCTCACGGATTCCGATCCGAACGGAGGCACCCTCAGCTACATCATCGTGACCCCACCTGCCCGGGGATCTTTAAACGCCGGCCCGGGAGCGGTGCGGACTTATACTCCAACGACCGGTGTTTACGGTCCAGATCAATTCACGTTTAAAGTTAGCGATGGAAAATACGAATCGCCCGTGGCCACCGTTCGTCTCACCGTCATCACGCCGCCGCAGCCTCCCACCAGCATTGCTCTTGATGATCAAACGATTCGATCAGAGGCCGTGGCGGGGGACTTTCTGGCGAATCTCCTCTGTGACGATCTCAATGTGGGTGAAGCCCACACCTACACGTTAGTCAGCGGCTTTGGCGATACGGATAACGCTCGGTTCTCCATCGTGGGCCATCAACTGCGAGCCGCCACTGCCTTTGCCAGCTTGGTGGGAATCACGCAACGCATCCGCGTCCGGTGCACCGATGCTGCTGGTTTGTCAATCGAGGTCGGGTTGCAACTCTCTGTCGCTGCGAGAACCCGTCACGTTGTCATCAACGAAATTCACTACAATGGCAGCAACAGCACGGTCCGGAATTCATTTGTGGAAATCTACAACGATACTTCTGCCACGGTGGATCTTGGTGGCTGGCGGCTTTCCGGGGCCTTGGACTATCTTTTTTCCACTGGCACTACCCTGGCCTCCGGCGGATATTTGGTGGTCGCTGAAGATCCGGCCACGATCCTCAGCACGTGGGGCAAAACCGCGCTTGGCCCCTGGGTCAACGCCCTGGTGACTTATCCCGATGGATCGAAGGAAACGAATAACCTCTCGAATGACGGGGGCACCATCCGACTGCGCAATGCCGCCAATCAAACCGTCTCCCAAGTGGATTACGACAATCACTCGCCCTGGCCATCCGAAGGCAATGGCGAAGGTTCATCCATCGAGTTGATCAATCCAGCCCTCGACGAAGAGCACGGCAGCAATTGGCGAGCTGCCAAATCCGGCGGCACCGCCATTCCCGTCACGACTTACATTCCCTTTGCCAGCACGTGGCGCTGGCGCAAAGGCGTTGTGGGCGACACTGGCGAGCCCACCACTCCGTTTACCGCGTGGCGACAACTCAATTTCGTCGAACCCGCCCTGCCCGCCGCAAATGCCCAGTGGCAGAACGGCACCACACCCATTGGCTATGGCGAAAACGATGGCATTGCCGGCACCACCGAAAACACCACGCTGCTGACAGACATGCTCAATTCCTACTCGTCCGTTTACATGCGCAAAACGTTCACCATCCCAACGGGTCAGTTGCCCAGTGCGCTGCAGATTCAGACCCGCTGCGATGACGGCTGCATTGTCTGGATTAATGGCATTTACGTGGGTGCCAGCAGACCGAATGCCGCCATCCTAACAGGGCATCATTACTATAATACCTTGGCGCAGAATGCGCCGGAGCCCGCTCCGACGGAAACTTTTCCCATCATCCCCGCAGCTGCCGTCAACCTCGTGGAAGGGTTGAACGTGATCACGATCCATGCCATGAACACCACGCTCGGCAGTAGCGATTTCTTTATCGATCTCCAACTGAAGCAAGCCATCCTCAGCAACGATGTCGCTTCCCCGACCGCGCAAAATATCCGCTATGCCGCCACCGCCGCACCCGCTGTGCGCAATGTAGAGCACACGCCCAAAGCCCCCACGAGCGCTGATCCCATCCTCATCACGGCCAAAATCAGCGACCCGCAGGGCGTGGCTAGTGCCAGCCTGGCCTATCAGATTAATACTCCGGGAAACTTTATTCCCTCTACGCTCCCGAAAGCCATCTCCGGCGGAAATTTTGTTAATGTAGCCGCTCCGCTGGATCCCAATCCCGCCTTCGAAGCCGCTGCCAATTGGATCACGCTGGCGATGAACGATGACGGCGTGGGCGATGATGCGCGGGGTGGCGATGGCGTCTGGACGGCCACGATTCCCCCGCAGATCAATCGATCGCTGGTGCGTTATCGGATCACGGTGACGGACAATCCGGGTGCCAGCGCTCGCGTGCCTTATCCGGCTGATCCTGCGCTAAATTTCGCCTGCTACGTTTACAATGGAGTGCCGGATTACGCTGGCTCCACTGCCACCGCTCTCCAAACGCTGCCAGTCTATCATTTGCTAACGCGCAAGACCGACTACGATCAGTGCGTGGCCTACGATCCAGCGAATCGATTGTCGGCCGGGCTAAGTTGGAATTTCGAGAACTGGGAAGCCGCTTTTGTTTATGATGGGGTGGTTTACGATCACATTCCGTATCGCCTCAAAGGAGCCAACGGACGCTATGTGGCATCCGGCACGGGTGGCGCTGGCAATGCCAAGCGGGCGTTCAAATTCTATTTCAACAAAGGCTACGAACTCCAAGCGCGAGATCAGGCAGGTGAGAAGTATCCCACCACGTGGAGCACGATGATCACCGAGAATCTCTGGGAGAATCGTGCGAGTTATACGTTCTCGCTGAACGAGGCCGTGGACTTCCATCTCTTCAATCAACTGGGCGTGCCCGCCCCACGTTCCCATTGGTCACATTTCCGCACGGTAATGCAACCTGCGGAGCAACCGGACCTTTACCATGGGGACTTCTGGGGCCTGATGTGGGTGCACGAAGACTATGACCGTCGTTTCCTCCAGTCCCATAATCTGAAGAAGGGAAACCTCTACAAACTCACGCGCGACGGCGTGTCAGGGATTACTCAATTCCGTTATCAATCGAGTCTGGGCGTCACGGATGGCTCGGACCACGCCGACATTTACAATAATCTGAAAGGCACCAGCACCCCGGCCTTTATCACCGGCAGAGTCAATCTGGACTTGTGGTGTCGCTACCATGCCTTCTGCGAAGCCATTCGCCATTACGATTACTGGCCCAATGGAGACAACAACTCGGCTTACTATTTCTACCCGAACTACAACACCAGCAATGGCAACAAAGGCCAACTCTGGTATCTGCCAAATGATCTCGATGCCACCTGGGGGCCCACTTGGAGCAACGGTCAGGACATTGTTCACAACGCATTATTCAATGACGCAGCCAGCAGTGGGGGAGACGCCTCCACCAACCTCTCGCTTTGGCCTAACTATTTCAACCAGGTCCACGAGATCCGCACCCTGCTCTGGCAACCGGATCAAGTGAATCCGTTGATTGATCAATTTGCCGCCACCATTCGCCCGTTCGTAAACGCTGAATTCAAGCGCTGGTATGGCGCGCCAGCAGATGCAGGGAATTTCGATGGACTCTTCGGCCCGAACAACACCGCCCTGAATTCCGTGGGCCAAACGGCGCTGGACCTTTACGTGGCAGGCATGAAGGATTTTGCCTTTGATGCAGATAACAATGGCGGGGTCTGGCCAGGAGGCGATGTTGGAGCGGGTGGACGAGCAGCTTTCATGGACACGCTGGGCGTTGCTCTGGGAGAAAGTAGTGCGCTGTATCCCGTCACTCCCGCCATTGCGTTTGCTGGCACGAGTGGATTTCCGATCAACGATCTGCGCTTTACCTCCAACGCCTTCAGCGATCCTCAAGGCGCGGGCACTTTTGCGGCCATGCAATGGCGGATGGCAGCCGTGAACACCAGCGGCACCTACGTCCCCACGGAACCTCGTTTGTTGGAAATAATTGCCTCCCACGACAGTGGCGAACTAACTACTTTCAACAACACCTATAAATTCCCCCCCACGGCCTGCGAACCAGGTAAACGCTATCGCGCACGCGTCCGCATGAAGGACAACACGGGACGCTGGAGTAACTGGAGCACCGCCGCTGAGTTCACTGCAGGATCCTTCGATCCTTCGGCCTTCAGCAGCCAAATTGTCATCACAGAAATCATGTATAACGCCACCGCTCCCACCGCCGCAGAACGAGCCCTCGCAGCCGCGCTATCGCCAGCGCAGGTGTGGGTCGATGATTCGTTCGATTACGTGGAACTGCGGAATCTTAGCGCTACTCCGCTCGACTTAACAGGATTTCAATTTACTGCAGGCTTCTCCTTCACCTTCCCCACAGGTTACATTTTAGCGCCCGGAGCCTTCACGTTAGTTGTCGCCAATGTGGATGCTTTCAACGCCCGCTACGGCACCGGCAAGCCTGTAGCCGGAGCCTGGAGCGCCTCCGACCGACTCAACAATGCCGGGGAAACCATCACCCTGCAATACGGACAAGCCCTGCCACCAGTCTTCGTCATCGCCTACGATGACGACAACTCCCAAGGCTGGCCCCAGTCCCCCGATGGCGACGGCCCCAGCCTCGTAAGAATTTCCCCAGAACGCCTGCTGCCCAACTCCCCCATGGAATGGCGCAGCGGAGCGCCTTCACCCGGAACGGATGATCGTATCAACTTCACCACCTGGTTAGGCTCCACCCCAACCGGAGATCCTGACAAGGACGGCTTGGATAACTTGGTGGAGTATGCGCTCGGAGGCGATGCCATGAAGGATTCCTCCCATCTCATCCCCACCGCCACCTATCAAAGCTACGTCACCGGCTCTGGGCTGGGCACTTACGCCACCTTGGCGTTCCAGCGTGACGTGCTCCACGAGGACTTCACCCAGCAGGTGGAATTTTCCACCAACCTAACCACCTGGCCCATCACCGCAGAAAAAGTTTCCAGCCTCGATCACGGCAATGGCACCCGCACCGAAGTCTGGCGCTCCAGTAGTCCGGTGGAGAATAACACCCGCATCTTTGGCCGTGTTAGATTCACTCAGCCATAACTGCGGATGGCGGTGCCGGGGCCTCCTTCACGGACTCGGTTGGTGTATTAGCCTGTAGGCGATAGCCGGCCGGAGGCCGCTGCGGGGGAGGCGGCTGAAGCCTGAACACCAACTGAACTATGCCAGGCGTGGTGGGTGCTGGTGATTTTAAATATAGGTGATTTCCCTATATTCTTGACAGGGATTCTTTTATTCTATAAAACGAGGCCATGACACCGAAAAATCCCGCACTGTCCCGGCCTTGGTTGTTACTGTTCGTTTTACTGGGAGCGGGGAGCTATCATTTGGCGATGCATTGGCCGAAGTTGAGCGGATGGTTCGTCTTGGGGTATCTTGGCTTTTTCTGGCAAGTCCGCAGGGCTGGATCGGCCCGGGCGGCGTTGTGGTTTGGGTGGTTGCTGGGGTTGCTGATTATGGTGCCGCAGACGTGGTTTTTATGGGGGATTTTCAGTTATGTTTCGCTGGCGCTGTGGATGCTGATGTCGTTCTGGCTGGGATTGCTGGCGGCCCTGTGGCAGGTGGGGTGCCGACGCTGGGGGCCGCGGACGATGCTCTGGCTGGCACCGTTGTCGATGCTGGGCGTGGAGTTCTTCCGCTCCGAGATCTGGCCGTTGAAATTTTCCTGGGACACGGCTGGCTGTGCGTTGTCGGCGGTGGATTGGGCAGTAGGTTTGTGGGCACTGGGCGTTTATGGGTTGGGCGCTACGCTGCTGGCGTTGGTGGTGTTCGCGACGACTCGATGGCGGCGGATTGGCCTTACGCTGCTGCCGCTGCTGGCTTGGCCATTGGGACTTGGGAAAGTGAAGCCCGGGGATGGACCGGTGGTGTCTGTGGCTGGGGTGCAATATGAAAATGAGAGCATGGACGCTTACTTAAGGTCGTTCGACGAGGTTCTAGTCAAGCATCCCGCCACGCAATGGATCGTGTGCAGTGAGTATAGCTTTCCCGGACCGCCCACGGATGATATTTCCGCATGGGCGAGTCTGCATCGACGCTATGTGAGCACGGGCGGAGTGCAGATGGTGCCGGGACAGACGTTTGATAAATTTTACAACACCACCTTTCTCAGTGGCCCCGGTGGTGAGGTGGAGCATCGGCAAGTCAAGTGCGTGCCCATCCAGTTCATGGATGATGGTCTGCCGGCCCCGGAACAAAAAGTCTGGGAGAGTCCCTGGGGGCTGATTGGGCTGTGTATTTGCTATGACATGAATTATGCCAGGGTGACGGATGAACTGGTGCGGCAAGGGGCGCAGGCTTTGGTCATTCCGGCCATGGATTTGGAGAAATGGGGCTACGCGGAACACGTGCTGAGCGCCCGCCTGGGAGCCACCCGGGCGGTGGAATACGGACTGCCGGTATTTCGGTTGGCAAGCAGTGGCATCTCTCAGTTGATCCAAGCGGACGGCACGATCTCAGCTGAGGGTTCGTTTCCCGGGCAGGGTGACATCGTGGCTGGGGAAATGAAGTTAGGTAAAGGTGGACATCGTCCATTGGATCGCTGGCTGGCGTGGCCTGCGGTGGTGCTAACGGGCGTGGTGGTGCTATGGTTGTGTGGGATCGGCCTGCGGGTGAGGTTTGCGCGGCGGGCACAAGGCAGGTGAGCTACGTGAGCACGGGGGCTGCGGGAGAGATTGACAGGGATGTCATTTCTCTGGAACATAGCGCGTGCCCGATCAGTATCTCGATTCCTCCACTCTCCTGACCCGTCCTCTCAACCGCTGGTTGGTGCGTCTCTGTGCCTTGGCGGCCACCGTGCTTTGCGGATGGTTGGTCTGGCAGAAATATACTGGGGTGATCGTTTCTTTTGCCGGCTGTGGCAAGGAGGGCGGCTGCAGCCAGGTGCTGGGTGGACGGTGGTCCCAGTGGATGGGCGTGCCCGTTAGTCTGCTGGCGGCGGGGTTCTATGGTGGGGTGTTTTTGCTCTCGTTTGAAATGGTGCAGCGTTGGTTTAGTATTCAGGCGGATCGCTTGCTGGTGGCGGCTGCGGTCATGGCGATTTTCTGTGCCTTCTGGTTTGTGGGGCTGCTTTGGATTAAAGAACGGGTCTTCTGCCCCTATTGCGCGATGGCGCATGGGTTGGGGATTGTCTTTGCGATCCCGCTGCTGCGCAGGGCGTGGCAGTTGCGGAAACGCGAAACGGCAGGCTTGTTCGTAGCGGCGTTTTCTGTGGCCGTTCCGGCATTTCTGGTCCTAGTCTTTGGGCAGATTTATGGCCCCAAGCCGGATACGCACCGGATCGTGGAGGAGAAACTAACTCCGCCTGCGACCCCACCGCAACGTCCGGTGCTGCCAGCGGATCAACTGGTGTTCTTCGACGGAGCCCTGACCTATCCCGTGGCGGAACTGCCTCGGCTGGGGTCGGCGGATGCGCCGCATAAGTTAGTGGAATATTTCGACTACACCTGTGCCTCGTGTCGCGATATGTCGGGAGACTTGGAGACGTTGTTCAAGGCGTATCCCGATAAATTCTCGCTGACGCTGTTACCCTGCCCGCTGAATCGGCAGTGTAATCCTTACTGCGGTCCCAAAGTGACGGATCACCCTTACGCCTGTGAGCTGGCGGGCTTCGCGCTGGCGGTTTGGAGTTTGGTTCCAGAGGAATTTCCCGCCTTCCACAAGTATCTCATGAAGTTGCTCATTCCAGTGGATGTGGTGGCTGCGCGAGCCGAGGCAGAGAAACTCTGCGGTGGACCAGAGGCCCTCGTCAAAGCCTTGGCCGATCCCGCTTCGCAACACCGGCTGACGGTGACTTTCGAAGAGTATCGCCTGCTCTCAGCCACCGATCCCATCATGCCTAAATTGCTCCTCCAAGGTTCTCGCGTCATGAATGGGCCGGCGCGCGATGCAGCGACATTTCTGAAAGTGATGGCGGCGGAATTCAAACTTCCGGTGTCGCCCGGGAAGTAGGAAGGCAGGATAATTAAGATTTACAGTCTCCCCGGGAGCCTCCATAGCTTGAGCACTATGGCTGACACTCCCCAACACAGACTCTTCCTTTTAGATGGTATGGCGCTCGTTTATCGGGCGCACTTTGCCTTTATGGTGCGGCCCATTGTCACCTCCCAGGGATTAAATACTTCGGCAGTTTATGGCTTTGCCAATACGCTGATCGAGTTGCTAAAAACAGAGCAACCAACTCACTTGGCAGTCGTCTTCGATACCTCCGCGCCCACCGCGCGACACGTGGCCTTTCCCGCTTACAAGGCGCAGCGAGAATCCATGCCCGAGGATCTCAGCAAGGCCCTGCCCTATGTAAAGCGGTTGATTGAGGCCTTCAACATTAGCGTGCTGAGCATGGATGGTTATGAGGCGGACGACATTATTGGCACCCTGGCCCGGCAGGCCGAACTGCAGGGGGATTTCGTGACTTACATGGTAACCCCGGACAAGGATTTTGCGCAGTTAGTGGACGCACGCACGTTCATCTACAAGCCGGGACGGCAGGGCAGTGACCATGAAATCATCGACGTGACGAAGGTGAAGGAACAGTGGCTGGTGGCTGATCCCCGACAAGTCATTGATGTCCTGGCGCTCTGGGGAGATGTCTCGGACAACATTCCTGGAGTGCCGGGAATTGGCGAGAAGACGGCCAAGGCTTTAATTCAGAAATTTGGCACGGTGGAAAATATCTTGCAGCACCTGGGGGAGTTGAAGGGCAAACAGAAGGAGAATTTGGAGGCGAACCAATCCCAGTTGGCGCTCAGCAAGCAGTTGACCACGATTGATGAGCAGGTGCCGCTATCGTTGGATCTGGAATCCCTGCGGATCCATCCCTATGACCCGGCGGCGGTTCAGGCGATGTTGATTGAATTGGAGTTTAATCAGTTAGGCCGCCGCTTATTTGGAGATGATTTCAAAGCTGGGCGTGGTTATCGCGGAGAGCCAACGGAGGCAACGCCAGCCCCTGAAGTGGTGTCCATTCCGCTGCGCCCGATGTCGGAACGGCCTCATGAGTATTCGCAAACGACGCTTGAAGGTTCGCTGCCAAAGTTGGCGGCCATCACGCTGGACGTGGATCGGTTCGATGCCCGAGGAGCACGAGTGCGTGGGGTGGGAATGTCATGGGAGGCAGGAAAGGCCGTCTATATCGCCTGCGAGCCAACCCTGCCGGACGTGCTCAGGGCCTGGTTGGAGGACGCAGAAAGCAGCAAAATAGGACACGATTTGAAAGGCCAGCTGGGCGTCTGGCTGCGGCATGGGCTCAAGCCAGCAGGCACCTGGCACGACGTTCAGTTGGCTCAGTCGCTGGCAGAACCAGAGCAGAAGACAAATCTCAATTATCTGGCGGAATTGCACTTTGGGTTGACCTTGTCGAATCCGGTCAGCGAGGCCAACGCCAACGATACCCTATCCTTGGAATCCGACGCGGACTCCGCCGCCCGGCAGGAGAGGGTTATGCAGCAGACGGATCTTTGTTGGCAATTGCACCCGCGCCTGCTCGATCGGGTGAATCAAAGCGGCCAGCAGCGGGTTTATGAAGAGATTGAGTTGCCCCTGCTGCCCATTTTAGCGGGGATGGAGCATGCGGGAATCAAGGTGGATCCAGCAGCTTTGGCAGTTTTGGGGGAGAAATTGGCCGTCCAAATAGCCGCCTTGGAGACCTCCATCCAGGAATTGGCGGGACAAAATTTCAATCTGAATTCGCCCAAACAGCTGGGGCAAATCCTGTTTGAGCAGCTTCGTTTGGTCGCAAAACCCAAGAAAACCAAGACCGGGCAGTATGTGACGAACGAGGAAGTGCTACAGGAATTAGTGACGGTTCATCCCATCGTAGCCCAATTGCTGGAATACCGGGAAGCAACAAAATTGAAATCTACGTATGTTGACGCGTTACCGCAGGCGCTAAATCCACAAACGGGAAGAGTGCATACGACTTACCTTCAGGTAAGCACTGCCACCGGAAGACTGTCCTCTAACAATCCAAATCTCCAAAATATTCCCATTCGCAGTGAACAGGGCAGGGAGATTCGGCGTGGATTCGTAGCCGGGCAGCCAGACTGGGTGTTGGTTTCCGCCGATTATAGCCAAATAGAACTGCGAGTGATGGCCGCCTTGAGCGGGGATCCCGCCATGCAGGAAGCTTTCCAAGCGGGCTTGGACATTCACTCCGCCACTGCGGCCCGAGTCTTTGGAGTGATGCCGGCGTTTGTCGATGCAGACATGCGGCGGACCGCCAAGATGGTGAATTTTGGCATCATTTACGGGATTAGCGCGTTTGGCTTGGCGCAGCGCTTGGGACAGTCGCGCAGTGAATGTCAGCGAGTGATTGATGAGTATTTCGTGCAATACCCGCAAATCAAAGCCTACATGGACCAGACGATTGAGCAAGCCAAGGCCCGGGGCTACGTGGAAACCCTGACGGGCCGCCGGCGCTACCTGCGGGATATTGGCTCTGCCAATGCCACGGTCCGCAAGGCCGCGGAGCGCACGGCCATTAATACGCCCATCCAAGGCACGGCGGCAGACATGATTAAATTGGCAATGATTCGCACCGCTAAAGCGCTGCGAAATAGCGGCTTGTCCGCCCGTATGTTACTGCAAGTGCATGATGAATTGGTATTTGAAGCGCCCGCGTCAGAAGTAGCCAGCCTGAAGGCTTTGGTGACGGAGGCGATGCAGGGCGCGTTGCCTTTGGGGGTGCCGATTCAAGTGGATTTCGGAGCAGGATATGACTGGAAAACCGCGCACGCTTGAGGCGTTGTCAGGAAGACCAATCACTAAGTGAAAATTTTGCTTGTATAAGATTAAAATCTATTTCATATACCCGTTGTCACCTCCCCCCAAGTTGGGTGGCAACCATAAATCAAAAACAAATTGCATTCCCTAAATTATGAAAAGCACACCCCAATCTGAAAAGATTTTAGACAAGCACATTTCCGTGCTGGAAGAAAAACTAGCCGAACTTCGCAAGAAGAAATTGGCATTATTGCAGTCGCGCATGAAAGAAGCTGAAAGCGCCTACCGTGCGTTGCAGTCCAATCTGGGCGGTGGTTCTGGAGCCGCAGGTCGCAAGGCCGGCAAGGGTTCAGCAGGCCGTGGTGGTCCTCGTGGGCCTCGTCTGAGCGACGAGCAAGTGATCACCAAGCTCACGCAAGTCGTGAAGGCAGCTGGTGCGGAAGGCATTTCCGCCCGAGCCGCTTCCCAGGCCGCCGGAGTATTCTACCTCCGCGCGATCAAGGCCATGGACGGTCAGTTCCGCAAAACCGGGACCGCCAAGTGGACCCGCTATTTCGCCAAGTAAACTAACCCCACAGGACGCAGTGGATTGCATTCCCACCGCGTTTTGCTGAGGCTGACTGGGAATCATCGTAAGATGGCGCTCGGTCAGCCTTTTTGTTTGCCAAAGCTGGGAATGGCACAAGATTCCACCCCTTCACATTTCTAACTTTTAAAGAATTCCGCCATGCACCCAGTTCTCGAATTATTGCAAAAAGACGCCAAGCTCACCGATGCGCAGTTGGCTGAACAAACCGAGGCCCAACCGGCTGCGGTGCGCGACTTGATAGCGGCTTGGGAAGCTGATGGGACCATTCTGGGCTATCAGGCCATTGTCGATCACTCCAAGGCAGCAGCTGGTGAGGTAACGGCATTAATTGAAGTTAAAGTCACCCCGGAACGCGGCGGCGGATTCGATCGGTTGGCGGATCGCATTGCCCGTTTCGATCAAGTCGTCAGTTGCTATCTGATGAGCGGAGGATTCGATCTCGCAGTCCTCGTGCATGGTCGTGATCTGCATCAAGTGGCACGCTTTGTAGCGGAAAAATTGAGCAGCATCGAAGGCGTCATTTCCACCGCCACCCACTTCCAACTCAAAGCCTACAAACAAAATGGACTCTTGGCGAAAGGCACGACCGATGGCCCACGTTTACCTATCTCACCTTAGTCTTTAGCGCTGAAAATTTCCCCATGAGTTTATCTGATAAGTTAGCAAACCACGTCCGCGACCTTCCGCGTTCGGGCATTCGAGAGTTCTTTGAGTTAGTCCTGGCAACGGAAAATGTCATTTCCCTGGGCGTCGGGGAACCTGATTTTACCACCCCCTGGCACATTCGCGAGGCAGCCATTAAGTCTTTGGAGGAGGGCCGCACCAGTTATACCTCGAATCTGGGGTTGCTGGAATTGCGCAAGGAAATCGCAATCTATGTGGAGAAACATTTCCACGTAGCCTACGAAGGAGCCAAGGAAGTATTGATCACCGTGGGGGTGTCTGAAGCATTGGACTTGGCCTTCCGGGCCCTCTTGAATCCGGGGGATGAAGTCATTTACCACGAGCCCTGTTACGTCTCCTACAATCCCAGCATTGCCATGTCCTACGGGGTTCCGGTGGTAGTGGAGACTCGGGCAGAAGACGATTTTGCACTGCGGGCGGCAGATGTGGAGGCTAAAATCACGCCGCGCACGAAGATCATCATGCTCAACTTCCCCACCAATCCCACGGGGGCCATGATGGCGCGCGCGGAACTGGAAAAGGTGGCCGCGCTGGCCATCAAGCATGATTTGATCGTCTTCACGGACGAAATTTATACGGAGCTAATGTATGACGGGCATGACACGTGGTGCTCCATCGCGACGCTGCCCGGGATGCGGGAACGAACCATTCTTTTCCATGGATTCTCCAAAGCCTTCGCCATGACGGGCTTCCGCTTGGGTTATGCTTGCGCGCCGCAGGAGTTGGTGGAGGCGATGATGAAGATCCACCAATATTCGATGCTCTGCGCGCCCATCACCAGTCAGATTGCCGGCATTGAGGCGCTGAAATCAGGAGCTGCCGCCGTGGAGGAAATGCGTCGGGAATACATGCGGCGGCGGAATTTGGTGGTGAAGCGCCTGAATGAAATGGGCCTCAACTGCTTCAAACCTGGCGGTGCATTCTATGTCTTTCCAGATATCCGCAGCACGGGCATGACCAGTCGGGAATTCGCCACGAAATTGCTTCAGGAGGAAAGTGTGGCGGTGGTTCCGGGCACCGCCTTCGGCAAATGTGGTGAAGGTTTTGTCCGCTGCTGTTACGCCACGGATGCCAAGCTGCTGGAGACAGCCATGGAACGCATGGCTAGCTTTGTCGCACGGCACGCTGCCGCCTCCGCATGAACCGCTGGAGACACCATGCGTTGGCTGCCTATGTCGGCCCCTATGTGGTCTTCATGGTGCTCCTGCAATTGGTGGCGTGGGTCAAAGTGGAGAATCCGCTGCTGCCGTGGTGGCAACAGGGACCGGAGCATTGGGTCTATCCGCTACAGACGGTCCTAAGCCTGGGCTTGATCGCGTTTTGGTGGCGAAATTATGATTTCCGGCCGCTCACAAAAAGCACGATTTGGACGGGAGTTTGGGTTGGGGTGGTGGGCTTGATTTTGTGGGTGCTCCCGGCAGAACTCAACCGCCGTTATGGCTGGGAGTGCGAGTGGCTCGGAATGACCAGTCGAGCCAAGCCAGGGTTCGATCCCACCATTCTGGAGGGGAATGCGGGGGCCTACTGGGCGTCTATTTTCATGCGATTCGTGCGCCTGACGGTGGCGGTGCCAATCCTGGAGGAGTTAGTGATGCGCGGCTTCCTCTGGCGCTATTTGAGCAATCTGGACGGAAATTTCACCGACGTGCCGTTTGGGAAATGGCATCGGGTGGGCGTGACTGGCTCCATCCTCGCGTTCACCGTCGGGCATCATGTGCCCGACCTGCTGGGCTGCGTGATTTACGGTATCCTCATCAGTTTCGTGGCCCTCCGGACCAAGAGTCTGGGTGCCTGCGTGATTTGCCACGCCGTGACGAATTTGCTCCTTGGATGCTACGTGATGGAAACCGCCCAGTGGGGTTTCTGGTGATTTTACCGCTTTGGTCGGATGTTAGGTCCATGGGGTGAATTTCCCTGAAGATTTCCTAGGCGGAATTGAAAAAAACATTTAGACTGCCTCGTATGCCGCTCGGCAGAAAAATATGTCCCTGGTCCCCCGTCTGGTTTGTTGCGCGATTGCCCTGGCTTTCCTCATGGATGGCCCGGGGGCAGCGTGGGGACAAGACACGGCCACATTGCTCGGCTCCCAAGTGACCGAAGCCATGCAGCAATCCCGTCCCGGCAATCGCGCATCAGCGGCTGCTGGGCTGGCCGCGTTGGCACGCGAGGCGGAGCAGGAGGGCGCGCTGGAGGCGTGGGCGTGGGCGCAAGCCGCCACCGTGGAAGCTTGGTTGGACGGCCAACGGGAGGAAGAGCAGGAGGAATTCGATCTCAATGCACCACCGGAGAAATTACTCCACGAGGTGCGTCATCGTTGTGAGGCCAAGGGGGCTGGTGCTCCACTGAGTTACATCCATCACGTGTTGGCTCGCTGGTCCATCGAGCAGGAAAATCACGCCGCCACCGCGGCCCAGGCATGGGAGCGGGCGGGGGCCTATGCGCTGGACTCGAATCAAGTCAACCAGGCCGTGCTTTACTGGATCTACGCGGCCCGGATTTACCGCAATGAACAACAGGCGGCTCATGTGCGGGAAGGTCAATCGTGGTTGGACCTGCTGGCGCAGGAAAGAGCGACCGACCTCTCCGAGGAGTCCTTGCGTTTGCTGGCCGGATCTCGCAAAAAGGCCGAAGCCTTCCTGGCGCAGGCATTTTCCAAGGCAGCTCCTCGTCCGGAGCCGCAGCTAAGCTTTCAGCCGCTGGGCTCCAGCGTCAAGGTCAGCAGCACCGATAACGAACGAGGGCGGGCGCGTTTCACTTTGGCTAATCACCAAACCAACGCGGTATCCGGACTGCTCACGTTGACCGCTGCGCAAGGCGATGTGGTAGATTGGCAGCGTGATGGAGATAAATTATTCATTTCCCTCCGTCCCAGCCTCAAGCCGCATCCCGCCCAGCATCGTCTGCGCCTGCTGCCAGGCGAGCGGGTGAAGCTCTATGTAGAGTATCTTTTTGCAGCTCAAACTGGGGACGTTACTGACCAGATCCAACTGGACTGGACCGATGGTAAATCCAGCCAGGTGGTCACAGGGAAATTCACCACCAGTGCCGGACCAGCGACGGTCGCTCAGGTGACGAATGTCAGCGAAGCGAATCAAGGGCAGAGCTGGCCGGTGCCATTCTACCATGATATTTATTACCGGGGGAATCGGTCCTCCATCGAGAATGTGCTGGCGCAAGTCTCAGCCGATGCCCGGGTCGAAATTTACAATGAAGACAACGGTGAGTTGCTGGCGATTGATGCCGAGGGCGATGGCATTTACTCCGGACCAGACGATTTCCTGGAACGCGCCAATGATCGTGATGCCGATGGGCGCCCCGATTTAGTCGTCACCCCGCAGAATCCCGTCGGCAGCTTGGAAATTTATGTCTTCCCCAAGAACCCGACTGCAGGCAACACCAAGCTCTCTGTGCAACTCGTCGATGACACCCAAGCCAGCTGGCGGGTGGACGCGGTGGACGAGCAGCATACCAAATGATTTTGACCGCAATTACGTTGCGCAGGTGGCTTGCCCAAACCGCCAATTGCTGAAACGTAAAATCGAGGACATCTCTCCATTTCCATCGCCCCATTTTGATTCCCACTGATTAAGTTTATGAATAACCGTCGCTCCTTCCTTAAGACCTCGCTGGCCGCCTCCGGTGCCCTCTATCTGCCATCCACCTGGAGTCGCGCCCAGGGGGCCAATACCGATATTCGCGTCGGCATCATCGGCTGTGATGATCCAGGTAAAAATGCCCCCGGTGGCCGCGGGCGATATCACCTGAAGGAAGTGCTGGGTAAGATCGCCAAGGGCAATAGTGGCCTGCGTTTAACCGCCATTTGTGATGTGGATCAGGCCAACCTGGATGCGGCCAAAGTGGAAATTGAAAAAGCCAATGCGAAGGCCGAATATTTCCAAGACTTCCGCAAGATGCTGGAAAGCAAGGAACTGGATGCAGTCATCATCGCCACTCCGAATCACACCCACTCATGGATCGCAGCTTGGGCGCTGGAAGCCGGGAAGCACGTCTATGTTGAGAAGCCAGTGTCCCACAACATCTGGGAAGGCCGCCAGTTGGTTAACATTGCCAAGAAACACGCCGGCAAACTGATTTGTCAGCACGGGATGCAGCGTCGCAATGATCCCGTCTGGCAACAAGTGATTGATTATGTGGCGTCAGGCAAAGTGGGCAAGCCGTTGCTGTCCCGGGGCCTCTGCTACAAGCCACGTCAAAGTATCAACAAAGTAGCTGCCCCCTGGCAACCCGCTGCCTCCGTGAACTACGATCTCTGGTGTGGTCCGCGCGAAGTGGCTCCAGTAAAGCGCACCCGTCTGCATTATGACTGGCATTGGCAATGGGAGTTCGGCAATGGTGACATTGGGAACCAAGGGCCACACCAGTTGGATGTAGCGCGCTGGCTGGTGGGCGATCCCCAGCAGGGGCCGACCCGCGTGATCAGCTTGGGCGGACGTTTCGGTTATGAGGACGACGCCACCACCGCCAACACCCAGATTGCCTTCTTCGACTTCAAGCCCGTCCCCGTGCTCTTTGAAGTGCGTGGTTTGCCAGATAGCAAAATGAATTTCAAAGGTCGCACCCCATCATGGAAAAAGACCGGAGTGCAGGTGGGCAACGTGCTCCATTGCGAAGGCGCTTACATTGCCGAAGGCATGGTCTATGACAACGCCACCGATCAGGTGATCGACAAATTTAAGCCCAATGATGGCGCGGGCCACCAAGACGCCTTCTTCGCCAGCATTCGTTCCGGCAAGATCGACGCCCATCACGAAGTCACGACCGGCCACCTCAGCGCCTCCCTGGCGCACATGGCAAACGTGTCTCTGCGCTTGGGGCAAGAGGTTAGCACCGAGGCTGTTAAAGAACAAATCAAGGGCACCCCAAGCTTTGCGGAAACCTACGATAAACTTGCCGAGCACCTGGCCAACAACGATGTGGACCTCACCAACTCCAAACTGATGTTGGGTGCCATGCTGAATTTCGATGGAGCCTCCGAATTGTTTACCGGTGACCTGGCCAAAGAAGCCAACGCGCTCGCCCGCGGAACCTACCGCCCTGGTTACGAACTGCCAAAGGTCTAGGCCGAACGGCAGGCGGGGCGGTTTACGACAATCCTTTCACAACGCTAACGCTCCGCGTTCCGTGATCTCCTTCCGTGACCTCAAAGCTCACGGCAAGGAATTGCGGGATCAACGCGCAGTGGGTTTGGAAATGCTTGCTCAGCCCGAAGGTGGTGAACCGGCCTTTCCCCGCCAGCGCCAGCGGCAGGAGAAGTTGATCTGCCAAATGCACGCCCGCTGCCCCTGTCGTGCCCAGATAATTCTTCATCTGTTTGGCCGCACTGGCTCCAACGGATTCCGCATTCCGACCCATCTCAGCCACGGCGGAGGTTAGTTCCGTGACGTTTTCATATTCCGCCGTCAGCATGATGATGCCGCCCGGCCCCAGACTGTCAGCGGCCCGGGTTAGGGAGATTTCCTCCGACTTCCACCCCAGCAAACTGGCCGCCGAGCGGCGGGTGCGCTCGGCTATCGAATCCGGCAAATGCGCCTGAATCACTTCCCCAGACGTCCGCAGCAATTTACCGCGCTCAGTTAGTTTCAACGGCTTCCATTTTTTCAACGGGGAAATTTCTGCCCGGAGAATCCCGCCGCCCGCCGCCATGAACCCCGGCCGATCCACGTGCAGTTCCACCTTCGCGCCCATGTCACGAAGCACGGGCAAATAAGCTTGCTGAAGAAACTCCGCCGGTGGGGCCATCGGGTTATGCGTTCCCCCAGTGATCGTAACTGTGCTAGGCTCGCTGGCCTGCAGCAACGCAGGCAGGATCGTCTGGAGCACCAGCGTGGTGCTGCCGCCGGAACCAATCGCAAATTGATAGTCGCCCCCACGGATCTTCCCGGGGGTAAACGTCAACTGCGTGCTCCCAATTTCCGCGCCCTCGACCGCAGCCCCGCAAATGGCCGCCGCGGCCTGCACGCAAGTCAAATGCTGCCGCATCAACCCCGGCTTTGGACGCGCCCCACGGATCTGCGACATCTTAAATGGTTGACCAGTTAGAATGGATAAAGTTAGCGAGGAGCGCAGCAATTGGCCGCCGCCGGAGTCACCTGTGATTTGAATCATGTTTTTAAATTAAAAGGACCGAGATCGCCCTATGAAGAATTCATTTAATTGAAATGGGGAGGAGGGGCAAGCTGCCCCTCCTCCTTTCTTAGTCATCCGCAGCCGAGCCATCTTTGATGACGAAGCGGGCTTTCAATTTGCAGACGACTTCCGCCAGACCGGCCTTTTCGACGCTGCGGAGGACTTCAGGGAAATCCTTGTAGGCGTTCGGGGCTTCGTCGATTGGGTAGTTGCGGCAATTGGACAGGATGTCGTGGGCGTCCATTTCTGCGTCCACTTCGGACTGGATCAGCGTTCGCGCAGCAGCCTTGCGGCCCATGGCGCGACCGGCACCGTGGTTCACGCTGTAGCAGGTTTTCTCCGCTCCAGGTTTCGCCACCATGACCACCGATCCATCGCGCGGGTTTCCTGGCAACAGGATCGGGTGACCGGTTTCGTAGAATGGCGTGCCCTTCAATCCATGATGGAAGGCTGGAAAGGCGCGGGTGGCTCCCTTGCGGTGGACCCACGCCGGCTTGTTATCCACGATCTCTTCACGGGCAATATTGTGACTGATGAAATACACCAGCTCACCTTGCGTTCCCGGTAAGATTTCCTGGAAAGCCTCTAGCACTAACGCGTTAATCAACAAGTGATTCACGGTCGCGAAGTTGGCTCCCAGGGACATATCGTCGATATAGGCATTGGCCTCTGGCGTTCCCAAGGGGGCATAGACTAACTGACGGTCACCCGCCGGCATCGGCAGTCCCCAGCGTTGGAAGAATTGTTCCAACGATTTGAACTGACGGCTGGCAAGGTCATGCCCGAAGCCGCGGGATCCGCAGTGGGAAAGGAATGCCACGTGTTGGTCTTTCAGGCCAAACGCTTCCGCAGCCTTGCTCACTAAGGAATTCGTGTGGCTCAACTCCACCCGTTCGCACTCACCAAAGTGATTGCCACCACCATAGGAGCCGAACTGTTCGATCTTCTTGGCAAACACCGGATAGGCATTGAACGCACGCATCTTTTCCAAGCGCTCCACCAGGGTGGAAACGTTGCCATCGTGACCAACGTGATAGCTGTCTTCGCAGCGGGACGCCCACTCGGGTGGGATTCCCAGCGCTTCACAGACTTCCCGGCTCGCGCCCTGAGCCACGGCTTTTTCAGCCAATTCCACGGAAACTTTCCGGGCAAATTTGGCGGAGCTTTGGCCGCGTCCCGCACCGGTTGGGGTGCGTTCCTCGATGGCGTTGATCAGTTCACGACGGACACGTTTATCTGCGATGACTTCGTCAGGAATATTCATCTGCAACAGGCTCATGGAGCACTTGATATCCACCCCGACTGGGCCGGGATAAATGTGCGTTGGCGAAACCATCACGCAGCCGACCGGAGCGCCATAACCCGCGTGAGCATCTGGGTTCAACACCAGATCCGTCACGCCCGGAGCACCACGCGAATTCAGCGCTTGTTGCAGGCAAGTGGCATCGAATCCATTCCGAATGGCCTCGGTGCCAATGACCGTGATCGGTTTGCCATTGTTACCAGGAGCTGGGATGAAGGCTTGGCCCTCACCAGTGACGTGGAAGATGGAGTTCGGGGAGTTGATGTTATTTTCGGACATGGCCGTAGTTTCTATTTTCTTGGTTCAATTGACCACAGACAAATTTCTGCGGTGCTGGCATAGGGTAATGCTAATGCCGTGCCAGAGTGTGGTGGGGAAATGTTGAGTGTGGTGTAACTCGTTGATAGACAGATGGAAACAAAAGTTGCAAATTATTTAGCGGGACCGAACGGGATGGTGGCGATTGCTTGATCATTATCTTTTTGGATATTTATTTATCCAACTGGATATTGTTGTGATGGTGCGGCGGTGTCCCGGCTTTCTGTGTGTCGGACACCGATTTTCGAATGAAGTGTGTAGTTCTTGCCAACTGACAACAATTTCAATTAGTCTGCGGGGATATTCTCGCGGGTCGCAAAATCCTTATCCCGAACATCCCTATGAAATTATCCCTCTCCTTTCTGCCATTGCTCACCGTGCTGCTCTGGCCGGGTGCTCCGTTGCCTGCGGTCAATCTAACTTGGGACACCGCATCTGGTGATGGGGCGGTCATCACCCCAGGCAATGGCACGTGGGATCTGGTGGGCACGAATCAGGTGTGGAATAATGGCACCGGTAATGTGGCCTGGACCGCAGCCAATACGGCCGTTTTCGGCGGGGCGGATGGAACCTATGCTGTCAACGTGGGGGCCGCTGGAGTGGCCCCAGCGGGAATTACCTTTAGCAATAGTGGCTATACGTTGGATGCTGCTGCGCCCGCCACGATCGTCACGAATGGAGCCGTGAACGTCGCGACGGGGAAGACCGCTACGATTGGGAGTAATCTTACCCTCAATCGAGCGGCTACATTTACGGTCACAGGTGGCGGATTGTTGACCCTGAATGGGAAAATCACTGGTAGCGTTTCGCCTTCAGAAATCACTGGTGGGGCTACATTGGATGTGCGGGCGGGGGCGGCTTACACCATTGCTTCGAGTATGGTGGTGGGGGCTTTCAATGCGGGCACGAACTTGAATGGGACGCTGAACATCAATGGTGGTGCTGTTTCCATGACCAATACCGCCGGAAACTTTGTGCTGGGAAATATCATTACGGCAGGGTCTAACACGACATCTGTGGTGAATCTGAACAGTGGATCGCTTTCGGTCGCGCTTACTTCAGGAGCAGGGCTTCGCTTCGGCAATGGCACTCCAACCGGTGGCACGGTCAATGCCACCTTCAATCTGAACGGCGGCACCGTCAGCACTCAGGCGGTGGCCAGAATCACCCCGACCGGAACGGGCGTGGTGAATGCCACCTTCAACTTCAACGGTGGCACGCTCGTCGCCATCAAGACCAACCCGACCTTCCTGCAGAACCTGACCACGGCTAACGTGAAATCAGGTGGAGCCAAGATTGACAGCGGAGCGTTCGATATCACCATCGCGCAAAATTTACTGGATGGCACTGGCGGCGGCGGCTTGGAGAAGTTGGGCAGTGCTGCGCTTACTTTAGCGGGAAATAATACTTACACTGGCACCACCACGATCACTGCCGGAACGCTGAACATCGGCAACGGCGGAGCCAGCGGCAGCGTGGGCACTGGGCCACTGGTGAATAACACGACCAACGCCATCACGATCAATCGCACGGGCACCCTGAGCATTCCGGGCGCCATCTCCGGAGCCTGTCCCGTAGTGCTCAGCGGTAGTGCCACCGTCACGTTAGGCGGAGTCAATACTTACAGTGGGACTACCAGCGTCAACGGTGGTCGGCTGAACCTAACCGGCAGTCTAACTTCCGATGTCACCGTTGCTAGCGGGGCAGGACTTGGGGGCGAAGGGAGCACCACCGGGGCGCTGATTTTCGGTGGCAACAATCAACTTTATTTTGATCCCTCGACAGTTGGAAGTATCACCGCAAATACTGTGAATGCCACGGTTGGCACCGTGACCTTGAATGCCACCGCCGCTGCGGCGGGCACGGGGCTCGTGGTGATTGATGCTCCCGGTGGGATTACGGGGCCGATCTCTAATTTCGTCTTCACGGGTCGGGGCACGCCTTATTTCAACGGGACTAGCACCAAGTTGCTGTTTGATTTTGCCCCGGGAAACTTGAAATGGAAAGGCCAGGACGCGACAAACCCGACCTTCTGGGATGTCAACACGACCACCAATTGGCTGAATGGGGCTGCGGGCGACAAATTCATTACCGGAGACGCCGTGACCTTCGATGATACTGCCAGCACCTTTACCGTGGCCATTCAACCGGGGAGTGTCGCGCCCGGTCCAGTGGTCTTTGCGAATAACACCAACGCCTACACTCTGACAGGCGATGCCTTGACAGGCGCTGGTTCGCTGACGAAATCAGGAGCCGCCACTCTGATGCTCGCCAATCCCAACACCTACACGGGCGGAACCACCATCCAGGCAGGCACGCTGCAGTTGGGCGATGGCACCAATGCGACTGGTTCCCTGCTGGGGAACGTCCTGAACAACGCGATTATCGTGACCAACTATGGCGTGAATAACGCCACCGTGGCGAGCACCATCACCGGCAATGGAGCCCTTACGCAGAGCGGCACGGGCACCGTCGTGCTGACCGGCAACAATGCCTACACGGGCATTACCACCATCACGGCCGGAACCCTGCAAGTGGGAGCGGGCGGCACGATCGGTAGTCTGGGCACAGGCAATATCGTCGATCAGGGGGCGCTGGTGTTTAATCGTTCAGATGCGACCACCGTCGCTAACGAGATCAGTGGGAGTGGAAACATATCGCAGACGGGCGCAGGCGCGACCACCCTAACTGGCAATAATTCCTACGACGGTCTGACCACCATTTCCGCTGGAAGCCTGGTCGTGACTACCCCCAACGCCTTGGGCAGTAACGTTGCCGGCACCGTGGTCCCCGCTGGTGGGGAACTGCGGTTGCAGGGTGGCGTGACCGTGACCGGGGAGACGCTGACCTTTACTGGTAATGGCAATACCACCACTAACAACGGACCGGGCGCCTTGCGCAGCCTAACTGGCAACAACGTATGGACTGGCAACATCACGGCCATTCCCGCGCTGGCCGTCATGCGAATCGGCTCGGATGCGGGCCTGCTAACTATCTCTGGGAATATCACTACTCAGGGGGCCGCGACGGATCAATTCGTGCTCCAGGGTGCGGGCAATTTGGAAATCACCGGGGTCATCAGCGGCACGGCACGAGTAACCTGCAGTAGCAATGGAAATCCCACCAGTGTGCGGACGCTCTCTGGTGCTAATACTTATGCCACCCCTACCAATATCAATGGCGGCACGCTGAGCGCTGCCAGTTTCAACAGCGTGGTGGGAGGCAGTGCCACCAGCAATTTGGGAGCACCGGTCACGGTAGCCAATGGAACCATTGGATTAGCGGGTGCGCAGGGAACATTGCGTTACACTGGCACTGGAGAGACCACGGACCGGGTCATCAGCCTGTCCGCCACCACCACTCAGCAATCATTCCTGGAGCAATCCGGCCCCTCTGGGAAACTGATCTTCAGCAGTAGTTTTACCGCCACGGGCGCGGGCCCCAAGACGCTGACGCTGACAGGGTCCACCGCCGGGATCGGAGAGATCGGTGGGCTCATTCCAGACAGCGGCCCCACCAACAAGACTAACCTGCTCAAACAGGGCACCGGAACCTGGATTCTGAATAACGAAAACGGCTACACCGGCACCACCACTATCCAGGAGGGAACCTTGGCGCTGGGACCATCGGGCGCCATTCTCAGCTCGCCTGTGATCAGCATCAGTCCCGGGGCCACGTTCGATGTCACTGCCACCGCCGGGAACTTCTTCCTGCAGGCCGCGCAGACGCTTTCCGGCGGCACCACCGCCAGCCCGGCTCAGGTGGCGGGGAATTTTCTAACCAGCACCGGATCCATCCTCTCGCCCGGGACGGGCGCAGGCGGGGTGGGAACCTTGAATATGAATGGCGGGCTCGTCCTCGGCGTGGACACTAATTTAAACTTCGACCTCGGCACCACCAGCGACAAAATCACGGTGATGGGCGCCTTGGAATTGGCAGGTAAAGTGAACGTGACGAACGCCACTGGCGTGACCGGAACCTTTCCGATCATCACCTACACCGGAGCCCGCACCGGCAGCGGCCTGATCCTCGGCAGCACCCCTCCAGGACTGTTTTATTCCATCAGCACCAGCACCCCGGGAGTGGTGAATTTAATTGTGTCCGCCACGCCTCCAGCAGGCTTCGCCAACTGGCAAAGCACCACCTGGCCTGGCGAAACTAACGTAGGCATCATCGGGCCCCAAGCGGATCCTGATTTAGACGGAATTCAAAATCTGATCGAATACGCGCTGGGTCTAGACGGCACCGTTTCCGCCCAAGCGGGCCTGCCAACCATGACCACGGTAAATGTCAGTGGCACCGACTATCTGGCGCTCAGCGTCACTCGTCCGCTGGGTTCACGCAGTGATCTAACTTACATTGGCGAGTTCTCCGATTCCCTGGCCGTAGCCGCCTGGACCGCTGGACTCCCCGTGGGCAGCATTACGGACAATGGCAATGGCACCGAAACCATCATTTGGCGGGATACCGTGGCCAACACTGCCAACCGTCGTTTCGGCCGGCTGCGGGTAACGCAGAATTAAGTCCCTGCCCAAGCTCATGGATAGGCCTCGTGGCATGGGCGTCCCGCCCAGCAGCCAAGAATATAACACGTTGTAACGGTTATGAGATGGGGTAGTGGGCGGGGTGGGGCTAATGGGCGGGACGCCCATGCCACTGGGCACTCTGCGGCTCCTGCTTGGACCAATGAGAAAACGCTAAAAAAATTCCACTGGCACCGATGACAGGGGCACGCATGCTATCGGACGACCGGGGTTCCGCTCGTTATCACCCAATCAACTCCCATGCCCCTAGGCTATCTGACGGAAGGTCTCGGCCCCTCGCTCGTTGCAGCGGCCATTCTCGCCTTAATTTTTATGCTCATCACTGCCCACCGGGCGGCGTATAATCTGCGCGAAGTGGATGAGTTCATCGTGCTAGCGGCCTTGGGCCTTTCGGCCTTCACTTCCCTCTCGTGCGTGTTTTATCCCATCGCCAATTTGTTGAATCTGGCCCGGCATCAAACCGATTTTTGGCAGGGCTGGCAGGCACTCAACAAGAACCTGCCGGAAGAACTCAAAAGTGGCGTGCTGGCCTTGCGCATCACCTCGATAGCCGTCGGTCTCAACGCCACCCGAAGCCTGTTCGAGGCGCTTCGCTTGGATCCACTTCCCACCACCAAAGAATCCACCAAACGGCTCTTCCGCTACAAAGAGGCCGAGCAAGTGGATGCCGATTCCCTGCCAGTCTATCGCAATCGCTTCGCCCAGACCGCCATTAACCTAGTGCAGACGGGATTCTATGAATTAAATATTTTGCTGCTCTGGACCATCAAATTTGCCGACGAAGCCACGGTAGCCTCGGCGTTGCTGGCGTGGGCATTGTTCTACATCATTGATGACTGGCGGATCATCTTCCGGCTTTCCCTGGCGCTCAAAGGTCGCTTCATGCGGGAACATTTTCGCCAAGTGCGGAACTCCAATTTCGTGATCACCGCCGCCGGTGCGTGGTGCGCCTACAAATGGTCCTTTTTTGCCCTCGTCGGCTACTTGATCTGTTGCTTCTTCCTGCATCGCCTGATCCTTTATGTCGGCTACGGCATGCGGGGCAATTGGAAAATTCCCGGAGCCTTGGACTGGAAATACTTCGACCAGAAAATGGATCACGAAACGGGAGAGCGTAAAACCTAACCAGCCAGCAATCTGCGGCATTTCAACTTCGTCCACAGCGCCTGATCCCTCCGCTGCGGCCAGAGGTATTCATACGGGCGTAGTCGGGACGGACCGGCCAAAGTTGCTCCACCAGCCAGAGTTTCATTGAGACTGAGGTGGGGCGCGATGCTGCGCACGACGGGAAACGTCCAAGTGAAGAAATTCCGGAACGCACTCTGCATCTTACGATGCCCTGCTCCGGTCACCAAGTTAGCCGCAAACACCCCGCCCGGAGCCAAGCTGCGTTGCAAGGCGGAGGACAATTCCGGTGTGTAAACGGTGGGCCGGGAGACGTCCAAATCCCCACTGCCGTAAACGTCATCCACCACCGCATCGAAGCGCTGGCGATTCTGTTTCAGCCAGGTATAGGCATCGCCCTGGACAATATTTACCCCCAACTCATCCAAGTGCATGAATTTACGGGCCAGAGAAATCATGCGACCGTCCAATTCCAACGCCGTGATTTCCAAGTTAGGAATCAAGTGCTTCAACTGCCGCAAAGCGGTGCCGCCGCCCAGACCAAGCATGAGTAGTGTCTTCGGTGGGCCTTCCTCCCGCAGCAGCACACCCGCCGTGATGGCGTCCCAGGCCATGCCCGTGAGGAAACGCTGCTGGTGCCACGTGGCATGGATCGCTCCGGCCACGCGGAATTCTATTTCGTGTTCCGAGCCCCAGACTTCGATGCGCTGGAAATCCGTTTGTTCAGTGGTGATGCGTCTCACGGAGCTTGGGGCAGGGGGTCAGTGTTTTCATAAATCGTGGGATCAGCCACGCCAGCGAGTTGGAACGCCTCGCGACGTTCCACGCACGTGCCGCAGCGCCCACAGTGAATCGGGCGGCCTTTATAGCAGGACCAAGTCTGGCGATAGTCGATTCCCAACTCCTGACCGCAGCACACAATGCCCGCTTTATCCATTTGCAAGAACGGAGCCATGACTTCCAACCGAGCGTAAGTGCCCTCCCGAATCGCGTTCGCCATGGCGGTCATGAACGGGGCGCGGCAGTCTGGATAAATCGCGTGATCGCCACTGTGAGCCGCAATCACTAACGCGTCTGCTCCGGTGCTCTCGGCATAGCCCGCCGCAATCGCCAGCATGATGCCATTGCGGAAGGGCACCACCGTCTGCTTCATACTCTGCTCCGCATAATGCCCATCTGGAATCGCCCCACCCGTTTGCAGCAGATCCGAGGCGAAGAGTTCATTGATAAAGGGCAGCGCCACCGTGCGGTGAACCACGCCCATCCGCTCACAGTGCTTCACCGCATAAGGAATCTCGCAGGCATTGTGCTTGGCACCATAGTCGAAACTCAGCGCACTAACTACTTCATGCTGAGCGGCCACGGCATACAGGGCGGTCACACTGTCCATGCCACCCGAGAGGAGAACGCAGAGTTTCATAAGTGCGTCGTTTATAATGGCAGCAGCCCAAGCGCGGCATCCGCCCCGTCAGGAATGCTGGCCTGACAAGTCAGTTGAATGCCCCCACGGGATCCGAAGGAACCCCGCACCACCATGCGACGAGGCTTGCAGCCGTTGCTGAGATCGGTCAGCACGCGGTTCACAATATCCTCGTTGAACGAAGGTAAATTGCGAAACGCGGCCAGGTAAAATTTAAGCGACTTCGTTTCGATGCACAGTTTGTCCGGCACATAACGAATTTGGATCCGGGCCATATCTGGCTGGCCCGTGACTGGGCAGAGGCTGGAGAATTCCGGGCAATCGAGATGGATCCAATAATCGCGTTGGGCGTGGCGGTTCTCAAAGAACTCCAGCTTCGCTTCATCAGGGGAAGTGGGAAGTCGATTTTCAGAGCGGCCGAGCAGGCTAAGTTGGGAGGTATCAGAGGCAGGCATGCCGGAAACTAGCGGCAATTTTCAGAAGGAAAAACACAAAATGCATCCATCTTGCATTCTGGCCAGATTTCCCGCGGCAGCAAATCCATCGTCTGGAAGAAGCATGGGACTATTTTTCTAATACCAACGACAGCGCCACCCGGAATCCCTGATTCGCCAGACTGCCATGTTTATCCATGGTGCCGATGTCCACCAAATTAAAGTAACTGCAAGTCCCTGCTGAGCACCACCAGGAGCCGCCCCGTCCTGACATCAAGCGTCGTTCCTGCCCCGCTCGGGTCAGGAGCGTGGCGGGAATGCCACTGCAATATTCAAAGACGTTCCCAATCACGTCATACAGTCCCCACGCGTTCGGCGGAAACGATTTCACCGGACTGGTGTAGAGAAATCCATCGGCTAGCGAATTCTTGCGATGACTCTTGCCGTCCCAAGTATTGGCTTGCTTGGGGGAGTAATTCGGCCCCCAGGGAAACCTCGTTTCCGCGCCCGCCCGAGCCGCCACCTCCCATTCGTCCAAGCTGGGCAACCGCAATTGCGCCCACTTGCAATAAGCCTCCGCGTCTGCCCCGCTAATCTGAGTTACCGGGTGCTGCGGCAGGGCCGCCGGCCTTTCTGGGCCGAACGGGAAGCGCCAATTGGCCCCTTTCACCGATTGCCAAGCCCAGTCCGCCATCCCCTCTGTGAAGACTTGGCCGAATCCCCGTTTCTCAGCATCGGTGACATAACTCGTGGCATTAACAAAGGCGGTAAATTGTGCGTTGGTCGTCTCCGCTTCCGCCATCCAATAAGCTGCCAACTTTACTTCACGAGCGGGATTGGCCGGATGATCATTAGCGCCCACCCGAAACTTTCCGTCAGGAATCAGCCGCAATTTATGCCCGTTAGCGAATTCCTTTACGGCAAGCCCATCCGCCTGCAGGCAGGGGCGCAGCAGCACCATCGCCAGCACAAAAATTCTAGCGAACATAGACCCGAGGCGTCATCCCCTTGGCTCCCAAACGTTTCTCCGCCGGCACCGTCTTGAGGAATTCGTTAACGAGATCCAGCACCTGCTGGCGCACCTCGGAGTTGTATTTCACATCTGTCGCCTTGCGCCCCGGATAGGTCGGCAGATTGAGAATGGGGTCGAAGCCAAGATAGTCCGCTTCGTCCTTGGCAATGTCTGCGGGTTTCTTCACCGCAGCCAAATTTTCCTCCTTCGCAGCGGCCTTCACACTCTTGGCGAACGAAGATTCGAAATTGGATTTCAGCAAGGGACCAAATTTTTCCTGCCGCAAGAGACAGAGCATGGTGGCGAGCAAATCCCGCTGCGCGACAATGGCCGCCACCCGTTTATGCAAGGCGGCTATCTTGGCGTTTTCCTCTGGCGTAAACTCCTCACCTTCCTTGGGCTGGAATTCCGGCTGGTAGGTGGTGGGACTGCCAAGAATGAAACCAGCATCACTCTGAATCTCCGGTAAGGGTTGCGTGGGATCAGCCGCATGGGCTTCAAGTTTCTGCGACAGTTCCTTCTCCAACTTCAAAAGGCCCGGCAGACATTCCGTGGCATTAAGATCAATCACAATTTTAAGCAAAATCTGACTCAAGGCCTTCGGATCCAAGCCCGTGCTGGCAATCTCCTCCGGGATGTCGGTCCCCGATCCGTCCTTAAATTTCATTTCAGAGACTTGGGGGTCGCGCATTAGATCGAGTTCAGCCAGTCGCTTTGCCAACGAAGGGATGATCTCCGACCGGCGGGAACGCAGGGTTCTCAGCACTTCCACACTGAGTTGAAATTCGGAGTCCAGCATCAACCCATAGATTGGCAAGGGCGTCGCCTTGCGATCCACCAACTGCATGTCACACATCTGCGAGTAACTCCCAGGATTGGCCACCGCCGCATTCAGCAAGGCCTCAGGGGACGAAGCCTCCCCCGCAGGCTCAGCGCCTAGTGCGAAACCACAGGAAATACCAAGAAGAATCAGGAGCTTGAGTTTCATAATGCGCCAATTTCCGCCGAGATCCGAACTTTGCAATCCAGACTTCAGGGCAAGCCTCCTCAGCCCAGCCGATTTAGTGCACTGAGCACCGCATTGATTGAGGCTAACTCGATGCTGGTGTGCACCCCCACTCCGTAGGCTTGTTTGCCGGCGGAGTTCTTCAGCCGCACGTAAGCGATGGCTTGGGCGTCAGCGCCACTGCCGAGCGAATGCTGGCTGTAGTCGGTGATATCCAAGCCGGCTTGTTGGGTGGGCGGCAGGCTGTGCATGAAGGCCGCCAGCGGTCCGTTGCCTTCGCCTTTAAGAAGTAAGGATTCGGAGTTAAATTTCACTTCTGCCACGGTGCGGGTCGTGCCGCCCTTGCCTTCATCCGAAAAGGATTCCAGCGTCCAGGGCGTGGTGCGGTCCACATATTCCTGATAGAACATGTCTTTCAATTCCGCCGCTGTGACTTCGCGACCCAGTCGATCCACTAACGTGTTGGCGAGCGGACCGAATTCGCGCTGTAGATCCTTGGGCAGGGAAATACCATAGTCGCTTTCCAGCAGGTAGGCCACGCCACCTTTGCCGCTCTGACTGTTGACGCGGATGACTTCGCGATATTTCCGGCCCAAGTCTTCGGGATCGATCGTCAAGTAAGGAACATTCCACCGCACTTCACCTTCGGTCTGCTGCAGCAGTTCCGTGCGTTTTTGCAGGCCCTTTTTCACCGCATCCTGGTGGCTGCCGCTGAATGCCGTGAACACCAACTCTCCAGCATACGGCTGCCGTGGCGGCACGGTCATGCCGGTGCAACGCTCGTAAATGGAGATCAATGCATTAATGTTCGAGAAATCCAATTCCGGGTCAATCCCATGCATGTAGAGATTCATCGCCACGTTGATGATATCCAAATTCCCGGTGCGCTCACCATTGCCGAAAAGCGTTCCTTCCACGCGATCCGCGCCTGCCAGCAGACCCAGTTCGGTGGCGGCGGTGCCGGTGCCGCGGTCGTTGTGGGTATGCAAACTGATCGTGACCGCATCGCGATTTTTCAGATGCGTGATGAACCATTCGATCTGGTCCGCGTAAACGTTAGGCATAGCAACTTCCACCGTGTCCGGCAGATTCAGGATGACCTTGTTTTCCACCGTAGGCTTCCAGACTTCCATGACCGCTTCACAGACTTCCAGAGAAAACTCCACCTCGGTGGCGCTGAAACTTTCCGGGGAGTATTGCAACTGCACGCGACTGCCAGCCAAGCGGGGAAGCCGTTCCTGGATCATTTTCGCTCCGCGCACCGCCATCTTCACGATGTCCTTTTTCTCCAGACCGAACACGATTTCGCGCTGCGCAGGAGAAGTGCTGTTATACAAATGGATGATCACGCTGGGCGCCCCAATCAACGATTCCACGGTGCGCTCGATCAAATCTTCCCGCGCCTGCACCAGGACTTGGATGGTGACATCCGCTGGAATGCGGCCACCTTCAATCAATTGCCGCATGAAGGCGAACTCCGTATCCGAAGCGGACGGGAAGCCGACTTCGATTTGCTTGAAACCACATTTCACCAAGGCATCAAACAACTCCAGCTTCTGGGAAACATTCATGGGCACGGCCAGCGCTTGATTTCCGTCCCGAAGATCCACGCTGCACCAGATGGGAGCATGGGTAAGTTCACGCGATGGCCATTGGCGGTTAGGCATGGACAACACGGGAAACGGACGGTATTTCTGCGATGGATTAGCGATCATGAGATCGAGGTGATTTTGCTAAGGTTATAATTCAGGGGAACGCACACTATATCGGGGGATGGGCGCTTGTCAGCCCCAGATGCGAAAATTTTGTTTCCAAAAATATTGGCACGAAATTCGAACCCACCGGCAGAGCCTGGGACGCGTAAGCATTCGCATCATTACGTAAGGTCAGCCAGATCGACAAGGGCGGGAGCGCAGTCTAATGGAGACCATGAAGCAACGAAGCCTCAGAAGAGTTCGAAATTGGCTCCCCTCGCAACGATCTACGATTCCTGCGAGCTTAATCGCTTTGGCCCCTTGGGGTCCGCTGACCGCCGCTGATTTCGCAGGCGAGATCCAGCCACTCTTGCAGGAACGATGCCTGGGCTGTCACTCCACAGAGAAGCAGAAGGGCGACCTTGATTTGGAACGATTCGGATCGCTGGCGGAGATCAAACGAGCCCCCCTCATCTGGCAGAATGTGCTGGAGCAGTTGGAGAGCGGGGAGATGCCGCCGAAGGATAAACCTCAGTTTGCTCCCGAACAGAAACTTGCGTTGACCTCATGGCTGCGCAGCACGCTTGATGAAATGGCCTTGGCAAATGCAGGGGACCCCGGTCCGGTGATCATGCGCAGGTTGTCGAACATGGAATACACCTACACCCTGCGCGATCTAACGAAAATTCAGTCGCTGGATCCCGCTCGCGAATTTCCGGTGGACGGAGCTGCAGGAGAAGGGTTCACGAATGTAGGAGCGGCCTTGGTCATGTCCCCCACCCTGCTGACGAAATACCTGGATGCAGCCAAGGAGGTGGCGGCCCATGCAGTGCTGCTGCCGAATGGAATCTCCTTTTCAGCGAGCACCTCTCAGAGCGATTGGACGGAGGAGCGGCTGGCGGCTATTCGGGCCTTCTATGCTAAATTTACCATCAACGGTGGCGGTGGAGTGGTGAATCTCCAAGGGATAAAATTTGATACCAAGGATGGCGGAGTCTTACCCTTGGAGCGATATTTAGCCACCACGCTCTCGGAACGAGAGGCCATTCGAAATGGGAAATCGCTAACGGATGTCGCAAGCGAAACAGGCTTGAATGCCAAGTATCTCACGACGCTGTGGACCGCATTGAATGACGCGCAGCCTTCCATGTTGTTGGATCAGTTGCGGGCTGCGTGGCGCAACAGTAAACCGGAGGACGCACCAGCGTTGGCGCAGCGGATTGCCCAATGGCAGCAAGCCTTGTGGCGGTTCACCACGGTGGGTCACATCGGCAAGCGGGATGGTCCCAAGGCGTGGATGGTGCCAGTAAGTCCGTTGGCTGAATCTCGTGAGGTTCGGCTAAAACTCGCGCCCACGGCCGATGGCAAGGAGATGAAATTGTTTCTGGTGACGACGGACGCGGGTGATGGCAACGCGCATGATTTTGCCGTTTGGGATAACCCAAGGCTGGTCGCAGCGGGCCGTCCAGATTTACCACTGCAAGAGGTGCGAGCCGCGGCTCAGGCCCTGACGAAGCTGCGCACGAAGTTATTTACTGACACCGCCAAATGCTTAGCTGCGGCTGCAGAGCTGTCACCGGATGTGAAGCCTGCTGAACTTGCAGCGAAGCATGGACTCGATCCTGCAGCATTAGGGGCTTGGTTGCATTGCTTGGGGCTGGGAGTTGGGCCAACGATGCTAGGTGGACATATGACCACCAAATCCGAGGCCTCACAAAACTATGATTTCATCAAAGGCTGGACGGGCGCGGATGCTCTTAGCGTGGTGGCAAATTCATCCGATCAGCTGGTGACGATTCCCGGCAACATGAAGCCGCATAGCGTGGCGGTTCATCCCTCCCCCACCCAGAGGGTTATCATTACTTGGCGCAGTCCCGTGTCAGCCACGCTGAAGCTGGATGGCATGGTGCAGCATGCGCATACGGCTTGCGGGAATGGAGTGGCCTGGCGGGTGGAATTGCGGCGGGGAAATACGCGACAAGCTTTAGCAGCAGGCATCGCCCAGGATGCCACCGAAGTGAAATTCGGCCCGCTGGCTAACCTTAGCGTGGAGCCGGGCGACGCCATTTCCCTGATCGTTAGTCCTCAGGATGGGAACCACTCGTGTGATCTCACGTCGGTAAATATCAATTTGAGTGATGGCACCAACCACTGGAATCTGGCCAAGGATGTATCGCCCGATCTGCTGGCGGGAAATCCTCATGCCGACAGCCTCGGAAATGCTGAGGTCTGGCATTTCCATAGCGAGCAAGACAAGGAAGGGACTAACACCCCGGTGTTTCCGCAGGGATCCCTACTGGCAAGATGGATGGCTACTAGTGCCCCTGACGACAAGCAATCACTCGCGACCGCGATGGAAAAACTTCTGCTGGAAGGTCCAGTGGGCGCGCCAGAAACGCCTGACGCCAAATTGCATCAACTGCTATCAGCGGTGAACGGACCACTGTTAGGCTCTGTGTTGCGTGATCGAACATTTCGCGAAGGAAACGACACCACCGGAACATCGGGGCTAGATCCCGCCCTATTCGTTACCGGAAAGAATCAACTCTGCGTGCAAGCCCCATCCGTGATCGAAATCAGCCTGCCGATGGACCTGGCAGAAGGTTGTGAATTTGTCGCGACGACCACGTTGCAAAAAGCAACAGGAGCGGAGGGCAGCGTGCATATGCAGGCCCTGACCACGAAGCCACCTACATCGGCCGGTCTTGCTGCCGGTGCGGTGCAGCCAGTGGGAGGGAAACGCACGTGGTCGGATGGTGACGTTTCGGTGGCAACGGATAGTCCGATTCTGGTCCGAAACGGCAGTGCCGCCCAGAAGCGCGTGGAGGCTGATCTGGAGGACTTTCGCCAACTCTTCCCCGCCGCGCTGTGCTATACGAAACTCGTGCCAGTGGACGAGGTCGTCACGCTCACCCTCAACTATCGTGAGGATGATCACTTGCGCCGACTCATGCTCGACGATGCTGAGTCGGCTGAGGTGGATCGACTCTGGCAAGAATTACATTTTGTGAGTCAGGATGCACTGAAGTTGGTGGACGCGTTTGAACAGCTTTGGCAATTTGCCACCCAGGACGCTGACCCCAGCGCCTTCACCCCCATGCGGGAACCCATCAAGCAGCGCGCGGAGGATTTCAAAAAGCAACTCACGGCCGCGGAACCCAGTCACCTCGGTGCGGTGCTAAATTTTGCGGAACAAGCGTATCGCAGACCCCTGCTAGTCTCCGAAAAGGAGGAGTTGCGGAGACTGTATCAGCAATTGCGCGCGGAAACGATTCCCCATCAGGAGGCGATCCGCTTGCTGCTAACTCGCGTCTTGGTGTCGCCAGCCTTTCTTTATCGCGGAGAGTCGACCCCGCCCGGAATCAAATCCGCACCTGTTAGCAATTGGGAATTGGCTACCCGCCTGAGCTATTTCCTTTGGTCCTCCGCTCCCGATGCAGAGTTGCGCTCACTCGCTGCGGCCGGAAGTTTGCAGAGTTCCAACATTCTCGCAGCAGAAGCACAGCGCCTTTGTCAGCACGAAAATATTCGTCGCCTGGCAACGGAGTTCGGTTGCCAATGGCTGCATGTTAGGGATGTGGCGACCTTGAACGAAAAAAGCGAACGACATTTCCCCACCTTCCTCTCGGTGCGCGAATCCATGCAGGAGGAAGCGGTGCGCTTCTTCATGGATCTTTGGCAGGGAGATCGATCGGTGCTCTCGCTTCTAGATGCGGACTACAGTTTCGTGAACGGAGCATTGGCAAAGCACTATGGTATAGCCACCAAAGGCGACGACTGGCAGCGCGTGGAAGGCCTGCGCGCCAAGGGCCGGGGCGGCATCTTGGGGTTCGCCAGCACGCTGGCCAAACAAAGCGGAGCTTCGCGCACGAGCCCAATCTTGCGTGGCAATTGGCTCAG
This sequence comes from Verrucomicrobiales bacterium, assembly GCA_031411295.1. Classification (GTDB taxonomy): domain Bacteria; phylum Verrucomicrobiota; class Verrucomicrobiia; order Verrucomicrobiales; family V1-33; genus JAGNEJ01. Next base: position 83,472 of record JANOAV010000134.1, on the reverse strand, counting down.
TGAAGTTTTGCTGGGGGACAAACTACCACGCCCGCCGAAGGGCGTGCCCGTGCTGCCAGATGAAGCTCCGCAGGGGTTCACGGAGCGACAACTCATCGAACGTCACAGCAATGACAACAACTGTGCCGGTTGCCATAAGCGCATCGATCCCTACGGATTTGCACTGGAAGGGTTCGATGCCATTGGCCGGGCGCGCACTCAGGATGCCGCAGGATTGCCCATCAACACCGACACTAAACTACTGAACGGAACTCCAATCGCGGGCTTCGAAGGACTACGGGCTTATCTTACCGGACAACGAAGCGATGATTTTCTACGCCAATTCTGTCGCAAGCTGCTGGGGTATGCGCTCGGACGCAGCGTGCAACACTCGGACAAACCGCTGTTGGACACGATGCTTGCGCAGTTGCAAGCCAACCAATATAAAGTTAGTATCGCAATTGATCTGATTGTCCGCAGCCCGCAGTTCCGGGAAGTGCGGGGACGGGACTACGAAGTAAACTAGCAGCCAGCACAAAATCCATGCATCCAAAATCTCATCACTTCTCTCGTCGCGCCTTTCTCCGCGGGGCCGGTGTTTCCATGGCGCTGCCCTGGTTAGAGTCATTCAATGTCTGGGGAGATGAGCCGCAGAAAAACCAGCCATCAAGTGAAGCTCCCGTGCGACTTGCCGTCTTGTTTTCCGGAAATGGATTCCACTCCAAAGAATGGTGGGCCAAGGGCGAAGGCAAGGCCATGGAACTCGGCAAGGTGTTGGCTCCACTCCATGATTTCCGGGAAAAATTATTGTTCGTGAAGGGACTCTATCATCAAGAAGCCACGAAGGGAAACATTCATAGTTCTCAGACAGGCAATTTACTATCAGGCGCCCCCATCGCCTCCGGTGGTGAAATCCGCTCTGGCACAAGCGTCGATCAACTTCTAGCGCAGACTTATGGTCGCTCTACCAAAGTTCCCAGTCTCGTGCTCGGCTGCGAACAATCGAATCCTTCCGTGCATAAAAACTACTCCATGCTCTACAGTTCGCACATTTCCTGGAGTTCACCCACGACCCCCACGCCATTGGAATTATATCCAGCGCTGGCGTTCGACCGACTCTTCAAGGACGAAGTCACCCCGGGTGACAGGAGCGTGCTGGATGCCGTGCTGGCAGATGCGCAAAATTTACGGAAGAACATCAGCAATCATGATCAGCGTAAACTGGATGAGTATTTGGATTCGGTGCGGGATGTGGAGAAGCGGATCGAGCATGCAGGCCAACGCGGTGAAATCCAAGGCTGGCGGCCCACGCTCGACAAGCCGAATAGGCCTCGGCCCGCTGATGGAATCCCCCAGGACATTGCGGAACACATGCGGCTGATGAGCGACATTCTCGTGCTAGGATTCCAGACCGATACCACGCGCATCACGACGCTAAAACTGAACAACGATCATAGCGCATTGCGATTCCCCAATCTGCCTTCCGTCCAGCAGGCTGGCCAAGGAATCGACTACATGATCCATCATCTGCTCTCCCATTCAGATGGCGATGATTTCTTGAAAGTGAATCAATTTTTCATGGAGCAACTCGCCTATGTCGCAGGCAAGTTGGAAAGCATCCAAGAAGGCCCCAGCACCCTTCTGGACAATACCATGCTAATGCATTGCTCCAGCATGATGGCCGGGGCCAAACACGACAACGACCAGTTACCAATAATCGTGCTGGGCGGTGCTGGAGGCCGCCTTCAGGGAGGCCGAGTGCTGGATTATAAGGAAAAACCAGAGCGCCAACTGTGTCGGCTCTTTATGTCAATGATGGACAAGATGGAGGTGCATCCGCAGACTTTTGGTGATGCCAAAGAAATGCTGGCCGAAGTATGAGCAGTTTCCACAAATCTTTGCGCAGTCATTAACTAAGGGCCTTGGCCATCACCTCAAGTGTCTGCGCCAAATCGTCCTCACTGTGCGCAGTGGAAAGAAATCCCGCTTCATAGGGACTAGGAGCCAAGTAAATGCCACCTTCCAAACATTTATGGAAGAAGCTAACAAAGGCCGCAGCGTCGCTTTTCTTGGCGTCCTCAAGGTTCCATACAGGATTCCCATTGAAATAGAGACAGAACATGCTGCCGATTCGATTGAAGGTCAAATCGCGCCCCGTCTTCCGCTTAATCTCATGGATTCCTGATTCCAGCATGGCACCCAATTCTTCCAAACGATCATAGGCCCGCGATTTATCCAATTCCTTGAGCTGGGTCAAGCCCGCTACCATGGCTAGAGGATTTCCAGATAGCGTGCCGGCTTGATAGACGGGACCATCGGGTGCCAGATAATCCATGATTTCCCGCTTGCCGCCAAATGCGCCGACCGGCAATCCACCGCCAATTACCTTGCCCAAAGCAGTCAGGTCAGGCTTAATATTTTTGAGCTCTTGAACCCCACCCTTCGCTAAGCGAAATCCTGTCATCACTTCGTCAAAAATGAGCACAGCACCATATTTGGCAGTGAGTTCCCGGATTTTCTCCAAGAACCCGGGCTTGGGAAGATAGAGTCCAGCATTGGCTGGCACCGGCTCCAGAATCAGGGCGGCAATCTCGTCCCCCTGATTGGCAAACAGTGCCTCCAACTGTGCAAAATCATTGAACGGCAGGATGGTGGTTAGCGCTGCCAGCGCAGCAGGAACGCCCGCGCTATCAGGACGGCCATGAGTTAGGGCTCCGCTCCCGGCAGCCACCAGCAATGAATCAACGTGCCCATGGTAACAACCGGAAAATTTGACGACCCGATCCCGGTTAGTGTAACCCCGAGCCAACCTAATGCAACTCATCGTGGCCTCGGTGCCACTGTTGACCATGCGCACTTTTTCAATCGATGGGACCCACTCGCAGATGAGGCGGGCCATTTCAACTTCATAAGCGTTAGGGATTCCAAAGCTCAATCCGTCTTTCGCTGCGGTGTGGACAGCGGAAATGATGCTCTCGGGTGCGTGGCCAAGAATTGCGGGACCCCATGTCAGGACATAGTCAATGAGTTGCTTGCCATCAACATCCCAGAGTTTACTTCCTTTGGCGCGCTGAACAAAAAATGGATCTGATCCCACATTCCGGAAAGCACGAACTGGACTATTGACTCCGCCAGGGATGTATTGCTTGGCAATGGAAAAAAGTTTGCTGGAAAGCGACATCGATTTAGCTTTCTGTCTCCGCTTCAATCAAACGCTCTGAACCTTTGCGCAGGCGTTGCGCCAGTTGAATAGCGATAGCTTTGAGGACCTTGACGGCAATGGCTGGTTGTGCGGAAGTAAATTCCTCAAATCGAGTTCTGTTGATGCACCAGGCTTGTGTCGTAGCGTTAGCCACGACGCTCGCGCTGGCGTTGACGGGTTCCAGCAAAGTCATTTCCCCCACCGCTTCCCCCGCTTCCATATATCCAAGCGGTATGATGGCATCCTCAGAGGTGACGAAAACACGGAATTCACCGCTGATCACGAGATGAAGAAACGACTGCGGAAGCCCTTGTTCCACAACCGTTCCGCCCTTCTCGTGAGTGATGAATTCACCGTAAATACAAAGCTCGGCCCGCTCCAACGCCGTCAGTGTAGCAACCAGACCGATGGCGGGTAATGAATTGGGAGGTAAGTTGGGGGTATTTGACATGCCGACAAATATGGCCAAGTAGCAAAGGCTTGCAACGAAAGAAAAGCTCGTTGGTTTGATTTCGGGGTGCTACGGGAATTAATGGGGGGGGTAATAGGGTGGCGAATGAAGTTGGATGGAGTTTATGGGAGAAAATCCCATTTTACTGACTGTTGGTGAAACGCGAGTTTCACTGGAAGCACACCGCTCCACAAGCAAAAACCCCGCCTGCCTTGCGGCGGACGGGGTTTTCGGGAGGTTTGTTCCGCACTTAGGCGGCTTGGCTTATGGGCAGGATGCCCATGCCACTACTTGGTTTGGCCGGGGCGCCATTCTTCGGTGGCGAACTGGAAGGCTTGTTCCAGACCGACCATGTCCGTGGAAGGACGCAGGGCCTCGAAGGCTGCGGTTTCGCGCTTGAGTTGCTCTTCGTCGTAGCTGGCGGCTTTGATGGAGAGGCCGATGCGGCGTTCCACTTTGTCCACTTTGATGACGCGAGCGTCCACTTCCTGGCCCACCTTGATGATGTCCTTGACGCGGTTGACGTGGTCTTCGCTGAGCTGGCTGATGTGCACCAGACCGTCGATGTCGTCTTGCAGTTGGATGAAGGCGCCAAAGCTGGCGATCTTCGCCACGGTGCCTTTAACCAGATCACCGACGTGGAATTTGTCGTCAATGCCGCTCCATGGATCGCCCTCAAGCTGCTTGCAGCCGAGACTGATCCGTTGGTTGGCCTTGTCGATTTCCAGCACGATAGCTTCCACTTCGTCGCCCTTCTTGAGGGTTTCGGATGGGTGGTTGATCTTGCGGGTCCAGCTGAGGTCGGAAACGTGCACCATACCGTCGATGCCTTCTTCCATTTCCACGAACGCACCATAAGCGGTGAGATTGCGGACCTTGCCCTTGACCTTGGAACCGATGGGGTAACGAGCGTCGATGTCGTCCCATGGGTTGGTGTCGAGTTGGCGCACGCCGAGGGAGATCTTCTGCTCCTCTTTGTTGATGCCCAGCACCACGGCGGAAATGTCCTGACCCACGGTAAGCACGTCGGAAGGACGGGCGATACGTTTGGTCCAGGAGAGTTCGGAAACGTGGATGAGGCCTTCGACGCCTTCTTCGATTTCGGCAAATGCACCGTAGGCCACCAGCTTGCTGATCTTGCCTTTGACGTGGGTGCCGGTTGGGTAACGGGCTTCGATGTTTTCCCATGGGTTCTTCTGCATCTGCTTGATGCCCAGGGAAACGCGCTCTTTCTCTTTGTTGACGTCCAGGATCTGCACCAGCAGGTGCTGACCGATGACGAGGACTTCGGAAGGATGGTTCACGCGGCCCCACGACATATCCGTGATGTGCAGCAGGCCGTCCATGCCGTTGAGGTCCACGAACGCACCGAAGTCGGTGATGTTCTTGACCACACCGTCCACTTTGTCGCCAATCTTGACGGTTTCGAGGAAGCGCTGACGTTGTTCGGCACGCTCTGCTTCGATAACTTCGCGACGGCTGAGGACGATGTTCTTGCGCTCGTCGTTGATTTTGACGATCTTGAACTCGTAAACGTTGCCGACGTATTCGCTGAGGTCCTTGGGAGGAATGATGTCGATCTGGCTGCCAGGCAGGAAGGCTTCCACGCCCACGTTGACCATAAGACCACCTTTGACGACGGCTTTGACTTTACCTTTAACGAGACCGCCTTCTTGGAAGACTTTAACGATCTTGTCCCAGTTTTGTTTGTGGGCGGCTTTTTCTTTCGAGAGGACAACCATGCCCTCATCGTTTTCGAGTTTTTCGAGGAGGACTTCGATTTCGTCTCCTACTTGGATGTCTTCATCTTCAAATTCTGCAGAAGGAATGACGCCTTCAGATTTGTAACCGATGTCCACGAGGACGACTTGCGGTTTGATGTCGATGATCGTTCCACGAACGATGGTGTTTTCGCGCAGGTCTTTATGACGCGCATTAATTAGTTCCCAGAGTGCTGCACTCATGATGTGATATGTGGTTAGTTGTTAGGTTGTGTGGTTAATTATTTCCGACGTTGCCCCCCAGCCGATGTTCCGCTCCTGACACAAAATTTCGTTTTAAGGAAATTCCGAACCGGGAATGGGTCATCAATTTGATCTCACATGGGGCTCCTACTGAGATCAATGACGCTGAAAATAGAGCGCGGAATCTAAGGGGAGCCGCCGGGGTGGCAAGAGGGAAATTGGGAAATATTGAGGGGCGAGGGGCGGCTACAGCAGATCCATTCGGGCTGCGACTGGTCGGAACTGGTCTCTGCGAAGGGACTAAGAAATGTCCGCCAGTGTAGGGGCATTCGACTTTCGTTCCCTTTGGTATCCCTTTTACATCCACTCTGCCAGTTGTGTCATAGGGACTGTGAACAAGGCCTGGGCTTCCCTTTATCTTAATTCCAACTGGTAAGCTTCCTTTGTTGGCAATAATCGTGTAATTTCTCCGGATCCATGCCCCCGCGTTCCGCTTAAATTCAGGCACTTGGATGCGTGCAACCTCATTTGGTTGCCAAACCAGCTTTACAATGCGGTCATGCTCATCCGCTAGAAAGTCAAAATAACGCGCCAATATTTCAGACGCAGGGGGACACCACCTCGGTTTGGCATCCGTTACAAGCCAATCTCGGATGATGCGAATTACTTCGTCTGGACTGTTCTTGTGCGCTTTAATATCCGAGCCCCCAATATCTGAAATCGCTTTTTGATAGCGGTATCGCTCGGTTTCCATAATGAGGCATTTCTTTTTTCGTAGCTGATCTGAGCCAAAGTATCTTGCTCCCAAATCAAGACCCAGTTCTAGGGGCATATTCAATCGAAAGAATTCCCCTTTCTCCTCAGCGGTGCACCTCGAGAGGTCATGAATCCCGTATTGGCACGTGCTTATCAAATCGACAATTTTGTGGAATCGAACCTCTCCTGAGTCTTGCGAATCTAACGCTAGCATAGGAATTAGTCCTAGATACTGAACTGCGAAGATCGTCGCCAACAGCATCGGTCGATACTCAGGATCAAAAGGGCAATTGATGAATACCTTTTGAGAAAATGTGTCTATCACAGACTTCACCACCTTCATCGAGCCGGAATGGAAGCGCGAACCATTTCCTTTCTGGCGATTAATCCATCCCGTCGATGGATGTAGATGGGTTCTGCGGATTTTGAGCGCACATGGGCGATTGCCTCACTTTCACTCTGACATACCTTAGCGGCACGCACAGAACCCGTTGCGCGCACCACCCAAGCCCCCTGAGAATTAGGGAAGATGTGAAATGATTTTCTAGCCATGGCTACACATTCGCAAATAACACAATAATTGCAAGTTGTGATTTCGAGCATGCGGAACGTCGGCGTGGTGAGGTGTCTTCTGGCGGATGCCAGCGCAGTTCTTCCTTTGGCCTCGGTGGATAGAGTGGATCCCGCCCCGCGGTGCCCATCCACCACTTGCGTCCCGGCATGACCTCGGTTAAGCCAGTGCTCTTCATTTATGGCCCGGATTCTTTCAGCGATGTCCGGCGGGGTTGATAGTAGCGCCGCCACCGCCTTGCTCATTGAGCAAGGGCATGAGGTCGTGGGGGCGTATATGAAGAATTGGATCAATGAGGAGAACATCATTGGCGATTGCCCATGGCAGCAGGATATCGAGGATGCACGCGGGGTGGCGGAGCGCCTGGGGATCGAATTTCGCGTGGTGAACTTGATGCACGATTACCGGAATCGGGTGGTGGAATATTTGCTGGCGGGGTATCAGAACGGCATCACCCCGAATCCCGATGTGATGTGTAACCGGGAAATTAAATTTGGCGTGTTTCTCGATTACGCCAAAGAATATGGTTTCAGTGCGGTGGCCACCGGGCACTATGCGCAGACCAAATTGCAATTAGATGGCACCACCGACGTCCTGCGCGGGGCCGATCCCAACAAGGATCAGACGTATTTTCTAGCCCTGCTCCAGCAGCATCAGGCGCGGCATGCGATGTTCCCCATTGGCCACCTGCTCAAGCCCGAAGTGCGCGCGTTGGCCGCACGGCATAATTTACTCACCGCCACCAAGAAGGACAGTCAGGGCATCTGCTTTATCGGCCAGGTGAAGATGAGTGATTTCCTGCGCGCCTTCGTGCCGGATGATCCGGGAAATATTGTCGATCCCACGGGCAAGATCTTGGGCACGCATCAGGGGCTGCATCTTTACACGTTGGGACAACGCCGAGGGTTCGGCGTGGCCTCCCCCATTTACAAAGTGGCTTACGTCGTGGTGGCCAAACGTCCCGCTACCAAAGAATTAGTGGTGGCCTTGGAACAACCGGACGCCCCCATGCTCTATGCGCAGGAGTGCCGGGTCACCAACGTGAGTTTCGTGAACCACGCGATCACTGAACCGAGCGAGATCAGCGCCATGCCACGATATCGTTCTCCAGCGGCCAATTGCCGGGTGGAACCGTTGGCCGACGGGGCCTTTGCGGTTCATTTCCACGAACCCCAGCGGGCGCTGGCCCCGGGACAAATCTGTGCTTTCTATCAAGGGGAAATTTTGTTGGGCGGCGGCGTTTTCTCTGAGATTATCTATCCCTGAACCCTTCCGGGTGATCGCCAGCCGTGGAGTGCTATCACGAGGGCGGGGGAGGTGGCTCCCGGCACGTGTCCCCCTTGCCAACACCTGCCGTTGCTCTCAAAAATCAGGTATCGGCCAGCACGGCCGGGAGTCACTTTTCATTCCCCCATGAACTAAGAGAATGAGCAGGTATCGGGCCAACTTTTTGTCAGTTGCGACTGCGTCAATATTTTTCACGCTACCCTTCGAGCGGGCTACGGAATGAATCCAACCGCATGAGCTTGGGCTAGGAATTTTTCAGGACAATATTGTAAATGACATTGCCGGTGTCACGACAGCAGTCCACGCAGGTTTCGAGAATTTCGAACAAGTCCTTCAGGATAAAGATCGTGGTCGCCTCGTGCGTGCCGTCATAGAGTTCCCGATAGTGGTCGAGCATGAGTTTGTCAGCCTCGCCTTCGAAGTATTGCAGACGATCGTTGAATTCTTTCATCCTCGCCAGATTCATCTGACCGCGGAGGCCCTTGACCATTTCCTGCAGGGTTTCGGCGGCTTGGCCGAGCAGACCCACGTGACGGGTGAAGTCCGTGTGCTTGGCAATCCGGGCTCCCAGAATGAAGCGTTCCGCAAATTTCTCCGCCGTCTTGGGAATGCGGTAGAGCGCACGAGCTAGTTGCTCGATGTCTTCCCGTTCCAAGGCCGTCACAAAGGTGCGCACCAGTTCCTCGCTGATTTCCTCGGTAATCCGCTTTTCCTTGCGGCGGGAAAAGACGAATTCGTCCAAACTGGGCACCTGCTCAGGATTACTGATGACGTGGACGACCTGATCAATGCTGGCTTTGGCTTGGCCGGCACTGGCTTCGAGGAGGCTGAAGAACTTATCCGGTTTACCGAAGAATCGTTGAAGACCGAAGAATCGTTGAAGGCTGAACATAGTGCTCGGTGATAATGGGCGGTGGGCTTAAAGAAAAGAGGAACAATGTGACGAAAAGGTGACATTAGCCGGAGACCCTGCTATTTGGAAAGCGAAATTCGATCCTTTGACAGAGATTTACTTACCCTAATTGGCGAAGCGAAATTTTAAAAAATTTCACTGGAGTTCATAATTTATTAAGATAGACTATTCAGCTTAATACAATGTCCACTCTAGGTTCCACTATGACTTACCCCGAAGCGATCGAGTTCGATTGCCAAACGTGCACCAGCACGTTGGAGGTGCCGTTTTCATTCTTGGGAGCGAGTGGTCCCTGCCCGTATTGCGGTGGAGATGCCCGAGCCCCGACTTTCGAGGAATGGGAGCAGCAACAATTCCCCTCGAGTATTCCCGCTGAAGTGCTGCAACGCACCAAGGTCCGAAAGCGTGTTCCGAAGCCTGTGGAGCCCGCCGTCCCGCCGTCCACCGAGGCGCTGGCGACCGAGAAAATGCTCAATCCAGATCCCAATTCCCGCCAGCGGATCGAGGGACGTTTAGCCAAGATTCGGGAGCGCTTCCGTCGCACGCGCTTGCCGCGGATCGACGATTCCGGGCCCAGCCTGCCCCAGTTGCTGGGTTGGGGGACCGTAGGGTTGGCATTGGTGGCTACTGGTTTCGGATTGGCCGTGGCTTTTTATAGTGTGCCGCTGAAGGCCGCTCCGAAAACTTTTAATGTGCCCATGGACCTGACAGCGCAAGTGGTGCAGGAAAAGGCGCGGCAGGAAAAGCTGCGGTCGCAGGCGATGAATGAGGCTCAGGATGCCGTGGCTCAATTCCTGCACTCCGGTTCCGCACAGGGGGGGAAACTCAGCATGCTCTCCCTGAGTGGTCGCCCAGCCGAATTTTCTGGAAATATCTTCCCCGACCTCAAACGTGAAAATTTAGCCGCCACCTCCTGCACCCGCGTCTCCGGCAGTGAGGATTATCTCATCATCGTGGAACCCACCGACGAACGTGGTCCAGTCTTCATTGTGCAACAGGAGCAGGGCAAACTGCTGTTGCATGCCGATGCGCTAACCCAGCAGGCCAATGATGCCCTCAATGCTTTCCTCAGCGCCCCGGGGGAGGCTTCTCTTGTGGCCTATGTCCTGGCCCGCCCCTCGCAAACGCAGCTACCGGTGGCGGGACTCGAAACTTGGCCCAAGGTGGACATCACCCCGTCATTCCCCAGTGATCATCCCCGGGCCTTCGTGGCCAGCGCCCAGCCCGACAGCGCGACAGCCGAAGCGATCGTAAATCGGGCCGGAACGCTTCATTTCAACAAAGCAGTGGCGGAATTCAAATGGAGCAAGACCACCCAGGGCAAGCGTTTCATTGAACTGGTGCGGGTCATCCCCAGCGCTTGGGGCAGGTTTTAAGCCCTCCACGTAGTCGGTCATCCTTTCGGCTCCGCTTTTCGGTCCTGCCAACCTCTGTGCCTTTGCTGACGCTACTAATTTGCCTCATAGTTCCCCTTCCCGATGATTGGTCGTAGCTTCACCATCGCTTGTTTCACCGCCATCCACATGTCCAGGTAGCTGTATGTGGCAAGCCTTCCCAAGAAAATGGTGCGGGGTTCGGCATCAGCTAGTTTTTTGTATTTCTGATAGAGTTCCATCCCTGGACCAAACGGCATGGGGTAAAATGGCTCATTTGTAGAGTCATGCGCCATTGGGTATTCCTTCGTGATTATCGTAGCAGGAGCACCCTCGCTCCTTCCGTCCCACTTCACCGCACCACGAGGCAAAGCATCCTCCGGTGGCAGCGTCTGTGGCTCCGCTGTGAGAGCCGGAGAATTGCACTCGGTAAAATACCGATGATCATAAATCCGCGTGTAGGGCTTCGGATTGCACTGGTTAATCACTGCATGAGGCAGGCGCTCTGTGCTCTCGTAATGCTCGAAGCGTAGGCTGCGGTAAGGCAGCCTGCCGTAGCAGTAGTTGAAATATTCATCGATTTTTCCCGTGTAGATCACAAGATCCGCCTTGCCCGCATGCTTCCGCCATTCTTCTTTGCCAACTCCCAGGTGCACGGGAATCCCTTCCAGCATTCGCTCGAACATCTTCGTGTAGCCCTCCTTCGGCTGCGCTTGGTATTTGTCGGTAAAATAACGATCATCCGCGTTCTCCCTCCGGGCTGGCACACGCCCGGTGATAGCCGCAGGCAGCTCATGCCATGGCATCCCCCATTGCTTGGCGGAGTAGTCTGCAAATATCAATTCCCGGATCTCTGCATCCGTTAGTTCCCCTCGTAGCTGTTTGATCGTGTTGTAATTGTAAGGAATGGAAATGCGCCCGCGCGCGGTGTCCGCCACCACTTTATGCTGGTTGGGCGTCCATTCCGTGAAGCGACTGAGGAAATTCCAAACCTCGTCATCGTTCGTGTGAAACAAATGCGGACCGTAGGTATGGAGGGTGGTAATCCCGCGTTTTTCGTCTGAACAATTTCCCGCTTTATGGAGTCTGGACTCGAATATTTCAATAGTATACCCACATTCCAGCAGCGATACTGCTGCACTTGTGCCACTTAGTCCAGCACCGATAATGATTGCTTTCATGCTGATAGTGCGCCCTTCCTTACCCTGCGGATTACTGCCATTCCTTTTTGGGTGGGAAGCACACAAGATTGATGCGTAACAGTGGCGAGATTTCTGAAAATTAATTTTGTTTAAAGATGTGTCCGAATCGGTTTGAGATCATTTTTGACATACTCTCAGAGATGGATGAGCGTTTTGCACCCGAAGTTCGCCCATCCGGCCTAATCGTTTCCACAACGAAGAGACTTGCTCCGGAGCCTTCCTTTTGATTCTCGACATATAGTCTCATGGTTTCGATGCCAGAAGTAAAGTAACGATTTCGGTCGTCGTTCTTCAATCCGATGCCAATGATTGTTTCGGCTACATTTCTTTCCACGAGGTGTTCCATTGATGCCTGGAATTCAGTAAGCATTGCTTCGCGTTCTTTCTTGAAAGGTTCAATTTCAAAAAACTGATTTGATCCGTCATTTTTTAACTGTAAATGAGATTTCTCAACTTCTCTAAGTTTAGATAGATATAGTTGAAAACATTTTTCCAATTCTTGCTTTTTGGTTTCAGAAATTCCGAACAAATTCAATATATCCATATTGATTAAGCCATCATCATCAAAAGCGCCCATTAAGCTAATACCATCTGGCTTACTATGCCAAATAGGCTTGCCGTTTTTTTCGCCTTCCGGGTTGCCATCCTGGCGAAATGCGTCGCCGGAATTGAGCCTCGCCGCCGCCGGAGACGTTGAGGATTTAAACACTTCTGATCTAGTAGCGCTCACTCCCCCACTCGCTTGGAATGGATGCGGATCGCTTTCGGGTTTCCGTAACAGATAGCCCATAGCAATACCACAGACAAATAAAATCAGACCTCCTACGGCACGATTCATAAAAAATAACACTATGGAATGCAGTGATTTTGTTCAATCCAATACGTTCGCGTGCCGATAACCTCCCATCGTTGGACAGGGTTCGCTCCTCCCAGATCCACTACTTGGAAACCAGACGTGACTGCGTTGACTGAGACAGTTGGGTTTTGAGCAAGGCTTATTGTTTTGGTAACTACAGTGTTCAGATCCACGGCATCCCCCAGGCCGGATCTACGCCCGATACAGCATTGCGTTCGTTTGAGTCGGTAAGACCTTCAAACTCAGTCGAGCATTTCATTAGGTAATTGTGGCCACCATCGGAATCCCGACATTTACCTGTATTATACCCTCTTAGGGTCAAGATAATGGAATCACCGTTCACATAAATCGTGCTACCTGACACCAAATACGTCGTGGTCGTTCCAGCAGGGGCTGAAACGAGGATACCAAAATCTGCGGCGTATTCAGTTAGATAAATGACGGGAGGTAAGGGGGGAACTGGACCCGAACCTCCTATTCCAGACAGAGTGACTGCTTGGGCTTGCGTCGTCAGTCCATGTAGGCTCGCGAAAGATACTAGACCTGCCCCACCGGCTATTTTCAAAAACTGTCTCCGTCCAAAGGGACTGCCGAGGTTAGTTGCACTGCTGAGATTCGTTACAGAAATTATTGTTTTTTTATCCATACGATTGTTGTGGTTTTTGTTCCTCTAGCAGCATTACCATGCCAGTTAGCTGCTTGTCTAGAATTATTTTGCTAATTCCGCAGCGCCAGCTTCCGGGCGTGCGACACGAACCTCCTCTCCCACTTTAAACTCTTATGTATCAAGGCCATCGTGTTATTTCCACCTGCCCGGCGGGGCGGAGACGGTATTTGGAAATCTTGGCGGAATATTTGCTGCAGCAGCGGCATGTGATCGACGAGCATCATTGGTGGGTGAACACGGTGGACGAAGCGGATATAGCATTTATCCGAGGGTTGTGCGAGCGGCATTCGGATTTTTTTAAGTTTGTGCCCTTCCCTGCGGAAAGTTCAAGATTGGAAGTTCCGGTTCAAGAAGTTCACGATTCGGCAGACAGTGCGGCCAATCCCGATGGTCCCAAAGGATGGAAGACGGTGCATCGGTTCTTTGGGCCTGCGTATCGCGTTCCGGGTGTGCTGTATCTGAGATTTGACGATGATATTTGCTTCATCGCAGATGACGCAGTGGAGCGGTTGCTGGCGTTCAGGTTGCAGCATCGGCAGTATTTACTAGTGTTTGCGCAAATTGTAAACAACGGGGCGATGGATCACATCCGGCAGCGCTGCGGAGCCATCGAATATGCTCCATTTTTAGCATCTCCTGCTTGCAACACAGTGGGCTCTCCAAGCTGGGCCGAGGCCAACCATTGGTCGTTTCTGCGGCAATATTCTGCGGGAAAACTGGAGGAGATGAAAACCATTTTCCGCCAATACATTGCGGTATGGCGGGAGCGCATTTCCATCAACTGCTTTGCCTGGTGGGGTGAGGATATGGGGCTGCTGCAAGTCCCGGAAGAGGATGAGCATTACCTGACAAAAGTAGCCACCAAGCAAACGGGGAGGCTCAATGCAGTGTGCGGTGGGGCCTTGGTATGTCACTATGCCTTCGGACCGCAGCGCGAGTGGATAGACCGAACTCCGTTACTGGATTACTACCGGAATATTCTGGAAGGCAAACCACTGGTCTGGCCGCAGGCACAGACCCACACCTATCCCGTGGAGAAGATGACCGTGGCATTCTTCACCTGTGACCGTAGTGCCCGGGGCGGGAAGAACTATATCCAAGAATCGCTGCGGAATTGGAGTAGGGCTACTGCTGGCAAAAGCGGGGTGGTGCAGGTGGTGGTGGATGGCACGGACGCAGCATTTCTCGGAAGTGAGCAGAGTCTGGAACTAGGGTCAGGGATGCAATTGGCAGTAGAAGTATATCCAGAGGATGAATGGAATGAGAAGAAATCGTGGGACACGAACCGACGCATCTCCTACAGCTATAAACGCGCGCTGGAACTGGCCTGGGCAGACCCAGAAAGCTGCGGAGTGCTAATCTGTGAGGATGATGTAGATTTCCGACCTGGTTTCCTGCCCAAGCTACAAGAGGTGCTGGATAATTTGGCAGCCGACGGAAAGCGCTTCTTCACACTGTCTCTCTACACGGTTGGGGACTTGGACCCGCGCTTTGAATTCGATATGGGTGATCTCTATGGCATTTATCCGGAATGGTTATTCTGGGGCGGACAGGGCGTATTTTTCAGTCGCGATGCTATTCCACTGGCGCTGGATTTCTTCGCTCGTCATGGCTGGCGGGATGTGAAGTGGAATCACAACTGCAATGATCGGCTTGTGGGGAGGTTCGGTCAGAGTATGTTCTGCATGTGTGGACTGGAAGGAGGACACTACCGGGCTTATCGGGATCTGGTGCAGCACACGGGTGAAGTCGTGAGCATGAGTAAATTCTATCACTTCAGCGATACTTTCGCACGGCCTTGGCCTGGTGAGGAAACGGACTCATGGACACAGGGACCGCCCGAGTTTGGAGCAGACACGCCACAGCGGAAAAATGCGCCACACATCGCCATGCCTGAGCAGAAATGGGTTTGGTTAAGCGTGCCGCTTACCGGTGGTGAGCATTGGTTGCGGAGCTTGGCGCATTCTCAGGGCTTACCCGTGGGTGGGACAGAATTCATCAAGGATGCAGAGTTGCCTTGCTTTGCCGACAATGGCTCAATTCCAGAGTTGTGGCAGACAGGTATCATGCTGAGGGACCCGATGTCCCGCCTTGCAGCGTGTTGGCATCATTTGCGAACAACTAAAAATGGCACATTGTCGGCTGAGGTGAAGGACTTTAAAAGATTCAAGGTCGACATGTCGCTGGTGGATTTTGCACAACTACTGGCTGAAACATCTGAGGCCGAACGGCCTGAGGTGTTCCGCAGCCAAAGCTGGTTTTTACAGGGCAAGCAGCCCGTTTTCGTGGGCTGTTTGGAACACTCCGAGGCTGATTTTCCCCGTGCCTGCGCAGCAATGGACCTCGGCGTCATCCGCCAGTTCCTCGGCAGGCCATTCCCATCCACCGCATCTATAAATTTGGATGAAAAGACTCGAAACCTCGCTTTACAAGCTTTTGCGGAGGATTTTGTATTGTGGGACAAGGCAAATGCACTCCGCAGCTGCAAAAGCAGTCCAGCTTAAAATCTTGGGGTCTAATCTATGAAGAGGACGGGAATTCGCCTACACATCACAGATCCGCACCGCTTGTTTTAGTGAGGCCAGCACATCCGGCTTGGCGGGCTCAAACTCTTGAGCCACGTGTCCTTTGAAACCCGTGGCGACAATGGCGTTCATGATGGCGGGGTAGTTTAGCTCCTGCGTTTCATCGATTTCATGCCGGCCGGGCACGCCGCCAGTGTGATAGTGGGAAAAGTTTTCGTGCTGCTTTTGGATGGTGGCGATGATGTCCCCTTCCATAATTTGCATGTGGTAAATGTCGAAGAGGAGTTTGAAGTTGGGCGATCCCACGAGCTTGACCAGGGCTATGCCCCAGGCGCTCTTATCGCACATGTAGTCAGGATGGTTGACCCGACTATTCAGTAGTTCCATCGTCAGGACGATGCCGTGCTTTTCTGCCAGTGGGAGTAATTTCTTCAAGCCTGCGGCACAATTTTTGAGACCAGTTTCCTCATCCATGCCGCGTCGATTCCCGGAGAAGCAGATGACGTTCTTCGCCCCAAATGCTGCGCTCGCTTTGATCAGCGGCTCGTAAGCCTGCACTAATAAATCGTGGTGCTCCGGCTGATTCAGCCCGAACGGAATACTGCCGATTTTCTCCCCGTTAGGGCCATCAATCGTGGGGAAACTAATCATGGCAGACGTTAGCCCGTGCTTTTTCAAAGCGGGGAAATCCACCGGGTCCACGAGATCAATCGAAGTGATGCCCATTTCCTTGCTCGCGCTGCAAAGTTCATCCAACGGCACCTTGGGGTAACACCATTTACAAACCGAGTGATTGATTTTGCCCTTGAGGCCCGAGGCCTGATCGGCTGCCACGATGCGTTCGGCTAGGGAGGTGGACATCAGAGCGGTGGTGCTGGTAGCGAGAAAATGACGGCGTGAGGAGTTCATGGCATGCTTTTAGAGGAAACTGCAGCCGACGTCCAGTGTCATTGCTGGGCTGAAGGTCGATTTAATCCTCTAAAATCAAACCGCCCCGTTCCAACCAAAAGGGGGAAGGGGGCGGTCTCGAAGGATTTCAGGGAACGCAGGTCAGTTTTCACTGACTCAGCGGACTACTGCATGAATGCCAGAACGGAGGTGCCGACGGCAGCCAATGCTCCAATAAGTAAAATGATAGCGGGACCCATAGGGATTAATGATTGGTTATTGAATGGTAAAAGGATTACTCTCCACGATCAGGAATGGCGTGCTCGTCGGCCTTCTTGGTGGCGTAGGTGCTGGACCAACTCTCTCCCATTTTCTTGGAGAAGGGGTTGTATTCGACCGGAATTTTCCAATCGGCTCTAGGCTCATTTTGCCAGGACTTCTTTTGATCCAAGGTCGTCAGCGGGAGTTGCTGATTGAATGGAGGGACGGCTTGGAAGGCCAGCAGGGCAATGAAGAGAGCGGCAATGGAGCCAATGATGGCGGCCACGGAAATGCCGTTGAGGAAACCTTCGTTGTCGGTTTCATCCTCGTCATCAAACCCAGCGGACTTGATCGGGGCGCTGCTGATGGCGGCGGTGGGAGGGCCACCACTGATGGGCTCGGTCCTGGTCAACTTCATCGTGGCCTTGGGCAACGGTTGCGTTGCCGGAGCACCGGTTAGGCGGCCGGTTGGCCGCGGGCCACCTGGAGTGGCGGGAACGGGACGGGCAGGGGCTTGGGCCAAAGGAATGGTCTTGCTGCCAATGGGGGCCGGAGGAGCGGGCGGGCCACCCACGGGGCGAGTAGCCGGCGGTGGCGGTGCACCACCCATGGCCACCGTCGGAGGGCCAGCAGGACGAATCGGTGGCGGGGCGCTCCGCAGCGGCACGGTGGGCGCGCCTGGAGCGACCGCACGAGGCGATGGCGGCGGAGCCGAGGGCAACGGCATTGGCGCTGGGGCCACAGGGACCTGAGCTGTGGGCGGAGGTGGGCTCACCTGTGGCAGAGGCTCGGAAGGTGGGGCGCTGGGACGGAGCGTAATCCGCACAGTTTCTTTTTTCAAAGGCACCGCAGAGGTCTTTACGGTCGGTGCTTTGGGTATTTGATTATCGGGCTCGCTCATAAGAGGATAAGGGCTGGTGCAGGATGGATGCGGAATTTAGTAGGTGAATTTCCTAATGATTGCCAAGGAACGGGATGGATGTCAACCTTTTGAGGAAAAATTTCTCGGAATCTCGATGATTTTTCAGTTAGCGGGCGATATTTTTGCGAGTTGCACGTGCTTGGTGGCCCCGGTGCCTGCTTGGCACTCCAGCAGAGGAGACTCGAGACCACGACAAACCTTGCCGGAGCTCAATCCATGACTCCAGGTTACTTGACCCATTTGGTGATGCTCACCACCTTCACTGGGCGGACGTCTTCTGTCTCCGTGGGCAGATCGGCGGTGTCCCCCACGGAGAGGCCTTGGAGGGCTTGGCCGATGGCGGTTAGGTAGGAGAGGATGTGCTTGTCAGGATCGCCATCCCAGGCTCCCAGAATGGTGTAAGTATTCTGTTTACCCGTGGCCAGATCTTCCAGCACCACGATAGTTCCCGCGCCTACGTGGGCGGGGTCCACATCGGAGAAATCGGTGCCTTGCGCCCGCGCCAGATCGCGCTCCATCTCCATTTTCCGCCGCATCAGGACCTTCTGGTATTCTTTGGCGGATTTGTATTCGAAGTTTTCCCGCAGATCGCCATATTCGCGAGCGATGATAATGTCTTCCCGATTCTTCGGAATTTCAATTTCCGAGAGCTGCTTCAGGGCGGCTTTCTGAGTTTCGAGGCTGGTCCAGGAAACGATGAGGGGCGTTTGCTCGCTGTCATCCTCCTCGTCTTTCTTGTGCGCCAAGATCAATTCTTCCGCCTCGGGCACCACTTTGATAATGCGGGCCATGAGGGATCGCTTCGTGAGTTCGTCGAACGCAGGGCTCAGGAGCACCTGCCGGGCGAAATTGTTGACTTGGTTCGTCTCCGCATTGCGCAGCACATCAGCAATCAGGTCTTTGTCGTCCATCAACACGTCCATGACGCGATTGGAGCGTTTATCGTCGTCGAAGTGGTCACGCTCGATGGCACCCATAAGGGCGGCTGTGATTTCTGCAGTAAATACCGTCTTGGTAATGGTGGCACGTTCGCGGCAGACCCACGCCAGCGCTTCGGAACTCAAGGCGCGGTGTCCGATGGTGGTTTTGAGGAAACCAAGCAACTTCTCTGCGCTGTCCCGTTTGACGAAGACCTTGGCTAGTTCGGCAATACTGCGCTGGGGCAGTTTGTTGATCAGGGCCGTGGCGCGTTCCTCCCAGCCTTCACCCATGGCTTCGGGCAGCGCGTTGAAGACGCGGTATTGTTTCGTGGGCGTCAGGGCAGTGACGAACTCCGGCAGGCGTTCGTGGAGTTCTGCCATCGCTTTGGAAAGGGGCAGGGTCACGTGCTCGCGCAGGCCTTCGACGCGCTCGACCAGGTCATCCCGGGTCAGGAGCATTTCCACGGCATCGGCTGGCTTCAGGCGCAGATTTTGGGAAATGGTCTCCTCGGCTTCACGGGCAATCGGCAGCAGGGTTTCGGCGGGGTTGTTGCCGAAGATACTGGGCTCTTTGAGAATCGCTTCGATGGCCTTGATCTTCGCCTTCATTTCCCGGGCCCCGCGGAAATCTTCCAGCAGCGCATCGGTAGGGGAAATATCATCGCCCCGCAGTTCCAGCGGCAGGGTGCGCTTCGGTGGCACGATGAATTGAGGTTTGGTGCGGAGGACCTTTTTGGCGTTTTCCCACCAGTTCTTAAATTTCCCCTCAGGGATGATCTTGCCTTTTACCAGATCTTCGAACGCGTCGAAAGTCATTTTGCGTCCGTTGCTAACCAGGGCCAGACGGACGAATTCCGCGGGTTCCTTTTCCGCCAGCGTCAGCAATCCAGCCTTATCCGCAAAGCGACGGGCCAGAATGTGGCCTTCATCAATGATATCGAGCAGCTTGGAGGCGAATTCTAATTTCAGGGCGTGCCCGGGTTTGCCTTCGAAATCCACCAGCATGCGATCCCCCAGCAGATCCCATTCCACCACCTTTCCGGATCCGAAATTTCGGGAGGATACAAAGGTGCCGGGCACCAATTGGGAGACTTTGGAAGCCGCCGCAGCGGGGAGTCTTCCGTCGGCAACGTGTTGGGCAATATCGGGGTGGAGAGCAGCTGAATCAGACATAGACACTTCATGTGGACCGCAAACGCAGAAAACGCAACGAAGGAATTTCAAAGGAGATTTTCATCAGCCCCAGTCAGTTCGATCCCACGCGATCGAATTCCTCAATAAAAACGATGCTGGACTGGCAGTGGCGCGACTCCGTCCGCCATCGGTAACACTTGCTACACCCTTTTATATTGCAGTGATGCGAGTTGCGCGAGAAATTGAGAATGGCGGACAGAGTCGCGCCACTCCCAGTGGGTTCCGCACCTTGAGGTTAGGGGTTGGCTGCTTTGTGGGCCATTCCTCTGCGCAGCTTCTCGAATTTCTTGGAGGAATTGGCATACGTGGGGTATTCCGCTGCGGTGGCTCCTTCTGGCAGATAGCGCCAGTGTTTATACATCCACATCCAGATTTCAGGTTGCTCGCGAATGAACGGCTCGAACTGATCCCAGCAGCGCTGGGTGATGTCTGTTAGCGAATCCGTCGGCCCCGCGGGAATAGGTTCGAGGAAGCGCATGGTGTAGCGACCATCCGCTTGCGGCAGGGAGATGGCGGGCACTAATGGACGGCCCGTGCGCTGGGCTAGCGCGGCGTGCGCTTGGGTGACGCAGGTGAGTTTGCCGAAGCAGGAAATGATGGTGGCGCTTTGGTCTGGCGGCACGTTCAGATCGATCAACATGGCGGTGCGTCCGCCGCGCTTGAGGTGCTTGAAGAGTTTCAGGATCGCGTGTTCCTGGGGAATGATCTGATGCCCCTCGACCTGGCGCAGCGCTTGGAAAATGGGGGTCAGCCGAGGGTTCAGGAAATTAGCCGCCACAATCATGGAGGGATAGCCCCACAAGGCGGTGGCCCGGGAGAGCCATTCGAAATTTCCCGCGTGCAGTGTGGCAAAAATACAACCTTCCTGCATCGCCTGCTGGGTGGCGTCACTTGCCAAGTGGGCAGTGGCGAAGCGGTCCACCGTCGGCGGGGTGAGGTGTCGGCTCCAAAATAATTCGGCAAAGGCGCGGGCGAAAATTTGATAGGACCGACGACGCAGCCGAATTATTTCGCGGCGGGAAAGGTTGGGGAACAGCAACGTGAGGTTGGCCCAAGCCGCCGCCCGCCCCCGATAATCCACCAGACTGGCGAAGGCTCCCAGCGTATGGGACAACAACTTCAGCACGCCGTGAGGCAGCCACGGAATGACTACCACGGCTGCACGCAGCAGCCATGCTTCAACCACAAATCGTGCCCGCACCCAGATGGAAAACATGGCTTAGTGGACTCTGCTCTGCGCCATTCTGCAAATTCTCTTTCGAGCCTAACATGAAATCCTGTCCCTCCAACCATTGCAAGAAATCCTTTACGGGCTTGCTTTTCTGCTGGAGCTATTGGGGGATGCGTGCTACCAGCGGCAGCTTATGTATCAACTCTTATGCCAATGCGCCAGTGTTCTCCGCTCTCATCAGGCGGACTAACGTCCTCCGCATGGTTCCTTCCCCAATCAATCAACTGACCCCGCGCACTCTTTTATGAGCGACTCCATCGACCTTTCTGAATTACAATCCCTCAGCTTCCGCCCGGACTGGGTGGATAAGAGCAAACCTGCCGACGCCACGCCCGCCAGTGACGTGGTGTGGAATTTTGCCGGCAAGGGCGGCGGCGGTGGCCGGGGTGATCGGGGTGATCGCCCGGACCGGGGTGATCGCGGAGGCGACCGTCGGGGCGCTGGTGGACCTGGCGGCGGTGGTGCGAGAAATTTCGATAACCGTGGCGGTCAGGGTCGTGGACCCGGCGGCGGTGCTGGCGGCGGCGGTGCCCCAGGGCAGCGTCGGGAAGGCGGCAATCGTCCTCCGGGTGGCGGTGGTGGATTTTCCGGGCCGAAGCCTGGAGGCCAAGGGAATCGTCCCATGGGAGATCGTGGTCCTCGTCCAGCTGGACCTCCGCGTCCTGCCGGAGATCGTCCGCAGGGTGATCGCCCTCAAGGTGATCGTCCGCCGCGGCGTGATGGTGGTGGACCGGACTCGCGTGGTCCGCGGCCTGCCGGAGATCGCCCGGACCGTCGTGATGGTGGCGGCAATCGAGGCCCGCGTCGTGATGGTGGCGGCCCAGATCGTGGTGATCGTCGTCACGATCGTCCGGAAGAAGAGCGTCCACGCCTGGCTCATGGCTGGTGGGCCCGTATCCTCCCTGAGCCTCGTGCCGTGGAGGCCCTGGCCAAACAAATCAAAGCCTCCGGTCGCGCCTATTCTGTCTTCGACGTGGCGAAGTTGTTCCTTTCTGCCCGGGATCGGTATTTGGTCCATTTCTTTTATAAAGATCCCACTCCTTCTGCCCGGGCGAATCCAGCCGAAGTCGCTGCTGCGGTTCCTGCCGCCGCGCCCGAACTGATCCAGTGCACGCTGGACAACTCGCTCTGGCTGACCAAGGAAGAGGCCCTGCGCCACATTCGCCAAGGCACAGCCATGAACGAACTTTATACCGAAGAAACAGTCGCCATCGATCCTCCGAAGGGAAATTTCACGGCCATAGCGGTGTGCGGATTTTCCGGAGCCCTGTTAGGACCGCCGAACCATCACTCGTTCCCTGTGAATGTCGCCCGACTGCATCGGGAGGAGTTTTACAACCTCGCCCTGGACTTCTATAAGAGCCGCGTCCGGGTGGAGAAGGGGGAGGAAATTGTGGCCAAGTGGCTGGAGCAACAATCCACCGAACGCCAATACGTCTGCACCAAAGTGGCGGAAGGTGAGGAAGCTCCGCGTTTCAAAACCATCGCGGAGCGCGATGCGCACTTCCTGAAGAACTTTGCTGATGACTCGCTCAAGACCGTGCGGGAAATTACCGTGGCGGGAAATATTCCTGGCAAACTCTTGTCCCCCGGCCTGCTGAGCCTGCTGCGGGTGGAACTTGACAGCCAAAATCGTTTCCCGATGAACCTCGTGCAGGAACTCTGCCGCGAGCTGGAAAATCATGGTTTGCGCTTCTTCAAGCGCGACAAGAAAACGACCTTCGTTTGCCGCAGTCGCCCGCAATTCATTGGCGACAACGTGCCCTTGTCCGACCGCGTCCGTTCCATCATTGAAATGGTGCGCGCCAACTCCGGCATCGGCTACGGCAAAATCGTCGGCGTGCTGGCCCCGCCCGCGCCCGAGCCAGAACCCGTCCCCGTGGCTGAAGGCGAAACCCCGGCTCCCGTGGCTCCGGTGCTTTCCACGGGAGAGCTGGCCATCATGCAGGACATCAAATGGTTGGTGCAGGAAGGGTTCCTGACGGAATTCGCCAATGGCGAACTGCACATTTTGGGTCGCGAGCATCGTGAAAGAAAGCCCGCCGCCGAAGGCAAGGCTTCCGGTGAGAAATCCGCCGAACCGACGCCCGAAACGTCGGACGCACCAGTTGCGGAGACCTCCCCAGCCCCCGCCGCAGAGCCAGCCATCGAGGCCGAAGCTCCCGCTCCAGTCGAAACTGTGGCTGAGCCAACCGCCGAAATCATCCCGGAAATCCCAGACGCACCTGCGCCAGCAGTTGACGCGGTTGACGTGGTTGACGTGGTTGACGTTGCGGTGGAACCGACGGCAGAAGCCGTCAGTGAAACCTCCGGCAGCGCGGCGGAAACGCCTCCTGCAGAGTCCTAGATTCTAACGCTCGGGACCCCCGGGTCGCCTTTCGTCAACGCTCATGTCACTCTTTCTGGAATCCCTGAAATTGCTGAGCGATTCCACTCGCTTGCGCATGCTCCTGCTCTTGGACGAGGAGGAACTCAGCGTGGCCGAATTGCAGGAAATTCTGAGCATGAAACAAAGCCGCATTTCCACCCAACTTGCGCTGCTCAAGCAGGCGGGGTTGGTGCAGGTGCGGCGGGCGGGGAAGAATAGCATCTACGCGCTGACTGACATCCCGGAAACCAAGGGGGCGGCTCACCAGTTGCGGGAATTGATTCGGGCCAGTGCGGAAGAGTTGCCCGAAGCCGCCGATGACAAACGCGCGCTCCGTTTGGCGCTGCAAAAACGTGCGGACCAAGCCCGGGCGTATTTCGATCAGTTAGCGGGGAAATTCGGGCGCAGCTATCTCCCCGGCCGCACTTGGAAAGGATTGGCGGAAACGCTGCTCAAGCTCATGCCCAGGCAGATCATTGCTGACTTGGGCGCGGGCGAGGGCACCTTCAGTCAATTGCTGGCGCAGCGTGCGGAACGCGTCATAGCCGTGGATAACTCCGATGCCATGGTCTCCTATGGCTCGCAGAAGGCCCGGGAAAATGGTTTTACCAATTTGGAATATCGCCTGGGGGACATTCAATCACCTCCGCTAATCGACGAAGAAGTGGATCTCACCTTCTTTAGTCAGTCGTTGCATCACGCCCGCAAGCCCCAACAGGCCGTGCGGGAAGCGTTCCGCATCACACGGGCCGGCGGACGCATCGTGGTGCTGGATTTGCTGAAACACGATTTCGAGCAGACCCGGGAACTCTATGAGGACGTGTGGCTCGGTTTTTCCGAGGTGGAGTTGTATCAATTTATGGAGACAGCCGGCTTCACAGACATCGCCATTACATTGGTAGATCGGGAAGAAGCCCCGCCGCATTTCCAGACCATCCTGGCCATCGGAGAAAAACCCCGGTCTGCCCAACCTTAAGTTTGTTCGCGTAAGTTATTGAACTTCACGCAGTTGATGATTGAATTATTTTTGCAATTCGCATAAATTACCGCGTGCCCCCAATTTACCAATGCCTTTTCCTCCTTCTCTGCCCGCTGCTGTCGCAGGCAGAGGTGTATCATGTGGATGTGAAGGGCAATGACGACAAAGGAGCGGGCAGCAATGAACGCCCATGGCGGACCATTCAACGCGCGTTGGAAGAGTGCGAGGCGGGCGACACCGTGCTGGTCCATCCCGGGGTCTATGCGGAGCGCGTTGAGTTTAATAACTCCGGTTCCGCCACCAAGGGCTGGATCTCCCTGCTGGGCGAGGACGGAGCCACCATCAGCGGCAAGGGCGTGAAGGGCCAGCAATTGATCCGCGCGGAGAACCAAAGCTACTTGCGCATTCAGAATCTCAGCTTGGTGGACAATCTGGATAAAAAGGAAAGTGCCGCCATTATGATCGAAGGGGGCGGCAGCCACTATGAAATCCGGAATTGCCGCATCGCCCGCTGCAAAGGAAAGAATGCCATCGGGATCGGCTTCTATGGCAGCCAGGCAGACGTCCCGCTTTCTGATATTGTGATCGATGGGAATTCCATCACCGATTGCGAACCCGCCCCCAGTGAAGCGCTGACGCTCAATGGAAATGTTACGAAATTTTCCATCACTAACAATAGCATAACCAACGTCAATAACATTGGGATTGATTTCATCGGCGGTGAAGGGGACATCGTCAAAGACACCACCAAAGTAGCCAGGGAAGGAATCTGTAAGGGGAATCGGGTGGAGAACGCCCGGAGCAGTTATGGCGATGGGTATGCCGCAGGGATTTACGTGGACGGAGGCAAGGACATCACCATCGAAGACAACGTCGTGACCCAGTGCGACCTGGGCATCGAAGTAGGCGCAGAGAACAAAGGAACTGTCGCCTCGGGGATTATTGTGAGGAGTAATATCCTCTTTAAAAACGACAAGGCTGGACTTGTCTTCGGAGGATACGACACCAAGCGGGGTCGGGTGCAGGATTGCCTCTTCGAAGGGAACCAGTTTTACCAAAACACCCAGCACGCCAAGCCCCAGGCGGAACTCTGGATCCAACATGCCTCTGGCAATACGGTGCGGGAAAATTATTTTTGGGTCACGGAGAAAAAGTCCATGGCCCTGACCGTGAAGGGCGGCGGAGAAAATTCCGTCGATGGCAATACGTGGTTTTCTGCCGGAGGAGCGGAGAATCTTCGTTACCAGTTTGGTGAAGTCCAAGGATCCACCTTCACGACTTGGCAATCCACCACGGGTTGGGATGCCACGGGCAAGTTTGAAAAATGGGAGTTCACAGAACCCTCGAAGGCTGCCACCGCCCAGCGTTAGGACCGGCAACGAGCGAGCGTGCTGCCAGCTTCTCACGCCGACGGCAGGTCGATGGTGCGACTGAATCAGATTGTTAAAACTCTTTAATTTTAATCTTGTCAAAATCGTCACCTTTCTCTAAAACACACGAATTCCTCATTCGTCCCCATGAAAAAACACCCTCTCCTCGCGCTCATCTTCTCCTTAGGTGGCCTCACCTCTACGGTGCCGGCGGCCAATATCGTCTGGGTTTCCGATCAACTGGTTGGCACGGGGGCCAGCGACAATAACCAGAGCCCAAACGGCACATTTACGGGCGGAACTGGGCCATACTGCGATCAAGGATTCATCAATATTCTTACTGCCGCAGGACATACGGTTACTCGTTTCAATCCCGCAGATACCCCCAACGTCCTCAGTTCAACTGACGTAGCCACCATGAACACCTACGATGTGGTCATCCTAGGCCGTTCTGGGAATAGTGCCCTCTTCGATACTGCGGTGGAAACCAAGCCTTGGAATGTTGATATCACGAAGCCGCTGATCAGCACCAACACCTACTTCAGCCGCTCTAGCCGCTTGGGATGGTTCTCCACCACCGGTGCGCCAGTGCAGCCGGATCAGGTGCTGAACCCGCTGACTTTCACAAACACGACAGATCCAGTGCAGGCCTACTTGATCGGGTCCGCTTCCATGGTTGGGAGCACAACGGTTGATAGCATCTCACAAGTTATTAACTTTCCTGCGGACAGTGCCGCAGATGTCCGCGGCATCAGTAACCTCACTGGCAGCACCATCAACGCTGGTGGAACTGTTATCGCCACCTCACTCGTAGGGGGGCTCACTTCCCCATACATAGCCTCTCTGCCAGCTGGCACCACCTTGGCGACGACTGGCACGGGCGCGGTTTCTTCTGGGCAAATCTTGGGAGGCTATCGGTTACAGTTTCTGGCCGGCAATCGCGAAGCTGCGGCCGCCCCAAACAATGGCGTGGGCAATGCCGGTTACGAAAACCTCACCCCTGAAGGTGAGGCCATGTTTATCCGTGCGGTGGCTCTGGCTATCAATAACGGAGCGGTTCCCGTCCCCGAACCCTCCAGCCTGCTGGTGCTTGGCGGACTCGCGCTGCTGGCGCGGCGGCAACGTAAATAGTCTGTCAACTCTTGAAAAAAAATCGCAGCCGGGGTCTTGTCACTCCGGCTGCTTTTTGCTACAAGATAGACGAATTCAATTTACTGCCGCAAACTGCTCCCCCACAGCCGGGCCACCGTCCTCTCAGTCCCCTCCTTGCTTTGCTTATGAAAATGATCCGTTGCCTCACGGTCTTAGCGTTCGTTGCTAGCCTCCCATCTGGCTTTGCCGCGCCCACGGTAAGTGTCACCGCGCCCACTCCGGGCACCACGGTGTCCAGCTTAACTAGCATCAGCATCACCTTCAACGAACCCGTCACGGGCGTGGCGGCTACGGCGTTGATCGTGAATGGGGAGCCGGCCGATACCTTGGGTGGCTCCGGAGCAGGGCCGTATGTGTTCAGTTTCCCCCAACCCAGCCCTGGTGCGGTGGCCGTGGCGTGGGATCCAGATCAAACCATCGCTGGCATTGGCACGGGGGAATTTGCTCCCGGCTCAGGCTGGAATTACACCCTGACGGATACCATTGCTCCCACCTTAGGGAAACTTCGCACCAGCGTGGCTGGCCAGGAAATCGACTACGTGCGGCCAGCGGCAGGATCCACCGTGGGAGTGCTAACCAAGGCCGTGGTGACCTTCAGTGAAATTGTCACTGGAGTAAATGCCGCGGACTTGTTGGTGAATGGCATGGCAGCCACTAGCATGACGGGCGAGAACCTGGGGCCGTATGTTTTCTCGTTTCCGTCGCCTGCTGCTGGCACGGTAAATTTCACTTGGACTGCGGGCCACGGGATTCAGGACGCGGTTGGCAATGCCTTTGGTGGAGCGGGTTGGAGCGTGACGCTGGGCACGGCGGGATCGGTGGTGATCACGGAATTTCTGGCGGCCAATGCAGCTGCGGTCGTGGCGGTGGGTTCGGATGCGGATGGCTATCGCGATGAAAATTGGGATGCTTCGCCATGGATCGAACTGTATAATCCGGGTGCCACTAGCGTGAATTTATTGGGCTGGATGTTGACGGATGATCTGGAAAATCCAGCTCAGTGGATCTTCCCAGCGCGCACCCTGGCCGCAGGTGGCCGACTCGTCGTCTGGGCCTCGGGTAAGGATCGCAAGCCCGCTAGCGGTCATCTGCATACGAATTTCGCGCTCAATGTCAGCGGCGGCACTCTGGCGCTTTTCCCGCCGGACTCACCGGAAACAACGCCATCCTCACAATGGTTGAACTATCCGGAACAACGCTATGACTTCAGCTACGGCACGCAGGCATCCAACGGAGCGGTGCGTTATTTCAGCCCGCCCAGTGTTTCCCAGGGAGCGTATAATTTGCCGAATTCCGCTACACCCAATCCCACCGCACCACCGGAATTGGGCGGGCTGGCTAATCCCGATAGCCTCCTCACGGCCTTGACTCCAGAGCCTGTGCCCAGCGTGGGACGCGGGTTCTTCAATGAACCCTTTGCCGTGGCCATAACGTGTGCGGACGCTACTGCCGTCATTCGTTATACCTTGGACGGCAGTCCTCCCGTGACCACCAGCACGGCTTACACCACTCCGTTAAATATTGCGAACACCACGATCCTTCGCCTCGCTGCGTTCGGCACGGATAAAGTTCCCAGCAAGGCCGTGACCCACACTTACCTCTATCCTGGCACGGTGGTGAATCAACCGAACCCGCCGTATCACAAGCCTGGGGTGACGGATAATTTACCGGATCCTCCAGCGCCCGGTGGCACGCCGCTGCCGTTCGCTTGGGGCACCAACGCTACGTTTACCGCTGTTGCCACACTACCAGGATTCGCCACCGGGACCGCCACCGGAGCCAATAACTTAACCGCAGGGCAGATCCCGGCGGACTACGGCATGGACCCTAAAGTCTATGCGGACCCCACCAAATACGACGACACCGGTGCCGTCAATAACACTACGGGAAAAACCAACCTTGAGCGCATCAATACCGCCTTGCACAGTCTGCCTGCGCTATCGTTGGTCATGAAAGGCTCCGATATGTTTGGCACCAATGGAGCCACTTACACCGGCACCTCCCCAAGCGATCCGCTCTATCCCACCTCAAGCGCTACCGCGAGCTGGAAGATTGATAAGACCAAGCCTTGCTCGCTGGAACTCATCCAGGGTGACGGCACCACTGTCTTCACCATCGATGCCGGGATTGATCTCCACGGGAATGCCAGTCGCGATTCGTTCAAGAATCCGAAACATGGATTTACCCTGCGCTTCAAAGGCAAGTATGGCGCTGGGAAACTTCAGTCCTCCTTGTTTCCCGACTCCCCAGTGAAGGAATGGGACAAACTCATCCTCCGCGGAGACTTCGGCGGCAGTTGGCTGCATCAAAGCGGGACGGACATTCTTCCGGTTAATAGCGATGCCAGCCAGCGTTCCCGTGGCATTCGTTTGCGCGAGGCGTTCTGCAAAAATTCCTTCCGCGATATGGGGCGGGTGGCCAGTCACCATCGCTTCTGCAATCTCTTTATCAATGGGGTCTGCTGGGGCTCGTATGAACTGATGGAAGACCAGGCGCAGGACTTCAGCGCCAGCTACCTGGGCGGAGGCGGCAAGGATTCGCACGATGTCATTGAGCAACAACCGACGGGCGTTACCTCCGCTGCGGGGAATCGCTACGCCACCTTAAAGAGCGGTTCCTGGAACGTTTGGAGTTCCCTGAAAACCCTGATCGGTTGGACCGGAGGCACTCCCACGACCGATGTTCCGGACCCGCCGACGGACTATCTCTCCACTTTCTCCAACGCGAAATATGAGACGCTGAAAACCTATCTGGACCTGCCCTGGTTCGAAGATTACATGATCTGGCAAACTTGGGGGGCCCATCGCGACTGGGCGACCGATGGTTCGGATTCGGCCAAATACATGAAGAACTGCTACTTCATCCGTCCCCCCGGCGGCACGTTCAAAGCGATGCCCTGGGACATGGAAAACATCCTCTGGCATGAGTCTGAGGATCGCATCAGCGCCATGACTACGTTCGCCACCACGCCGGGGCTGTTTCCTCCCGTGGTGATTCATCCCCGAGTGAAGACCAACGCGGAGTATCGCCTGGAGTTCGCAGACCGCGCCTGGCGGCACCTGGTGCGCGTGGGCGGAGCCTTGACGCCTGCGGCAAATATCGCCCGACTCGATAAATGGATTTCCGTGCTAGGGCCGGATGGAATTTGCTTGGAGTCGGCCCGCTGGGGCGACTATCGTTACAAGGTCCACGCCTATAGCAGCGGCACCTACAACCAAGTCTATACGTGGAATGGAAGTTGGTATGACAACACGACCGCGGTGCAATACAACGGCAGTTGGGCCAGCGGGGCGCTGAAATTTAATCTCGGGCGGACCGCTGCGAATCAACTGGGCA
Organism: Verrucomicrobiales bacterium; assembly: GCA_031411295.1. Classification (GTDB taxonomy): domain Bacteria; phylum Verrucomicrobiota; class Verrucomicrobiia; order Verrucomicrobiales; family V1-33; genus JAGNEJ01. The sequence continues at coordinate 53,105 of JANOAV010000134.1, read as the reverse complement.
CCTTCACGCCCGGGGTGATGGCCAATGCCTGGTATGATGAAATTCGACGACTGAAAACGGTCTATTTCCCCAACCGCACCACCACCGTGTTAGGGCAGTATCGCACCAACGGCTTGTATCCCTTTCTCAACACACCGGAGTTGCGGAACAACGTCACGGACGTGGTATTAGGCGATGCCAATTTACCTGCGGGCACCTTGGTAAAACTAGCCCTGCCCGCTGCGGGCACCGGCAGCAGCACGGGGGACATCTACTACACCATCGACGGCACGGATCCCCGCCCGCAGTATGATCAAACCGGCACGCCACGTGCTGCCGCCACCCTCTACAGCACCCCCTTTGCCGTTACTGGACCCATGGTCGTCAAAGCCCGGGCGCGCGCCACCCTGGCTGGATTCCCGCAGAAGGCTACCGTGCGCGTTGCGTCCATTGCCTCCGTGGGAACCTATGTGCAAACCGGTGGAACCAGCCTGCGTGGCCAGCTCACGGCTACGCCAATAGTGCTGGACGGCGTCACCTTGGTGGCGGGGGATCGCATTCTGATGAAGAATCAAAGTGTGGGCGCGGCCAATGGCATCTATGTTGTCACCACGTTAGGCACAGGGGCCACTGGCGTGTGGGATCGCGCCACGGACTGGGATGCAGATGGCGAAGTGATTGGCGGCACGTGGGTGAGAGTTACGGCTGGCACGCAGAACGAGAACAGCATCTGGCGAGTCGCTAACACCACCGCCATTGTGGTGGGCGGCACCAGCGGATCCGCCCTCGCCTTTGCTGCCTTCAGCCCCTGGAGCGCCCTGCTGGAGCTGAATCTCAGCGCTGGTCCGCCAATCCCAACCGTGGCCATTTCTGAAATCAACTACAACCCCAAAGGCAACCAGGGCGGCTCCGCAGCGGAGTTCGTGGAGTTGGTAAATTACGGCACTCAGCCCATCGATATGACGTCCTGGTATCTGGATGGCGTGGATTTCGTCTTCCCGGCCAGCCTCGTGCTCGTGCCCGGTCAGCGCATCGTGGTGGCCAGCAATAATAATCCCACCACCTTCGCCTCACAATATCCCGGCGTGGTCGTGCTGGGGTATTTCAGCGGCTCGCTCAACAATGGGGGTGAACGCCTCAGCCTATACACGCCGGCTGGTGCGTTGGTCTCCAGCGTCGAATATGGAAGTTCCCTCCCATGGCCATCCACGCCGGACAACGGTGGCTACTCGCTGGAAATTATCGATCCCTCCAAGGATCTCCAAAACCCTGGCAACTGGCGCGCCAGCACCGCCCTGAAGGGCTCTCCCGGCCAAGCCAATACCGTCGCCAATCCGCCTGCACCTAGTATCGTTATCAGTGAGTTTCTTGCCAGTGGTGGAGAGGACCTAACCCAAGTTGATTTCATCGAGTTGCTGAATCCCAGCACCAATCCCGTGGATATCACCAACTGGACCCTTTCCGTAGGCTCAAGTGGCACTGCCGCTGATGGTTCGGTTAGTTTCCTGACCCCGCAAACCATTCCTGCTGGCGGAAGGCTCGTGGTTTCCTGCACTCCGCAGACCTTTGCAGGCTGGCGCATTCCGGTGGCGATGGATCGCACGCATGGTCAAATTACGCTGCAAAGCAGTCCGACGGTTACAGTGGATTCCGTGCGTTACGGACCACAGATCGTGGGCCTTTCCTTCGGTCGCAGTGGCTCCGTCTGGTCACTCGGATCTCCCACACCTGGATCGGTAAATAATATTGTGCCGACCGCACCGATCACGCAACTTCGGATTAATGAAGTCCTCGCCAATCCTGCGCCAGGCCAGAGCGATTGGCTGGAATTAACGAATATCGACAGCAACGATCCCATCATCCTAACAGGGATCTACTGCGAACGAAGTGGCGAATATTTCCGGATCGATTCCCTGTGCGCGCTGAACGATGAAGACTACGTGCGCCTCTACTGCGACAATGGTTCCCAGCGGGGCGATGCCGTGCTCATGCAACTTCCTGCGGCCGGAGCCACCATCACTTTGCGCGATTCAAGTAACGTCCAACTGGACACGCTAACCTACGGAGCCCAGGCCACCGACGTTTCCCAAGGCCGCATTCGTGATGGCGTCGGGCCGCTGGTGACCCTGACCTATCCCAGCCCAGGCGTGGAAAATCAAGTCCCCATCCCCGACACTCCGTTGCTCAACGAAGTGCTGGTGATCAATCGCAACGGAGACACCGCGCCCTGGGCGCATCGGCCATCGTGGATCGAACTCAGGAATCCGCTGAGCGTGAGCATCGAGTTGATCCAGTGGAAACTCCGCAATGCTGCCGGCACCACGTGGACTATTCCTAACACAACGATGGATCCAGGCGCTCTGCTAGTCATTTGGGCGGATCCGTTTTACTCCCAGCCCACCACGGAACTGAATTGCGGCCTGCCACTCACTCAGTCCGATACGCTGGAACTACTGAATTACAGCGGACAAATCCGGGATCGAGTCCGCTGGGGCACGCAGCTGGCCGATCAATCGATCGGACGGCTAGCGGATGGCTCATGGACGTTACTGACAACTCCTACCCGAGGCCAAGCCAACGCCGCGGCAGCCACCCTGGCCTCCCCCAGCGGTTTGCGCATCAATGAATGGCTGGCCGATACCACTGGCACTGCCCCTGAGTTCCTTGAAATTTACAACCCCGCCGCCAATCCCGTCAGCACTGCCGAACTCTGGTTAGGCGATGAACCCAGCGAAAGCGGACGTCGCAAATGGCAGGCCCCGCCGCTGAGTTTCATTGGTGCGCAAGGATTCGGTTACTATCAGACGGACGACACTTTCCTCAGCGCCAGCGCTCCCGGATTCGCCCCACCGCCCACGGCCATCAGCGCCCAGCCCATTTCCTTTAACCTCTCCAGCCAAGGCGAATACCTCCGACTCAGTCAAAATGACACCATCACCACCGCCATCGACAGCCTGAATTACGGACGCTTTGGGGCCGGCTCCGGCGGTCGTTTCCCCGATGGCGACGTCAACGTGCAAACGCTGACGCCCACCCCAGGTTATGCCAATGCCGCCATCACCACCGGACCAGCCATCTACGAGCAACCCAGCCCCTTAGTCCGCACCCTGGCCACACCAGCCAGTTTCCGCGTCATCGGTTCCGCCGACACCGTCGGTTATCAATGGCAGCGGAATGGAGTGGACCTCAGCGGAGCCAATGCGAACGTCCTGAATTTCACCAGCGTGAGCTTAAATGACGAAGCCGACTACCGTTGCGTCGTTACCAGCCTAACCGGCAGCACCACCAGCCTGAGCGCCAAACTCACCGTGCTCTACAACCTCAGCACTTGGGCCCAGTCCCTCAGCATCGGCAGCGGGCCCATCGACGATTCCGATAACGACGGCCTCAGCAATCGTCTCGAATTCCTGCTCGGGACCGATCCGTTATCCGCTGCTGTTCCCGCCAACCGTTCCGCCTACTATAACTTCACTGGCATGGAAACCAGCGGACCCAACAACCTCCTCAAATTAGAACTGCGTTTAAGCCCTCACGCCGTTTACACTTCCCTGCTCGGCAATCTCTCCACCGATCTCACGCTCTGGAATCCCGCCACGCCCACCACCCAACTCCTCAGCACCGAACCCAATGGCGACACCAACGTCCGCCTAAAATTTGCCGTCCCCAGCACGCTGAATCGCTGTTTCCTGAGGCTGCAATTGGTGCCGTAATCGAACTGACGATTCCGTAGGTGCGCCAGTCGTTCACAACTTTACCATCCCAACCACAGCCTTATATATCCTGAGAAGTAGGGGAAGAAGCTCGTTCTAATGGGGAGGAGGTCTGACCTATGGCTGCATTTTGTAAGCCTGCTTCAGTCTTGCCCGCACCTTGGGATCGCTAATTTGGTCCACCCAGAGGCGGGCTTGGACGGGATTGAAACTGGTGAGCTTCTCGACCACGCGGGAAATGCAGGTATCCCGTTGGGCAGGGTCTTGAATGACTTCAAGCCACTTTATTGCGGCCTCGGGATCATCGGCGGCGGTGCTGAGGACGATGTGGGTGGCCGCTTGTTCCTTCTGTTTCCCCTGCGGCCAAGTCCGCACCCAGGCGGAGGCGGCCAGGGGATCGGAATTCAGCCAAGTCTCGGCGGTCGCTACCTTGGCGATCTCTGTCACGGAATTCAGGGGGAGGGAATCTGTCCATTTCACTAACTCCTCGGGAGATTTCTTTTGGCTTAACACTAGGACGAGGTATCGCAAGTTATCCTGATAGGAAGAAATTTTATCGGCAGGTGCTTTAGCAAAACTAGCCGCTAAAATGGGGAACAGCACCTCTGGCGAACTAACACCTATCTTGCTGCAATACCCCTGGAGTTGTGACAAGACCGCTTGTTGGATGTTGGAGGGTTGAGCCTCCAGCCAGCGCTGTCCCTCCTGGTCTTTCTGGGGAAGCTCCAGCCATCGTTTAACCAGGGTAGTGGCGGCTGAAGCTTCGTCCTGGTGCAATGCTAGCAATTGCTCATAGGTTTCGGGCGCGCTGAGTTTGCGCTTCAGAATGGTTTCGGATTTCACCTCCACCAGCTTTTGGGCAACCGCAGGGGACTTCGGTAGTAGATTTAATAATCGTTCGGCCACTTCGGTAGGCCAGTCTTGCAAACGTGCAAAATCGTTCGGATGAACTCCTAGTCTGATTTCCTGATGTCTGCCAAGATAGGAGATCAGGGCGCTGTCTTCGTGTTGGAGCAGTTCTTGCAAATGACGGCTCACGAACGAGCTTTGGCTGTTGGGTGGCAAAAGATCCAATTTTTCTAGCGTTTGGGTCGGGTCTTGCAGCACCAATTTTCCAAGCACTGACTCTTGGAAATTGCTGCGCGTGCGACTGCTGACCAGGGTTTCTGCAAATGCTAGCAAGTCCACTGGGGACCCCGTTTCCAGCAATCCTTTGTGGGCCCATGCTTGCATGGCAGGCGGTGCCGTGCGCGCCCAAGCGGAGGCGGCTGCGAAATCCAGTTTCGCCCATGCGGCAAAGATCGGCTCAGCGGCACGAATCAACGCGGGACTGCTTTTCACGATCGCCAATGCTTGAGGCACCGGGAGTCGCTCCAGCCAATCGATGTTTTGGATCCAACTGGAAACGATATTTCATGCGACAAAGCAGATCGAATGCGGTGTCTGGATGCAAGCTCGTGAGGCGATGCCATAACACGGCGGCAGCTCCCGCTTCATCCTCTGCGGCCAGCGGGACATGCGGCAGGAGTCGCAAGGCATCCGGGATGGCTGCCTCCGGAATGTTCTGGAGTGCTGCGTGGACCTTAGCAGAAAACCGCCCCTCCGTCCGCAAGAGATCCAACCACGGTGCGCTCATGGGATCAGAACTGCTGAAGGCAGCATGAGAAGATGATGCTTTGCGGCCATTCTCTGCTGCCGAAGGAGGTTCAGGGCCCCAACGGAAGCCCACGAAAAGTGCCGCTCCAAACGTCACGCCAGCAGTGATCAGCGAGCGGCAGCGGTGGGAGACAGCGAGATTTGGCATGGCTTAATTTGCCTGTGAGCGGGGTCGTTGTCACGCGTGAAACTGCGGCAGATTTCGCGTCGGGCGGCCGCTAAATTACTTGCTTGGCGCGTTTGCTGGTCTCGTCACCTCGCCCTCCACGGCTTGGCCAATTTTTGGGTGGTGGCCGCAATCCTCCACCCTGGGGACATAGGGTTCCCAACCGAGGAACTGATGCTTCCTGGTTTGGGCTGCTTCCCAACTGTCGCATCTCTGCGGCAAACCACGCTTGTCGAGAGAATGGAAGCTGCTATGATGCCGCCCATGAAGCAACTTCTCCTGCTCCCGTTCGTCCTCCTCCTAGCACAGTGCAATACCACCACGCCCGGCACTCCGGCACCGGCGGCGGTGGGAAATGGGCGTTACCCCGAGATCGTCAATGTCTCGGCCTACGATCCCAAAGAGCGCCAACGTTCCGGTCGAAGTTTCTCTGAGTTCGACGTCTCTGCGCTGCAGGCCAACGGGGCTCAGGGCTTGATTGCCCGGGCGGGTAAAGGCGGTGTGTTGGATCCCAAATGTGAAAATTTCCTGGGGTCGGCGGATCGGGCTGGCTTGCTGCCGGGGATTTACTATCGGTTGCTGCCGCAAAAAGACGCGGTGGCGCAGGCCGATCAATTTGTGAATCGGGCGCAGGGGCTGGCACGGAATCGGAATTGGAAAGCCTCGTCGCTACTGCTCTGTGGCGACTTCGATGCCAACTCGAAGCTCTCGGACATCCTGCGTTTCGCGGACCGCGTGGAAGCACGCACGGGAGTGGTGCCAGTCGCTTATTTGGAGAACAGCGCCCAGTTGAAATTGCTGCTGGGGGGAGCCGATACCGCCAGCAAAGCCAAGCTGCGGCGGATGCCCTACTGGCTGGCACTTTATGCCCATGACAGTGGAGCGGGCCCCATTTTCCCTGCTCCGGGTAATCCCCGGGGCCTCTTGAATCAGTATCAAGTCTGGTCCAATTGGACGCTGTGGCAATACGGTGGGGTGGATTGGGAGCGCGGGGCCTCGCGTCCGAAGGTTTACAACCACGGAGCCTATCGTTTCAGTCCGTATTTCGGAAACATGGATCGGCCAGTGGAGCGCAGTGTCTTCAATGGATCGGCCTCCAGTCTGCAATCATTCTGGCAGCAGCATGGGCTGCGTTTACAGTAAGCTGGAGCTACTTGTTCAACGTCTCATCCAAATTCATCACTTGGTTCGCCAACATGGTCCAAGCCGCCAAGGTGGCTGGATCCAAGGCTGGGTCTGGTTTGGATTCTCCGAAGGTGATGAGTTTCTGCGCTTCGGCCGGTTGGGCTTTAAAGTCGGCCAGCAACTCCGCGAGGGAAATTTTAAGAATGTCCAACTCCTCCGGTTTCCAAGCGCGCGAGAGGAGCTGTCGCGCCAGAAAATGGAATGGACGATCTCCATCGGCCTGTCCTGCGCTGGTCTTGAGCGCCTGCTCTGCCAGACGACGAGAGGCCTCGACGAATTGCACGTCGTTCATGGTGACGAGCGCTTGCAGCGGGGTGTTGGCGCGCTCCCGGCGCAGGCAACTAACCTCGCGTGAGGTGGCGTTGAAGATCTCCATGCTGGCTGGGGGCGCGGCTCGTTTCCAGAAGGTGTAGAGGCTGCGGCGGTAGAGGGATTCGCCCGTATCGCGCTCATATTTTTTCGTGTTACTCTCGGGCATGGCGACGCCTTCCCAGATGCCGTCGGGTTGATAGGGTTTCACGCTGGGGCCACCGAGCTTGGGGACGAGCAGTCCGGAACTAGCCAGGGCGTTGTCCCGCAACATTTCTGCATCCATGCGGAAGCGTGGTCCCCGGCTCAGCAGGCGATTCCCCGGATCCGCCTCCAGCTTGGCTGGGGTGGTGAGGGCCGCCTGACGGTAGGTATTACTGGTGACCATCAACGTGAAAAGTTGCTGCACATTCCAACCAGATTCACGAAACTCGACCGCCAGCCAATCCAATAGTTCCGGATGGCTGGGCGCATCCCCCATGATGCCCAAGTCCTCACTAGTTTTGACCAGCCCAGTGCCGAAGAGTTCCTGCCAAAAACGATTCACGATGACGCGGGCGGTAAGTGGATTCTCTGGGCTCACGAGCCACTGGGCCAGACCCAGACGATTGCGCGGAGCCTCCTTGGGGAAGGGATGCAGGGCAGCGAAGGTGTCGGCTTGGAGCTTTTCCCGGGGTTGATCGTAGCTGCCGCGGAAGAGCACGACGGCCATGGGCTGGCCGTCCATCTTCTCCTTTTGCACGTGGGCGATGGGGCTGCGGGCTTCGATGTTGGTGCGCTCAGTTTCCAGCGCGGCCACTTGTTGCACAACAGTTTGCCAGCCTGCATCCTTGGTCTGGAGATAGTGCTCAAGCAGGGCGTTAGTCTGCTCCGGCTTGCGATCTTTGGCTGGCAGTGCGAGCAGCGATGCCAGATGGGAAGACTGGGCCAGGGACTTGACTTCGGACTCGGAAAGCACGCATTGATAGACCCGCACATCCTGCACCGAGCCCCCCTCAAAGGCTTCTCCGCCAGTGCGCTGACCGATGCGAAACGGAGCCGTGGTGCGAATACTGTCCTTCAGAGAGTTGGCGTCCGTCACGGTGGGAGTAAGTTCGCCATCGAGATAAATTTTCACTCCCTCTGGTTTGGCACTACCATCGTAAGTTACGAAGACGTGCTGCCACTCGCCCTGTTTGCCGCTTTTCTGTTTTGTGCTGACTTTGAGCGCGTTGTTCGGCCAGTGGTTGACCAAGTGCACGGCATACTGGGTGCCGCCATGAATGAAGAGATCGTAACCCCGGTAGCCATCGGCCCGATCCATCTTGGACAAGGCACTACCGTAGCCACCGTAGCCCTTGGGAATGTGAACCCAGGCACCATAGCTGAACGACTGATCTTTCTCGAAGTCCGCCACTTGGCCCATGGAGAAGTCAACCCCTTTGCCCAGCACCGGTGCTGAACCCAGCTTGCCGCCAGGCATCCAAGTGACCGGTTGGGCGGCCACGGCCTTGCGGGGTTCAGTCCCGCAACGGTCGGCCACTTCCTGCCCCCGCCCTTCGTCCAGGCGCGCATGGAGTGCCAAGTCTTTGGTGGGGAGGGCCTGGGTGAATTCTTCTGGCTTGGCGGCTGTGAGCCACGTTTGAAAGGCTGGTTGGGCTTTGGTCCTGGCTTCATCCCGCGTTTTTTTAGCGGCCGCAATTTCTCCTCCGATGGTGTCCCAACGGGGTCGATCTGCCAGCAGCGGAACCCGCATGCTGGGTTGCGTATCCTTAACGTTGCCATCCATGGCGGATTGGGTGGTATTCCGGAAGAAGGCGCTCATGGCGTAAAAATCCTTCTGCGTGATGGGGTCAAATTTATGGTCATGACAGACCGCGCAATTTGCAGTTAGTCCGAGCCACACCCAACTGGTGGTCTCCACCCGTTCCCGCGCATAGCCGACGAGATTTTCCTCCGGAATGGTGCCGCCTTCGTTGGTAGTAACATTGCAGCGATGAAAGCCAGTGGCTACGAGTTGGTCGGTGGTCGGATTCGGCAGCAAATCGCCCGCCACTTGTTCCACGGTGAATTGATCGAAGGGCTGGTTGTGGTTGAAGGCATTGATGACCCAATCCCGATACGGCCACATTTCCCGATAATTATCGAAGTGGAGTCCATGGGTGTCCGCGTAGCGCGCGGCATCCAGCCAGTAACGGCCCCGGTGCTCGCCCCATTGCGGCCTGGCCATCAGGGTGGCGACGTATTTCTCATAGGCATCGGGCGCTTGATCCGCCACGAAGGCCTCTACGTCAGCAGGCGCTGGCAACAGTCCGGTGAGATCCAAGCAGAGGCGTCGCGCCAACGCTGGGCGATCCGCTGGGGCGGCGGGTTCGAGGCGTTTGGCTGCCAGTTTCTCCATGACGAAGGCATCGATGGGATTGCGCACCCAGTCCTGCTTCGCCACGGCAGGAACCGCAGGGCGCTCTGGTTTCATGAGCGACCAGTGCGGCTGCCACTTGGCTCCCGTATCGATCCATTGTTTGATGAGGGATATTTCCGCGGGTTTCAGAACCTTGTGCGTTTCCGGGGGCGGCATGTGGTCATCCGGATCGGTTGTGATCAAACGCTGATAGAGCGGGCTGTCGGCTGAATTCCCTACCACCACCGTGGGGCCGCGCTTATCCGTGCGGGCAAAGAAGCCCTCCTGCGTGTCCAATCGCAATTGTGCCTTGCGCGACCCAGGGTCAGGGCCGTGGCAGTGAAAGCAATTCTCCGACAAAATGGGTCGGATGTCCTTATTAAACTGCAACGCCCCTTCCGCCCAGCTTTCGGCCATCGGCAGCAGGGAAGTGAGCAAGAACAGCCAAGTGGAATTTCGATGCATCAATGTCATGGGCAAATATGGTGGATCGCCCAGCCATCCTCAAGGCCGGATTCCGGCCCGAATTGCGTAGGGTTTCCCAGCTACACCCACAACGCAAATCGCTGCTTCCACTTCGGCACCGCTTGGAGGATATCTTCCTTCTTCCGGCGGGACCCCAGCTCCCAGACCACGGGTAATTCCGGCGGGACCAGGGGCAGCAGTTGGTTGAAATCCACCGTGCCTTGAAAGGGGACCCGGTGGTCTCGCTCCGGCCAGATGACATCGTGAAAATGGCAACCGATCAGGTAGGGTTCCATGCGCGAGAGCCATTCGAAATGATCCAGCAGCCCGAGGTTATGTTTCCGCTGCACGTGGCCGAAGTCATGCCAGTAGCCGATCCAGGGGCCCGCGAGTTCCTGCATCAGCCCCACCATTTCCCGCTCCGTGGGGACTTGTTCAAAATGACTCCGGCTCTCAATGGCCAGCTTCACCTGATACTTTTCGGCGTGCTCCACAATCTTCGCCAGCGCTTCTTTGGCTCGCTGGAGATAAAACGGGCCCATTTTTTCGCGCAACTGCACGAACTTTAGTTTCAGGTCGATATACTCGCGCGATTGGACTTTCCCAGCCTTGAGTAAGGCTTCCAGCTTTGGGGTGAACTCCTTCATGGGCACACTGCCAAGGTGAATCACGACATACTTCGCCCCCACGCTGGCGCCGAATTCGATCGTCTTCAAGGTCAACGCCAGAGCGCGCTCCCGGTCATGCGGGCGGTGCCCGGTAAATTCGTAAGCGTCGGGCGCATCAATCATCAACTCCACGGGTGAGGGGCAGAAATTATGCACTCCGGACACCTGCACGCGGCCTTCCTGCACCGCTTTGATGATGCCTGGCAGTAGCGATACTTTCAGTCCATGACTGACCTCAATGGTGTGGAATCCCAGCGAGAGAATTTCCTCCACCATCTTTTCTCCCTCCGTGTGACGGTGGCTGTTCCAGCAGGTTGAAAATGACAACATGGGGGCAAGACTAGATTAAGAATCGAAATGCACAAGGCAGGATCGCAGCCTGTTAGCAGTCATGGGCGCGACCCCTGCGGCCGGAGTTCATGGCGGGATGCTCAGGGGGCATTCATCAGTTTCCCAGCCGATCCCGCTGGCCATTCTGCGCCCTGGACAATCCAGCGGCGGAGGAGCTTCAATTCGTCTGGCGTCAGTCGATTCCCGACCGGTGGCATTACCTGCACGGCTTTATGGGTGCCTCCGGGATTGAGGAATAGCAAACTCTTGTCAGGCTGACCAGGAATGATGCGCGGTCCCAACGGGCCGGGCTGGAAAGCCTTCTCCCGGCTCGTTAATTCAAAGAGACCAATGACCGTCTTGCCGTTATGGCAGGGCAGGCACCGGGACTCCAACACTGGCTTGAGGTGGTTCCGGAACGAGACCTTCCCCTCCAAGGCTTGCTGGGTGGCGGCCGCGCTCAGCACGGAGGGGCCGGTGGGGGCCGTCTCAGATTCAGTGGCATGTTGGCAGGCACCGAGCCAGAGGAGCGGCAAAAGCAGGAGACAACGGGAGGAACGGAGAAATTTCAGCATTCCGCAATCTAAGCGCAAAAGTGAGCCGAGAGCAACTGTCCTTCTGATAATGCGTTGCAGGTCGGACCACCGCGTGCCAATGGGGACTCTTATGAGTCTTACTTTCGAGGTGTTGGGTGGGCCTGAGCAGGACAATGCGGTCCTGCTACGGGTGGATTCCGGTCAGTCGATCTTCCGCTTGCTCTTTGATTGCGGGGGAGATTGCCTGCGGGGCGTGCCGGCCAGTGAAGTTCTGGGAATTGATCACATTTTCTTTTCCCATCTTCACATGGACCATGTTAGTGGGTTCGATATCCTCTTCCGGCAGCTCTACAATCGGGACCTGAAGCCCAACCAGATCTGGGGTCCGCCGGAAACGAGTCGAATCTTACAGCATCGCTTCCAGGGATATTTGTGGAATCTCCACGCCACGATGAATGCGGCCTGGCACATTACGGACATCCATCCGGACCGACTGGAAACGACGCGTTATGAATTGTTCGAAGCCTTTGCGGTGGCCCATCCAGAGCCGACTGCCGGGTGGCAGAAATTAATTTTGGAGACCGCCGAATTTACCGTGGAGGCCATCACCATGGATCACCTCACCCCGGTCATCGCTTACGTGGTGCGGGAAAAATCACGGCAAAATGTGGACCTGGCCAAGCTGAACGGCCTGGGCCTGCCACCGGGCCCGTGGATGCAGTTGCTAAAATCAAATCCTAATGGCATCGAGCACGTGGAGATTCAGGGCCAAACTTACGAACTCGTAAAACTCCAGGAAACCTTGCTGGTGAATACGCCGGGCGATTCCGTGGCCTACCTGACAGACTTCCTGCTGGACGAAACGGCGGCTGACCGACTGGCGGAATTTCTCCACGGATGCCATACCATCATTTGCGAAAGCCAGTATCGCCAGGCGGATCTCCCCCTGGCGCAGCGCAACTACCATATGACCACCGCACTGACCGCCCAGTTGGCCCAGCGCGTGGTCGCTCAGCGGTTGGTCCTGATCCATCTTTCCAGTCGCTATCAACGAGCGGAGTGGCAGGAAATGTTGCGGGAAGCGCAGGCCATCTTTCCGGCGGCGGCCTTTCCCTCCAGTTGGGACCTTGGGGGCTAAACGCAGCGCGGACCGCAGCTTGCGCCGCGGTCCGCACTCAAAAAGTCAGGTCTGTTGTGGGAGCTTATTTCTTCGCACCGTAGGCGCGCATGAAGTCCATGCAGGCTTTGGCGTCCACCACGTTGTTGTCCCAGTTGTATTCGTATTCGATGGAGATCGGCCCCACGAATCCTTGTGCTTTATACTCATCGAGCACTTCCTTCACTCCGCTGACACCCTCACCCCAATGGACGTCATGGCCGATGGGGAGCGCTACATGCAGGTCTTTCATATGGCTGCTGACTATGCGACCTTTGAGGATTTTCACGCAATCGATGGGCTTCAAGCCGCTACGCACCCAGTGGCCGATGTCCGCGCACGATCCGATCCGGATGTCGCGATCTTTCACGACGGAGAGGATATAGTTCGGATCCCACATTTTGTAGTTCACGTCATCCGGGCGCTTGGGGTGATCATGGAATCCGACTTTGATATCGTATTCCTTGACGAGTTTCTCGAACGTATCGATGGCATCGACGGACTCGGTGTTGATCACCTTGATGCCGAAGCTCTTGGCGAATTCAAATACTTTGCGCGATGCGGCTTCGTCTTTGGACAAGCCGACGACACCGTAGGCCACCGGGGTGATGCCTGCTTCCTTCAACTTGGCTTTCACTTTGTCCCAGACTTCCGGGGAGGCATCGTGACTGAATTTGACCGACGGTTCCTCAGGGGAAAGCTTCTGACCGGGATAGAATTCGATGACTTTGGCTCCGGTGGAAGCGGTTTTTTCGATGGCCTCGAAGACGCTGAAGCGATTGAAGGTGTAGGCTTGACAACCAACGGCAAAGCCGCCCACTTTGACGGAATCGGGCAACGGAGCATCGGCTCGACTGGTGGGCAAGAGCGCCAACAGGGTTAAGGCGAGGGTGGGGAAAAAATGTTTCATATGGATGGAGTTAGTTGGGATAGAATGACAGCGACGATCCGGAACCATCGCTCGGAAAAAACAAGGGTGGATGAGCGACTGGATTCTTTGCCAACTCTGACTAATTGCAAGCCGCGCTGGCCATACGCGTGTTGGGAACTCAGTGGAAGAGTTCGTGGGCGGTATAGGCCATGCCGATGGCGGCAGCGGCATCGCCTCCGATGGCCCATTCGAAATCGGTCGTGACCTTGCTGGGGTCGATCGGATTGAAGCGATAGACTGGCCAGGCGCGCGCGGCAAAGCCTTCATTGATCCAAGCCATGTATTGATCCCGGAATGATGTTTCCGCCAACCCGCCCCCGACGACGACCAAGCCAGGATCCAGGGTGCGCACCATGTCCGCAATGGCATATCCGAAAATATAGCCTTGTTGTTTGAAAATCTGCACTGCGAGCGCATCTCCCTTCTCCGCGAATCCACGCAGCTTAAAAGCTTTCTCCTCGACCGGAATTTCTGCGGAGTTTAAGGGGTGGTCCGCCCATTCCGGCTTGGCCAGCTCCAGGCTCAATCTGCGGCGGAGCGCCACGAGTGAGACCCAGGCTTCGACGCAGCCCGTGAGTCCACAGGAGCAGGTCGGCAACTCTCCATCATCCTCGCGAAAGGGCACGCTGATGTGGCCGATTTCCAGCGCCATCCCATTGGCTCCTTCGTGACCTTTTCCTCCCGGTAGGACGAACCCGCCGCCAAGCCCAGTGCCGGGCGCCACCAGCAGCAGGCTGCCGATATGTTTGTGGCGCAGGGCATACTCGCCCAGCGCGGCGGCATTTCCATCGTTGGTCATATAAACGGGCACTCCCATGCGCTCCGATAGCTTTCCCCGGATGTCCGTGCCCACCCAGTCCTCGCCTAAATTTGCCCGCCCCCAGATGACGCCATTGCTGCTGGGCGCTGGCACGTCCAGGCCGATTCCTTTGATGGCACTGCGTTCGATTCCCGCGCCTGTAGCCAGATGATTCAACGCCAAATCCAATTGCCCAAAGGTCGCCTCGTAGCCGTCTTTGACCAGACTGCGCACCTCCGTCAACGGACCCGTCTGGGTGCCTTGGTGGTTGACCAGAACGGCCTTGACGGTGGTGCCTCCAATATCAAGACCTGCGTAAAAAGAAGATTCGTTTCCCATGGATCGCAGCCTATTTCTCCGGGCCTGAGAGTCAAGGGCTTAGCGGAATCCTGTTGGACAAATCCACTCTCCTGACCGATGGGGGTGGTTTCTGATCAACTTTTCCCCCCTCATGGCTCTGACTCCCATCAATTCCTCCCCAGCCCCAGCGCGGTGCATTCGAATTCTCTTCCTCGGAGACGTCTTCGGTGAACCTGGGCGCAGAGCTGTGGTCGATCTCATCCCGGTGCTCAAGGAGAAGCACCAAATCGATTTCGTTGTCGTCAATGGCGAGAACTCAGCCGCCGGCCGTGGCATCACGCCGAAGATTTGCATCGCGCTTCTCCGGGCAGGCGCAGCCGTGGTCACCCTCGGGGATCACGCTTGGGACCAGTCGGATATCATCAGTTATATGGAAACGGAGCCCCGACTCCTGCGCCCCTTAAACTACCCGGAAGGAACCCCGGGGCAGGGCTCCGTGGTCCTGGAAACGGACAAGGGGAAAGTGGCCGTGCTGTGTGCCCAAGGTCGGACGTTTACCCAACCACCCTTGGAGAATCCGTTCCTGGCTGCTGCGAAAGAAGTGGAGAAATTACGGGAAGAGACACCCGTGATCTTCATGGATTTCCATGGCGAGGCCACCAGCGAGAAAATCGCCATGGGCCGCCACTTGGACGGGAAAGTCAGTGGCGTCATCGGCACCCACACGCATGTGCAAACGGCAGATGAAACCATTTTTCCCGGAGGCACCGCGTTCCTCTGCGATGCGGGCATGTGTGGCCCCATCGAAAGCGTCATCGGCAGCAGAATCGAACCCGTTCTACAACGCTTCCGCACCAGCATGCCAGGGAAATTCATTGTCGCTCCCGGCCCCGTGAAAGTCTGTGGGGCGTGGATGGAAATCGATTGTGATACCGGCAAAGCGCTCAAGATCGAGCGGGTGGCAGAGGTCTGGACTGGGGAGTAATGCTTCTGCACAAGCAAACACCTGAATTGTTTCAATATTGTTCGTTGAACGCTAGATAGAAACTTTGCTCCTCGGACAACAGATCTGTCACAAAATCCGCATGATTCACCCGTAAGTTTGGCTAACCAGTGAGGTCACCCAAAATTCGTTTCTTCTCTTGCTTCCAGAACAAATTCTCCCTGACAAAGCTTCGTGCTTCGTTGCTGATCGTGTTGTAGAGTTTCGCTGCTGCTTCGATTCTCCCATAAGCCATGAACAGATCACTCAAATCATCTTTCACAGGCACAAAATGCACCCACGGAACCAACTCCTCAAACCAAGGTTCCACGCAGGTCCTCTCCACCACAAAAACAGGCCTTCCTGAGGCTAGTAGCCAGCGAAGCCGTCCTGAATACCCATAGCCGGGTAGATCGACCAAATACTTGAACTGCACGTGGTCGAACAACGAAACAAAACGTGTCTTCGAGGCCAATGCAATCCCTCCAGTTGGCTTCCAACCCATCAGTTCAATGTCCATCATATCCGGATGGTCTGCTGCCAGATCCCGTAGTTGTCCGCGCACAGGATGAGTGTCTGCCCCGATCCAGAAGAGCTTGGCTGTTTCGGGAGGAGCGGCATGGTCCAGCATTTGCTGGAGCAGGGCTTCCCCGTCATCAATACCAACCTGCGGCCAAGCTATTGAATTCGGGCTGGGGATCCACTGAAACGCTGATGGCCGCCCTTGCCACTTGGTGGTGCAGAAAGCAAAGTCAAACTGTGCAGCTAGGTCAGCAGCGGGTTCAGGCGGTGTATCGCCGAAGGATGCCATTCCAATCTTTCCCTCAAAGCTAGCGGGAGCTGCTGCCACTAAATCCCTCAGCATCCGCAACATGTTACCTCCCCGTGATTCGTATTGTGAGAAGTCCAAAACGTTTAGTCCTCCATCGCTCACAGAAAATGTGAGGAAGTTCTGTGACAACTCAACTTGAGATTTGCGAGGCAGCGCAAAGACACTGGTTTTGCCAGTCAACCAACCAACCCAACTGCCTAGCGAATCCTCAGCGTAAATGATTTCCTCACAATTCTGGAGCATCGCTAGCATCGAAGCTTCAGTGCCCACAGGCACAAAAATCACTGACCCCCGCCCCAAAGAGGGAGCCTCATAGCGCTCCTCAAATATTTGACGTAGGCGCTGTGACTGATCCGAAAAGACAACATACTTTTTCTCGGGACATTCCCTCACTATGTCCGCCAGCCTTTGCCCCCAGCCCTTAGCCGCCAATGCTAGTCGGGTTTCAAGATTCCGCATTGATCCCACGAACATTTCCACGCCAACTCCACCCGCCGCGCCCTGAATCTCTACGTGGGCAGAAGGAACCCGCTGCAACAGCCCCCTCAACATGGTCGCTTCCTCCTCCGTCAAGAAACGGAAGTCTTGGAACCTACCAGCGAGCCATACAGCATCTGAGGTTTCCTCTTCTAGTTCAGCGATCATTTCTTCACCCACCCCAGCCTCCCAAGGCTCATCGTAAACTAGGCAACAATCCTTTAGTGGGAGGGAATGCCGAGGTGTCAGGGTCACCCCTAATTCGTCCAGGCTATAACAGTCTCCTTCGTAAGAAATCAACAGATGCCGTCCCGTCGCTTGAGCGACACGCCAAGCGAAAGCGTAAAGAAAGAGTTGGTCACCCAAACTCCCATAGAGAGCTGCCACCAGAGCATCGCGAAATTTCAGTGGCTCAATCATCGCCTCAAACTCCAGATTCGCTTCCTCCCATCCTTCCGGCAGTGGCTCATTGTGAAAAATCAAACATTCGCTGCAACCATTGCAGAGAAACTGAAACTCATTCGGGCCTGCGGCAACTCGCTCAAGAAATTCCGTCTCGCCGCCGACCCCTACAAAGCCCCAAAGCGGAGGCACCAGTTCATGGAGGACTTTAGCATCACAACCAAATCCCGCTAGGTTTATGGGAAATTTTCGCTCCAGTTTTCCTGCGTCCCAACGCAAGAATTCCCCATGCTCTAGGATCGGTCGTTCAACGCCAAACGGTCCTAAATTACCAACCGGTATGACCGAAATGCGGTCCGTTTTTCTGAGTTCATCAAAAAGACGTGTGTAATAGAAATTATTCGCTTCTGCATTGTAGATCACACCCTCCAGACCCCGGTCTCGAATATATTGTAAGGCATCATTTCGCTGGGTGCTTCCACCATCATGCGTCGGCCCTACAGCCCAGTAATGATTGAAGACACCGCTACCATCAAGCAATTTTGTCACCTCAGTATCAGGCTGCTCGCCGTCCTCCACGACGAGCCAGATCAAGGCTTCCTGTGCAGCGAGGGCGGCCGCAATTCGTCTGAGCATGGTCAAGCGATCAGGACGATCTGATGTTACAGTAATTATAATTAGCGATTTCATGGGAGAATATTCAGTTGGAACCGGGCTCAAAGCCCCAAGATTTTGCGGTGCTTGTCAATCACGATGGCAACTTCATCTCCTGCCGTAAGGCCGTTTTCCAGTTTCCATCCGCCAGAATTGATCGGCCTGAGATGCTTGGCCTGAATGGCATCCACGACGCCTAGCCGGTCGACATACATTGGCCACACATTATCCAGCCCGTAGCCACTTTCGGAATCCGTGAAAGTATGTCCGCACGCCTCCAATCCTTCTCGGGAAAAGACCGGCATCATGATTTCCACGAAGTCCGTCGCCCGCACCAGTGAGCCGGGCTGCGTTTTAAATCTCGGGTGGATGGCGATGCTTTCGTGGGTCAGGCTCGCCTGGTATAGTTGAAGCCCGAGACTGGTTCCGATGTTGAAAAGCTGGTTGAGATCAGGCACGCTGATTTCGATGTCATTGTCCCAGAAGGCATACGCCTGATATTTAACCGGAATTTTCGGCAAATTCCTAGCCGCGCATGGCCACTTGTGACCCTTCTCTGAGAAGAACCATTCAGCACCTGGAATTGGTTCGCTGTTGCCCGTGTAATCGTTGAACGCCACATCGAAATTCCGTTCCTCAGACAATAGATCTGTTACGAAATCCGCGTGATCCACCGGGCAATAGACGAGGAAAG
The DNA here is from genome assembly GCA_031411295.1 of Verrucomicrobiales bacterium. GTDB lineage: Bacteria > Verrucomicrobiota > Verrucomicrobiia > Verrucomicrobiales > V1-33 > JAGNEJ01. The sequence goes on along the minus strand of JANOAV010000134.1, from coordinate 34,494 downwards.
GCCTGGCCGCATCAGGCAGTGTGGCCAGATTGGCGACCCAGTTCGGCACCTCGTAATCCGCAACCGCCAGGCATCCGAGTCGAAGCCACAAGTCATCTACGGTAACGAGTGGCAATAACTGCTGCTTCTTCCTCACAAATTCCAGAAATGGCATTGTGTGATCTAACCTTGCCTCACAGCTGATCGGCTGGCCCGCTGGGTAAATGACACCCACGCCGTAGTCTGGTTCCAGCACGAACATCGGTAACTCCGGACGCTCCGCTCGAATTTTGATCCAAGCCCGCCAGCAATCTCCAGTCCATCCCGCAGTTTCCCTCGGCACGCGCTGCATCAACTCCGTTCCTGGATTCAGGTCGTGACAGACGATGATCCCTCCTTCATTGATGGACTTCAGCGCGTTGAGGATATCCCTTTCCACATACTCCGCATGGTGCAGACCATCAATGAAGATCAGATCGTAGCGCTTTCCACCATGCGCTGCGAAGAACTCATCAGAGGTCATTTTATAGGTGATACGTCCATCCCAGTCCTCCTCGCCTCCAGGATCGACTCCTTCCTTATGCGGGATCGTGATCGCTTCATAATTTTGACCATTTCCGACCCCGATCTCCAGATAACTGGAGTAGCCGAACTGCTGAATCAGGGCATTAATTATATCTGTGCGAGTAACCATGGTCAGTGAGGCTAAAATTTATCAGGTTAGTTATGCTTCGAGGGCTCCAGGAAGCGGATGCCCCACACACTGTGAGCCCCTGGGATTTCACCTTTGGTCAGATGGACTTCCAGATCATGACTTCCGGGAGGTAGGATCGTTGCTACCATCGGCACACCACAAGCATCCGTTTTCCCAACGGAAACCTCATCGATGTAAAACTTCAGCCCCCAACCTGTTGACCGCCCGGACTCACAGACGAATCCAATCACCTCCGCCTCCCGCTCCAGCATCAGCTCAACGTGGGATGGGGCATGCGCCGAAATGACGTGGTCGAATAGGGGCAACGCTGCAGGCGCGAGCACTGGCAGCCGATTATGCCCTTCCGGCAGATGTTCCCAGCCATGGTATTGCGCAGTAGTCACCGTTCCGGCTCCCGTATGGCTGGAAAGGATTTCCCAATCATCAAACAGGATGTCGCCAAAATCATGGATGTAAAAGCTACTTAGGCCCGCTGCTCCGATCCAGCGTTCAGCCTCATAACGGTTTTCCCAATTCAAATCTTCAAATTTCGGCAATCGCAGGGCGTAGTCACTCCTGATCCACCAGAAATTTCCCGGAATGTGGCACCACGGGTTGCGCATTCCAAAGCCTGCCGCAGCACAATGGCCCGCGTCCATCCGGTCGATCGCCAGCTCATGGTGATACATAATGAACTCCTCCATGCGTGCACGCCAGCCGTGCTGCACAGGATGCCGATTTACTGCTCCCTTGCTGTGAACATACCAGATGTAGGATAAGCGATCATCCTCACACGCGGCTTGGAGCGCTGCCAGAGTGGGAAACTCAAATTTCCTAAGTTCTGGATCGGTGCACACAATCGTTACTTTCTCGGGAAGATCAGCCAATTCCGCCAGAATTTCCGGCGTGACGCCAACTATTCCCAGCCTGATTTCCGTGGTGCGATCATACAGTCCAGACTGCTGGCAGCGCTGCAACTGCGAGTTCAAAATCGCTCGCCAGTGACCCACTGCGGCAATGTGAATGTAACCGAACACCGGAACATCCTCTGGAGGGAACGGCACCATCGCTTGCCGCTTTCGCAAATCCTCCACGCTTCGGTCTTGGTAAAGTTTCACCTCATCCTCGTCCTCCTCTTCTTCTTCATTCCCGGCTTCGGCTGGCGCTTCTAGGTAATGATTGATCTGGAGATGCAGGTCAGAAATGTAATCATCGAAATGTTCACTGACCGCCTGCCTGCCCGGCATCATCTCGACTTCATAGGCGCTGAGGAACTTCGTCACGAAACGCGGCTGGACGATGAATCTCAGACGATCATCCCGATAGTAACTGTTCTCGGCTACAAACATTCGCCGACACGTTTTCAACGCCCCGAAATCCTCGAATGCCCTGAGATATTTCGTCAACGAAGTTCCCAGCTTCGGCACCAGAAACTCATTGAGGTCGATCAGTGCCATCCACTGACATTCTGCGGCGTATTTGGTTGTCAGGAACTCATAAGCCTCGGCCTCTGCGGTTACTGTAGGTTGAAGCCAAGGCTCAATCGTTACAAAATCTGCAAATCCAAACTCGCGGATCGTGTTCGGCAGGTCCTCTTGAGCACCAGAATCCAGCAAATAAAAATGCTCCACCCCAAGGACCCGGTGATGGTTGATCCAATCGGCTAATCCTTCGGTGCCATCCTTCAAGATGGCTCCAATCGTCACCAAATATTGCGGTGCTTGCATCAGAATTTCCTCGGGTGCAAAACCCCAGACGGCATGGCAGAAATCTATTCCGTTTTTGGCTTTCACTTCCAGCCGATGCGGGCCGGGTGACAGTCGGATCATTTTAGTTGCCTCATACGCCGCGTAGGCTTCGCCCAAACAGACGCCATCCACGAAAAATTCCACCCCACAGCAATACTTGGAGGCACCATTGAGCCAGCCGAGCAAATTCAGAGGTTCGTGCAACTTCAGTTCCACCACGGAATCCGCAGCGGCGGAAATAGTCCACTGACACCGCAGGCTATTCGTTACATGATCCTCCGTCCCTGGTGAACATTGGGGATCGGCCGGACCTTCGGAATAGGGGTTGGTGCGCGCATCCGGCGCCACCACCGTTGCTCCACATTTCACTTGGCTAGCCGTAACCACGAAAGGCTGCGGCACCTTGGGACCGGCCCACGATTTGCCTGTGGCCTTTTGACCGTTTGTTCCAAATGTCGCTTCAATTGTCATCCGTTAGGTTTCTTTGTTCTCGTGGAGTAGCCATTGGGGGTGGTGCGAGGCTGTGTCCGAGCAGGTGGTGCGAGGCTGTGTCCGAGCCAGTCGTGACCCAGCACCTTCAAATTCGGAACAACTCTCTCTAGCGTAGCACGCCCCACCACGACAGGCTCGGACACAGCCTCGCACCACCTCGTTTGGCAAGCCAAGTGGCATGGTTGCGCCCTCATACAAACGGCCCCCTGCCCACGATTGGCCTCAGCTTTACCATTGCCTGCTTCACGGCCATCCACATGTCCAGATAGCTGTAGGTGGCTAGTCTGCCGATGAAAATGGTCTTCTTCTCCCCATCCGCCAGCTTTTTATATTTCTGATACAGCGCCTGCCCTTCCCCGAACGGCATGGGGTAGAATGGTTCGTTGGTTTCATCATGGGCCATCGGGTATTCCTTGGTGATAATCGTCTCCTCTCCCTCCGGCAACGGCGGGGCTCCGATGGCGCTTTCTTCGGAGAAATACCGATGGTCATACATCCGGGTGTAAGGTAGTGTATTGCATTGATTGATCACCGCCACCGGCAACCGCTCACGCGACCGCTGATGCTCGAACCGAAGACTGCGATACGGCAGCCGTCCATAACAATAGTTGAAATACTCATCAATCTTTCCCGTGTAAATCACCAAATCCGCCTTGGCCGCGTGCTTCCGCCATTCATCCTTCCCCACGCCCAGATGCACCGGAATCCCCTCAAGCATCCGCTCAAACATGGCGGTATAGCCATCCTTCGGCTGCCCTTGGTATTTGTCCGTGAAATACCGCATGTCCTCATTCTCCCGCCGCATCGGCACTCGGCCTGTGATGGCCGCTGGCATTTGTTCCCAAGGGATGCCCCATTGTTTTTGTGAGTAGTCTTTGAAAATGAGGTCACGGATCTCTTGGTCCCTGTATCGTCGACCTAACCAACATTCTGTTTGTGAATTGTAAGGGATCGGGATTCGGCCCTGTGGGGTATCAGCTAACACTAGGTGTTGGTAACCTGTCCACTCCGTGGATTCGGAAAGAAAGTTCCAGACCTCCTGATCGTTTGTGTGAAAGAGATGCGGGCCGTAAGCGTGGACTACAAAATTATCATCTCTTTTATCGAAGCAATTTCCGGCGACATGTGTTCGTGTTTCGAATAAATTTACTCTATAGCCTGCGTGGCGCAATAATGAAGAGGCAACAGTTCCTGATAAACCCGAACCAATCACAACAATGAACATAATCTATAAACCAAGGTTCCTTCGAACCTCCGACGCCATTTTAGGGTCCTTGATCTGGGTCAGCCAAATTCGAGCTGACGCCTTGTCTCCAGCACTGTTCAAGTGGGAAACAATTTCCTCAACACATAAATTACGTGCTTTGCTAAGCGGCATTGCATTTACGTATTCACTTGCGGCAACCGAATCTGCGTTTAACCAGCCATTAATTGCTCTCGCATAGACGGTTTCGCTTTGGTTTTCAGCTATTGTATTTTCTATCCACTTTAGCGCGTCGTTTGGGTTGATTTTCACGAGTCCGTCGACTATTTCTCGGGAAATGTCGACAAGATTCGTAATTTTATCTTTGTTAGCTGAAAGTAAAGGTGCCGCATCCACAGGGCTTGAATGGGCGTATCCCCTTACAAAAACATCCCATAGTCCCTTCTGGCCGGTTGGATCCATTGCTTGAAGATATTCTACTCCCGCTTTGTTTGCTTGCTGCCCCAAGTAACTTACTCCAGCATTTCGTAACGTCGTAATAGTTTCACTATCGGCCCCGCACGTTTCTAACAATTGCAATGATGGGATATCAATTTTTGACATACCACGTTCGATACCGCTTGTGGCACTTTTCAAGTCCTCGTTAGGGATTTGCTTTAGTGTTGATATGGTCTTATTAAAATCGATTGAAGCCGCCACTGAATACACTTGACTCATTTTGCTGTCGCGGTTTCCACCATAAGGAATCAAGCCAATTATCGCCTGCACATCTTCAATACTTTTACCTGCCTGAAGCCTATTTTTGCATACGTCTGCGACTGTTTCAGCATATGCGTCGGCTGAGAGAAATTCTCGACCTGCGTCCAAGCCTTGGATATCCACTGAAGCATTACTGTAATAAACAGTTAATTCACGTGCAAGCTTCCCTCGCAGCCTATCGTCAATTTCTCCAGATCTAAGCTGCTGTAGGATAGTAGCTAGGGTCTGGTATGCATCCGATTCTTTTCGACTCTTCTCAATATTGTGACGATCAAGTTTACTCCCTGCGGCGTCAGAGGTAGACTTCGAATCACATGCTACCAGACCGAAAATTAAGCCGACACCTAAAGATAGCCATGAATTTGCTCTCATTTTTAAATTTACGAAACTAGTTCAAACTGGAAATTCAGGTCAAATGAAATTTTATCGGCTGCGCCAATCCCACTAGCATCTAGCGCAGCAGCAGCCACCTTATAATACCATTCTTTACCAGTTATTGGGTTACTGAAACCCGACCACGCAGCCAGTCCAGTCACTGTCACATTGTGATGAGTGTCGGTATGAGGGGCGGCTGGCATACCGTCTGTAATTTTGCATTGTAATCCAGCCCTAACATCTGAGCCATCACCCTGCCAAGAGGCACCGGATTGCAGCGTGGTGTAGAGTTTTCCTTGGGAAATCACGACTTTGAAATGGCATTCAGCCATGGGCATTTCATCAAGAGTAAATACACGACTAATCTCGGACCAATCCCAAGATTTGGCAATGACACGGACGTAAATATCCCATTCCAGCTTCGCCTTTCCATTTAGCGCGGATAGACCAGTGCCACCAGATGTCTCCGCATCCAAACAAATGATTAATTCCAATTGATTATCGATCCCAACATCTTTTCTAGCAGGATTTCCATAGCTAGATCCGCAGGTTAAACGGATTCTAGGCCCGGAACTAACGTTTGCGGTAGTCGCGTGCGCGAACACACCCAGCCCCTGCAAACTTAGCACCACCCCAGCGGAACCTAATGCTCCCCTCTTAATAAACCTGCGTCTAGTTAGTGGACTGCTGACTGCTGACTGCTGACTGCTGACTGCTGACTTGCCCGACACTGGATATTGGTTCCTTTTTCATAGTGAGCGCGAATCTACGCTTAAGGCAGAAATTGTCGAGCTTTTTTATCGAAGCATGTTATTTATTTTTCAACCAACCCGTTTTTCCCACCCATCCCAAATGTATCACCAACACAAAATCGTCACCCTTAGCCCTGTTAGCAATGCGGCTAGCTTAAGTCTCCTGATGTCTTACCTGCTGCGGCACCGGGCGGTGATCGACCGTCATTTATGCTTGGTGTCGGAGCCATCGGAGGACCCTGCGGCGGAGCTGCGGACGCTCCAGGAGCAGGTTCCGGGGTTCATTGAGATCAAGCATTGCAATGTTGGGGACATGTCAGCAGGGGGATTGCCAGCAGGTGCGTTGGCGCAATGCGTCGAGGAGAATACCATTTATATCTACCTCAGTGATTCCATCTGCTACCTGGCACCGGACGCACTGGAACGACTCTTGGCATTCCGGTTGGCATTCCGTGAACATCTGTTCGTTCTACCCAACATGGTAAATAACGGCTACATCGACCACCTGCGGCAACGCATGGGGTTGGTGGAGTTCGCGCCATTTCTAACTACTCCCACGGCGCATGGGACGGCTTGGAAACATTCGCGTTTTGCAGAAGCGGTGCATTGGACGTTTCTCCGGCATGAACGGGATGGTCGGTTAGAGGAACACAGGGCGATGTTCCATCGGTGGATCTGTGTTTACCATGAACACATTACCCTGGATTGCATGGCGTGGTTCGGAGAGGACATGGCGCAGTTGCTGCCGCTGCCAGAAGGCGTGGAGGTGGAGAAGTATCTTACCAAGGAAGCCCCGAAGAAGCTAGGCCGACCCAATGCTATCTGTGGTGGATCGCTGATGGTGAACTTTGCATTTCCCCATCAACGGGAATACATGCTGCGGACGGAACTTTGGCAGCACTATGAAAATCTAGCACAAGGGAAATCCCTGCCGCTAGCAATTGCAGAACGGCAGAGCTACCCGGTGGAGGAAATGAGTGTGTGTTTCTTTACCTGTGATCGGTCCACGCGCGGGAAGTTGAATTATATTGGGCAATCGCTGGAAAATCTGGCCAGAGCAACGTGGCGGGGGCATTCTGCCCCCAAGCCGCAGCCGCTCGCCTTGGCATCGGATTTAGGAGCTAACCTCAACATACCCCAAAGCGAGCAGCCCAATAAATTGGAAGTAACAAGGGAAGGGGTTGCTGTGGTCACAAGCTTTGGTGAGTATGAGCACACATTGGCTAGGGGGCAGAATGCCCCCGCCACGATTGATCCACGGCTGCGGACGGTGCATTTGATGATTGATGGACCGAAGGCGGAGTTCATTGGTCTAACACCAGTGACATGCGAGACGCATCCCATCCCCGCCGCCGCCTGGGGAGATGAAGATGACGTCCAAGGTGGTGTCTCCTGTTTTGTGCCGCAAACGGGCCGGACATCTGAAGCCATGAAAAACTGGGATGTGCATCAACGGATTGCCTACAGCTACCACCGATGCTTCACCAAAGCACTGGAGGAAAACGCCTGCGGAGTGCTGATTTGTGAGGATGATATCGATTTCAGGGACGGCTGGTTGGATAAATTGCAAGCCGTGCTGGATGAAATCGCCAAAGACGGAAAACGGTGGTTCACGCTTTCGCTCTACACGGTAGGTGATTTAGATGCCAAGGCTGAACTGGACATGGGTGATTTATACGGCATTTACCCCGAATGGCTCTTCTGGGGCGGCCAAGCGGTCTTCTTCTCACGCGATGCCATCAAACACGCCATCGAATTCTGGGCCAAGCGCGGCTGGCGGGACATCCCCTACGCCGAAAATGCTAATGACGCCCTCGTAGGCCGCTTCGGCCACAGCCTGTGGCGACAATTCGGCATGGAAGGCGGTCACTACCGTTGCTACCGGGATCTGGTGCAGCACGAAGGAGAGATCACCACTGGGCTAAGCGGCTACTACCATAAATCGGAGACCTTTGCACGCCCATGGCCGGGTGAGGAAGTTGAGTAGGCCTACAGTTTATAAAACTGCTCCCAGCCCTTGCGTGGCGGCGGGCCGACCAGCAGTTTGTTGGCGAGGTCGTTGTTGGTGATCTGTTGTTTCTCCCGATCAAACACCAGTTCACCACCCAGTCGTTGGGCGAGCACGCCGAGACAGAAGACCTGAGTCAACGGGGCACTGATGGCGAAGGGTGAGCGCGTCTCTTCCTTGCCTTGAACTCCGAGAATGAAGTTCGCGTAGTGGTCGGAATTCTTGCCCGTGACCTTTGGCAGCTTGTCACCGAGGTCCTTCATTTTTTCATCAGGGATGATGCGGAGAGTGTCGCTGTGGGTGCCGCCTTTGAAGACCAGATCCTTGCTGTAGATCATTTTCCCATTCTTTTCGATCTTCTTGTCTCCGAGTTCCGGTGGGCGGGGTGGCAGATTATCCACTCCATCATACCAGGAAATGGCGACCGGCGGCATCTCCCCACGCTTGGGGAAATCGAAGCGGATCGTGGACGCTTGCGGGAAGATAAAATCGCTCGCCCCTTCACGTTTCACGGCGGTAATTTTTTCCGGCATCCCTAATTCCAGGAAACGATGGATGGTATCCAAAATGTGTGGACCCCAGTCCCCAAAAGCGCCATCACCATAGTCGAACCAACTGCGCCAGTCGCCAGGATGCAGCTTGGGATCATACGGATGCTCCGGTGCGGTGCCTAACCAAGTGTCCCAATCCAAGCCTGGAGGCAGGGCGGCCCCGCTGGGGTAACCGTCCACTTTCCAGCCATGCCACCGCCGGGGGCTGTTCATATAAGCGTCCACGCGGGTGACGTCCTTGATGATACCCGCTTCTTTCCAAGCTTTAAACTGGAAGTAATTGCCACCAGAGTGACCTTGATTTCCCATCTGCGTCACCACCTTATGGCGCTTGGCGGCTTCCATCAGGAGCTTGCACTCGTTGTAGGTGTGGGCCAGCGGCTTCTCGACATAGACGGCCTTGCCGAGAGACATCGCCAGCATGGCGATGGGGAAGTGCGAATGATCCGGCACCGCCACCGTGCAGGCGTCGATGTCCTTGGCCATCTTGTCGAACATTTTCCGAAAATCCGTGAAGCGGGGCACGTCGGGGAACATGCCCTCGAGCTTGGCGGTATGTTTGGTGCCGAAATGGACATCGCACAGCGCCACGACGTTGACCAGATCCTTGTTCTTTAAGATGCTCATGGCATCGTTCTCCCCCTGCGCACCGCATCCGATGAACGCAATGTTGACCTTTTCATTGGCGGCATAAGCACGACTGGAAATGAGGGTGGACGCGCTGCCAGCAGCGAACAACCTACCGAATTGACGACGAGAGAGTGAGGGCATGGGTAAGAGAATTTCTGGATTAGGAGTGGATGAAACTTAAGCGGAACGCGCTTCAGACTAGGCGGACTAAGCGGCTTGCCAACCACTCACCGTTACTTATGTAGGGATGTGAATAAGCGGAGAATTCCCCAAAAATCAGCGGAGTGGAAAACCGTGAACCCTGTCTTGCCAGATTTCCCTACCCGCATAAAGTGTCGGTCCCACCTCGAACACTCTTAGAATTTCCATCATGCAACGCACCACCGATTTGCACATCGTTTCCAATACCCCCTTGCCCTCTCCCGGTAAGCTGCGGGCCGACTTGCCGTTGACCACCGCCCAGAGCGAGGTCATCAGTTCCTCCCGCTCCGCCATTCAAAATATTCTCACCGGAGATGACCCACGCTTCCTCGTGGTCGTCGGTCCATGTTCCATTCATGACGTTAAGGCGGGTCGCGAGTATGCGGAGCGTTTGGCGGAATTGGCCCAAAAAGTTTCCGATCGGATGCTGTTGGTGATGCGAGTCTATTTCGAGAAACCACGCACCACGGTGGGCTGGAAAGGTCTGATCATGGACCCGCACCTTGATGGCACCAACGACATCCCTACCGGCTTGCAAATGGGCCGGGCCTTCCTGCGGGAAGTCTTGGATCTGGGCCTGCCCACCGCCACGGAATTGCTGGATCCGATCACGCCGCAATACATTGCCGACTTGCTGAGCTGGGTGGCAATCGGTGCCCGCACCACCGAGAGCCAGACGCATCGCCAAATGGCCAGTGGACTTTCCATGCCGTTAGGATTTAAGAACACTACTTCGGGCGATGTCACCGCCGCCCTCAACGCCATCAAGGCCGCCATGCAGCCGCAGACGTTCCTTGGTATCAGTGACGAAGGCGTCGCCTCCGCGGTCACCACCCGGGGCAACCCTGACTGCCACGTCATTCTCCGGGGCGGGGAGGATGGTCCTAATTTTTCCGCAGAGCACGTCGCCCGGACAGAAGCGGCCCTGCAGCGCCACGGCCTGGAGCCGGCCATCATGATTGATGCCAGCCACGCGAACTGTAAAAAGGATCACAAACTCATGCCGAATGTCTTCCGCGAAATCGAGCGGCAACGCGCCGGGGGCACGAAATCCATCATCGGCACTATGTTGGAAAGTAATCTGGTGGCAGGAAATCAGGCGTTCCCACAGCCCAAGGAAGATCTCACCTATGGCCAGTCGATCACCGATAAATGTATCGATTGGGCGACGACGGTTGAACTGTTGGGGAAATAAAAATTCATGGCGGAATCCACGCCCAGTGATATTGGCGAAATCTCGCCTCCATGGTGGCTCCTGCCTCCGGTGTTTTGGCGCGCCTTCGCCAAGCTGGCCTGCGTCCTGCTCCCCTTGATTGCCTTTTGGGTTCAGCACTCGATGAACAGTCTGGGCACCCTGCTGCCGGGTGATGAATTTAAGGAAGTGCAGGTGCACTTCAGTGGTCAGGAAGCCGTGCTCACGGGACGGGTGCTGGATCAGGCGGCCTTGGCCGCAGCCACGAAGTATGCCGCCGAATCCTTCCGCGTTGGGCCGCGTTGGTGGACGGGCGCAGTGAATCCCATTTCCAGTGTCCGGAACGAAATCGTCGTGCGCCCCAACCCACCAGGGTTTCTCGTCTTGATTCGGGAACGTGAGCAGTCCATGCTGGCAGGGGAGACGTGGACTGCGGAGGAACTCGAACAACTCCTCTCTGCATTACAGCCGATGCTCCCTCCGCGCCCGGATACGCTTCTGCTGCACGTGGCCACGGAACGCGGCCCCTCCGGCAAAATGGATGTCACGCTGGACTCACTCAAAACCTTGATCACCAGCAGTCAGCCCCGCGAGCCACTCCTGATTGCTGCTACGTTAGGCTCTGCCGCCCAGTTGCTGGATCTCACCGCCGATCCCACCACGCTCGAAGCGAAATTTCACACCGAAGGATGGGACTGGGCTCACAGCCAGGCCCTGGTGCAGCAATTGCGCCAGTGGGTCGAAGCAGCCAAGGAAAATGACCGCCGCATGGCGCTGCCGCTACCGCATTTGACGTTACTGGCCGCAGGCAATGCTGTCTTCCTCCGCGGCCAGGTCGCCACGGCTCCGTTGCGGGACGCGGTCACTGAAGCCGCCCGGCTCTTCTATGGCCCGGATCGGCTCCAGGTCGAAATTTTCCTAACTGAGAGCCGCCGACCCGTGCCGCAGGCAGGGACCACGCTGACTTCCTTTCCTGCCCTGCCTGATCCAAAGGGCTCTGGAGTGTTGGGTTTTGCCATTCCCGGTTCCAGTTGGCGCACGGTGGAACTGCCAGACCGAGACTTCACGCTGGAGGCGCTTCCCGCCTTGGAACTGCTGCCGTCCGATTTTGACGGGGCCCTGGCATTCGCGGACTTCGGTCCCCTCATGGCCCAGCATCAGCGCCATCGTGCCGCGCTGGCAGAAATGGCTTTGAAGGAAACCTATCCGGTTTCTTTTGCGGCCCTACTCTTGCTGGGAAAGCAAGCTTACCTCCATGGAGATATCGCCACCGCGGCAGCTCAGGAAACCATCCTGGCCGCCGTGCGCAAAGCCTATCCCGAGCATACCGTAGAAGATCATTTGCGAGTCAACGACCTGCGTCGCCCGCTCACCCCCGAGCAACTCAAGCGCTTTGCCGCAGGCTTTCCGCCACCACCCCGCGCCACCTCGCCCGGTGTTGTTGGCTTCATTGTGCCGGGGGAGGAATGGAAGGCGGCAGACATTCCACCAGTTGAACTGAGGGCGGAGGAGTTCGATGAATTCGTCCGCCACATCATTCACTCTTCCTTCCCGCTCGATGATGCCAGGCCGGACTTCACAACGTTTCGAAGCTTGGTGCTCGACCATTTCAAGAAGATTCCCAGTATGGTCCTGAGTGAAATTCCGCCTGAGCCCTACCTGACCCTCCTCGCCCAGGGGAAGCAGGTGTTCCTCCGCGGGAATGCTGGTTCGGAGAAAATGCAACAGGAGGTCTTGGCTGCGGCCCGCAAGACCTACTTCGATCGTGAAGTGATTGACGAAATGCGTGTCGACAGTAAGCCGCCGATTCCGTTGCCTTCGACCCTGACGGTAAAGTCATTCCCTCCTCGTCCCACCTTCGATGGCCCCGGCGTGCTGGGTTTCGTGCGCCCCGGCCAGCCCTGGTTACAGGTGCCCCTGACGGTCGATCACCCAAAAATCACTCTCGAATGGCTGGAAGCTCAGGGATTGTTCTCCAAAGATTTCGATCCCCAACAAGCCTGGCCGGACTATGCGGTCTGGTTGCCCAAGCTGGAACCAAAATCCTCCCCACCACCTGCTCCTAAATAATATCCATGTCCCTGCTCTGGCTCATTCTCAAAATCCTCCTGCTGCTGCTCATCGTTGCCGCCATCTTCTATCGACTGGGGGTCAAATCCGTGCGTGGAGAAGTGGCCAAGGTGCAGCAGGACAAGCAACACAGTATCGAACGCGAACAGGCGCGCACCGACGCCACGGTGCAGAAGTTGCAGGAGGTTGAAGACCAACTTGCGGCCCTAACTACGCAGTATGAGCACCTCGAGCGCTCCGCTGTGCCCCGCCGAAAACTCAACGAGGCCGAGGCGAGAAACAACGTCCTGGAGAAAGAAATCGCCCGCCTCCAGGCTGGTCTCCCCGCCAGCATCGCGAAAGCAGTTCCGGCTCCGGTCCCTGCCGTCGCCTTGGCTCCGGTCATTGTCGCAAAACCAGCACCTGCTCCAGAGCATGCGCCAGCACCTGCGCCAGAGATCGCACCTGCGCCAGAGATCGCACCTGTTCCAGAGATCGCTCCGGTTCCAGAGATCGCTCCTGCTCCAGAAATCGTTCCGGCACCGGAGCCCGCCGTCGCGGTCGAATTACCAGTCGTCCCACCGGAACCGGAAACCCTAACCCTCACCTCCCCACCCCCAAAATTAAAAGGGGATTCCGTCAGACGCTCCCGCAAAAAGAGATAGCCCATCGCGACGAAGCGCGGGACTCCAACTCGTTTTTCCGTTATTTCCCTCTGATGCCACCTAGTTTCCCCGCAGATCAGGATGTCTGAGGTTAAGCCCGGAGCGGCCAATTTACGTTAACGGGCGGAAATCCCAGACGACGTGTCAGCCGGTTCCCTAACGAACGGTAACCGGCAGGGCCTTGGCCAACGCGTCGAGAATGCGTTGATGGGCGGCATCCACGATGGGGCCTTCCATGGTCTTCTGCGGATCCCGATAACTCAGGCGATAGGCTACAGATTTGGTGCCCGCAGCCACTTTGTCCCCGGTGTAGAGATCGAAGAGTTGCACCGCTTCCAGTAGTGGTTCCTTGGCTTTTTGGCCGCTGAAGAAATCATCGAACTGTTGATGGGAAATTTCATTACCTACGCCCAGCGCTACGTCGCGTGTGGTGCCCGGGAACTTCGGCAACCCAGCAAATTTCACTTCGCGCGCTGTCGCCTTCGACAACTGGTCCACGTTGATTTCCGCCAAGTAGATGGCATGCCGACCGTTCATGGCGCTCACTTGCGCGGGACGCAATTGGGCGATGATGCCCACGGGCTTCGTGTTGAGCAGGATCTGCCCAGCGAGCAGAAATGCGGTCGTCTTGATCGGCTTAATTTTAACGGTGGCACCGGGAGCCAGCTTCTCGATCACGCCCCGAAGGTCGTAGAGGTCCGCACTCCTCGGGCTGGAATCAGCCCACGTGGAATCCAATACCGGCCCGCTCATCAGCAGAGCAAGATTTACCTTTTCATCTGGTTCAGGGCGTTTCCCCTTACTGAAGACGGTGCCGGACTCGAAGAACCGCAGACTGGCGGCTCCCTGCCGCAGGTTGTTCGCTGCCGTCGCCAGCAGCCCGGGAATCAGGCTGTGCCGCAGGTGGGTGTGGTCATCACTGAGCGGATTCTTCAGGGGCACGGGCTCGTTAGGACCGGGATTGGTGCCGAGTCCAGCGGCCAGTTGCGATTGAGCAATGAGTTTGATGGTTTGGCTCTCATAGAAGCCGCTGCCCACCAGGATGGTCTTCTTGGCATGAAGGAAATCATAAGCCAAATCAGCCGCCGATTCATCGGCAAACCAAGCGCTCCGCGTGCCTGTGAGGTTCTGGATTCCGTGGACGCGCGCAATTTCCTCCACCAAATCCACACTGCGCTGCAAGTCTGCGCGATAGCTGGGAATAGTGAACGTGTTGGCCGAGGTGCCGCACTTTTTCAAGCCCAAGCGACCCAAGAGACTTGCGATCTCGTCAGCCGGCAAATGCACTCCTAGTAATGAATAGGCACGCGGTAAATCCAGCGTCACCTCACCGGTGAGCTGCGGTGCGTAACCTGCGGTCAGCACGACATCCGCTGCTTTGCCGCCACAGATTTCGAGAATCAACTTAGTGGCTAGGTCACTGGCCACCAGCACGCCATGAGGATCCGTGCCGCGCTCGAAACGATAGCTGGAATCCGAACTCAACCCCGTGGAGCGGGCTGATTTCCGAATCGGGCTGGGTGTGAAATAGGCGCTTTCCAGCAAAATGCTCGTCGTGGTATCGGTCACGCCACTAGCCGCGCCCCCCATGATGCCAGCGAGCGCCAGCGGATCCTGGCCATCGGCAATGACGAGATCCTCGGCTGTTAGGACGTATTCCGATCCATTCAGCGCGGAGAATTTCTCGTCTGCCTGGGCTAAGCGCACGGTCAGCGGGCCATGGACTTTGCTGGCATCGAAGGCATGGAGCGGTTGGCCCGACTCCATCAACACGAAGTTAGTGATATCCACCACGTTATTAATCGGACGCAGGCCGATGCTGAGGAGGCGCTTCTGCAGCCACTCCGGGCTGGGGGCCACCTTCACGCCCTCAATCTTACGAACGGTGTAAAACGGACAGCGGTCCGCCGCAGCCAACACAATTTCCTGAGGGAACGCGGGCTGGGTGTTGGCACTCGCCACGACCTCCGCGTCTTTTAACGGGACCTTGGCCAGTGCCGCCAACTCCCGCGCTACGCCCAGATGGCTCAAGCAATCGGGACGATTTGGCGTAATCTCCAATTCAAAAACGGTGTCGGATTCGAAGAGTTGCTGCAAGGGCGTTCCAATCGTGGCCGCGGAATCCATAATCATCAGTCCCTCATGATCCTGACCGATCCCCAGTTCCTTACCGCTGCACATCATGCCCTGGCTCAGCGAGCCCCGGAGTTCGCTCTCTTTAATCACGAAATTCCCTGGCATCACAGCTCCGGGCAAGGCCAGCGGGACTTTATCGCCCGGCTGGAAATTGCTGGCCCCGCACACGATCTGACGCGGAGTCCCCGTGCCATCGTTGACTTGGCAGAGGCGCAAGCGGTCGGCCTTCGGGTGCTTCTCGAAGGAAATCACCTGCGCCACCACGATCTTATCGCTCTGCACCCCCTTGGTTTCCATGTGCTCGACCTCGATCCCGGCAAAGGTCAACATATCAGCCAGTTCCTGCGGGGAACGGCCAGTGAGATCGAGGTGCTGGGAAAGCCAGTTTAAAGAGACGAGCATGGATGGAGGAAGTTTTCAGTTTTTTGGGTTCCGTTTTCAGCTCCTGACCCGTTCCTGAAAACTGAAATCTGAAATCTGAAAACTTCGAACGAGCGGGCGATTACTTTTTGTCAGCAGGAGCCGCTGGCTTGGCAGGCTCGGACTTGCCCTCCGGCACGGCTTTGTCGGCCGGAGCTGCGGCCGGGGCCGGAGCCTTGTCGGCACCGCCCTTGCGGGTGATGGATTCGATCAGCACCGTCTTCACGGGGACATTTTGCATGGGGGAAGGATGCAGCGCACCATCTGGGGTGCGGGCCACCAAGGTGTGGGTGCCAACCGGGGCTTCCTTAATTTTGTCCACCACATCCAAGCCCGCGGTGACCTTGCCGAACACGGCATAGCCGTGACCATCCGGGCTGGGGCGATTCAGCCCCGCGTTGTCCACCACGTTGATGAAAAATTGGCTGGTGGCGCTGTCGGGATTTCCGGTGCGGGCCATGGCCAGCGTGCCACGATCATTTTTCAGGCCGTTGCTGGCTTCGTTCTTGATCGGAGCATCCACGGCCTTCTGCTCATGGTTACCGTCTGGCTTCTCGGCAAATCCGCCGCCTTGGATCATGAACGTGGACATGACGCGATGGAACACCGTGCCGTCGTAGAATTTCTTATCGACGTATTTCAAGAAATTCTCCACGGAGATCGGGGCCTTGTCCGCATAGAGTTCCACGACGATTAGACCTTCACTGGTCTTGATTTCAACAACAGGATTGGCCTCGGCAGCAACAGCGGAAGGAGCCAGAGGAGCCAAGGCGGTGAGCAGAGCGGCAACGAAAAGAGAGCGGCGTTTCATGGGGATGGGAATGTCGGGTTAGAGATGATTGTTTAATGCAAGACGCGGATTTTACGCCGGAGTCGCGACTTGGCTACCACGAAATTTCACCAAACCGAGGCCAGGGTGCCGGAAGCCCGGGACTCCAACCTGGGGTGGCTCGGCCGGCTACTGCTTACCCGCGTGCTGGAGAATGAAGTCAACGATCGGCGTGGGGTCCGTTAGTCCGTGGGGATGATGATTGACCCCGGGCTTGGGAATCAAGGTGATGGATCCACCCAGGGCACGATAGCGCTCGGCCACGATACCAGTATTTTCCTCCCAAGGCACCACATCATCCGCATCGCCATAGACATTCAGCAGGGGAACTTTGGCGGCCGCCAGAGGGGCTAGATTATCTACCGGATTCCCTTTGTAGGCCAGCGCGGCGGCTTCATCCGGCAAGCCATAGGTGGTCAGCACGCGGGCCCATTCCTCGCGACTCCCTTTGCCCTTTCCCTTGCCTCCGGGCCAACTCTTGAAGTCGCACACGGCGGCATCCAGATAAATGCAACTCACTTGCTGGGGATGCGCGATGGCGAAATTCAAGGCATACAATCCACCCCGGCTCAGACCAGTTAGGGCAGGACGAGGATGGAAGCCATGCAGCCGCACCAGGTAGTCGTAAGCCGCCTCCCATTTGGCCACCGCCTGCGGGCTGCCGAGCAGATTTTGCGCACTCAGGGAAATAATCGCCACCCCCTTGCCTAACAGGGCGATGTCCGGGGCTGGTTGATGGCCGAAGAACTCGCCTTCCCAGCACCAAGGCCGCCCCGGAGCCGCCTCTTTTGGCAACACCACGGTCAGTTGGTGACCATTCACGGCAACATCGTAACGATCAAATCCCTGCCAGACGGATTTCTTGCCAGGAAAGGGCGCGGTGCGCGCAGCCGCCAATTGCCGTGCCTCCACGCGAGCCGCCGCATCCAAGGAGGCGGCTTGGGGGATGGCCTTGTCCAAGGGCAGACCTGCTTTGACGCCCGGGCGTTTGTGGCCGGTGGCGCTGAGCCAGGCATCTTTCAGCAGCCGTTGCTTGGACTCGATCTTTTCCAGCACAATGTGATTTTCCACCTCGGTGGTCAGTCCCAAGTAGTCATTGATGAGCTTGGTGAAAATGCGATGACCTGCTTCATTGGGGTGGACGCCATCGCCCGAGAAGGTGAAGTCCGGTTTGACTTTTCGTTGTTCGGCAAGGGCGGACTTCATGGCCGTATGGAGATCCAGCACGGTCCAACCAAGGATGCGCTGGCTTAGCAGCCAGTCCCCATAAGCCGCCAAGACGTCATCGTAACCCTCATAGGGCTGGGGATATGAATCCCGACCAGCCGGCAGCAGGCGCTTCGCAATCGGAAGCGCATCAAAGACCGGAGGCGTTAGGAAAACGATGCGCGCTCCAGTGGCCAGCACTGTGTTGCGCAGCGTGCGAATCCCTTTCTGATATGCCGCCAAGCGCTCCTCGCTGAGCGGATGGTAGATGCCGCAGTTCATGCCATAACAAGCGAAGACAAGTTGCGGCTTGGTCTGCGCCAGAACGCGATCCAAGCGCTCATGCAAATCCGGACGCGGAAAGGCTCCTCCCGCATGACCCGGCTCTGACAAGCCCGACACCGTCTCGCTGGACAGCCCGAGATCCAGCACCTCAATGTTGCGTTCGGGGAATTGGCTAACTAATGCCGTTTCCACCAATTCCACATGCCGCCCACCATGCGTGATGCTGTCCCCCAGGAACACAATGCGGTAAGGCCCGTCGGCGGCACGCAGGCAGCAGGTGAGACTGAGCAGACAAAAAAGGGCACGAAGCAGGCGCATAAATGGTAAGGCGGTTGGGCTAAATAAATTGTGAGGAACCACCCATAACGGGAGACTTTCGTCGATGGAAGCAGTTTCCCACGCGAAGACGCGGATGGCGTGGGTGACCTAACTACCAGCCTGCGACCGCCTGCACGAGTCGGGGCTCCTTGGTCGGATCCAGCCAGCGCAATACCCTTTGCAGGTCCTCCTCGGTCATGGCAGTGCAACCCGCCGTGGGCTTGTCAGGACCGCTCCAGAGGTGCAGGAAAATACACGACCCCGCCCCCGCTTGGTGCATCGGATTATGCGCCACAAACGCCCCCCAGCGATACAATCCATCCTCCCGCAGCATCGTTTCCCGGCTGTCCCAGTCAGGCGTTACCGCCGTGGCGTCCACCACCTGATTGTAGTATTGCGACTTCACATCATCCACCCCGAAGAGATCTTTGGTCACTGGTTGATAGGGAATCCGGATGTCCGCGGCAGAGGCGGCATAACCAAAGGCAAAGGGGAGTCGGAAGATTCCTGCGGGACTACAACCATCCCCTTCCTGCTTCACGCGAAAGCCCGCCGGGGCTGCAACCGTGTGCTCGCCACGTCCCCACGCCAGACCGTTCCGTCCCACGGTAACCGGGATCGGTCCCCCACGAAGTCGCCAGGGCTGAGTGGCATCCGAGCGTTCAAGTAACTTCATTTCCCCCACGATGGAACGTTCCTCGGGCGTGACGACGAGCAGAATTTGGCCGCAGGTTTCCGGCAACTGGCGGGCAAACAATCGTGGCACCGCAGCGTTCCGATTCATCATCCACCAAAACAACGCCAGACCTGCGATCACCAGAAACAAAAGCCACAGCAGGCCACGGGGAGGGCAGGAAATTTTCATGGTCATGAAGACAGGCGACCCAATCAACTCACTCCGCTTTCGCAGGGGCGCGCTTCTGCGCGAAGATCCACGTCGTCAGATCGGCCCGGGAATACACCATGCCTGGAATGCCGTGGCCCTGACCGGTGAGTTCGTCATATTTACTGGCGGTGCCGCCCGCGTCCTTGATGGCTTTCATGACATCGCGCGTGCGCTCCACGGGCACCATGTCATCCTTGTCGCCATGGAAGGCCCAGATGGGCGTTTGCTTCAGCACGTCCGCTTTCTTCACATCGCCCCCGCCGGCCAGGGGGACCACGGCGGCAAACTTCGTCGGATACTTGGCAGCCAGACTGAAACAGCCGAATCCACCCATCGAATAACCGGTTAGGTAAATGCGGTTTACATCCACGGGGAGCTTCTCGCAGAGATCATCGATTAAGGTCATCAACTGGTCCGCGGGAGCCTTGTTCCAGCCGATTGCAGAATCGGGACACTGGGGCACGATCATGAAACAAGGGTTGGCGGATTGGTGCGCAGCATCCGTAAAGATTCCGGTCACCCCACCCATCTGCTTCTCATTATCGCTGCCACTTTGACCCGAACCATGCAGCGAAATCAACAGTGGATAGCGTTTCTTCCCATCCCATTTCGGATTCCCGTAGAGTTGGAAATTGAGCCCTTCCTTGGAGGTAACTTTTGCGAAGGCACCAGTCACGTTGGCCGCATACGAACCCGATTTAAGGCTGGCATCCAAGTCACGTTCCTTGACTAATCCTTGCACATACTTCTGATCCTCCTCGGACAAGGCCATCAGCGGGATCTTCACAATCTCAAAATCCTTCGCCCGCTTAATTTTGACCTCCGTGGCTGAATACTCCAGCAAATCCGCCTTCATTTCCCGGCCATCCGCCGACTTCCAGACGCGCGAAACCCGGGTGGGTAAATCAGCCTGCGCGCAGACTAAGCAAAGCATCAGCGAAGCAACAACGCCCGCCCGAACTGGTAATGTGGAGCATTTCATTTGCGGCCCATTGTAGCGGGCCCACTCAGGTTAAAGCAAGGGCAAAGCCACTGCCGCCCACGGGGGGCGAACCACGCACCCGACGAAGTCGAACGCTTCCTGTGCTCATCCCACGCCTCGTTGCAGATCCCGCAAAACCCGCAGATCCCCGGCCTCCACGCCCTTGAGTTTCCTCGCCCCACTCTTCCGATTCTTCCCGAACCGATCCCGCACCGACTCGAACACTGCATTGATAAATCCAGCACTGCCGAAAATCCCGCCCCGCGTGAAATAGTTCACCTTGAGCCGCAGCATCTGCCCCCGAGATAGCTTCCCGCCTTCCGCATGAACCTTCTCGACTTCCTCTAGGCTAAATCCAGCCCGCGCCGGAGAAACATCGCTCCCATGAACCTCCTGCCCTTCCCCAAACAGCCACAACCGATACCTCGAAGCCACCATTTCCCAAGGCGGCAGTTCCGGCAATCCCTTCGACTGCTCAGCCTCCACGCCTAAAATTTTACCAACAACCGACAACCCCGCCCGCGCCTTCGCACCCGCCGCCCCAGCCGCCATCGCCTCCCCATAGCCGCTCCAAAGGTAATCCGCCGGATCCTCCACAACCTTCGCCCGCACCGGATTCAAATCGATATACGCTGCCATCGTCGCCAGACTCGGTCCTGCGCCCTCCACCAGCACACTGCGAAACGCCTCTTCCCAGAGCGTCCCCTGACGCTCATTCCGCTTGTTATACCAAGCCGAGAACGCCTGTTTCACATTCTGCATGAAGCAGCTTACGCTAAACATCCGCTTCTCATAACTCGCCATCACCTCAGCAATCACCGCCTCACAACCATTCCCCCGATACAGCTCAAACAACCGCCGAAATTCATCCGCCTTCCCCTTTCCCAGGCTCCGTTGAATGTGCCGCAACCATTCCACCTCCGTAAACAACGGCCCCCCGCCATCGACCTCCGGACGCGGCGGCACCTCCACCAGAATGTGAAAATGATTACTCATGATGCAATACGTCACCACTCGCAACCCACCCAAAGCCTCATACCGCCGCATCTGCTTAATCAGCTCCTCCCGCTCCGTCGCCTCCAAAATAAACCGCCGATCCACCACCCTGGAAGTGACATGATAATACGCCACCGATTCAAGATCAGCAGGCCGGAAACGATAACGGGAAGTAGGCATGGGGCACAATGGTAGAAACTCCATGAATCGCAAGTGCTTTCTACATAAAATATCTGATGGATAAATTGTAAAGCGCTTTCTCATTAATTCACCTGATGTTTAATTTTGATGTTTAATTTTGATGGGGATGGTGTGGTGCTGCGGTTCGGGGAGGACCATGGTGATTCTTGGGTCACAGGGGCTGGGAAGTCGTGCTGGTCATCACGCGGAGCGATGATGACTACTCTATCCGTCAACGCTCCGCGTGACGCTGGTCGTGAGCGGACGGAGGAATTTTGGGTTCACTATCAAAGCAGGAATCGTCTTGAGTTTTCCACGGGTAATTGTTACCATGCTTCCATGTCCGCTTCCCCCTCCCCTTCTGCCTCCGCTTTCGCTGCCGCCACCCGCCAACGCACGGGGATGGTAGCGTGGGGCCGCCGGATCTGGGTGCTGGCCATGCACACCTTCACGCAGTTGGTGCGGATGAAAGTATTCCATTTCCTGTTCGCGCTTTCGCTCGTCCTCTTTGCCGCGGGTTTTATTTTTTCCAGCGTTTCACCCGATGCCGAGTTGAAAATGGTCAAGGATGCCGCGTTTGGCACCATGCTGATTTTTGGAGTGCTCTTTGGCGTGGTGAGTGTGGCCCTGCTGCTGCCCAAAGATATGGAGGACCGCACGCTCTATACCATTCTCACCAAGCCGGTGCGGCGTTACGAATATTTGCTGGGTAAATATTTGGGCGTTCTCCTGGTCGTATTTGTTAGTTTGCTCGTGCTGGATGTGCTGGCCTCCATCGTGCTGCAACTTAAATTTAACTGGGCCTATCAGGACAAGGTGGAGACCATCCAATCAATGCTGGACAGCGGCCGGGTCTCGGTCACGGCGGCAGAGCAAATGAAGGTGGATGAATTCGCGCAATTGTCGCAACAAGGACTGCGGCTGGACCTGCACCTGGCGGCGGTGGCCATCTTTCTAAAAATAGCGGTCATCACGGCCGTGGCCTTGGCCATTTCGACGATTGCTGGTTCCACCATCTTCACCATGCTGGCCACGCTCTGCATCTATGTCATCGGTCACCTCCAAGCCGGAGCCCGGGAATCCCTCTTGGCCCCGCAACTAACGCACGAGCAAGTGCATGAACGCATCAATGCCGGACGAGGCGTGAAACCCAAGGGGTGGCGTATTCCCATGGCCCTGCCAGAGGCCAAACCCCTGACCCCTCCAGAGCCACCGAGCGTGTTACTGCGCCTGGCTAGCGGAGCCATCGCAGTGATTTTCCCTGATTTCCAGGTCTATGATGTCGTCGAGGCCGTGGTGGCAGGCAAAGATCTGAAGGCATCCGCCATTGGCAAGATGCTCGGGCTGAGTGCGGTGTATCTGGCCATTTATCTGGGGGCGGCGGTGTTCCTCTTCGCGGAGAAAGAGCTATGAGTAAACATCGTCGCTATCAACTCGCGGCTTTGCTGCTCGTCCTGGTGAGTGCCCTGGTGCGCCTGCCGTTGGAGAGCGCCCTTACCAGCGACTTCCGCCAGCAGGAGCTGCTGCCGGAGAAGCTCGACACGAGCGTGCGCGAGAAGATGACGCAGCAGACCTTTGCGGCCTCGGCCGGCGGCATGCGATCGCTCATTGCCAGCGCTTACGAACTCGATGCCTTTGGCTATTTCCTGCAGGATCCGCCGCGTTGGGATATGATCGACAAACAATATGCCATCTGTTGTCAGTTGCAGCCCAGAGTCTGGCAATATTGGGATATGCATACCTGGATGCTGGCGGTGAATGCCGCAAATTATTATGCCACCGAAGGTGGTGCGGTGCGGGGGGCGGAGGGGTTGATGCAGCAATTCTATCGGGATCAAGGCCTCAGCGTTTGCTATCGCGGCATTCAGCACAACCCGGAGAAATATCGCGGCTACCGCCAGGCGGCAGATATTTTGGTGAACCCCAATCCATCCGTGAACCCCCATCCTGATTTCGCGGAAGCGGCCGAACTTTACCTCCAAGCAAGCAAATGTGCTGACGCGCAGCGCCCGCCGGCGTATCCCAGCCGGATGCTATATCGCGCCCACCTGTATTGCCTGGCCCGGCTTCCCCACCGCATGGCGGAGGCTTATCCCAAATTGCGAGCCCTGTTCGAGTCTGGACCACAAGAGGACCTCCCCACGACGCGCACGTTGCTCCGTAAAATGGAGGAAACGCTGCGCATTCCATTGCCGGAACGCTGCCTTTTCAAGTAGCCACCGTCGGGCAATTACCCGCAACTTAGCTTGCACCGGGCGATGGCCTGTGAATGTTGGGATGATGAATTCTGCTTACGAAAATTTATCACGTCGATTCCATGAAGTGGCCTTGCTGACCAGTTCCGCAGGAGTCTTGAGTTGGGATCAGGAAACGAACATGCCCCCGGATGCTGCGGCCTTCCGGGCAGAACAAATGTCGTTTCTGGAAGGTCAGGCGCATCGTTTGGCGACTAGCGCGGAGATTGGAGACTGGTTGGCCGAATGCGAGCAGACTGGAGCAGACGTGGGCTCTGTGGCGGATACCAACCTGCGGGGGTGGCGGCATGATTATGATTTGGCAGTGAAACTTCCCGCCACGCTGGTCGAGGAAATCGCTCATACCACCTCTCTGGCGCATCACGCCTGGATGGCGGCACGCAAGGCGGCGGACTTTACTTTATTCCAGCCCCATTTGGAGAAAATTGTCACCCTCTGTCAGGCCAAGGCCGATGCCTGGGGTTGGACCGACGAACGCTATGACGCCCTGCTGGGAGCCTACGAACCGGGCGCCAAGAGTGCGGAGATTGCGCAGTTGTTTTCCGTGTTAGGCCCGCAGATTTCTGGTCTCTTGGAAAGTGCCGTGGCCCGCTCCCAAAGCGTGCCGAAGGATTTGCTAACAGGGCACTACCCCATTGAGGAACAACAGCAATTCAATCGGGAAGTGGCCGAGGCCATCGGATTCAATTTTGCCGCTGGCCGCATCGATACCAGCGCGCATCCGTTCTGCACTGAACTGGGGCCGGGGGACACCCGCATGACCACCCGGTATGACGAAACGGATTTCCTGAGCAGCCTTTACGGCGTGCTGCATGAGAGCGGTCACGGGCTTTACGATCAAGGATTGCCCAGAGATTCCTGGGGACTTCCTGCAGGACAGGCGGCTTCGTTGGGGATCCACGAAAGCCAGTCCCGCCTCTGGGAAAATCACGTCGGACGCAGTGTGTCCTTCTGGACCCGCTGGCTGCCCCGAGCCGCTGAATTATGGCCGTGGTTGGCTGCCATCTCTCCCGAGCAAATGGCCGCCGCCGCCTCTCGGGTGGAACGCAGTTTCATTCGCGTGGAGGCGGATGAGGTCACCTATGATTTGCACATCATGCTGCGGTTTGCGCTGGAGCGGCAGGTCATCAACGGCAACATTTCTGTGGCCGAAATCCCAGAGGCCTGGAACGCACTCTTCGCCAAGTCCTTCGGCCTGCAAGTGCCGGACGTCTCCCAAGGCTGCCTTCAGGACGTGCATTGGAGCTTCGGTGGGTTTGGCTACTTCGCCACCTACACGTTAGGGAATCTGAACGCTTCCCAGCTCATGCATCAGGCCCACCAAGCAAATCCAGATTTAGATACTCAATTAGCCGCAGGAAATTACGCACCCCTGCTCGCGTTCGTGCGGGAGCGGATCCATCGGCAGGGGCGTCGCTATCAGCCGCAAGACCTGATGCATGAAGCCACCGGTGAACGCACCCAAGCCAAATACCATCTAGATTATCTCCAGGAGAAATATTGCTAACATCATATGAGTAATCCTACCTGCCCCATGTGCGACATGCCAGACCTGCTGGACCATCCCGACCATTTTGAATGCACCACCTGTGGCCACGAATGGCCGCATGCCGCTGAGGCCGATGTTCCAGCGGGTGAGCGCATCGTGAAGGATGCCTATGGCAACGTGCTGGCCGATGGTGACGTGGTGGCCATGATCAAAGATCTGAAACTGAAAAATTCCTCCCAAGTGCTCAAATCCGGCACCAAATCGAAGCCCATCCGCTTGGTCGAGGGGGATCACGAAATTTCCTGCAAAATGGACGGTATCGCCATCGGACTGAAAGCCTGCTTCGTGAAGAAGGTGACGGGCTAGGCGGTATGGCGCGGCACCAAAGTGATGCGCTTGAAACGACGCTTGTCCTCGGGCGACGTGGATTTTACATCCGGGTCATCGACAAATAGATTATGCACCAACCGACGGTGAAAGGAATTCAGCGGGCGGAGTTGCACGGCGGAGCGCGTGCGGCGGACACGTTCGGCAGCCGCCCGCACTTCATCCAGCATTTCGTCCTCCTTCATTTCTCGGACGTGGGCCACGTCCACGCGAATTTTCGGAGCCTCGGGGAGCTTCACCTGGAGCAGGCGATTCACTAAATATTGCAAATCCTCCAAGCGCTCAGCACGGCCCCCAATCAGGGCTTCCGCGTGCTCCATGGTGACTTGCAGCACCGGGCCGGCCTCTGCTTCCTCGACGTCAATCTGTGCTGAATAGCCCAAGTGGCCAAGCATGGTTTCGAGGATTTCCTGAGCGGTTTCGGTGGGGTTCATGGCAGGGGAAAGCAGGGGGTTATTTGGCACGGTATTGATCGTAGATTTGTTCCACCGCCGGGAACGTTTTACCTTCGCGTTGGGCTTTCAGCGTCGCCTGTTTTTCCGCTTCGTCGATCCACAGGACATGGTTAGTCCAGGCAAGGTCACTGATGCGCACATTGAAATCGGCGGGCCATTTGATCCAACGCCAATAGGCGGTGCGGTAAAAGCTGGGTGCCCAGGCGGGCACAAAGCTAGCTTCTTCGTAGATCAATTGATCGCACTGATGCGCGAGGCGCTCGATTTCATCAGCGGTCTGCGCTCTCTCATATTGATCGATGAGTTTATCCAATGCCTCATTGTCGGTGCTGGTAATGTTGTTGGTGTTCGGCTTGGCTTTGCGACGCCCGTTCACATCCAGCTCCCAAACTCCATTCTTTTTCTCAAAGGCGTTGTCGCCATGAAAGTTTTCCCAGAATTTAGGAAATGGCGGCTGGATATTCCACGCCGTAAAACACATCTCGTGTTGTTTATCCCGCAGGCGTTTGAAGGCGGAGGTGTTATCCAACGCCTCAATGCGCACTTCCAGCCCGGCCTTGAGCGCCTCTTCCTTGAAGCGAAGACCATAACGACGGTGGATTGGATTATCCCGCACTTGCAGTTCGAAGCTAAGGCGCTCGCCCTTGGCATTTTTCAGAATCCCATCGCTGCCGAGCTGGTCGTAGCCGGCGGAGGCGAATGCTGCGCGTGCTTTCTCTACCGAAAATTCCCGTGGCTTAAGGTTTGTAGAGCTGAAGCGACCGTAGCCGTCCCCTGGGGTCAGCAATCGCTCGTAGTCGCCCCGCAGATCAATATCGATGACCTTCTGCACGTTCAGAGCATGCTGGATGCCGACACGAATCCGTTGATCATCCAAGCCTGGCGTGGCACAATTTAGATAAACTCCCCAAGGAGGCCGGGGGAAGTCGTTGTAGAACTGACTTTTGCAAATATAGCCATTGAACACCTCCGGCACCGCCAGCTTGTCATACCAATAGATGGGTGGGGTGACAAAGTCGAAGTAGTCCAATGCGCCCTTGCGGAACGACTCAAAGGCCTTGTCCAGATTGGCAATGATGGTGTAGTTGATCACATCTGGATTAAAGCGATTTCGGTAAAATTTCCGATCCTTCAGAAACCAGTCCTTCACCCGCCGCATGCTGATTTTGCGACCTTTGATCATGGTGTCCGTATCCAGCACATAAGCCCCCGTGGAAGGGTAGGCACGCCAGTTGTAGCGTTGGTTGTAGTCCGGGCCGAACTCACGGTAAAATTTAACACAACTCGGCACAATGGTTAGGTAGAACAGAGGATCCGGCTTGGGATCAGGGAGCCTCAGAGCAAAGGTCAAGTCGTCGTATTTGATGATGCTTTGATACTTCGTCGTAAACTCGTTGTTATACCAAGGGTCTTGGATGTGGGGCGAGTGCATCATATAGAACATCATGAAATAGTCGTCCACGCGGATCGGATCCCCATTGGAGAATTTGGCGGCAGGGTCGAGCCTGAGATAAACCGTTTGGTGATCAACGATGCACCACTGCTGGCATGTGCCCGGCATATATCTCCCCTGCACATTCGGATGCGGCTGAACGGGGTAAATGGCAATGTCATCAAAGTGCTGGCCACGGAAACTACTGTTAGCCCCTGGACCCACAAAACGCAGCGTGGGCGGGAATGACGGCTGAAAATAACGCATCGTCCCGCCTTTCTGGGCGTTGGGATCAGAGAACTCCGGCAGGTCCATGCCGTCTTCCCACTTCAGGTCTTTCGGCAGATCATCAATGGTCTTGAACTGGAAGAAATCGGGCTTGGACTTGTAGTAAGCGTTCACCTCGGCGGTGTTATCATAAGGCGGGAACCGCTCGTCCTCGGTTTCTGCAGAGAGCGGAGCAAGCGTTAAGAAGAAGGTGAAAATGGCGAGCAGGCAATTGCACCAAGCAGTCGCGGCAGCGTCTTGGAATGCGGCGGGAAGGCTATGCGCCACGCCGCTTTCGAGCGCACTCGGAAGCCTTGAAACACCGGGAGAACACCCCGTCATGCAGGGAGAGTTCCTCTGAACATCAAGATGCCTCAGGGCACCTAGAGCGGTGTCGCGCAGAGCCTTGCCACCGCACTCCAGGACGCTATCGCGACACAGGGAACCGTTGAATTGTGTTGGCAAAAATCGTTTACTCATAATACGTGAATTTCCGGGGGTCGAAGGCTTCGCGAATGGCTTCGCCAATAAACGTCACTAACACCAGCACCGAAGCCAGGGCCGCAAAGCCGCTCATGAGAATCCAGGGCTTCGCCAAATTATCCACCCCATCCTTCAAGAGCACGCCCCAACTGGGTTCCCCCACCGGCAGGCCGAAGCCCAAGTAGTCCAGGGAGGTAAGCCCGGCAATCAGCGCATCCACCTTGAACGGTAGCAGCGTGATCAGCACGGAGAGCGTGTTCGGCAAAATATGGGTGAAGACCATGCGTCGATTGCTGGCCCCCATCAACCGGGCCGCCGCCACGTAGTCCCGATTCTTTTCCCGGAACGTGGCCGTGCGCATGTAGGCGGAAATGCCCATCCAACTGAATGCCGCCAGCGCAGTGATGACGAACAACAGGCTCGGCCGCTCATTCAGCGAGCGCAGCAAAATGATCACATAGAGGAACGGCATGCTGCTCCAGATTTCGATCCCGCGTTGCGCTAGTAAATCGATCCATCCGCCAAGATATCCTGTCAGTCCGCCAACTACGACGCCGATCAAATACGTCACCACCAGGAAGAACAACGTGCCGCCAATGATGAGCTGGAAGGCCCCTATCATGATCGCCAGAATATCCCCGCCACTGGAATCTGTGCCTAGGAAATGACGGTGCCGCCAAGAGGGAGGCGTGGGCGCATATTTGATGACTTGAAACTGCGGGTTAGCTGCCGCGTCGAGGGCCGCCGCATCGCTCTCGTTGAGTTTCACCCGTGATTGCTCCACGCCATTCTCATAAGTCACACGCTCCACGGGCGAGCCTTCAGCATCGTTCAGCGAAATGCCGCCGTGGAGTTTCCCTGCTTGGAAGCGGAGATCCTGACGCTTCACATCCGGGTGCTCCTTGAAGTTCTGCGCAGCGGTTCCGGTATAAGGTTCCACTTCTCCCACTTCATAATAAATTCCATCCCCACGTTTTTCCAAGTGGGCCATTACTGGCGGGGTATCGGCCCGGGCATCGTAGGGCACCAGCGGCATCAGCACCCAGTTGGCGGTGCCTTGGAAACGTTCCTTCAACTCGCGGTAGTCCGTCTCCGAGTTTCCAGGCGTCACTCCAAATTCACGACCCATAATGGGATCAGCCTCCAGAAACGGACAGCGGACATGGCCATCGTATTTCACCAACAACGCCCGCTTCCCCACCAGCACATTGTCCAGCAGGGCGATGAAGACCAGCGCGCCCAAAATCCACATCGAAACATAACCCCGTCGCAAGCTGCGGAAGCGTTTCCAGCGTTTGAGGGTGAGCGGATCCCAGGAAATTTTATCGCCCTGCTGCAAGAGATAGACCCCTAAACCTAACGCGGCCAGACAAACGAGGTTTACACTCCAGAACACCCAAAGTCCACTCACGAACGCCTGCATGGCCTTGAGCGTGGCTGGGCTGGGCGCGGCCTTGACGAGTGAGAGGGTGGTGGTCAGCAACGTCAACCCCAGTGCACCCACGGCGGATGCGGCTACGCTGAGCCATTTAACCAACGGAATTTCCCAGCCGGTGGCAAGCTGCAAGATCCGCAACAGCGCCAGGGTAAGGAGGACGATAGCAAGCTTTCTCATTTACTCAAAACGGATGCGGGGGTTGAGCAGAGCGACGAGCACATCGGAAATAATGTTGCCGATCACAAGCAGGAACGAACTCATGAAAATGGTGGCCAGGACGATGGGATAGTCCCGATCCACCAGCGCGTTGAACGTCAGTTGGCCGAAGCCTTGGATATCGAAGACCTGCTCCACCAGCAGGAACCCCGTCACCAGCAAAATGATGTTTTGCCCGAACGTGGTGGCAATCGGGATGATCGAGTTCCGCACCGCATGGGCGAAGACCGCGCGCTTGTAAGTGCTGCCCTTGGCCACTGCGGTGCGCAGATAGTCTTGGGCGAGGTTGTCCATTAAACTGTTCTTCATCAGCATCGTCGTTTCCGCATACGCCGGCAGCAGCAAGCACACTAGCGGCAGGGCTGCGTGATGCAGCAGATCCTTGATTCTCGCAAAGAAGCCGAGATCTTTGAAATTATCGCTCATGAAGCCGCTGATCGGAAACCAATCCATCCGGAAGGCTAGAAACATTAGCAACACCGTCCCCACCGCAAAGCCCGGGATCGCATAGCCAATGAAAATAAGCGCGGAAGAAGAACTATCGATCCACGTCCGATGCCGCAGGGCCTTGAGGATCCCCAGAGGAATACTGATGGTGTAAGTGAGCAGCATCGTCAGGAACCCGTAGAATGCGGAGACCGGCAGGCGGGCCTTGATCATGTCCCACACCGGATCATTGAAATTTAGCGAGTAGCGGAAATCCCACTGGAGCACCCCGGCGTATTTTTTCTTGTAAACGACCACGTGCTTGTCTTGGGAAATGGCCCCCTGCGTCGGATCTGCCGCAGGTGCCGCCGCGCCACCTTCCTTCCGACCTTCCAAAATCTCCATTTCCGTGGGCGAGGCGAAGCGCACAAACCAACCCGTGGGCGCGCTGCCATCCGTCAGTTCCAATTTAACCTCGGTGGCGCTGACTAACGTAACCTTCCCCTGCTTGCTTTCCAGTTTCCCCGCGGCATTGCGAATCCCCAGGAACACCTCCTCCGAGGTTGGTTTAGCCGCATCCTTGCTCGGTTCCATGGAGAAATCCTGATGGAAGTCTTCCCGCTCAATCACGCCCCACCATTCGGCATACGCCGCCAGGAAAGAGCGCGCTTGACCGTAATTTCGGGCCAACTGCAGTTCCTGTTCCTTGCTCAGACTACCGCCACCGCCGGGCCCACGCGAACTGCGCCCATGCTCATCTGCCTGGCTGGCCGCCTGCATGGCCTTCTCCATCGGTCCGCCGGGCAGAATGCGCGTCAGGCCAAACACCAACAACGTCACCCCGATCAGGGTCACGGGAATCAGCAGGAATCGACGCAGTAAATAGGCTCGCATGGGCAGAAGGAAATTTCTGGCGCACTGTGGCGGAAGGCACCCGGGGAAGCAACTACGAAGTGTGACCAGGCACGGAGATGATCCGCCGAAGTGCGCCACTTTGTCTGTCCTGGGCCGGGGGAAGCCGCAGGCAGGGGTGATTCCTGCAGAAAGCTTGGTCGGCCCGCAGGCCCATCGGAGACGCGGATTATTCCACTCTTTCCTTGTCAGAGTGGATTCTTGGGAAATAATCTCGGACTAACGAATATTTTTGTGAACTGTTGATGGTAAGCGTGTTTCATTTATTTCGGCAGCGATTAATGCTGCCGTTGCAGGTCTTCCTGGGAGTGTTTCTCCTGGGGGTTTGGAATACCGTGCCCAAGATCGAACAGGATCTCACAGAGCGGGCGCAGCAAATTGTGAAAAGCATGAATTTGCAGGAGCGCGTGCGCGTCAGCTTTAACGGCCCGGCGGCCAACTTGGCTGGCAAGGTGACCGATGCGGAAACCAAGCGTCTGTTGATTGAGCGCATTTCCAACATGGTGAGCGTGTGGGGGTTGCAAGTGGACAATCAACAGACCTTATTAGTGGTGCCGCCTCCGCTGCCGGTGACGTATCGGCTGGATTTTGCCAATCGACAGATCAAGGTTTCCGGGAATGTGCCCGGACCACTGGAGCGCAAGTCGTTGCTGCGAAAGGTGGCCACGCTGTTTCCGAAAGCGACCGTGAGCGGGGAGGATGAGATCGTCCTCCAAAACCAGGCGGGCTCAGAGGAAACATCGGCGGGCATTTGGCTTAATCCGTTGGAACGCCTGCCCGAGCTGGAGAAGCTGGCGCAATTCCGCTGGGTGGTGGTGGAAGAGGGCCGGATGATTGTCTCTGCGAACCTTCCCAGCAAGGACGCGGAAATCGCATTTGCCAAAGGCGTGCGCCAGATCAGCCCGCAGGCCCAAGTGGAAGACCTGAAGGTAATTGGACTGCCCACGCTGGAACTAAGCTTTGCGGCTAACAACCAAGTCACGATGAAAGGGAAGCTGGCTGCAGAACCAGATCAAGTGCTGGCGGTGGAGGCCGTGCAAACGTTTTTCTCCAGCCGCACGAAAGTCACCGCAGAGTGCGTCTTTGATGAGACGGTGGGCCCGGTGGAGTGGATTCTGCCCCAACTACAACCCTTGCGAAGCCTGCAAAAATTGGGGAAACTCACGCGCGTTAGTTTGGACGGCCCGACCCCGCTGATTGAAGCGGAGGCGCTGAACCTTTCCTCTCAGATCACTTTGAACTCAGCGATCGAGGAAGCCTATCATAAGAACGTGAAAGCGACCATCAGCCTTTTCACCCCGGTGGTGAACACCATCACCCCGCCCAGTTTGTGGGTGAAAATTGGGGAAGATACGTCTGAAGTGACCGGCAAAGTAGCGGACGAGAACGGGCGGAACCTACTGCTCACGAAACTGAGCACCCTCTTCCCCGGCATGAAGTTCAAGGACGAAATCGAGATCGTTCCCAAGCTGGCCCCGACTCAACTGTATGCCGCGGCACTGGATCCCATGGCGGACATTCCGAACTTGGAAGCCGGCTTCATTCTGCAAGGTTTTGGCTTGGTGGATGGACGTCTGCGCTTCACTGGCCTGGTGCCGGAAACGGCCGCCAAAGATCGGCTCACGGGCACGATCCTAAAGCGTCATGCCGGAAAAGTTGGCGCAGAAATTACCGTGGATCCCAGCTACCTGCCAGCGCCTGATGCCGGTTGGACCGCGAAATTCACCGACGGAAAGATCGTCGTTGAAGGTCAACTCTCCAGTCGGCAACTTAAGAGCGAACTGACAACTAACTTGGAAGTAACCTTTCCTGGATTGACCATTGAGAACCTGGCGGAAGTGCTCTCCAGCGGGCTTAGCCGGGGGGCCTGGACTCCGTTGCTAGCTGGTCTCACCGTCGTGGCCGCCCTCCCGCAAATCAAACAAATTTCCTGGCAGCACGATACCCTGACCCTCAGTGCGCAGGTGTTGGATGAACGGGCGCTACAGGCCATGGAAAAGCGCCTGCGACATACCTATGGTGGCAGCGTCAAAGGGCAGTTCGAGGTGGTGGACGCCCCCTATCTGAAGAATAATCCGGCGGTGGAACTGATTGACTGCACCATCTATTTTGAGGCTGCTCAGCGGGATTTCATCGCCTCGGAGCTGCCGAAGATTCAGCGGGTGCTCGACGTGCTCGTGGCTCATCCCGAGCTGAAGCTTAGCATCGAAGCCCACACGGATAACAAGGGCTCCGCCAACGTGAATTTAAACGTCAGTCAACTCCGCGCAGAGACGGTGCGCAAATGGTTCTTGCGTCGTCAGATTGATCCCGCCCGCATCACGGCCAAAGGCTATGGGCAAAGCCGTCCCTTGGCTGATTTTAAAACCGAGGGCGGGCGCGCAGCCAGTCGTCGTCTGGAATTCCGAGTGCGCTAAATCCCCAACCTTTCTCCCGCGTATGATCTATCTCATCTCCCAGCAATTCCTACTCTGTTTCATCTGTCTGCTGATTGGCGTGGCCATCGGGTGGATCCTTTGGGGCTTGGCCGCCCGGCAACATGCGGTCAGTAAAAAGGAGCTGGTGCAACAAAACAAGGCGCTCTTAGGCCTGCAGGAACAAGCCCAAAAAGACCGCCGCCGAATGCACGATCTTGAAGTCGAAGCCGATGCCTCCCGTAAATTGGCCGCCAAGAAGGAATCCTCCGTCAGCCAGCTCATTGCGGACAAGGGCAGCCTGCTGGCAGATGTGAGGAATCTGCAAAAAGAACTGGCTGCACTGCGTCAATCACCAGAGTAAACCGCCTCATTTCGCTCCTCAGGCTTGCCAAAAAGCGGTTGTTGCAGCACAATGGAACAAAAGTTGCAGCGGTTTATGTTCCTCTGCAGCCGGACGCACCCCTGCAAATATTCACAATTTGAACTAGGCAAAGGGAATAAAATGCTCTAAATTCTATACTTTGGAAATTATTGTTTATGCTAGATTTTACAAAGGACATGGGCAAAATGTTGCTCCCAACGACCCGTCGCGCTTGGGCGGACTTGCTGATTTTGCTGGTTCTGCTGGGGACACTCAACTTCTTTACCAAGGGAGTTAGTGACTTCGGTTGGCTGGGAATGAATCCCTCACCTTGGTTGCTGGTG
Organism: Verrucomicrobiales bacterium; assembly: GCA_031411295.1. Classification (GTDB taxonomy): domain Bacteria; phylum Verrucomicrobiota; class Verrucomicrobiia; order Verrucomicrobiales; family V1-33; genus JAGNEJ01. Next base: position 75 of record JANOAV010000134.1, on the reverse strand, counting down.
CCGCTGTTTCTGGGGGCCCGCTATGGGTTTAAATGGGGAGTAGGAGCAGGCTTCCTGGTGGGTGGAATCATCTTT
>JANOAV010000133.1:0-29323 GCA_031411295.1 Verrucomicrobiales bacterium | reverse complement strand
TGCTGAAGAGTACCACGCCGCCGCTGCCGCTGGTGTTAACTCCTTTGAACGCGCCGTATCGGAAAGTATTGCCGCTCGCCTCGTTGATGAAGCGCAGCGCCACTCCGGCTGGGCTCGTGTTCTCAATCGTCAACTCCCTCGCCGTCCCCACGCCGCCGGGGCGGCCATCCAGCGTGAGGAATTGCGCGCCATTCAAATCCATCGTCGCCGCCGTGGTGTCCGCACTGGAGATGACCAGTCCCGCAGCCCCCGCCTGGGGACGGAGAGTGACCGTGTTCTCCGCCGTGGTGCCCAGATCAGTGAAGACCAGCGGAAAGGTCTCGACACTGCTGACGTAGGCGGGCTGAAGCTCCAGCACGAGCGGGCCGGTCAGCGTGCTCGTTTGCACGGCGACGATGGCCGCACCGATCGTGGCGTAGTCACCGGTCGGTCCGATGGTTCTCGAGCCGCTGAGGGAAACAGACGAACGCGCTGTGGCGGTCAGGTTCAGGTCGAAAGGATTTTCATCCGCGTCGTTGTTCGCGAAGTGCAGGGCCGCCGATTTCGCGCCGAGCGACGTGGGCGCAAAGCGAATCGCGAACGTGGTGGTAGAGCCCCCGGACACCGAAGCGCCCGGACTGCTGCTGACGGAGAATTCGGCGGCGTGCAGGCCGTCGATGGTGATATTCCCCAAGGCAAGATCGCTGTAGCCGAGGTTTTTCACGGTGAAGACGAAGTCCTGGCTCGTCCCCACGCTCACGCCGGGCAAGGCTTTGCTGCCGCCGTCCGTCACCACCAATCCGGCTGGCTGCTGCACTTCGATTTCGGTGACGCCCACTCCGGTGAGATTGATATCGTAGGGGTTGCGCGTCCGTTCCACGCTGCTGGCGAGATGAAGCGCGGCAACCTTGGCCCCCGTCGTGGTGGGGGCGAAGCGCATGGTCCACGTGGTCGTCGCACCAGCGGCCAGGGTCGCAGAGGGCTGGGCGACGATTTGCCACGCGCCCGCGTCGGCGCCGTCCAGCGTCACCGCCAAACCGGTCAAGTCCACGGTGCCAATGTTCCGCGCGGTGAAAATCACATCATTCGGAACGCCGTTGACTGGTGTGCCGAAGTCTTTGCTCCCCCCATCGAGGAGCAGAGCTGGCGCCTCGACAATGATGTCGGCCTCAGGCGTCCCTGGTGACGGGACGCCCATGCTCACGTTATCGTAGCCGCAATAAACATAGCCGGCGGCGGGCGTGAACAAGCGCAGGGCTTTCAAATCAATATAACCATCCGAAACCACCCAGCCTATGAAGCCGGTCGCCGCACCCGCCGGCAGCGTGTAAGTCGTGACACTGCCGACCGTGGGCACGAGTTCCGCCCGCCAGGTGGTGGTGGTTGAGTTCTTTCGGTAGTCCACCCCCCACGCCAGCGTGCCGCCACCCGTGGGGCGCTCGATCCGGATTTTTGGAGCGCCGCCATTGGTGCCAAAACCAAAGAGGAAAGGCGTGCCGTCAGTCTGTTCATTGGAAGTGCCCCCGGGATCGGAATAACTGAATTGCTGCCCGCCGCTGCCGATTTCCGTGTAAATCTTAACCAACGGCGTGGTCATGGTATCGCCGGTGTCGAATACCATGGAAGAAATCGGCGGCCCGACCGCGACTCCTTCGTCCACCCCGGTAAAGGTCGAGTTGTCGTTGAAATTCTCCGTCTTCACCACGCCGCCCGCCGCGACCACTGCCGCCTCCCAGGCGGCCCGGTCGGTGTATTGGACGACCTGAGCCTGGGCTGAGCGAAGGACTAAAAGGACGGACAGGACTAAAGGGACGATGAGGCGCATGACGGGGATGGCAGTGGTTGAAATGACGGTTCAACTGGTATCCACGCGGTTTGGGGCAGGATGTTACTGAGGAAAGGTGTTTTTTTTGGAAACCGTCCGGTCAGCCCATTCCCGAGACGGACGAAGGGAGCCGTCGTAAGGGCACCTGCACCCGAGCGATACGAGAGCAAGATCAAGGAGGTTTCCTTCGATGAGCGGATGCTCGTCCGACTGGCCCTCATGGCTGAACGGACGTTCTGGAGTGCGCTTGATGAAATCCGCGTTTTCTACGGACTCTGAAATCATGAAAGCCACGCCCGCCGCACCAAACGCATCCAGTGCATCGAATTCACCCAAAACGCTCTCGCCTGCCGAGAAACGTTGGTGGCGGAAAGTCATGCGCGATTTCCACGTCCGCGCCTTTGGTGAAGAGTTAGCTCGCATTAATTTCCTGCCCGAAACGCAACGCAAAGCTGCGGTGGCGGAAATGATCGATTACGCCCGCAGTAAGGGCGTCAAGCTGGGGAAGCCTGCGCTAGGGGTAACGCCTTAGGTTCTCTCATGCCAGGCGGGCCGGATTTTTGCACGCTCAAGAAGTGGGGCTTTAGAACTCATTATTTATCCCCCACCCCCGCTTCCCAGATTTCCACCGGGCGCTCTGGCGCGCAGTGCAGCAGGGCCCGGTCTTTGGTGGCAAAATGCAGCCAATTGCTGGCCCGATCCATCGTGATGCGAAGGCGTTCTCTTCTGGCTTCGTTGGCTTTGATAACAGTGGACCAGAGTGCCAGCGAGCCATCCGCTGCGGTGGCAATCACTTTACCATCGTGGGCTGCGGAGAGGGCGGTAATGGCCGTGCTGTGGGCGCGCCACGATTCTGCGGGCAGTTCCTGATGGGTCTTCACATCATAAACCCGGACCCAACCCGCTTCGTTTCCGACGTAGAGCCGCTGTCCATCACGACTAAAGAAACAGGCCGTGTCGTGAATGGTGCTTTCCTTGGCCGGGATGCATTTCTGATGCCCTCGGGCCAGGTTGCCAAAGTCGTAGCATCGGGCTCTGAAGCCGAGGAAGCCAGTGACCGCAACGGTTCCGCCATCCGGGGAAATGGCGACGGTCTGGCCGGGCGTGAGGCCATAGTCCATGACTTCATCCCCGGTTTCCTGCACAGCGTGGGTCTCCATGTCCACCACGATGAGTTTACCCGGCATGAGCACCGCCGCATGCCGGTCATCCGCTGAGGTGGCGGAATGGATAATTTGCCGGAAGCCTTGCACTGAGCGACCGCAGGGAGTGGACCAGAGTTTGACCGGCTGCTCGCCTGCGGTGGCGGGGCTTTGCCAGCAGGAAATTAAATGGGGTGTGGCTTCGCGCAGCAAATAACGACCGTCATCGAAGCAGGCGATGCCATCGTGATCGTAGTCAAAATCAACCCGCTGGCGCGTCGTAAAATCCCAGAGAAATCCCCGGCCGTTCATGGCCACGCAAATGACACGGCGGCCATCGGGTGACGCGATGGGATGATGCCAGATGTGCTCGGTGGAAATGTTATTGAGTCGATTGGCGCGCGGCACCCTGGCTAACTCCGGCCAGCGGCGGACGGTGCCGTCCGCACCAGCGGAGAGAATCGCGTGTTCCTCCGGCAACAGGAGCACGCTGCAGGGAGGCGCTTCGTGACCAAAGAGCAGGCGGATTCTGGCATCCTGCGCAGAGCGTGTGAGCAGGCGCTCCGGCGGCCTCAGGGGACGTTCAGGGTCGATGAAGATGCCCGGGCCTTGATTGGCATCGTCATACACAAACACCTCGTTTCGAGGAATGCTAGTGTTCAGCACGGTAATCCAGGGATCCTGGCCAAAACAGGCCAGCAGTGGTTCGGAGCCACCACAGACGACTTGAGATTGCGCCAGAATGGGCTGCGCTGCCAGCAGCTCTCCCGTGAGCACGCTGAACAGTCCTGCTTTCCCGTCAAATTTATCACTCCAACTTGCTGCAAGCTGATCTCCCGTCGGGGAAAATTCCAAGCTGTAAACAGAGCCCACGCCATTCTGGGGAAATGCCGCTTCTGGCTCCAGACTCGTAATTTGATCCATCCGCCGCACCACGATCCTGCGGCCATGTTTTGCCTCTTTTACAATCTGGATCCAGGCGACGCGAGATCGATCTGGCGATACTGCGAACGGACCTGCGATGCCCACGGGAGGCAGATCGGTGGTGGACGCATCATGAAGATCATGGATCCAAGCCGTGACCTTTCCTTCGTCAACTCGGTAGGCCGAACTGGAACTAAAAATGAGACGACTGTCGCTGAGCCAAGCCGCTAGGCAGGCAGTTTGATATTTGGCAAACACCACTTTCTCACTCTGGCGCTCGACCACCAGCAACACCCCTCCTTCCGTCACAAAATAATGCGCTCCATCAGGCGCAAACGCGAAATCTTGAAATCCATTGAGACGAGCGGGGGCCTGAGCAGGAATGGTGCCGGGCGGGATCATGGGCACCTTGCCGATCACTTGCATCTGGCCCGTTTTGGAATCCACCGCATGCAGGAACCGGTCTCCAGAGAGAAGACAGACGCCACCCGTGGCAGGGTCCCTCACCAACTGCCTTGGCTCCGCCCTTGTGAGAGTGGTGGACCAAGTTTCATCCCCCTGACACAGCCAATCCACCAAGCGCCATTCAAAGCCCCGGCGTTCTGCAGGCAAGCTGGAAAGGAGCTGGCGCGCGGAAGCGAAGTCGAAGCGCGTCCGCTCATGCAGGGCGTTGGCCATGATGGCAAAATACGCATTTTCCGCCGCGGCATCGTGTGCCAGGCTCGCCTCCGTGGCGTGGGCTTCCGCGCGTTGCCAGAGAACCAGACTGGTGGCCGTGCCTCCTAGAATCGAGAGCGCTAATGCCAATATGAAAGCCACCCGCCCGGGATACCGTTTCACCCAGCGATGCATTTTCTCCCATGCTGTGATGGGGCGGGAAAGGATCGGCTCACCAGTGAGCCACCGCTCCAATTCATCAGCCAAAAAGGCCGCACTGGGGGGACGGCGGGCGGGATCTTTCTCCAAACAACGCATGGCCAGCGTGGAGAGATCTTCAGGAGTGGAAGGGACAGAAGAGACCAAAGAGACAGCAGGGACATTAGCCACTTCTTCGGGTCCCTTTAGTCCCTTCCGTCCCTTTAGTCCCTTCCCACCTCTCCCCAAACTCACCGGCTCCTCTTCCAAAATCTTCCGAAAGATCTCCGCATGATTCTGCCCAGAGAACGGGACCCGACCACACAACATCTGATAAAACACCGCCCCCTGCGACCAGACATCGCTCAGGGTGGACAGCTCCTTTATTTTTCCCGTGGCCTGCTCGGGCGACATGTATTGCGGGGTGCCCAAATGAGCCGTGGACAAGGTGAGGCCGCTCTCAATATCCGAAATTTTCGCCAAACCAAAGTCCGTCAGGCACGGCTCACCCGTGGCATCCAACAACACATTTCCCGGTTTCAAATCCCGATGCAGCACTCCCCGTTCATGCGCATGATGCACCGCCCGGGCCAGCTTCGCCATCATTTGCGCAGCCTCGCGCGGCGGCATGGGACCAGCCTTCAGGCGATCCGCCAGCGTGCCGCCGGGTAGTAATTTCATCGTAAAATACGGCTGCCCACCACTCTCACCCACCTCATAGACGGGCACAATATTCGGATGATCCAGCCGGGCTACCGTCTCCGCTTCCGCCCGGAAACGCTGCAATTCCTCCGGCCTCGCGAACGCCGACGAACGCACCAACTTCAGCGCCACCAAACGTTTCAACTTTAACTGCTCCGCAGCATACACCGTCCCCATCCCCCCACTGGCAATCTCCCGATCCACCCGATGCCCGGCAAATTCAAAGGGCAACTCCAACCTCCCAATCATCGCAAACAACCTCGGCTCAAACTGCTCACCCCCACCACCCACCGGTAGCGGAGCCGCCAACGCTTCCTGAAAAAAACACGCCATGCAAGCCTCCCCCGCCATCAATGGCGCGGAGCACAACGGACAGCAAAGCAAATCAGAACTAGTGGACACACAAGGATTCACGCCAAACACGACAGAATGTTACGAAATTAAATTTCAAATAATTGCACCTGCTTTCTCAAAACATCAGCCGCTCGAAAGCAGCTCAAACAAATAGCGCAACTCCGCATCCACCTCCGTTGGATCACTCACCACCTCCAGCACCTCCGCCCGCAGCAACCCCGCAAACCGCCCCCGCAGCTCCAACGCCGCCTTCCGCACCGCTCCTTCACTCATTCCAAAACGTTGTGCCACTTCCGCCCAGTTCGGTCCATCCGCCCCAGGATGGAACACGCGACGATGAAGCTCACGCAGATAATCCGCCCGCTCCTGCGAGGCAATTTCCAGCCCCAGTCGCTCCTGAGCGCGTTGGAAGATGGTATGCGCCCAGCGACGGTCAAACGCCACTTCGGGAGAATCCGTCTCCCGAGCAACGATCCAACCACTTTCTGAATCAAATTCCGCGAGCGGGACATGAAAATTATTTCCCCCACGTTTAGCGGCCGTCTCCCTGCGCTGTGCTGAAATTAGCCAATTGGTAAAACAGTGCAATAAAAACGTGCGGAACCGCGTCTCCCTGCGCTCCACCCGATGCAGCATCTCCTTAGATAACAAATGCGCAAAAAATCCCTGCACCGCATCCGACGCATCCTCATGCACCAGGCCACGCTGCCTGACAAAAACATATAACGGCCGCCAATAAGCCCGCGCCAGACGATCCAAAGCCCGCAGGGCACCGACCTCATCCGCATCTCCCGTCCCAATCACAGCGCTCCACATAGTCATCGGAAAGAGACCGGGAGTAGAGTCTGTTTGCTGGTGAAGAAGCGTCATAGGTCTGCTCCTTTAGCACGACCGGAGCCATTGATAAAGTCTCAATAGGAAAAATTTTCGTGACCCCGTCCGAGATCGTAATAACACAAAAATATGATACCAGCAGCACTACGCATCCGTGCCCAAAAAGTCTCCACCCTGGTTCGATTTTGTTTTGCCCGTGGGTTGGATGAAATTTTGGGCAAGATTTCGTCTCCGAGCGAGATCCACGAGAAGTTAATGAAAAAAATGCAGATTGTTTTGGAGGGGGGTGCGAAGTGCGACGGGAGGGATGGGGTATTTCCACTTGCGGGCGCGTGGGGAGGATGTCGTTTGCAGCTGTATTTATGTGCCTTTTAGTTGCGTCCATAAGCGGGCACCCTTTAGATTCGCTAGATCCGTCCCCATCGAAATGATCCCCTATGCTGAACTCGAGAAATTCTTCTGCGACTTGGTTTCCCAAGCCCAGAGCCGCGGCATTCCCTGCGCCATCACCAGCGGCATGGCCTGTGTCCACTTTGGCGTAGCCGCCACTACGAAGGATTGCGATGTCCTCTGCCTAGCGGAAAAATCAGACGAGTTCCGCGCCCTGGTTTCCGAGACTTCATTACACGGACTGCTACCGAACTATCGTGGAAATATTTCTCCGCCGCTGGACGCCCGTTGGATGCGGGGAGGCTGGACGTCTCATTTTACATGGAAGACAAAGCCCGAGGAAACGTGTCTGGATATTTTTGGCATTGCGCCACGCGGGAGTTCGGCCTGGGAGCAGCAACTCCAAGGAATCTATGCACGCTACAACGTGGTGGCGGAGATGAAGCGCACTAACCGAGAAAAGGATTGGCCATTCGCCACCAGCCTGGGTGCTCAGATGTTAATGGAGGGAGATGTCCAAGGGTGGCTGCACATCTATGATGCTGATATTTTAAAACAAGCTCTTAGAAAATCCGCCATTCCCGAGCGACTCCTTCCGCTACGCCCCATTTTAAAGCTGGCTCCCTTCGATGACCGGATGCTCGTCCGACGCGCCCTCATGGCTGAACGGACGTTCTGGAGTGCGCTCGATGAAATCCGCGTCCGCATCTTTCAACACCATTTGCGCCCCTATGTCTCTGCCGTCAGAAAAGCATCTGCAGGACGACGGGATCTCAGCGTCTCAGACTCCCACCAAATCCGTCTCGCCTGTGCGGAACAGCATCTACCCCAGTTACCGCTGCGTGACTACGGCCTAAAGCAGATGCTTGCCGAGGCTAGGGAAACTGTAGGCATGACAATAGCCCCGGATGTGCTACAGTGGCTGCCAGCCGCTGAAGGAAATTTCTACGGACTCTGAAATCATGAAAGCCACGCCCGCCGCTCCAAACGCCCCCAGCGCATCGGACTCACCCAAAACGCTCTCGCCTGCCGAGAAACGTTGGTGGCGGAAAGTCATGCGCGATTTCCACGTCCGCGCCTTTGGCGAAGAGTTGGCTCGCATCAATTTCCTGCCGGAAAAGCAACGCAAAGCCGCCGTGGCGGAAATGATCGACTACGCCCGCAGCAAGGGCGTCAAACTGGGGAAGCCTGCGCTGGGAGTAACGCGGTAGCGCATCCAAATCGCAGACTTCCTAACGGCACAATGGATCGCCCAGGGCCGCCCCTCAAAACGCCGGCCAAGCCAGCAGATGTCCATCGTGGATTTTGTAGATCCCCCCGCGATCCATGGGCCCGCCTTTGGGGTAGGTGCCATAGAATGCGCCATTCGGCATCGGCAACAATTCGCACTCTGGAGACTTCCCGATCCCCGGCACCGAGTTATCAAATTTCCCCGCTTCTTTAAATTTTCCGTCCGGCCACACACGGAGCACGCCGCCATTGCCACCAAGATTGGCACTCACATAGAGAAACGAGTCCGCCCCGTCGGGCACCAGCCCGCCCCAGCCCCAAAGGTTCCAGCCCATGCCTCCGGGCCCGCGGATAAGTTCCACCTGCTTCGTCGGCGGATGCAGCCGGAACATCACACAATTTCTCCCGGCCTGCGTCAGCCCATAGAGCCAGCCCTCTTTTCCAGGTGCTAGCAGACAATGGGCCGCAGGGCAGTCTCCGTCCAACGGCAGCGGCCCCAGGGTGGAAACTTCGGTCCCACTAACGCGAAACGCAGTGCCACAATTCGTGCGGCCGCCTTTACACGTAACGCCATAACAGGCACCATCCGGCCCCACCGTGAGCGGCCCGGGAGCAATGCCTGGCAGCAGTCCCCCGATGCCAGTAAACTCTGCCAGGATCTCATAACTGGTGCTCTGTCCTTCGCGCGCAGGCTTGATGCGGATGACGAGACCACAGCCATTGCTACCGCCACCGGGCACCGTGCCATACAGTGCTCCGTCAGGTCCGGTTACCATTCCCGCCGACACATCGGCCCGCCGAATGCCGCTCTGCACGGCCAGCACCGTAAATTTTTCCGATGCCTCATGATATCGATAAACGATCCCTGCTGCATCCGGCCCACCATACTCCGTGAAGCCATAGAGCGCCCCGTCACTGCCGAACGTCACTGCTCCCACGGGATGAGAGGCGGGAGCCGCGCCACCGGCATCCGTGAAATTCAACATCGTCTCCGCCGGCAAATCCTCCTTCCAGCGGAAAATGGTGCCATGACCAAACTTCCCACCATCGTAGCAGGCACCATACATCCAGCCATCCCGGCCAACGGCCAGTCGTCCCGGTCCGGCTTGCGGCCCAGGATTCGGCTTGGGGGTATGACGCGGATAGTAGGAAATTTGCGTTAGCGCATTTTGCAGCTTGGCATCGCAACGAAAGATCCAGGAGTCCTCATCATTCGTAGAGGCCGCATAGAGCAGCCCGTCCGCCGCCGCTGCTAACATCACCTGCCTCCCCGCGCTATGATGCAGGCTGCCCAGCACCCGCACCTCTCCACCCGTGCCCTGACGTCCCGGCATGAAGGCGAAGACCACGCCTTGACCGTAGGCTCCCCCACCGCAGGTCATGCCACAGATGGAGCCGTCCACCAGGATGGACGGAGCCTGGGAGGCCGGTGCAGCCCCATCCGGCCCGGAGAAATGATGCAACACCACAGGGGGAGATCCATCCAGACGCATCCGCTGCAGCGTGCCCATGTTGTTCTCACCACCTTCATAGGTTGTGAAATACAAACTCTCGTCCGCCCCCACCGCGAAGTTGCTCAGGGTTCCCCCGGCCTGCTTCGGGGCGTCATCCGGCCAGGCATAGATGATCCGAGGCTTGTTGGAATCTTCCAAGGCAAACAAGACCGAACGCACCGCAGTCCCCGCCCCAGGCTCCGTCCCGCCCCAGAACACCCGCAGCCCGGGCCGCACCTCCACCACCTCCCGCACGCGACGCCCCACGCTGACCGGATCATCCGGCCCCCCCAGCGAAAAGACCCAGACGAACTCCCGCGTGTTAGGATGAAATTTAAAAACGCCCCCCTTGCCTGCTCCCCCACCACCAATCGTCCCGCCCCACAGCCAGCCATCCGAATGCAGCCGCACCTGGACCGGAGCCCGACCCAGTTCGTCTTTGAGAAATTCATATAACGTTTCAAACGCACCATCTGCCTTCACTCGAAAAATCGTCCCCACATTGCGTGCCCCGCCATTGGTCGTGCAACCATAGAGCACCCCACCCGGTCCCGCTGCCAATGGAGCGAGGGCATGCTGGCCCAGCTCCCCGCCTGGCTTGCGTTCATTTCCAGACCAATGCGCCAGCACTTCCGTCTGGTCAGGCTGGCTCGGCTTGAGCCGGAACAACGTGCCCTCGTCAAACTTCCCCCCTCTAATAGACCCTCCGTAAAGCCAGCCATCCGCAGCCGCCGTCAGCATGTTCACCTTCATCGGGCGATCATCCCCTGTCGCCACGCGACTGGCGGGAGCCACGACTGGAGGCACTGTCGGCAACAGGGACATATCCCCCACCGTGGCGGAATGGCGCGTCATTGCAAAAACCAGCGCGCACACCGCCACCGAGGCAGCCAACCCCGCAGCCACCGGCCACGGATGCCGCTGCACCCAGCGCCCCGCCCGTTCCCAGAGAGAGATCCGCCGGGAAAAAATGGCCTTGCCTGCCAGCCAGCGTTCCAGTTCCTCCGCCAGGAAAAGAGCGCTGGGCAGGCGACGCGTGGCGTCTTTTTGCAAACAGCGCGTGGCCAGAGTGGAGAGGTCCTCAGGGGCCGAAAGGACTAACGGGACAGCCTCATCCTCAGGTCCCCTCTGTCCTTCAAGTCCTTTAAGTCCCTTCTGTCCTTTCCCCAAACTCACCGGTTCCTCCTCTAAAATTCTCCGAAAAATCTCCGCATGATTCTTCCCGCTAAACGGCACCTGCCCAGACAACATCTGATAAAACACCGCCCCCAGCGACCACACATCACTCAACGCCGTCAACTCCTTGGCCCGGCCTGCGGCCTGCTCCGGGGACATGTATTGCGGAGTCCCGAGATGTGCGGAACTCAGCGTCAGCCCGCTTTCCACATCAGAAATTTTCGCCAAACCGAAGTCCGTCAGGCACGGTTACCCCGTGGCATCCAACAGCACATTTCCCGGCTTCAAATCCCGATGCAGCACGCCCCGTTCGTGCGCATGATGCACCGCCCGAGCCAGCTTCGCCATCATTTGCGCAGCCTCGCGCGGCGTTATGGGACCAGCCTTCAGTCGATCCGCCAGCGTGCCGCCGGGCAGTAATTTCATCGTGAAATACGGCTGCCCGCCACTCTCACCCACCTCATAGACGGGCACAATATTCGGGTGATCCAGTCGCGCCACCGTTTCCGCCTCCGCCCGGAAACGCTGCAATTCCTCCGGTCGCGCGAACGCCGACGAACGCACCAACTTCAGCGCCACCGTGCGTTTTAATTTCAACTGCTCCGCGGCATATACCGTCCCCATCCCCCCGCTGGCAATCTCCCGATCCACCCGATGCCCGGCAAACTCAAACGGCAACTCCAACCTCCCAATCATCGCAAACAACCTCGACTCCGACCGCTCACCCGCCCCAGCCCCTGGCAACTGCGCCACCAACGCCTCCTTAAAAAAACACGCCATACAAGCCTCCCCCGCCATCAATGGCGCGGAGCATAACGGACAGGAAAGCAAATCAGAACTAGAAGACACACAAGGATTCACGCCAAACGCGACAGAATGTTACAAAATTAAAAACTCAAAACTTGGCACCCGGTTCAAAACCTCAACCGCTCGCAAGCAGTTCAAACAAATAGCGCAACTCCGCATCCACCTCCGTTGGATCACTCACCACCTCCAGCACCTCCGCCCGCAGCAACCCCGCAAACCGACCCCGCAGATCCAACGCCGCCTTCCGCACGGCCCCCTCACTCAAACCATAACGCCGTGCCAACTCCCCCCACTGCGGCCCCGCTGGCCCCGGATGAAACACCCTCCGACTCAACTCCTGCAAATACTCCGCCTTAGCCTGCGCAGCCAACTCCAACGCCAACCGCTCCTGCGCCCGCTGAAACACCGTCTGCGCCCACCGCCGATCAAACGCCACCTCCGGAGCCTCATCCTCCCGCGCCATCACCGCGCTACTCTCAGAATCAAACTCCGAAAGCGGCACATGAAAGACCTTTCCTCCCCGTTTAGCCGCCGCCGATTTACGCTGCGCAGAAACCAACCAATTCGTAAAACAATGCAATAAAAACGAACGAAACCACGTCTCCCTCCGCTCCACCGCATGCAAAATATCCTTTGTTAGCAAATGGGCAAAGAACCCTGCACCGCATCCGCTGCATCCTCATGATCCAACCCCCGCTGCCGCACAAATACATACAAAGGCCGCCAATAAGCCCTAGCCAACCGCCCCAAAGCCTCCAACGCCCCCACCGATCCTTCCCGCGCATCAAGCACAAGGGACCACTGCGTAGCCGGGAACAGCCCCGAACGCACGCTCTCAAGCTGCGATAAGATTTCCATGCCGAAAAATTGACACCCCACCTCCTCTGCGCAAGCGCGAAAACTGCCCTCAACACGCGCTTAAAGAAAGCGCCCAATGGTCCCAGCGTAAAGCTCTCCCTGCAGGCGTTCCCCATGGCATCCTATTCCCGGCTTCACATCACCGTGCACTCGCCCGAGCACATAATGCACTTACCTACAGGCCGGAGGTTCCCGTGAGACCTCGACGAACGCGGTAATAACGATTGCCTGAGATCACGTTGGGGTCCGTGAAGGTCTGATTATTTGAGCTTTGGGTTGGGGTAATGAGGGGCAGCATCTTGAGCCAAGTGCTCAGGTTGGTGGAGTATTCCACGCGGTAGGAATATCCCAATTCGGTGGCCCAGGTAAGCTTGGCGTTATTGGAGACGCGTTCAATTTTGCTGACGCTCATTTGTGCAAGTGGTTCGCTGGTGATGGTCCAATCGTCGAAGAGCATCCAATTGTTACCGGGGTGATCATAGAACGGATTGGTCCGATTAATGTCCAGTGGGGAGTAATACGGAGTAATGGCCCATTGGGCCACGACCATGCCGAAACCTGTTAATGGAATGGAGGCAGCGTTGGTGGGACTGCGAAATACGGTATCAATAAACAAGGGACTGCCTCCGAGCGTAGCGCTCCAGCGGTTGGTCTGGAAATTGATGAGCACGTTCAACTGGAGTGGTTCGTCGTAAATGATGTCCACATCCGTGGTGAACGCGTTGGCTTTACCCTGGATGTCCGTGCTGCTGTCGCCCCGATAGATGGAACCACTGGCGGTATCAGTGGTGGTGTAAGTGGGCCACTCAATGCTGGCCATTACTTTGCGGGTGACCCCGTCGTTGTTGATGCCGTTGTTATAAAAGGCCAGGCGGAAGGTGTCCTTTCGACCCAGGCTGGCATACTGGATTCCGGTGGGAATCCCATTGGAATCCTTCACATCAAAAGATTTTGTAAAACCAAGCGTGGCCGTAAACCGAATTAAAGGATTGGCGGCAAACGAGGTTACGGGCGTCGGCCGGTAAGCGCTATAGAGTGAACTGGTATTGAGCGGGGTCTCGGAACCGATAAAAGCGGTCTGTCCCAATCCCACGACCTTGCCCGCATCCACCCCATAGACCGGCTGAGTGGCCGCAACGGTGGAGGTAAGACCGCTGGCTGCGACGGTCCAACTATCTGTTCCAGTGAGAGCTTTCGTGCCGGGAACGAAGGGTGCTTCAAAATCCGTGCTATAGAGCGTAGTTTGCCCAACAGCCGAAGCTGCGAAGGAAGTCAGGAGGCAGATCAAGAGGAACTGTGGGAAGATCCCTGATTCGCGAAGGGGGGACGGTGGAATCATGGCCAAAGGGAGTGCGGGGGATGTGAAAAGGAGCGGCCTGCCATAGCAGACCGCTCCCAAGAGCCTAAGAGATTTGCTGGAAAATTGTCCAGCAAAAATAAGGAGAATTAACGGGTTGGGGGAACGACTTTGCCGGAAGCAATATCCGCCCGGAGGGCCTGATCTTCGCTGGGCTCAAGGATACCGTTATGGTTGAGGTCATAGGGTTTGATCCAGTCTGGCAGGGTTGGGGTCGGAGGAGGAGTGCCGCCGCCGCCGCCTGCTGGAGGACGTGGTCCGCAACCGGCCAAGAATTCTGCCAAGCTGATGCCTGGGGTGCCATCTGTGTCCAGGTGGGCGAAGATCAGTGCCGCAGCTCCCGGAGGCAGGACACCTGTCGGAATCGTGGCGGTGAACTCAGCCAGGCTGAGGAGGCCATCATCATCTTTATCGGCGTCGTTGAAGCGCTTGGTGCGGAGTTCTTCGACTTTGGCTTTTTGAGCATCGCGCGCGGCTTTGAGTTCATCTGCGTCCAGCTTGCCATCTTTGTTGGTGTCCCACTTGGTGAGGAAATCTTCATGCTTCTCTTTGGCCTTTTCCTTGAGCGCGGCTTTGGCGGCTTGGCGCTCATTTTCATCGAGTTTGCCGTCATCATTGACGTCGAATGGTTTGAGGAAGTCAGGCAGCGAACCATCTCCGAAGGTTCTGTCGGCGGCTTGAGCAGAGAGGCTGGAACCCAAGAGGGCCAGGGTGGTGAGAGCGAGGTAGGTTAGTTTCATTTGATTAATTATTACAGGGTGGATTAATGATGGGAAGGTGAGCCGCTCACAGTGTTGATGGGATCAAACCACGATTGGCTTCAAGAGTCTAGACGGCCCAATTTGTAACTGGTTACATTCTTTGAAATTATTTTTTCAGTTTCAACCGACCGCCCACGGGTAACCGCCCAATGAAAATCTGAAAATTAGTCATCCTGCCACAAATAATGCTCGGTGATGAGCCGGTTGGCATGTTCCCGGGAACTGTCCGCGCGGGGCCCGGGCGCTTCCGCCAGTTTTTGGGCAATGGCCAGGGCTCCTTTCCAATTCTGTTTGGCTTCGAGCAGTCGGATGGCCTTTTCACCAGCCCGGAAGAACCAGAAATTATCGGCTTCAGCGGCGGAGGCAGTGGTGGCCGGAGGAGTGAGATTCATGGCCTCGTAGTAGGTCTCGATGGCCTCGGGTTCTTTTTTGAGGTTCACGAAACAGTCACCCTTACGGACCAGCGCCTGCTGTCGCCAGTAAATGCTCGCAGTGTTGCTGGTGATGATTTGGTCGAAGGTGGCTAGGGCCTCCTCAACTTTTGCCGGGATCTCCAGTCCCTGCACCAAGAGGGTCTCGCCCCGGAGGCAGAGCACTTGATACTTCAGGGACGCGTCTGGGGGAGGAACGGATTTTAGAATCGCATCGAAGATCTGCAGCGCGGCGGCTGGGTCACGGTCACGTCGTTGGTCGAGCTTTCCTTGCTCCAACCGTGCCTGGAGGCGCAGTGGCCCCTTGCCCTGAGCTACTTGATCCCAAAGTTTAATAGCTTCGTCTTCGGATCCTTTGGCAAGGACGCCTAGGGCCAGCGAGGCTTTGCCAGCAAAGAACAGTGCGGCTTCCACTTCGGCCGAATCCGGCTCTTCTTTGACAAGTTGAAGGAAGCGCACTTTGGCCGGGGCGTATTCCTGGGCGTTGTGGAGGCGCTCAGCCAGTTTGAAAAGGAGGTCGGACCGCCCCGGTGAACCGGGAGGATGGGAGCTAAGGAACTCATCGGCCTTTTTGGCGAAGACCTCGGTCGTGGCGGTGAGGGAATCGGCATGCAGGGAAAGGATCGTGACGCGCTCCTGATCCGCTGGGGTTTTGGCCAATTGCGCTGCCGTTTGGATGCGGTTGCGGAGCACGTCTGGCAGGCTGCTGGCTTTCTGGAGAGAGTATTCAGCCAAGGCGAGGGCTCCCATAAAGGCTCGCGGATGGTCGGAGTGCCGTTTGAGAAATGTTTGGAGGTAGCGCTCGGTATTGGGCGCCGCCTTGGAAGCCGCGTAGAGGCCGCGCTCGAGTTGCAGATCAGCGTCCAGGGCCGGGGTCAGAGAAACTTCACTCAAGTCCGGCAGGGCATCCGGAGCGCTGGCTTGGAGCTTGGCCAAGGCGGCCTGATACGTGGCGAGCAGGCGTTTCTCGGGTTCCGGGGTTTTCTGGGTCACGACTTTAAAGGCTTTGACGGCTTCGCTGAAATTTCCCGCCCGCAACTTGGCGTAGCCCAGCACTTCGGTGGCCCAAGCTTGCACTTGCGGGGGCTGGCTGGGTTGCTGGAGTGGCGCCAGCAGTTGCACGACGACATCCCCTTTGCCCTGGGCAATTAACATGCGGGACTGACGCAGCAGCACTTCGACGAGCAGCGGATGGGTGGGATATTTCTTGAGAAAGGTGGCGCAGAGTTGCAGCGCTTCTTCGATTTTGACGGATGTCTCGCGTGCTTCGATGAGCCCCAGCAGGGCGGGGGCATTGACGGCCGCATCCGTGCTGTCAGACCAGCCGAGCAACATTTTGTCCAACTCCGGGTCTGGCGGCGTGTTGACGAGGCGGAATTCCTGAAACGCTAATTCCAGGAACGCAGGAGCCGGGCTGGCCGCAATGAGTTCCGCCAAGGTGCGGGCGGCGGCGGCCTTTTGATCCTGCACCCGCTGGCTGCGCGCCACGCCGAGTAACGCCGGCAAATGAAGGCTGCGGGCCGCAGGTTCCGTTGAGGCCACGACTTGGGCAAAACGCTGGGCGGCGGCCGATCCGTGCCCTTGGGCAAATTCCAATTTCCCCAGGAGGTATTGTTTCTGCGCCTCGCCCCCTCCCGTCGGCAGGGCCGCCAAGGTGGCCTGGGCCGCAGGCAGATCCTGCTGCTGCAACTGAGCTTCCGCCAGCCAGAGCTGGGCTCGCTGGCTGATGGCGCGGTCTTTGGACTGACTCTCCTGCCGCAGCAGCGTAATGGCTTCAGCCGTATCACCGAGCCCAAGCAGCACGGCGGCTTGATTGAATTTCGCCTGCGCCTGCAGACTCCAGGTTTCCTCTGTGGGCAGTTTTTCCAGCAACTCCAGCGCCTCCCGGTATCGCCCGACGGCTTGCAATGCGGCCGCCCGCCAGAAGGCGAGTTCGGGTTCAGCGCTCAGGGCGCTTTTCTCCGTTAGTTCGATGCCACGATCGGCTTTCCCGGAACGCACCGCGGCTTCTACGTAAAGCATCAGCGCCCGCTGCTGCGTGCCTTCGGGCAACTTCGGGCTGGCGAGGAGCCGTTCCAGCTTGGTGAGGGCCACCTCCGGCAATTGGTCGTGCAATGCTTGCTCCGCCGCCTTCAACTCCGGGGAGTCGGGAGCGGCAGTGGCGAAGGACGTAAATGTTAGGAGAAGAAGGAGTCGTTGCACGGTTTAGGAAAATGTGGCTGGAGGAGCCGACGATGGATCGGCGGCCCTACCTTCGCCCATCATACCAGATTGGGCAATCCTCTCTTTTGCGCAGAGTGCGGCCGCCGCCGAGGATGGTGCGGGCAAAAAATCGGAGGAATTCCCCGGTGGTGTAGAGTTCGGCTTTGCGAGCGGAAGTCACCAGCGGGTGATCACGCAGGATGCGCAACTGCTGGCCCAGCGGGCGGGCATGTCGCTTGAGGCGACGGCAAAAATCGATTTCCTCACCCGCAAAGAAGGTCTCGTCGAATCCGCCGACGGCCACGAAGGCCGAACGCCGACAGAACAGGAAGGCCCCGGCGGCTTCGTGCGACCAGCGCGACCACGCATTCCAAAATTTCAGCGCGAGACCGTAGGCGAAGAAATTCCCATCCAGTTGGAGCACGGAGCCGCCACCAATGATGGCCCCGTCTGCCAGAGTGCGGCCCAGATCCTGCCACAAGCCAACCGGCGGATGGGAATCGGCATCGAGAAAGAGCAGCCAGTCCCCCACCCCAACCCGGGCTCCGGTGTTCCGCGCCCGGCCGATCTGATTGATCGGTTCGGAAATCACCCGCAGTCCGGCGGCTTGCGCCACGGCAGCGGTGCCATCCGTAGAATTGTTATCCACCACGAGACCTTCGCTCACAATCCCCATTTCTGCCAAGGCCGCCTGGCCAGCTGCTAACACCGCCAGGGTGCCGGGCAGACGCTTGGCTTCGTTATAGGCGGGAATGATGATGCTCAGATCCATAATTTAGAATTTGCCCGCCACGCAGACGCTATAAGTTGGAGAGCCCCCAATCCATCATGGCCTGACCGTCCGCCCAGATGTGAGGGATGTGACTTCCTAACTGCACCAGAATCACGGCCCGCCCCCCCCGGTGCGCGCTGGAAATAAGGCATTTGCCAGCCCCGCTGGTGTAGCCAGTTTTCATCCCATCGCACTCCGACATTTTGACGAGCAGCTCATTCGTATTACGCAGGCTGTGACCGTGGAAAGTGAAATACCCCCGCCGCACCGCATCCCGAATCGTGGGCTCCCGATAGGCCGCCATGGCGATGCGGGCCATATCCCGGGCGGTGGAGTGCTGCCCGGGAGCATGCAGACCGTGAGGAGTAATAAAACGGGAATTGGTGGCTCCATAATGCCGGGCCAGCCCATTCATCCGCTGCACAAAGGCGGAAATGCTGCCCGCATTGTCCCGGGCCAGGGCATTGGCCCCATCGTTGCCACTCTTAACGAGAAACGCGTAAAGCAACTCCCGACGGGAAATGACCTCCCCCGGCCGCAGTCCTAATTTCGTAGGCTCGACCCGGATATCGGATGCCTCCACGCGCAAGTTGCGGTCTAAGTTTCCCGACTTCACAACCACCAACGCGGTGAGTAATTTTTGGGTGGAGGCAACCTGCCGAGGCGTGTCCGCCCCATTGGCCGCCAACGTGCGTCCGGTATTGGCATCGATCAGAATATAACTGCCACAGCGCAACACTGGCGCTGGAGAAGAGGGACGGAACACAGCCACTGGCGGGGGCGGGGGCGCGGGATAGTTGCCAGGGTAGTTGGTGGTGCCAGGGCCAACCGGGGGCGTATTGGTGCAGGACACCAAGCCAATCAGTGGCAGCAGGAAGCCAAAACGGAGAAGGTAAGATTTCATAGGGAGGAAAAAATAATAGGAGACCGCAGCAGCAGCAGCTGGGCCAGCTCGGCATCATTTACATCAATTGTGTGTGGTTTCCACTGGCAAAGCAGATATTCTTGTGGAATATCACCGCGTGCGGCAACCAGTGTTGTCCCCAGCCATTTTATTTCCCATGAAAATCATTGCCATCGCGAACCAAAAAGGAGGAGTCGGAAAAACGACCACCGCCACCAATCTGTCAGCCTGTCTGGCCCAACGTGGCGCACGGGTCCTGCTGTTGGACATGGATCCGCAAGGGAATGCCAGCAGTGGCTTGGGACACCGGGCCGCCGAAGGTCAGAGCCTGTATCGCGTCCTTCTGGGCCATGACACCCTGGCCGGAAAAATTCTGCCCACGCGCTTTCCCAACCTATCCATCATCCCTGCGGCCATGGAATTGGCGGGATGCGAAGTGGAATTAGTGCGGGCGGAAAATCATCTCACCCGGCTCTATGATGTGCTGCAACCGCTCAAGGAGACCAATCAGTTCGATTTCCTCATCATTGACTGTCCGCCCTCGCTCGGCGTGCTGATGACGTCGTCCCTGGCGGCGGCGGATGGGTTGCTCATTCCCATCCAATGCGAATACTTCGGCCTCGAAGGTCTGGCCCGTATCGTGGACATTCATGACCAGATTGCCGCCAGCGGCGTGAATCCTCACGTCTCCCTGGAAGGCATCTTGATGACCATGTATGACAGCCGCACCTCGCATAGCCGGTCGGTCGTCGAGGAGGTCCGGCGGGTCTTTGAAAATGTCGTTTACCAAGCCGTCATCCCCCGCAGCATTGCGGTGGCAGAAAGCCAGAGCTTCGAGCAAGCCCTGGTCGAATATGACCCCAACGGCAAAGCCACTCAAGCCTATCGCGCCTTGGCAGAGGAGTTCCTCAGTCGGCAGCAACCGCAACCGCAGCCGCAAGGCGATACCGTAGCAGCCTAGCGTTCCGGCCTCTCGCGCCCCAGCATCCATTCACCGTCCGATTGCACCATCATCCATTAATCCCATGAAGACCCTCCAAACGATCATCTGTGCTACCAGCTTCTTCTCCACCGCCGCGCTGGCCCAGCTTCCTCCGAAAGCAACGGAGCTGAAAGATGCCGTCACGGATCTCATGCGCAGCGCGATGCAAAAGTATCAGAAAGCGGATCTCAACGGGACCGCAGAAGATCTGGAAGCCGCGCGTAAATTGGTGGATGCCCGCCGGGGGGACCGGGCCGCTTTCCTCCTGCCCGCAGTCAACGGCTGGACCAGCCTCAAGGCGGAAAAGCAGGATGCAGGCATCCTTGGTGGAACCTCGGCCTGGCGGCGGAGTTATGAAAATAAGGACAAGTCGATCAAGGCGGAACTGATCCTGGATTCCCCCATGGTCGCCCAACTCACGCCATTGCTGACTAATCCCACCATCGCCCAAGGCGCAGGCTTCGAAATCCGGCGCGTGGACGGCAAGGAAGCCCTGGTCAAGAAAACAGGCGAAGGTGGAGAACTCAACGTCTGGATCGGCAGCGGCATTCTCTTCAAGCTCACCAGCCCCAACCTCAAGGAAAACGAAATGGTAATCTTCGCCAAAAATTTCGACTTCAAAGAAATGGCGAAGCTGAAGAAAGAAGACCCGTCCAAGAAGTAGCGCGAGTGTGGGACAGCTCGCTGGGCTGCTCCCTTGTCGTCCCTGCCGGCCGGGGAATTTCCCCACCGCTTGGAGGAGTCTCACCAGCGCTTGGCAGCGTTTCCCCACCGCTTGGCGGAGTTTCACCAGCGCTTGGCGGAACTTGAGCACCGCGTCAGAAGACTTGAGCACCGCTTTTGGGGACCTCTGCACCGCCTCACGGAGCTTCACGGCCCCGTCGTGCTCATTCGCCAGCGCGTGAAATTATTACACCATCGCGTGAAAGAACTCCTGCACCGCTTCTAGTATTCTCACCAGCGCTTCAGAACGCATCACCACCGCGTCCAGGCACTGCACCACCGCGTGAAATGACCCCACCCGGGCCATTTCCCGGTTCACACCACCATTTACCACCCTCCACGCCGCATGAAACCCCTCTTCTGGGACTCCGTCGATGAGAACGGACAGCCCTACCGATACGACTCACCCAACATAACGTGGGACGGCATTCTCGAACCTGGTGATGTGGGCTACGTGCCCCCGGAGCCAGCCATAACAAAAACAAAAAACAAAACCAAACCCATGAAACACACCGACTTCTATCCCACCAACAAACCCGCCCAGATCATCTGGCTGGAGAACTTGCGGAATAAGATCGCCAATCACGCCGCCGTCGTAGGCGTCTCCCCCGCCGACTGTGCGGCCCGCATCGCGGATGCCCGTTGGCTCATCTACCTCTACGTCTCCTGGCTGCCCGCCCAGCGGGAGTGGTCCAAGTCCTGCACGGAGGCCCTAAAGCTGGCCGAGAGTTCCACCAATGATAAACTCTTCGTCCTCCCTACCTTCGTCCCGCCCAACCCGCCGGCAGCCGATCTCACCCCCGGCGGCCTCCCCGCCGTGGTTCCCGTAAAGGAAGGAGCCCTGGACCGCATCTTCACCACCGTGCAGGAGATCAAGGATGATCCCGGCTTCACCCCAGAGATCGGGACGGACCTCGGCATCATCGGCAGCCAAGCCAGCGGCCCGGACTGGGCCACCCTGGCCCCGGAACTCAAAGTCACCATCCTCAACGGACAAATCTTCGTCACCTGGGGCTGGGGCGGCTATACGGATTGGCTGGACGCCTGCGAACTCCAAGTGGATCGTGGAGCCGGCTGGGTCCCCCTCGTCGTGGACACCACCCCGAACTACATCGATACCACCCCCTTCCCCGCCACCCTCACCCAGTGGAAATTCCGCGGCATCTATAACGTGGACGGCCAGCGCAAAGGGAACTGGAGCGCCATCCAGACCATCGTCGTCGGCGCGTAACCCAAGGTGGGGGAGCATCTTGCTCCCCCTGTAAGCAAAACCCAAAATCACACCCAAACCCCTCGGCCTCTACGGAACGGCACCACCGACCGTAGAGGCCGAACCATTTTCCTGAACCCTCCGGTTCGTAAATCGCAAATCGTAAATCGTCCGCGCGAACTGGTTGCCTCCTATTGAGATCCACTACTCAAGTCGACGGGAATAGGCGCGTCCAGAGGGAAGAAACTAGCAAGTATTTCAGCAGAGTTTGCGATTCCGCCTATCTCCAAAAACGCCGCTCGCTCGGCGTCGGTATTCAAGTGGGCGAGGAATTGTTTGCTGGCTTCAAGGGGTTGTTCTTCCGTTCGGCCTGACGGAAACAGGATTAGAAATGGCAACAGCCTTTTCCTCATATTGTTTCCTCGATCCGCTATTGCTGCCATCAACTCAGCTGCGGCTTCCGGTCGGCAGTCAATCAATGCTTGCGCGACGGGAAATCCACTTTCTGGGTTGGTTGCCATTACTGCCGCGTTCACGATGCTTATTGATCTTACTTGATCTATATTTCTAACTAACGCGGTTACGCACGTAGCAGTTTTTCGAGTTTTTAATTCCTTGAGGGCCGCTGACCACTCCTTTCCTTCCTTATTTTCGAAAATATCTACCAGTGCTTCGTCGCTTAAATCAGATAGTTGAAAATCCTGCGTGATAAATTCGTTTGGACTCGTGGGCGTTGCCGGAAATAATTCGGGCGATGCTACCGAACTCCCAGTGACTGGCAGGGCGGGCTCCAAAGGTGGGGGCTTACCGACTCTTTTGCTCCATAAGACGAGAGCAGCCAATAAGACGGTGGTGCTGAGCACAATGGTTCGAAATTTCATGAGTTAAGGAAGTGGAACGCCAATACCTGCTCTGTTCTAGGCTGAAGAAATTGCAATACGCCCTCTGCTATCTATCTAGCGGCGTTTGGCTACTCTCCAGAAAGCTACCATCAACACCGCCGCCAGCACAAATATTAGCCACGAAGTGAATCGCTTAGGCGCGGCGTTCAAATCTCGCTGTTCGGTTTCACGCGGCTGCCGCATTGTTTGAGCAATCGGTCGCTCGTCCGCCGACCCCGGCTTAATTGCCGATGCGCCCGACTCTGGATTAACACCCCGGGCTGCTAGCTCCAACAGCTCTGCGTCATCAATAAATCGACTGTCTGGTTTCAGATATTCCGGGGTTGGGGGAGGCGTAAGCGGAATCAACCCATTTAGAGTTTCTATAAGCTGCGACGCTTTCCGTGCCATTTCAGGGGTCGCATTGTGCATCTTAGCAGAAATCAATGCAACAGAGTCATAACCTCTCAGTTTTTGTTCCTGAATTGCCCATTCAACAACAGTCTGTCGATCACTACCATTGGGACTTTGGAAAAAGGTTTCCACAAAAATGGGGGTGGCCTCCGCCTTATCTGCCAAAAGAGCACAGATCGGAAATCGAGTTCTAAAATCATGTCCTTCGATCTTCTCTACGGATGCCGTTCTCTCAAGAAAGAGATAGCGGGAGAAAACCTCCAGCACTTGATCGTCGGTTTTGGCCTCAGTGAGGCAACTTTTTGCCGCCGCTACCCGGCGTTCAGTAGGCATACTTTCATTCCTGAACATTTCCAAGGAGCTAACTGGCTCCACCGAGAAAGTCACCCCCATGAAGATAAAAAATAAAATAAAGTTTTTCATGGATGTGCGCCCAATGGATCATTGCCAAGACCGACCGTGTTTTCTCCGGGTGTGAATATCCAAGAGTTATTTGCATCCCGACTAAGGTCGCTCCGGATATTCCACAACCGATTAACTGAGCAACGGCTTCCTTCTACATCAGCGTTGCGATTCTTAAAAGGAACGCCGTCAAATTTGATTCGAACAAATTCTTTGAAATTCGCTCGTTTCACAACCCTATTGACCGGCAGGGATGTGAATTTTCCAATTAATGTGGCAGGGTTATCGACCGAGTAAATGTGATTGTGCAATGGATCGGAATCCTCATCTTCATTTGTGCTGTCGTCATTAACCAAGTCACCACTTGGCAATGGCACCGGCGGATTCGCAGTCCAAACAAGATTTGGATTCATCAACCAAGAGGCAGATTCACGCTTTCGGGAAATGTCAAAAACTACATCACTCTCCGAACCGACCCCAGCGGGACTTACGAGAAACTCGAATCCAATGCTATAATCAGCAGTCTGAGACGCTCCTTGGCCGCTAAGACGAGCGCCAAATGCGGCTCCCAGTTGATTGTTGAACGTGTTGATTATAGGCTGATTGTCCGCGTCGTCTGGCAATTGATTTCCGGTGATGTGCACACCGTTTGCCGTTGGGGCCACCCAGACAGCAGTGGCCTTAACTTTAGCAAGGTCATCCGTAAACTTACCAGTCGGGTCTTCGTGTCCTACTTTGAGTTCTATGTCCCGCACTGTGGCGCTGATAGCGGTGGCTTCTATCCAGACCGTTTTCGGAAGATTGGCAGCTTCCACTACAAGAGTCCCGTCGGTGAGGGTAATTGCTGTCTCTTTGGTGGATTTCTCCCACAACTTAATGCTTCCGTTCACGACTTTAAGCCTCATCTTCCCACGCGATGGTCCGGAAATCACCAATTTCATCAAATCTACTTCATCCAATTTGCCGGTAGCTGATGGGACATTGTTCGAAGCAACCTTCACCTCATTGTCATACTTATCGACTATGTCATCGCCATCTGTGTCATTGAGATTGGCCACGGTGAATGCGCCAACGGTCACTTTCTTATCATCAGTTACCGGGGCTGTTGCGTTTTGGCCGCTAAAAATTGTAAGGCCGGGGCTGATTTCCTTACTGGCCACCAGCCAAAAATCCGTCGGGATTGGCTCCGGGGTGGTGGCCGGTTCGAGATCGAAATGCTCGGACAACGTTTTACCCGCAGGCACGGTTAATGTGACCTTCACCGGATCACCGTAGGTAGTGGCAAACATTAGGGTCCGCGCTGTCGTAGTAAAAAACTCCGCAGTGGTATCAACGGATTCGATGGGCTTATGCACCAACCAACACCGGGCTTGATCAACCCAGCCAGTGACCTGTGCCGTTGCACCGTAGGTTGATCTCGTTACGTAGGCGTCCACAACAGAGTCTCCCATCAATCCCTTGAGGGCCTTGTCAGATTGGTTCTCGGGATATGAGATGGTTGCCAATTCAGCTACAAGTGCCCCGATTGAGGTGTATGGACTTTGACTGAAATCCTGAGATGGAAATATGTCACCCCAGTTGGTCGTTTTATACTGTGTGTAAGCTGGGCTATTCTGGGTCAAATCAACCTTACGGTGCGCCATGATTAGATATGTCGTGGCTGGTGGATGAATCGTGGGATCTTTGGCGTTGGAGTCCTCTCCATCAAGGAAGCCATCCTTGTCAGTGTCCGGGTCTTGAGCAAAGGTCCCGCCAGCCTGTTCCTGTTGATTCGTAAGTCCATCATGATCATCATCACCGTTTGGATCACCATATCCCACCTGACCTGCAAGCGAGAACGGTGCGAAGCCGTTCCCCAGCTCCCACCAGTCCCATAGCAAATTTTGGTTCACGTCTAATTCAGTGCGCTTTAGGCGGGCGAATTTGTGAGGGGTGGGCACGTGTGGCCCTACGACAACATCCGGTGCCGCTAGCCGAGCAATCAACTGTGCCTTGATAGCTTGGAATACTTGCGTGTCTGCTGCTTGCTCTGGCGTGGTCTCATAAGTGTCAGGGTCGATTGGGTCAGAGGAAGTTTGCGTTGTTACCGTTACCCAATACATGGTGTGAGTGGTCGTATCGTTCCATTCCAACAAAGGAAAGGTGCGCGAACCTTCGTCCTGAGCAGGGAGGGAGCCGGTGATGATCTCATCCCAGACCGCCAACTCCGATGTCCCTCCGTTTGGGGTGTAGGCTGGACGCTTCAACCGATAATAGGGGCTTCCGTTATTGGACTGGAGTTGCAGGACAAATTGAAGATCCTGTAGAGTCCAAGTGGGCGTCGTGGGCGGAGTAATTCCACCATTCCCGCTGGAAGGCGCTGGTGGCATGGGCCCATCGCAAATGTAGCATTTTTGCTGGCTGCCATTGCCGTAAAACATTCCGTTGCCGGCCGGTGTCCAGCTCACCAAATCCTGACTTTCTTCGACGGTGTAGCCATAGCCCGGAAGCGTGTCGAACACCAATGACCACTTCCCCGTGCCATTCACAAGCTCCGCTTGGAAATCAGCCGTAGGCGGGAGCGCTGGACTCTGTGCGAACGAAACAGGCGGGAACGAGGTTAAACTACAACTGAGAAGCACTGTGGACCGGAAGAGTTTTAGGAGGGTGGTTTTCATAAGGGCTTGGTGGGAGATTAAGGGTGGCATCTTTATCGCAAGCGGCTCGACGACTTTAATTCTTGATGGTTCGGGCAGTATAAAGATTAGCGGTTTTGATGACCGCGCAGAGACTTTTGAGTGGGCGCAAAAGTTACGTTTGATTGGAAAACTTAATTCATGCTTGGGAAAAAATGGCTGCGGGTTCGACAGGGCAGTCTCTGTCGCACAGTCCGAGAGCATTGGCTAGATAAATTTTCTCCATCGCGAATGCCAGCCTAAATAGAACTGACTGGTCTAGAAATGCAATCAATGTCGACTGCACGTCGTGGCCAAAAGAATCCGTTGCGGTTCGTCCAAGTGCTATGCGATCCACCTCCCAGTCCATGAACAAACACAATATCCGCGACAAGATCAGGATTAGTCCTATTGGCAATTGCGTGGACGCCTTCGGTATCGGGCTTGGTGGTGGAAGCTTCGGCCATTGGGATGGTGTTGAGGACGACGGATGCTGTCATAGGAATGGCGGATGTCACCCGAAATCTAGCTGCTTGAGGAGCGGCGGCGTTCTTAATCCCCAGTGGAGGGATCGCTGGGGACGAGGGCGTCCCCGAGACGAGGATCGGGGGCGGGGGCACCCCCGCTACGGTGTGCGACTGCTGGCCCGGAGTCTGAAAACTAGCGGGCTGGCGCAGCTGAGAGGATGTCCGCGCGGATGAACATGGCTTGGAGCAGATCCTTGCCATCGAACTCAGGAGTGCCTTGGGGTTTCCAGATGCCGACCATGCGCCAGGTGCCAGACAGCATGGTGGTTCCAAGGTTGAGGTTGGCCCGATGGAAGTCCGTGCCGGGATCTTCGATGCGAAATTTGCCTGGATCCCGCTCTGGAGTGGGATGTTGCGTGGGTGGGGCATAATCGTAGTCCAGCGCCAACTGGAGATCCACAGTCTGGCCGTCCTCTCCAATAACGGGATCGATTTCCAAGGTGGTGCCTACGTGCTGGGACTTATGAGAGCCGTTCAATGTCCTCTCGGCCTGCGGGAATAGATTGATTGTGGTTGGGACTGGTGCGGGGGCGTCTTTTTTGTCCGCAGGTTTTGCCGCTGTGGCAGGTCCGCTGGGAACGGAGAACTCATCCAGACTCGTCTCCACGGTCATAAAATCATGGCCGGACTGGGATTTACTGCGCTGCCCGCTTTTGGTCTCGATCCAGACTGAGCTAGGGATGGTCACTGCCGCCTGAGCCAGCGATGCTTCAATGGCCTGCCATTGAGCCGTGTGATCCGTGACTTTGCGGCTGTCCGCCAGCAGTTTGCGCAGCATGGCCCCGTCCGCCTGAACGACGTGGGCGGTTAGGCCAAGGGTCTTGGGGGCGGCATGTTTCCTCCCGTCTCTAAACCATGGGAGCACTTGGGCGATGATTTCTGGAGTGCTGCGGATGAGCACGATTTCGTGATCAATATCATAAGTGGCAGAGGAACCTTCAGGGAGTGGAAGGCCATAGGCGCGAAGGAGTTCTAAAACGGTGGCTTTGGTGGTGAATCTGGGCTCGGACTTGCTGCCGCCACGCCCGGGGCCATCTGCTGAGGCGAATGGATCGGCTGCCACAGCAGGAGATGGATCCGCCAAAGGCCACCATGCCGCAGGCACGTGCAGCAGACGTATAGTCATTCCAGCTGGAACGCCTTCCGGCAAGGGCGGGGCTTCCTTCGGAGTAGGGCTGACTTGTTCTCCCTGAGCCGTCATCCATTGGCTCAGCAGGGGATTTTCCAGTGGCATCAGGCGCTGCGCGCCCATGCGCAGGAAGGCGATCTGCTGGACTTCGGGCTGATTCGGAGCGGCGGCTTGCGGTTTCCAGACTCCCAGCAGTTTCACCGTGCCGTTCATGATCGTTACAGAAGAAGTGAGATCGGTCGCGTGGAAATCGGTCAGGCGAGTTTCCACGGGTTCCTTCACAATGCGACCTGCGGCGGCTTCCCAGCGTTCTGTAGGCGGAGCAAAATCATGATGCACCGCGTAGGTGACATCGATCGTTTGCCCGTCCTCCCCCATGATGGGATCCAACTCCAAGGAAGTGCCGAAGGGACGCATTTCCTGCGTGGTAGCAGTGGAGAAATTTGGCTCCACCGTGAAGTCGCTGGCTTGGGAGCGCTCCGTGTTGGCAGACACCTTAACGCGTTGACCGCTCTTGGTTTCCAATTGCAGATCTGCCACCCGCCGAGCTTTGCCCTGTTCGGCCAACTTGCCCAAGCGGTCCAGGATTTCTGCGTGATTAGCGGATGTTGCGGCGGCTGCGAGCGCGGACCTGATCTCTGCGGATTCTGCCTCAAGGATGGATAGTTCTCCAGTCATAATCATGACGCGGTTTCGCATCATTTGTTGCGCCAGCGCGGCAAGTAATTCGTGGTAGTTTTCCGTGGTGCGGGCGACCAAGGTTAAGCTCTTGGGATCAAACTCCAGCAAGGAACCGGCGGGAGGCGCATAGCCCAATTGGGAAAAGTAGGTGCTGAGGATCTGGTTACTGCGCTTGATAAATTTAACGATTTCCGCTTCGGCCGCCTTCGCCACCGGGGCTGTAGGGGGCGTGAGTTTGCCTTGATCCTTGGTGTCGAAACCTTGAACTAAAAGCTCGTCCGTGAAACGATAAGATCGCACGCTCCAGATTTTTTCAACAGGAGCAGGAACTGGCTCGGCCCATAAGCAGCTACCGAGACCAACGATTAAACAACATGTAAGGCGCAACATGGCGGCAGCCTAGCGGTTTTGGAAATGCTGCGCAACGTTATTCTGCATGAGTGCCGGATGGTGGGAACCACTTAAATTGGTGGGGCGACCTATCATAGGAACAGCAGTTGGTGTCTAGCCTCAGACATCCTGACCTGCGGACGTAGTGACAAGGGGAAGAGATGGGATGCTGGAAAGTCATTGAGCTAGACTTTGGAGGGGTATTGGTTACTTTTTGGCAGTGCCTCAACCTCAACTTCCCATTTTCTCAGACGCTTGCACTCTTATTACGCCGGAGCTTGGCTTTCAGCGTTTTGATGGGCGGGTCATTTACTTCAATGGTCAGATGCCTGTG
>JANOAV010000132.1:0-2916 GCA_031411295.1 Verrucomicrobiales bacterium | reverse complement strand
GGCCAACACCGACCTCGAAAAGCAAACCGCATAGGCCCGCCGATCAGCCACCGAGGCCGAAAGCGCTGAGTAAATCACCGGGCCTGTCCAACAACTAATAGCTTTGAGGCGCAAAGCCGCTCAAAGCTATCTTTGAAGGTTAGGCGTTTCCGGGTGTTGGAAATGACGCTCCATAAGTGAATCACCAAAAACGCCACCACGGCTTCTTAGTCGCGCACTTGCATTGCTTGGGTTCGGTTGAGACGGTGCTCATCTGCTCGACTGGCGGAAGTGCTGCCCAGTCGTGCTGGTCGCCGGTGTCGCCGATGGCTTCGCACGGGCAACCCTCGACACACTCGCGGCAAAGAGCCAACTCCTCCGGCGTAGATGGCTGGCGAAAGACATATGCAACACCGCGTGCGTCGTCGCGACGGAAGTTGTTCGGGGCGGTCTCGCGGCAGAGGTCGCAATCAAGGCACTGGTCGTCCACGAAGAATTTGCCGGGCACGCTAAGAGGAACTCGATAGCGAATCTCGGCGTTAGTTCCTGGAGGCTTGTCGGACATCGGTTGGTTTTGCTTTCGTTCACACGAGACGCGAGGAAACGCCTAACGTCTAAGCGCTGGCACCGCTGGGGCGGCACTGAGCGTCGAGAGCAGGGTTGATGTTGGAATTGGAGAAAACCCTGAAAGAAAGTAGAGAGCCCCAGCGGTTGTCCAGCCGCGCCTTGTTCTGCCAGATGGTGGGTTATGGCGTTCGTTGAAGACGATAGAAGGCTCGGGGACCACTAATGGGAAGCACCAGCGAACTTATGCCGAGCGTCGTGCTTGGGAATGATGACACAGGACTCCATGAACCAATATCTAGAGTGGTGCTGGTGAACAAGCCCCAAGCCGGGTCCGCGGGCCATGTTAAGGCAAGGCTGCCGTCGATAGTGGATGAGGAAATGCTTAGTGGTGACTGAACAATGCCAACGTCATCGACATAAAAATCATTTGGAAATCTGCTGGTGTTCGCGTTGACGATCTCAAAAATATAGCTGCCTGCTGCGGAAGAGGAGCACGGCTGCTCCCACAAAACCCAAGAACCGGCGGAAACAGGCAGGACAAAAGAAGGGCCAATCTGAGAACCGTTAATTTTTAGAATTAGGTTGGCGGGACCACCGCTCACTGCGGTGCCCGTCCAAGCACGGAAGCGGTAGGTGGTATTAGAGTCCAGCGTGATTGTTTGTCGCCAAATGGCCGGATTGCCGGTGGTAGCTCCGTTGACCACAAGCATCTTGCCCGAACCTGTAGTATGATCGCCAAAATTCACGAAAGCTCCATTCCAGTTCTGTGGATCGCTCCTGACCGTAAACTGGCCTTCGGTCGAGTTGCCTCCTGCGAATTGGTAGTCTGATGTGAAGCCCGTGTTTCCTGATTCGAAGTCGGCATTGAGGAAGGATTGAGCCAGAAGCTGGTTTAGCGCCAGCAAATGGAGAAGAATGGTAAGCGTGATTTTCATGCGACGTGTGCTTGGTGTGAGGCAGAACATTCTACTTAGCCCCCAAGGGCTGTCGTAGTTTTTCGGGTGATAATACGACAAAAGTGTCGCATATTTCTGCGATCTCCGGTTGGCAGGGCGCGGATTGGGTGATATTACGACAAATATTGCTCATGGATAATACGACATTTTTACTAAGAGGCTGGCGGGAATCGCTAGAAATTGAGGCTACGTTAAATTCTGCTGAACGGCAAGAATATTCTCGGGTAGTGGAAAATTATCTGCTGGCGAGGGAACAACGAGGTTGGAAATTAGGGGTGGAGTCTGCGAAGAACTACATTGATCTGGTGGAGGAAAAGAAGCTGGCCGGGGTGCGTTGGGAGGTGGGGAGGCGTGCGCTGCGTTGGTTGATGGATTTTATGAAAAAGGGTCTGGTGGTGAACTCGGAAGAGAGTTGGCAGGGGCAGATGGAGCGCCGGTTACGGCAGCGGCAGTATGCGGGAAGGACGGTGGAGACTTATGGAAGGATGAAGTAAGCAGGATGATTGATTAATTGAAAACCGCGGGAGGTGTGGCAGCGTGATTTTGTGGATGAGTTGGCGCTGAAGGATAAGGTAAGAGTAGCGACACTACACCAGGCGCTGAATGCGGTGTTGTTTCTGGGGAATGGTCGGGGATGAGCGTGATGGGACAAGGGTTCTTAGTCCTGTAGGGACGACACATCAAAGCCCAGGGTGGAGTGAAACGTAACCCTGGGAAAGAGATCCCACTTGGTCTAAGCCCTGTAAGGGCGGGACATTGGGAATGCGCACTCTCCAATGCGATGTCCACGGTGCAATGTAATGCATGTTGCGATGTCCCGCCCCTACAGGGCTTTCCGCTGATTTGTGGCCAGACCCAGGGTTGCGCTGGCGCTCCACCCTGGGCTTTGATGTGTCGTCCTTACAGGACTGGTAGCAGAGTTGGCAAAATTTCTCAAAATAAATCTCGACTAGCGGAGAACAATTTGATTTATTGGCGGTCGAAATTCGTTTGTTGCTGCTTCACGGAATCTTTTCTATGAATACAATTGTTGCCCGCGCTTTTATGACCACTTCGGGTGGTGCGGTGGGGGTATTTCCTGAGGAAATGGTGGTGGTAGGTGGGGATTCGGCGGACGCGGAGGGGAATCTGGGGGCGAATTTTTGGCCGTCGGGCGTAGCGCAGGGGGAGGTGATGGGGATTTCTGGGGGCGCGGCGGTCGGGCAGGGGAAATTGACGGGGCGCTTGGGAAAATCGGGTGTTGTCGAAGGAAAAATGACGGTCATTTTCGCCAATTCTAGGTTCGCGGACCGTAAAATGACGGTCATTTTGGGCGCTGCGGGTGCCGTTTACGTTAGGATGACGGTCAGATTAGGCAATGCAAGGCTTGCGGCAGGCAAAATGACGGTCAGACCGTGTGCTGCAAGGCTTGCAT
>JANOAV010000131.1:0-11864 GCA_031411295.1 Verrucomicrobiales bacterium | reverse complement strand
CTACGCCCCAACGCTCGGCTACCCAATGCACCGTCCAGATGCTAACCAGTCCACGAATCACGCTTGCGTTCCGCGGAGCGGCTTTGTCCAACAAAACGGATGCAGGCAACGGCTCGTATGGCATCTGTCGTGTCATCGACGCCTCCCGCTCGCCGTCGCCTGATCCGAAGCGTTCGGCTCCAAGAAAATGATTGCCGCTATTCCCGCTACTTTCGATGCATTGCCACTACTGTTGCAAGAAGCGCTTTCTGATTCTGGAATGCCTTCGTTGGACACTTGGTGGACCGGGCTCATTGAAGCTGAGCGGGCTGGAGTGCTTGAACTTTGGGAGTCATGCTCTGACCAGCATTTCGGGAAAGGGCGAGAGTTCGATAGACCCATGACAATTCGTGTGTTGGCAAGGCCCGTGGAGCAAGACAGTGACACGTTCGAGGGCTTTTGGAATCACGAGTTCTACGAATATCTCGTCAACCACGAGGCTTACTATTTTGAGGAGATAATGGTCCACGTCTGCACTGCCGAGTCAGTAGCCAAAGAGGCCGTCTGCCAAGGGCTTATTCCAAATGATTTCCAATGCCCTCGCCTCTCTACTGCATGCATCATGCATACGGCCCTTAAACTGTCTGCTGGTCAGCCCCTTCGCTTACAGTTGACTTTCGTGCCTCGGAACGGCATTTGAACACGAGCCCACAAACTGATTACGTTCATGCCGCCCATCCACCATCACACTCAACTAGCCGAACAATACGGATGCAGACAACCGGCTGGAGCTAGCTGTCGTGTTAGCAGAGTCCAGCGCAGCCGGTGTCTGATCCGAGACGTTCGGCCCAATGATTATGAAAGCATTTTTACTCATCACGCTTCTTATTGGAACTCTCCGCGCTGAGGAACGCTGTTGGGATGTGGTCAGCGCTAGGTCTGCAGGCTCGACCAATTCTGCTGTCGAATGGACGTTTACTATCCAGAACATTTCAGACCAGACACGGTATGTTACCGAAGATTGGCGGATCAAGGGGAACGCATGGTCAAATCTATACCACCATGGCGGATGCTCGCTTTTTTCGGAGCCGTGCCACGGGAGGCGGAGCCGATTGACGGTGGAGCCAAAGGCGACGATCACAGTTGTTATCCTAGACCTTGCAGGTATTGGTATTGATCGGGACATGCTGACTGTAGCGATCCTCGAAGGAGAACATAGGGTGGAGATTGGCACTCTTTCGAAGATCACCACCAACAAAGCGGAACCTAAACCTGAGTCGGAGGTGATCCCTAAGTAGTGAGGGTAGGCACAGACGTCATGAATCAGTGCAAAACAAAAAGACATGAGAAAATCTGCTTCCCCACCTTCTCCTAGCCGAGCAAAACGCGGCAGGGCGACCAACCCTTTCCCAGTGACTTTTATGCTCTATTTGAATTTCAAACACTCACAGCTTCGGTCACGCGTCCTTTCAAGGGTGGTGCCTGCGCTTTAACGTCTTGGCCAAGAAATAGAACCATGTGGCTCATCGACTTGATCGGAGGGATTGTTGAATTCTGGCGCTGGTGGCGACTTTCTATCTGCCTCGGCATTGCTGTTGGAATCGCAGTTGCGTTGCACAACACTTTCCCCGATCAAGCTTGGGTTTGGTTCGTCTCAGTTCCGACAGCGATCATCGGCATTGGTCTCGGCTTTTGGTGGCAGATCAGGGCGGACGACAGGGACTACGAAGCTTGAAGATGCAGATGATGAACACAAAACCCCACAAAAAGCCTAACCTTTAAAGATAGCTTTGAGCGGCTTTGCGCCTCAAAGCTATTAGTTGTTGGACAGGCCCGGTGATTCACTCAGCGTTTTCGACCTCGGTGGCTGATCGGCGGGCCGATGCGGTTTGCTTTGCGAGTTCGCGGTTGGCTTGACTCGGTGCCGACTGCCGGCGGGATGATAGGACACGCTTCGCGAGGTCAGTAACGGCGTTCTGGCTTAATTTCACTTTTCCTTGGCTGTTGTTTGGCCGCGTGGCGTGGGTTTTAGCGGGCTTTTGGGCGGCATTTCCCTCGTTGGTCCACGCTCCACCGGCGCGGATCCTAACGACCTGCCGGGCCGATGTAGTTCCGGGCGATGACTAAGTTATCGAAGGAAACAAGGTTGATCTCATGCTTCGTCCAGCGGTCGGTGAAGTAGCTTTCCAGGGTCAACGCGTTGGCCTTGAGGGCGGCGGTTTTGCGCCAGTTGATGCCTTTCCAGTGACCGCAGAGCACGCCATCAATCCAGAACGCTTGTTCCCCATTCGGCTCCCCTGGAGTGTTGTGCTTGAGCATGAATTCCACGCAGATCCAGCGATCTGGGATGATGTCAGGAGCAGGACTGGGAATAAATGAGTTGCCCCAATACTTGCGGTGGTGAGTTTCATGCGTTGAGTTTAGGAGTAAGTCCAGCAGGTGCAACAGCCTCGGCAGGCGCAACCGTGGGAGGCAAAACCTGCGCGATTGACGCCCTCGGCTCCCAGAAGTAAGGACCAGCTTCACTAGCTCCCCCTGATTATTTCCATGTCCTCAGCTCCCATCGAATTCTTTAATCGTTACACTGGCCAAATCGAACGCGAGGCGGTCTATGGCGAGGCCCCGTTGCGCTTTGCTTATGAGAATCCGCTGGGGCGACTGGCGTTGGAGTTATTTGTGAAACGCCGCCTCTTTTCCCGCTGGTATGGCTGGCGCATGGATCAACCTGCCAGCAAGGCCCGGGTGCTGCCGTTCATCGAGCAATATGGTCTGGCCGCGGAAGACTTTGCCGACGCACCGGACAGCTTCGCCACCTTCAACGAGTTCTTTTATCGCAAACTCAAGCCGTCCGCCCGGCCCATCGATCCTGCGGCAGACGCGGTCATTTTCCCCGCCGATGGCCGCCATTTGGGTTTCCCGGATGTTTCTCAGATTGATGGCGTTTTCGTCAAAGGCCAGAAATTCTCCATCCCCGATCTCGTGGGCGATCCTCGCCTAGCCCAACAATTTGCGCACGGCACGCTGGTGCTCAGCCGACTCTGCCCCGTGGACTACCATCGTTTCCACTTCCCAGCGGATGGTGTGCCGGGGAAACTTAGGCTCCTGGATGGGCTGCTCTATTCGGTCAATCCCATCGCCTTAAGAAGACGCGTGGCCTACCTCTGGGAGAACAAACGCACGCTGACCCTGCTGGAAACTGAGCAGTTAGGCACCGTCATCCTCATGGAAATCGGAGCCACCAACGTAGGCAGCATCAAGCAAACCTATGCCGAGCATCAACTCACGCTGAAGGGTGCGGAGAAAGGCTACTTTGAATTTGGCGGCTCCAGCACCATCCTCATCTTCGAGCCCGGTCGCATCAAACTAGCCGACGACCTCCTTCGAGAATCCACCCAGCAACGGGAGTTGTATGCCCGCATGGGGGATCGCCTGGGGACCGTGTGCGCGAAGGCGCTCTAGCCAGTCGCGATCCGATCTCGCCTGCGCCCAGTGACGACTGTCCCACGGACTTGTGGCGGCTACTTTGCTGCGGTGCCCCAACGGCAGATTTCTGCACGGGCCTTTTCCCAAGGTGTGGGGCTTTGAAAGCCCCAGCATCATGATAGTCTAACAAATTGAGCCAAGCAATACCCATGCTAGGGAGCGGGGCTTCAAAAGCCCCGTTCCTTGGGCTTGCAAAAATCCGCCATGGCGGTGCCCCGATGTTGATCTACCCTTGACAGGAAAATGTAAATTTCATGAACTGAAGTCAGTCTCAACAATTCATGCTTATGTGTCAGCGATTCCTTCCCATCCTCAGTAGCCTTGTTCTCTGCACGGTGCCCGTGATGGCGCAGGATGTATTGGTGGCGTCGAATCGGACGTGGTCGGTGTTGCAGGTCACCAATGGGGTTGATCCCGCCACGGCGGATCCGACGGCGGATTTTGCGACCACGTGGATGAATTTTCCCGGCTATGATGGACCTGCATTTACCGCTGGATTGGCTGGCCCATTCGCTTACGGCACGATCAATTATTTCACGACCAACAGCATTACCTTTACTGCACTAGCAACCCCAGTTTCGGGCAGTCGCTACACGACATACTTCAAAACCCAATTTACCACCACCCAATACTACCCTGCCGTGCAGTTGCAGATCCTCTGTGATGACGGGGCGGTGATCTACCTGGATGGGGCGGAGGTGCGGCGGTTGAACCTTACGGGCACGACCGGGAAACCCAATGGGACCGGAGATGCCTTTACGATGCTGGCAGACGGCACCACGCGGACCGAAGATGGAGCAGATACCGAGGGAAGCATCGTGGGTTTGGCCTTGGGTGGATTGCCAGCGGGCACGCACACGCTGGCCATTTCCGTGCACAATGCCGCCAATGATAGTAGCGATCTGGGTTTGTATGCGCGGTTGGTGGGCACGCCGCCGGTGATGGTGGTCCGGGAGATCGGTGCCACTACGACGGAGATTAATCTGGATGGAAGTCCCGGCACTTGGGCTGGCTCCGCGTTGCGCAAGGGAACCTATAGCATGAATGCGGCCGCCGAAAGCACGATGACATCGCTGCCGGTGGATCTGAGCACGGTGGGGGCAGCCTATGCGGCGGTTACTCTCTACGCTTGGGAAACGAGCACCGGTTCCAATTTCGAAACGACCGATTTCTTTGAGCCCAAACTGCTGGTGACGCTCGATGACGACAGCACGGCGGAGATTTCCCTGCTCGACGCGGCGGATGATCTCAATGCCGATGGCAAACTGGATGGCAGCGAGTTGAATCCCCCGGGCAGTGGGGCCGATCTTTTCACGCAGTTCTCGCGAAACTTTATCGCCAACATTCCCGCCAACGTGAAGTCGGCCCGTTTGCAAATTCGCGGCTGGGCGGATTCCACCAGCGAGAACCTGCGGTGGGGCGTGGCGCGGATTTCAGATGAGGATCCCCGCAGTGACGTGGATGGAGACGGGGTGGGGCGGCAGGATGAGATCGTAGCCGGCACGGACCCAGCCTCAGCCGCCAGCTATTTCCATCTCACGACTGCCAGCATGGATATGGTGGGCACCAACGGTTTCGTCATGGGAGCCAATACGCTGAACACCCGGACCTACGCCGTCGAATCCACCGATGATACCACCAGCTTTGAATTTCTGGGATTCGTCTCGCCCACGGTGGCGGGCAACGGAGTAAGGATTACCTTCGGCACCCCACCCACCTTCCCCGCCCGTTACTTCGCACGGATGCGCCCCGTGCCTTGATGAGTTGCGGAAAATTTCGGCACGGGACTCAGGAATTGACCCCGCCGCGCATTTCCTTTGGCGAAATGCCGGGTCTGTGATTACCTCTCAGCGTCCAGCCGCTGGCTGGAATTTGCTGCACATACTATTCTAACATGACCAAAGAAACCACTCCCTCCTGGCCCCGCGGCTTTTGGAATTTGATGTTTACGCAGTTCCAAGGGGCGTTCTCTGACAATGCGCTGAAGTGGTTGGTGATCTTTCCCTTGCTGGCCTCCCCGCTGTTGCCGCGCGAGGAAAAGGATGCTTTTGTTTCCGATGCCGGGCTGTGGTTTGCCATTCCGTTTCTGCTGTTTTCCACCATGGGTGGCTGGATGGCGGATCGGTGCAGCAAACGTTCCGTGATGATCGGGGTCAAGATGGCGGAGATTTGCATCATGCTGTTTGCAGCGTATTCCCTGGCCTGCGGGAACAAGTTCCTGCAACTGGTGGCCATCTGCATGATGGGGGTGCACAGCACTTTCTTCGCTCCGGCCAAATACGGCATCATGCCGGAGGTGGTGCCAGTGGAGAAACTATCGGCGGGCAATGGCATCCTTGAGTTACTGACATTCATCGGCATCATCATGGGAACCTTTGCCGGAGGCTGGTTGGCGGAGGGATTGGTGGGGCGAGAAATGTGGTCTGGAATATTGCTGGCAGGCTTGGCCTTGATCGGACTTACCACCAGCTTCGGAGTCCCCAAAGTGCCTGCGGCTGCTCCGCTAAAGAAATTTAACTGGAACATCCTGGGCGAGATCTGGAGTAACATGAGCATCATGAAGCGGGATCGGGATCTGTGGCGCGCCAATTGGGGGAACACGGCATTCTTCTTCGTAGCGGCGTTAGTGCAATTCAATCTGGCCCTCTACGCAGAGGAAATTTTCCACCTCAAGCCCACCGAGCAAGCCTGGCTCCAGGCAGCACTGAGCCTGGGCATCGGGGTCGGCAGCATGCTGGCAGGGAAACTTTCCCACGGGCACATCGAGTATGGTCTGGTGCCACTGGGCGCTGGCTTAATGGCGGTGGCCGGGCTGGTGCTGGGCATGCCCGGTATTCCAGAAGGCGGCTTTGCCACAGCGTTAGGCATCCTGGGCTTGGGGGGCGGGCT
This sequence comes from Verrucomicrobiales bacterium, assembly GCA_031411295.1. Lineage (GTDB taxonomy): Bacteria > Verrucomicrobiota > Verrucomicrobiia > Verrucomicrobiales > V1-33 > JAGNEJ01. The sequence continues at coordinate 5,513 of JANOAV010000131.1, read as the reverse complement.
GTTCATTGTGCCGATCGTATCGGTGCTGCAGCATCGCCCCTCGGCAGAAACCAAGGGAGCCGTGCAGGGCGCTGCAAGCTGGCTTTCGTGGGTGGGAATTGCCGTCGCCTCGATCATGCAAAAGCAGTTATCATCGGTGGCAAAATTAAGTTACGGCCAGATCTTCTGGTTCTGCGGAGCAGTGGCAGCCGTGACCGGAATCAGCGTCATGCGCGCGCGGCCCCGGGCCGTGCCGGAAATGTTCGCGCGCTGGCGGGTTGGAAAGTGATGCGAAGCAGTAACGGCGGAGTTCCGATGCCTTGGCCTTCAGGCCTGCCTGGCAATCGTCGGGCTAAAGGCTCTACCCCAACAACTTGAAGACCTTATCGCCCAGCTTCATAGCGCGGAGGATGCTGCCGGAGCCCATTTTGTTGATTTGGTCGAACCACTGCGCACCCATTTCGAAGAACTCCTGCATAGCCAGGAGTTGCTTGCGGGTGTAGGCCTCGCTGGGGCCAGCTTCCTCGGCTTCGGCAATACAACTCTTGAGGATGGCAATCGTGGGGTCAATCTCCCGACGTTTCCGCTCCGCCATGATGATGCGGAACATTTCGAAGACGTCCTTGGTAGTCTCGAAATGGTCCCGGCGGTCGCCCTTCATGTGAATGACTTTCACCACCCCCCAATTCTGCAACTCCCGCAGGCTGGTGCTGACATTAGATCGAGCCACTTCCAGCGCTTCGCAAATTTCGTCCGCGTGGAGTGGTTTCTCGCTCACATACAGCAAAGCATGGATCTGGGCGACGGTCCGATTGATGCCCCAACGATTGCCCATTTCTCCCCAATGGAGAACGAATTGCTGAGCGAGAGGCGTGAGGACGGGCATAGATTGGAGGAGTGAAATTTCAGACAATACAGAATAAGCGGAAATTGACGGGTGTCGAGCAGTGATTTCAGATGGGGAAATTACGTTTGCTACAACACCGTGGCGGAAATTTCCTGTCTCCAAACCCAAAACGTATTCATCTGCCCCCGTTGATTGACGAAGAACCAAAAGTGTAACCCACAGAAGTAAGACCGGTGAATTGTAGAGGCCGATTTTCTGAGGCCAGCATCGCGCTAAGCCGACTCCGCATGGCGCTGGCCTCCTCATTAACATGATGGCGAGTGGCTTCTGCTGCCGCGCAGGCACCTCGGCCGCACCGTGCCGTAATCCGCCGCGCTCCACCCCATCCGCGTGCGACGGATGGACGATAACATAACCGTGTTCCGCGACGTGCTGGCTGATGGTGGCAAACGCCGTCTAGTCCGCGCCGAAGCCGTGCGAGAAGACGATGAGCGGAAGCGTTTCTCCCGTGTCAGGAAAATGGATGCGGCATTCGATTTCCTTGCCGCGCTTTTCATCGCGCAGCGTGATGTCTTCCGACTTCACGGCGGCCAATGCGGAACTGGCGGTCAATGCGAGGATGAGCAGGGTTTTCATGGTGGTGTGGGAGTGGGGGGGGTGGGTTTCTTTTCGAGGTAATCGCGGAGGTTGCTGCGGACGCGGTCGTGCCGTGCTTCGCGGTCGGCTTCAAACTTCTCGTAGCTCGCACGCTGTTCTGGGGTGAGCACGGGAATGATGGCAGCCCTCATGTCCTCGCGGATCCGGGCGGCCTCGGTCGCGACCTGGACGCTTAACTTGCGGGTGCGATCGCTGGCACCATCGAGCACCGGAGCAATGAGTGCGCGCTGCTCCGGCGTGAGCTGCAAGGCTTCTTCAAGACGCCGCAGGTAGAGCAGATGAATGCTGCTTTGGTCACGACGGTCCTGAGCCAGGCGCTCCTCCCGCCACGTCCAGCCGATCGTGCCACCGATGGTTCCGGTGGAGGCTGCCACAGCGAGCAGAGTGGCAATGATTTTCCAGCGTGTAAGGTTCATGGGGCAAAGACGAGTTCAGCGATTTGGGATTCGATTCCGGCGTATGCAGTGGGCGAGGAATCTCGGTCCCTGAGCAGCGCCAGGGGCAGGATCAACGCGAGCGCAATGGAAGCCAGGGCCACCCGCAGACACCAGGACAACCACAGGGATTCCGTCGTGCGAGCCTCCCGCGAGAGGGCCTTCACTCGCGTGGCGAGTGCCGGAGGTGCTGGCGGTGCACTCAGGCGAGGGGCGCGCTGCGCGGCCTTGGCGAGCGTGTCCCAGTCGAAGTTGGGAAGTTGGTTATTTTTCATAGCAATCCTTTCGTGCGCAGAGCCTCTACTTCAGTGCGCAACTTTTGACGAGCGCGGGAGGCACGCATTTTTACCGCAGACTCGCCGAGTTTCAGCCGGGCAGCGAGCTCGGAGATGGAATCACCGTCGAGATCGAGCCACCGCAGCAGCGCGCGATCATCCGGCGGCAGCAAGTTGAGCAAATGATGGGCCAGTTCTCGGGCGGCCACCGCATCGAGTGCATCGGCTTGCGTGGAGCCACCCATCAGTTGATCGAAGATCTCCGCTTCCTGGAGGCTCAGATCGGCACGGCGCAGTTCAGGGCGACGGCGTTCGTGCTTCAGGCGATCAAGGCACGTGGTGACCGCAAGTCGCGAAACCCAGTGTGCGAAGGGGCTGTCGGCACGATATTGGTGGAGTCGGGAAAACATTTTCACCAGCACCTCCTGGATAAGATCAGCGGGGTCGGTGCGCCGCGGCAGATGCGCCTGGACGATGCTCCAGAGCATCGGATGCAAGCGTTCCACCAACTCGCGAGCGGCGGCATCATCACCTGCCGCCGCAAGAGTGGCGAGGGGAGCAAGTTCGTCTTCATTGGGCGGCATGGATTGAGATTGCAGCGGGAAAGCAACTTGGCGAGGACTTCATGGTGTGACCACGCGGTAGAATCTTCGCGGGCCGTTGGCAGAGGCATTGTAAGTGCTTGTCGTGGCGGTGGCCGTGACGGTGGAGACATCGGTCCAGGTCGTCAGATTTTCGCTCGCCTGCACGCGGTAGCTGCGCGCGACGACACTCTGCCAGGAGACACTGACCGTGCCCGCAGTGGTGACAAACTGAGTGACGCGAAGACTTGAGGCGTTATTGAGCGGATCGGTTTGCGCGGTGATCTCCGCTGCATTCGTCTGGCCGTCGCCATCGGTGTCCTCGTTGGGTTCGCTGGTCGCATGGATTTTGCCCCAGACGATCTCGGCCTGCCCGGGCGCGGTGTCCTTGGTCGGACTCACTGCGACGTCGTAACCGAATGGTGCGATGGTCGAATAGAAGCCAGCGAACAAGGCGTTGCCCTGCGCATCGGCCGCGCAGGCGTAGCCGACGTCATCGCCCGCACCGCCCATCGTGCCGGCAAGCCAGTGAGGTGAGCCGTTGGCAAAAACACGCGCCACCATCAAGTCGCGCGCGCCTCCACTGGTCTGCGTGTGGGTGCCGAAAGTCACACTGCCAGCGAAGCTGCCGCAGAGCAGAAATCCCCCGTCCGGCATGGCACTGATCTCCGCGCCCTCGTCATCACTGCTGCCGCCCAGCCGTTGCAACCATTGCGGCGTGTCGTTCCAGTTAAATTTCGCCACATAGACATCGCGCCCACCCAAACTGCTCAATGCTCCGGTGTCAAAGATTGGCGTGCCTGCGCCATTAAAACTACCGCTCACCCCGTAGCCAGTTAAGGTTGCCGCCACCCCGCGCCCGTAGTCCTCCCCGACTCCGCCCGCTTGTTTGACCCAACGCCACCCGCCCGCACTGGTCATGCGGCCGAGCCAGGCATCGGCATCGCCAGCGGAGGTGATCGTGGTTGAGCCAAACGTGGCGCTGCTGGTGAACTGCCCCGTCGCTAGCACATCGCCCGAACCATCCTGCGCCAAGGCGAGCCCGCGTGCCGCGCTGCCCGTTCCCGGCATGGTCGTCAGCCATTGGCGTACGCGCGCCGAATTGTAGCGCACGATAAAGCCCCAGAGTTCGCCTGCGCCGGTGCTCACCGTTTGCGCTCCAAACACCGCCGTCCCTGAAAAACTGCCACACACGATGAATCCGCCGCTGTCATCCGGGATGCACTCGCTGCTGAGCACCGAACCAGCCGTGGCCGCACCCGTTGCACCCGCCCACACCGCGTTGCCCGCGGCGTCAAGTTCCGCCGTAAAGGTGCTCGTCGTCCCGACCGGGCTGCTCAACGCGCACGCGCCGATGCTGAAGCTGCCTTGGAAAGTTCCGCAAAGCATGATGCGCCCCGCGGCATCCACCGCTACATCATACGCAAAATCGCTGCCCGTGCCGCCGTAGCGCCGCGCCCAGAGCAGGGTGCCGTCTGGGGCGCACTTGGTCACGAAGATATCTTCCGCGCCCGCGCTGGCCGAGACTGCCACTGAGTTCATCGGGCCGCTGAAAGTCACCGTGCCCTGCAGCGAGCCGACGGTGTAAACATTGCCCGCCGCATCGCAATCGAGTGCCCGCGCCACTTCATTTCCCGCCGCCGTCCCACCGCTGCACACCCACCGCGCCGGACGTCCACCTTTTACCGAACCCGATCCCGCACCGCTGACGAGATGCGCTTTTAAGTCGCTCGTGTCCAACCCGTCGAAATACGCCGCCGAGCGGAAACCCGCGCTGAGCAGCGAGTTCACTGAAGTGCCTGCCACCGTCGTCGCCAGTAAGCGCGAGGTGGCCGCCGCGTCGTTTTTCAACCAACGATCAAACCACGCCAGCGTGTAGTGGTGGGACTGATCGCGCTTCGGCTCCGTAGAACTGCCGCTCCACCAAAAATGATTCGAGTTTTCGAATACCACCTCCATGCACGGCAGGCCGTATTCGCGCCACCATTTCCACGCCGTGAGCTTGCACTCGGAATCCGCGAAGCCATTCAACGAAGCCTGCCCCATCGCTGGCACGCGCGGGGTCCGCCATGGCTGCGGACGGTTGCTGCCGAGGGGCGAACCACCATCTCCCTTCTCGCTCACCGCGAGATTGTCCCACGCCACCACGCATTTCACCCGCGCATCCTCGTCCTGCACCTTCATCAGCGAACGCCCGCCCAGCGACCAGCCGCAGACACCGGCCTTCGCGTTGTTGCATTCCGCCAGATAGGGATTCGCCACTGCGGCCAGAAAGTTCAACCCGCTAACGCACGCATTGGCATACAGATTCTCGCTCGAACCTTCCGGCAGCGTCAGGCACACCACATAGCCATCGCGTGCCAGCCGTTGCGCCGCCCACTCCGTGCTGTTCAAGCCCGCGCCTCCACCGGGCAGCATCGAAATCACCGGATGCGGCCCCGCATTCAGCGCCACGTCCGGGGCATAAAGATTCGCAGTCAGACTAGTGGCGGAAATCATTCAAGGTGATGGGTTCACGCCAAACTGGAACAAGCGCACGAGTCCCGCTTTTAAGCGGCGGATCAAGCTCAGCGTCTCAGCCCGTGTCCCGGATCGCGTTGCTCCGCTTAAAAGCCAATGCCTTTAAGGATTCAAAAATATCTGGAATTCTGTAATTTCCCATGGCGCCCTGCCAGCTTCTGATGGATTGGGCGGATGCCCCATAACTCCCTGCCGCTTCCCGCATTCTTTTCCAATTTCG
>JANOAV010000130.1:0-38665 GCA_031411295.1 Verrucomicrobiales bacterium | reverse complement strand
GCCGCCCTGATCAAGGAACGCCCGCCGAGGAGCTGTCCCCGCACCCTGCGCCAACCCGTCAAAGCCTGGCCCAAAACCAAAATCCCCAGCTCCCAACCGCTCGTCAAAACCATCACCATCACCAATCCTTAAAGGCATTGCACTTTGGTCGAACTGGAAATTGATCAACCCCGCGTTGTAGCTTGGATAGTTGTTCACCATACTGAGGGAATCGATATTGACGGTGGCACTAGCACCAATGATGGTTAGCACAGAACTACCAGACTCCCCATGACCGGAGCCGAAGAGCAGTGCTTGCGCTGGTGCGCCCACGGGTTTTGCCAAATTAACTACGGCCGTGCCGCTGATCCTGAGTTCGCCCCGGCTTGGTCCGTCGGAAAATTGATTGAACCGGGATCCCAGCACGATGTTGCCTCCGGGATAGAGCCCGCCAGCGGTGGACAACTCCCCGCCGCTGATGTCGAAGAGCCCGTAACTTGCCAGCCTGATATTGGTGCCAATGCGCATTTCCCCTCGATTCATGTAAAGGGTGCCTCCAGTCTGGGTCACGACGCCCGGGCTAGTGCTAGTGGCACCGTCACCGACACGTGGAGTTTTGTAGAGACTTGCGCCGTCGAGCAGTTGGAGCGTGCCTCCGCTGATAGCGAAAGCTCCCAGTTTCGAACTGGCTACATAGGGCGTGACCCAGAACTCCTGATCCATCCAGATCCGTCCGCCGTTTTCTGATACCAGGCTAACGCGGTCATCCTTGGACCAGCCAAAGGGATCACCGTTGTCCCAATTGGCGCTGTCGGTCCATTTCCCATAGACCAAGCCATCGGAGCCTGTGACCGTGGCACCACCAACGCCATCCCAATTGTTGATCTGTGCCAACGCTGTCCCGGTGCTGGCGAGGAGCAGAGCCAAGGCTCGGATGACGCGCTTGTTGAATGTCGTGTGTGGTTTCATGTGGGGGAAATAGTGGTGTCAGGTTGTCGGCCCGCTTCGTGTAAAAATAGCGACGGCAGGACTCTGTTATAGCAAAATAGCGATTCCCAGGTCAATTGGCTGGCTGTGGCACGATCGTGCGACAGTATTCACAATGAGTGAATCCGGGGTAAATCAGCGTGTCAGATGATCCGCTCCCGCAATGCCTTCGCCACTGCTCCGGTGTTAGTGCTGACATGCAGTTTGCTGTAAACGCGGCGTAAATGAGTAGAGACCGTGTGCGCGCTGATTTCCAGGCGGTCTGCGATTTCCTTTTTTACCAGGCCGTCGGCCAGCAGTCGGAGGATATCGATTTCCCGTTCAGTTAGTTGATAGTCATCGATGCTGGTTTGGCTGGATTCCTTGTGGGAAAAAGTGTCCAGCACCCGTTGCGCGATCTCTGGGGTCATGGGGGCTCCACCCTCGACGACTTGCTTGATGGCTTGGCCGATTTGTTCGATGCCGGATGATTTCAAAATGTAGCCGGACGCTCCGGCACAGACGGCCCGGAAAATTTTATCCGGATCATCGAATACCGTTAGTATGATAACGCGGGCTTCCGGGGCGAGTTTGCGAAATGTGGCCAGCGCCTCGATGCCATTCATGCCGGGGAGTTGGACATCCAGGAGAATGATATCCGGCGGGGGCACCTGGGCCAGTGCTGCAAAGGCGGCTTCCGCCGAGGTGAAGCCGCCCTCACAAGCCATGCCCTCCAGACCGTTGACCACGCGCTGCACGCTGCGCCCGAACAGGGCGTTATCTTCCACGAGCCAGACGTTAGTGATGGTTGAATTTGGAGGCATGAGGAGCGGCGGGGAATTGAGGAAGGTAGCGCAGGAGGCTTGATTTTCCATTCGAGAATGCGGGTGGCGCTGCCATTACGCCAGTGTGAATTGTAGGTGCGCCAGAACATTTTCACGTCGCTGGATGGCACGATCGTGCGACGGACTGACAGCTAAATTAGATTGAAGGCACGATCACATTTTGCGAGAAACAGGGAATATGAATCTGCGTTTTACCTCAATTTCTTTTTTTGCCGTGGCTGCCCTATCCATGCTGGCGACCACACATACCTCTGCGGCAGTGCTGTCCAACACCGTATTTACGGCCATGAACCCGGACACGCCGAACCAAGTCTCCGGCAGCGTAGCCAGCGCTACATCTGCTGGCGGGGCCTTCACTTGGAATGTCACGACTGGAACTAACATGTATATGCAAGCCGTCACGAACTTCGCTTCCCGTATGACGGAAGTGGGCGACAAGACCGTCGTGAAATTTGATTTCACTCTGGCGCAGGACGTGCCCACAGATCAGGGTGCGGACTTCCGTTTCACGCTGTTCGACAGCACTGCGGGAGCTACCGGGGCTGAGATGATTCAATTGGTGGTATTGGGAAATCAGACTGGACCGAATTCCGGCATGATGCGCGCGCGCTTCGATCCGAATGTGACCGGAGCCACCAATGCCTTAAATAATGGCGGCGGCACCATCGGTGGAAATGCCTTTGCTCCGGGTAGCAACGGCACCGGTATCGGCCTGCCGATCTGGCATGCAGGTGATGTGCACACGTTTACCACCACGGTTGAACGCCTAACTAGCAGCACCCTATCCTACAACGTGCTCTGGGAGAATTCCGCTGGTTCCGCCACGATGTCCATCCCTAGCTATAACGAAACAACTGGGGCCGGGGCCTTCGATGCCACGGATGCTTGGCCAGGCGGGAAAGTAAATCAATTCAATGGGTTTGCGCTAACTATTTTTCAGGCAGATCCATTCTCCGTCGATACGTTGCCAGGCTCAGGGACGATTTCCAATTTCTCTGTCACAGGCGTGCCGGAGCCTTCTGCGGCAATGCTGGGGCTCCTGACACTGGGCGGCTGCGCTGCACGCCGTCGGCGTTAGCAACGAGTGTGGGAGCAGTCCGCTGGACTGCTCCATCTCAGCTTCCTATGCGAAGCTGAGACATTCTGCTAGACTCGAAGATCCACTTCAAAACGGACTGTCGTGCCTTGGTCCGGTCTGCTATCCACATGGCAGGTGCCCTTCAAGAGTGCCGCCCTTTTCTGGAGGTTCGCCAGACCGTGTCCGAAATTGGCGGGAGCAGTGAGGTCGAAGCCTTTGCCGTTGTCCTCCACGGTAAATTTCAGCGAGGTGGCGCTGATGTCGATGCCGATTGCCACCTTGGTGGCGCAGGCGTGTTTACGAATGTTATTCAGCGTCTCCTTGAAAGCGAAAAAGAAATGCCGCCGAAACAGGAGCGATAAATTTCGGTTCGTGAACTGGGGCGGATTTACCTCAATGCTTAGCACTAAATTTCCGACAATCATAGCGGCGGAGTTGCGCAGCTTCACGATCAACTCCCGCAAGCCCATGCGATCCGTTTGGATCAGCCATACGATGTCCTGCATGGATTCCGCCGTTTCTTCAGCGGCTTCTTGAATGGCTGCGAAATCGCTGCGGGCTTCCGGGGAAATGGCATCATGCCGACGCCCCATTTCACTAAGCAGGACAATACCACCCAGGTTGCTGCCGATGTCATCATGTAGATCCCGTGCGATCTGTTCACGGAGTCGGATCACATCGCGTTGCCGGACCGCTTTTTGGCGGAATAACATCCACGCCCACCCTAGCAAGGCGACAGAGCCAAGCGTGACGGCACCGCCAGTTAGGATGTTTCGAGTCTGCCTCACCAGGTGATCACGACGCGCCTGAAGGGTCGTTTGCTCACGCTCCAATTTCCCCCGGGGATCGATGAGATCCAGATAAGCAGGGAGTTCAATGAGTCGGAGGCGACTCGTGAAGCCGTCCACCAGAAAGCTGGGATCCCAGCGGGCTGACACCGGGCCATCAGCTGCGTCCTTGGCCTGGACGGCCTTGCCGAGCGCCACGTTGTCGTCTCCCACATACGCCTGTAGTTCTGCCAGGGCGAAGTTGTGGGCCGTCTTGCCACGGGCCCAGAGCTTGCGTGCCAGCACCCGGATGTAGCGCCCAGGGGTGCCGTGCGTCTGCAGCACCACGGAACTGCCCCACGGGTAGCCCAGGGATTCCGATTCGAGTTGCTTGTGCCACGCTGCTTCGGCAAACGTTGGTTCCTCGGAGATTTCGACCACAAGATCCGGTGGAAACGCACGTCCTCCCACGCGGGGGTATCCTTGCCGGGTTAGGGTTTCGCTCTCCTTCGATCCCGCTGGCAGCAGCCGCAGTTCGTCGATCGGGTAACTTTTCCCCAGATCCACCACGATCCATTTTTCGCTAACGGATTGATTGGCCGGGGCGCTGAGATATCCGTTAGTCGGACTGCGTTCAGTGGTGACGGGCATGCCCAGCACGCTTTGCCCATCGTTGATCCAGTCCACCGCCCAGTTGGGAAACAATTCCAATTGCTTGGAAAATGTGACATCACAACCGGCAGCCACATTTCTATTTCCTGCCAGCACCATCAATTCCTCCAAGGCCCAGAAGAACTCATCCTTGGAGCGTGGACTCTTGGTAGTGGTGAATCTGACGTAGCGGGCTGCCGTTTTTGTGGGGTGGAAAATCATGGGGTATTTCCCAGGGTTGGGAACATCCTCCTTCGTTTTATCTGACAGCAAAATCGGATGCTGCATTTCCGCTACGGAAGAGACCTCGATCTTAAATCGCAGCGGGAAGCCATAGCCATCCCCCACTGCCTCCGCGTGAACCGGCATGGCAACGATGGCATCGATGAGACACTCTTTCCCCAGATCAAATTGCACCCAGTGCGCTTCCTCCTGACTTGCAATCGGCCCGCTGTTGAATCCATAGCGTGACCCCTGGCTGCCCTTGGCCAGTGCTGGCAATTTATCCAACTCCGCCGCAAGATATTCCAAACGCGGTCCTGTTTCCCTGACTTCACTGCTGAAAAATCGCGCTACGGTCTCTGCCACAGGAGAACTCTCCGGCACCTGGGCAGCCAGCGTGGCGGATTTGCTGAATGCCAGAATTAGCAGAAGCAAGGTTGGAACGATTCTCATTTGTCAGGCATCATTGCGATAAACGTTGGTTCAGTCAATGGAATCGAGCTTTGACCCATGGCTGAGTGCCGGCATTAGTGGGGCAGTGGGCTGCCCAATGGCAACTCCCCGCGCATGACGCGGGCTCCCTGGCCGGTTAGCTTGAGATAGAAGTCTGACGGCAGGCCTTCGTAAGTTACGAATTGGGCACTGGTGCCGACAGGCACGTTGTTGGTGCATTTGAAGATGGCGGTGCCTTCATCCACTTCGTCAAACATGGCAACATAGAGCATTTCCGCTCCGGATTTTTTGGCAATCTGGAATTGGGACCAGAGAAACTCTCCTTTCAGTCTCGGGGCTTTATCAAATGCCTTTCCCTTCATGTTGAACCAACTGAATCCGGGAAACGCTACTGGCAAATAATCCAACCCATGGGCCCGGCACCAGACAAGATCTGGTTTCCAGAAATTTTCTCCATGCACCGCAACTTCCGCAGGCGTGTGATACCTTCCCACGGTCCATGGACTCACAACATCGGCCTGCTTCAAGACCCCGTGCAGAGCGGGGTCGTCCGTGCTGTCCTTTTCCAGGAGCCTCCAACCGCTCGGCACTCCCAGCATCACGGTGCAGCCGTTCTTTTTCAGGAAATTTACTAACTGCCCGCATTCTGCCACGGTGTAATCCCGATCTTTCTTGAACCCAACGCCCCAGACTACCACCAATGGCTTTCCCCGATGCTTCAAATACGCAGGATCCTCGGTAATGTGCATCTTCGTGCGCAGCGCCTGCCAATCTGCCTGCACTTGCTGCATGCAACCCGCCCGCATCCCGCTGAGATCATACATCACCGCATAGGTGCGGCCAAAGCGGTTGGCGCCTTCCCGGCAATGATCCAGCACCACATTATTGTGACGCAAACTTTTGGCTTCAGTCAGCGGGGTGACGAAGCGCTGCACGAAGACTCCGTCGATTCCATAGTCTTTCATCCACTGAAAATGTCGCAGCACGGTGGCTTGTTTGAAGGCGCTGTAAACCTCGGCGGTGCTGCCATCAGCGCATTTGAAGTCCGTTGGGAAACGTTCGTCCGCTGCCAGTTCAGAAACGTCAGGCCAGAGGTCAATTTTCACATTGCCAGCAGAAGGCACCCCGCCGTCCTTCGCCCAGCGGTTATGCCCACGGCCCGCGCCATCACCTTCTGCGTTGAACCATCCTTGGTAGCCGCACATAACTTTACCAAGGAGCGTAGTGCGGTCCACCCCAGCAGCGTGCTCTCCTTGATAGGGATGCATGGTGGAGGTATTCACTGCCTCAAGTTCTGCTGACGCGGCGGACGCCGAGTCCCTTGAAGCGAAGAACAGCAGACTTAGCGCAAGCCAAAACACGGGAGTGCCAACACTCATCGGGTGATGTCCTGGCGTGGTTGCAGACTTGAACGATAGCAATTTTCTGTATCACCGGCGGACGCGTTCCTATGCATACCAATGGTGCCCGCCAGAGGCTGCGTGAGTGAATGTGATTTCGTGAAATGGGCCATGAGCTTTGTCAGCCCCATCTAGGAAAATTCCATTTAACCGTCAATGATTTACCGCTCGCACGATCGTGTCTGGCCGTAGAGGGCGACGTTAGGAGACCAGCGCCACGCAACCCACATTCCACCATGCCCTGGCGAAGGTCTCGTTACCTCGCCCGCTACAGTTTTGCACGCCTAGACTTTACTGGGGGGCCGTTAATCCGAATAATGATCCGGGCTGATCAAGATTTCCCGGGGCTTGGCGCCTTCGCCAGGGCCGACCATGCCGCGTTTTTCGAGGATGTCCATCATGCGGGCGGCCCGGGTGTAGCCTAACTTCAGGCGACGTTGGAGACGGCTGGTGCTGGCGATTTTCTCTTGAATGATGACTTCGATGCACTTTTCCAAGAGAGCTTCATCATCGGCCCCAAGGTCTTCCTCGCCTTCGCCTTCTTCGTCGTCAGCGGCTTCGCGAATGCTGGCTTGGACAGATGCGTCATACATCGGTTTGCCCTGGCCTTTACAGTGATCCACCAGCGCTTGCATTTCCTCGTCGGTGATGAATGCGCCTTGGACGCGGGTATGTTTGGCGGAGCCAGGCGGGAGATAGAGCATGTCACCTTTGCCGACGAGCTTCTCCGCTCCGTTGGTGTCCAGAATGACTCGTGAATCCAATCCGCTGGCCACTTGGAAGGCGATTCGACTCGGGATGTTGGCTTTGATGACACCCGTGATCACGTTGGCCCGCGGGGTTTGGGTGGCGACGATCAAGTGGATGCCGGCCGCCCGGGCTTTCTGAGTGATGCGGGCGATCAAATTTTCGACATCTGCCGAGGCGGTCTGCATAAGGTCGGCTAACTCGTCGATAATGACCACGATATACGGCACGGTGTCTGGCACCGCATCCTCTTTGGGGGCGAAATCTTCCTCCTCTTCATCCTCGTAGTAGTCCTGCACGTCTTGGCCCAGCTCGGCGGCAAACTTCGCGCGGCTTTCCAATTCGGAGTCATCGATGAACGAAAACGGATCTTCCTCCTTGCCGCCGAAGCGCACCGGATGCGTAGTCAGCGGGGCCGGGGCTTCCTCCGGCAGGGTATCAAAGAGTGGTAATTCCGGCTCGTTAGGATTGGAGGCCGGGGGGCGTTTACCGCTGCGTTTTGGCGGGGCGGAGGGGACTGGCGCAGAGGCCTTGCGTTTGCGATTGTTGAAGCCTTCGAAATTCCGCACGCCTTCTTTGGCGAAGATACGATAGCGATGGTCCATTTCATTCACGACCCATTTCAGTGCCGCCAGCACCTTCTTGGGGTCGGTCACGACGGGGACAATGAGGTGCGGCAGATCATTGAACATCTGCATTTCCACGACCTTGGGGTCCACCATGATGAAGCGCATCTGGTCGGGGCCGAATTGGAACAGCAGGCTGGCAATGATGGAATTGATGCAGACGGATTTACCGGAACCGGTGGTGCCCGCTACGAGCAAGTGTGGCATCGCTGCGAGGTCGGCAATGATCGTCTCGCCATACACGTCCTTGCCCAGCGCCAGCGGGATGCGGGCCTTGCCTTTGTGGAACTTGGGATCTTCCAAGAGTTCACGCAGGGGGACGGGAACTTTGTCACTGTTGGCGATCTCGATGCCCACGGTGTCTTTGCCGGGAATGGGAGCCAGGATGTTGATAAATTCAGCTTTCGTGGCCCGCGCCAAGTCCGGCTCCAACGTGACGATTTTCGCCACGCGCAGGCCATCGGTCGGATAAATTTCATAGCGCGTAATACTTGGGCCACGGGTGATGGTGCCCGGGGTCACTGCGACGCCAAAGTTTCCTAACGTGCGAATGATTGTTTGTTGGGTTGCCAGCAGCAGGCCTTTGTCGGCGGGTTTGCGTTCCGCCTCATCGTCCCAGTGCAGCAGGTCCAAGTCTGGGAGTTCGTAATCTTTAAAGGCCTCGCTCAACGGTGTAAGTGCCGAAGCCATGCCGGAGGGCGCTCCGGCAGCATCCGTGGCGGCGGCCTTTGGCTTCTGGCGTTGTTCGCGCCATTCGGCCAGGGAGATTTTCCTCGCTACCGGATCTTCGCTTTCGGATTTGCGGGCGGTGCCATCGATAATTTCCGGTCCCGCCGGGGCCAGGGGGATCGGAGGTTCCCCAAAGGCTTCCAGTTCGGCCCGACCGGAATTGAGGTTTAACCCTAACCCTAACCCTAACCCTAACTCAGGTTCGCTCAGCGCAGCGGCTACTTCGCGTCCTGGAATGATTAACTGACCATCATCTCCTGCGGTTTTCCGACGGGGCGGACGACCTTCCTGCCGCGCCTGGCGGGCCGTTTGGCGTTGCGCCTCGATCGCAGCTCGTTCTTCCTGCAATTCTTCTGAAGCCGCGTATTTCCGGGCGAGGATGCGATCTTCCCGCCAGCGGTCGATCCAGCCCTGCGCCATGTGCAGCGCTTGCAGGGGCCGCAATCCAAACAGCATCACAGCTCCGACCAAGGTGCCCAGCACGCAGATCACTCCCATGGCAAAGGTGCCGACGGTCCGATTCGCCATTTCCTGCCCCACGTGGCCGATCCCCCCACCAGCCCCTAAAACCTGAAAACGATAATCCCAGCCTTCAAAGGCGAATTTCTGAATCGCCAACAGGGTGGACATGCACGCCAGCATCAGTAGCAAGCCGGGCACCGGAGGCCAAGTTAAACGCAGTCGGATAATGATCTTGGCGATCCCCAGCCAGATCAGACCGATCGGCAGGAAAAACGCCGCCGCTCCCAGGAGAAAAATCGCGTAGCCCGCAACAATCGCCCCGACTGGACCCATCAAATTCATACACTCCACATCCGCCGCCGGACGCCGGGAAAACGAAACCCACGACGGGATATCGTCGGGCGAATAGGACACCAGCGCCAGGAACAAGAGCGCGCCCAAGCCAATCAGGGAAATGCCTGTAAAATCAGTCAGCGGCCTCCGCTCGTGAGTAGAGGAAGGTGCGTCTTGAACACGACGAGGACGGCGGACAGTGGGTTGCATTCGAGAAAATCTGGGATCGGAGTGGTAGTAACGGTCAAGATACCAAACATTTGCCAAATCGGCAACGGGATTTGTTTAGGGTAATTGATGATCGTGAAAACCGAAGTTTTCTTGCTCCGCCGAAATGAAGATCACTGCTGAGCCAACCGAGGCCTTGCCGCCGGAGGATTGAAATTTGAAACTGACCAGTCCCGGGTCACAGTTGATTGCTTTGCCACAAGCGATTGCATGCTATTTCGCAGGTCGCGTCTTGAACTCTGCGACGCTTACCAACGTGGGCGAGGCGGAACTGGATTCAATCGTTGCGATGCATTTGTCTAATTCATCCAATTGCTCGTTCGGTCCCTTTTTGGGAGCTCCCGCAATGAGTTGCGTGCGGATTTCCTTCAATTGCGGCAAAACGGCTTTGGCATGCGTTCCGTAGCGCAAGAGGTATCCCAGACAGGGGCCGACACGTTTGCCCGCGCCCCACCGAGCGGGTTCCAGCACGGAAACGCAGAGGCCCATGCCTTCGCGAATGTGCAGGCGGGAGAGTAGATCGAGCCCGGCTAGGCGGATGCCGTCGCCAAACATTTCGTTGCTCGGGGCAAGCCGCTCAATGGCTTTGACGATCCCTGGCAGCAGGGTCACGAGATCGGCATCCGTTAAGTTGGGAAAGGATTTCTGCACCGTGGAGCGGGCGACGCTATCCTGGTTTTGTAACAGGGATTGCACGGCCGGGTAGAGCAATTTACGATCCACCCCATCAAGTGACTCGGCCAGAATGCTCTTGGGTCCACGGCTTCCTGGGTAGGGGGAGAAAAGCGCCACGCCGACGGAGCGCTGGGCCATGCGCCGCGGGTCGGCGGGATTGGGGGTGATCGCCATTGCTAACAGATCACTGACGCTGCCCTTGCGAGCCTCGGGACCGAGATGTGGCAGGGCCTCCGCGGCCAAGCTTTGCAGCCAAGGGTCGGGATCCTTGAGGGCCGCGCGGAGTTGGGGGGCGGCGGCATCGGCTCGTGGTCCCAGAGCTGCCAGCGCTGCACAGGCTCCGTAGCGGGCGTCGCGATTATTGCTCGCAAGCAACTTGAGCACGTCAGGCAGGAAATTCCCCTGCTTTTTGCCAAGCGCGGTGGCGGATCGCAAGCGCACCGCAGGCGACCAGTTGGACAGGCCGGCTAGCAGTTGTTCAGGCGTGCGTTGGTCGTAGGGATTCTCCGATCCTTTATAGGCGAAGCCGTGTCCGGCAGCGATGACCGCATCCACTTGAGCGGCGTTCAAGGCAGGCACAGTGAATGGCTTCTTGCCTGTTAGTCGAAGGCTTTTGAGTGGCAGGGCATAGGCCAACAGATAGCCGCCAGAGGAGTCCCAGCTCGTGTATTTGCCATGCTCCTCTTCACCCACAGGTGATCCTAGGTAAAGGAAACTGCTGTCCGCACTGCGCGCCAGATCATAATACCAAGCTTGCTCTTTGAGATAAGCCCCCGTCGCTAAAGGACCACAGCGGGCCACGCCGGGGACGGCCCAGAGCACATTGAAGAAATTTCCCGTGTGTCCGCGCTCCCGCTCGCTGTAGGCGGCGGTGGACATTCTGCCAAAGAACTCCGCAGCTTCACGATCGCCCAGCAGATCAAACAGCACGGCTGCGCTGGAGCACTTGCCATTGTCCTCATGAGCCGGAAACGGCAAATGGTCTCCGTAGGGCACCGCCCCCTTGTTCACATACCAACGCACAAAGCCTGCGGCATTGGTGATGGCTTTGTCGAGCGCTGGGTCCTTCACTCCCGCATCGCGTGCCAGCGCCATGCCGATGCAGAGGCTTAGCCCGGGTTGATTCATGCAGCCATAGCCGTTGAGGTTCCCGCTGGGCAGGGCGAACTTATGTCCCCAAGTGCCGACCGCGCTCTGGCCCAGCGCTGACTCCATCGCGAGTCGCTTAAGTCCGGGCATGACCGCTTGGTCGCCCGTCGCCATGACATATTCCGCAAGGTATGTTAGGACGTAGCCGTAATACCAAGTGGCGAAACTTTCCGCCGTATAATCTGCCGCCCAACGCGCTTCAGTTTGCAGCATCGGGAGATAGTCTTTGTTGCCAGTGGCCAGCAGAGCCAGCGCATTGAATGAGCGCGGAATCGGATTCAATCCCTTGGTGTAGTTCGGCCCTGCCATGCGCTGCGCCAGCGACTTGCATCCCAGTTCGAAGATGTGTTTTGATTTCGGACAATCATAGGGCGCGGTGTTGCTGTAACTTCCCAGCACTGGCAGTGTGACGATCACCTCCTCGGATTTGCCGGCCCGCCAGCGCAGCAGGCGGAGTTTGCCCGCGCCCTTTTCGGTTTCGGCGGCCCCGATGGCTTTGGCAAAGAGGACGCGAGCATCGTCAGGGAAATTCTTCCCGTCCACGCCCAGAATCACATCGCCCACGTTCAGCACCGTGGAGGCTGGAGCGTTCTTCGCGACTGCGGTGACCAGAATTTGACGCGCTTCGTGCGAGTGACCATTGTTCGTATAAATCCAACCCCGAGCGCCCGTCGGCCCCAGCGTCCAGTCGTGGGGACCGTCCTTGGCAACGGTGTCGCCCTTGGTGAAATCAGGCATGGCCACAGCGCCTTGCGGCTTGGCTGCTGGCAGCTGGAAGGGAAGCGCCAGCGTAGCAATTGCGAGGGTTAGGATTCGATGGGCGGTGTTCATGGTTTTGGGTCAAGGGTCAAATTTTGGATCCACACGTTGCGGAAGCGGACTGGGTTGTGGTGTCCCTGAAGCTTGATGGGCCGTGGTTCAGGGCCTTCCTTCTCTCCCACACCGGTCTTGCCTTTAATGGGGTAGTCGTCGTGGATTAATTGCTCGTTTTGATAAACGGTAATGCGGGCGTTCTCAGTCTTTTTATCCCCATCAAAGCGCGCGGCCCGAAAGACAATATCGTAGCTCTGCCATTCTCCGGCCTGCTTGCTCACGAGGCGATCTGGTTTCTTCTGACGGTAAATGCTGCCGCAATAACTGGGCAGGTAGTCTGCTTCCGAAATCCCGAAGGAATTGTGGATCTGGATTTCGTAGCGCTGCTGGATGTAGATGCCGGAATTGCCATCCGCCTCCCGATCTTTGACGTCTTTGCCTTCGTTGACGTTGAACTCCACATGCATGCGGAAGTCCCGATACGGTTCTTTGGTTAGCAGGCTGTCCCAAACGGGCGAAGCCGTGAGCACCCCATTGGCAAAGACCCAGTGTGTTGGCTCCGAGCCTTCCGGCACGAGATTGTAACTGTCTGGTCCCACCAAAATGACGGCATCCGCTGGGCGCTCCAGTTTGCTGGGATCAATGATGCCTTTGGTGGTGGCGGAATCGGCTGCACTTACCCAGGGCACCAATGCGAGCAGCACCATGGCTAGGGACTGGATGAGAAGAGAGTAGGGGAGGCGTTTCATGGTGGTGGTGTTTGCTTCGAGTCGAATTGTTTTTCCCAAGTCACATGCAGGGTTTTGAGAGCAGAATGATCACGTTGGGCCGGGCTGCCGGGGAGGCAGCAGCGATGGCGCTGGTAGCACCTAGCAGAAAAGCAGCGAAAAGGAGAAGAGAGTTCAAGCGGATTACGTCCTGTATAGCTTAGCAGCACATGGATGGCTACACTATTCTGCCAGCCTGGCTACCCGTGTGAGGTAGTTTTACCTTTGACAACATACCCCATTTCCGGGAAAGTCAGCCATGCCCTTATTGCATTCACTTTCCGTCTCTGCCCAAGCCGCCGCTCACATTCGCGCTGAACTTGAACGCGGGCGCTGGCGTGATTTGATTCCTGGGGTTTATCAATTGGCGTCAGAACTTGGAATCAATCGCAAAACCATCGAGGCAGCGCTGCGGCAACTGGAACATGAAGGGGTTTTAGTGGGGCAGGGGCAAGGGAAGAAACGACGCATTACGCTGCCAAATTCCAAAACGATGCGATCCATGCGGGTGGCCCTGCTGCTCCACGAAGAAACAGACCGCCAATTGGACTACATTGTCGAACTGCAGCACGCCATGGTGGAAGCGGGGCACACCGTCATCTTTGCCCAGAAGGCCCTGACGGAACTGAAAATGGACGTGCCCCGACTCAGCCGACTCGTGGCGCAAACTCCAGCCGATGCTTGGATTATCCTCGCTGGGTCGAGGGATGTGCTCGCGTGGTTCACGCAGCAACCGACCCCAGCCTTCGCCTTGTTTGGGCGACCAGAAGGACTGCCCATCGCTGCCGCCGGGCCCAACAAAGTCCCTGCCTTTGCGGCTGCGGCTCGCCAATTGATCGCCTTGGGCCACTCGCGCGTCGTGCTCGTGGCGCGGCGGGGCCGACGCTTGCCGGAGTTGGGGCGATCCGAGACCGCTTTCATCAATGAACTGAAGACCGGCGGGATTCAGATTAGCGATTTTAACCTGCCGGATTGGGAAGAGACGCGGGAGGGGATTCAAGCGCTGCTCAAATCGCTCTTTCGCGTCACTCCGCCGACCGCCATGTTGATCGAGGAGGCTCCTATCTTCGCTGCTGTGCAGCAATATCTCGCAAGTGCCGGGATCCGCGTCCCTCAACAAATCTCTTTGATCTGCACCGATGCTGATCCGACCTTCGGTTGGTGCACTCCGCCCATTTCACATATTCGCTGGGATGCCTCCCCGTTGGTCCGCCGCATCGTTCGCTGGGCGGAAAATGTTAGTCACGGGAAGGCGGATGTTCGGCAAATCACCACTCCCGCGGAGTTTTTGGCTGGAGGCACCATTGGGCCGGTGTCGGGAGCGGAAACTAAGTGAAGCTTCGTGGGAAATGTCGCTCAGGGCACCGTGACCTTCACCTGAATGAACCTCCGCGGTCCGCCCGGTGGGATTTCGTAGGTGAGCATTTCGTTGCCATTGCCATCGGGAGTGACTGATAGCAATGTCAGTTGGTTGGGCGACCATTGCGTCAAGTTACTGGAGGTCTCGACGACGTGGCTGGCGGCATCGGCTTGGGCCCGGCGTGTTACTGTAAAGCGGTTCGCGGTTGGATTTATCACTGGATTTGATGCTAGGTAGTAGCCAATGATATCGCCACCAGGGAAGGGAATACTGTCGCTCCCGTTAGGGTTTCCGCCAGTGAGGCTGCTATGCCGCCAGCTGGTTGGGGAATTAGCATTGCCTGCAATGAAGACCAGCGAATAGCCCCCGCCGTCTGCTCCGGTGGGCCACGGGGCGTCGTCGCTGTAAGCGAAGGAAATGACGCTCGCTCCAGTGCGGTCGCCGAGCGTGAGGGTTTCGCCACTATCAGCGAGGGCGGTATTGTTTTGGAAGGCCCCAGCGATTCTCCCGTCGTGGGCATTGCCATAGACGGCTCGGAACGCCGCGAGATCGCGCACCAGAAGCAGGCGTTCACCGGCCGCCAGACTCTGGATCGCGGAGGTGGCGAAATCGAAATCGATGCCCTGAGTGAAGGTCAATCCTGCGAGATTGACGGCAGCAACTCCTGTGTTCGTAATTTCCAGGAACTCCGCCAATCCATTACCCGTGGGGCGATACATGATTTCTGTGATCCGTAGATCGCTGGCTTGGAAATAGGCCTCGGTAAGTGCGGACCACACCCCACCGGAAAGCGTGCGGGCTTTTACTAGAGTGCTGCCCGGCAGCACAATCACAGGACTGGAGCCCGGAGTGTAAGTAGCCGCAGTTGGCGCCACTGCCCCGCCGACCAGCCGCGGATCACTGCCGTCCAGGGTGTAACGCACGACGTCCGGTGCTGTCATTGTTAGCGCATAAGGCGCCGCAATCACGCCGCCGTGTTGGCTGAAGCTCGGAGCCGTCACGGATGGGTAGAGCGTCCTCGTTGTGAGTTGACCCAGCGCCACTCCGGTGCGCTGGGGAAGATACGTGCCGATGACGTAAGCTTGCGTGGGCAGGTAGTGCTCATTTTTCGTGTAGAGGGCAAACTGCGCGGACGTCCAGGTGGATGGATCCACATCGCGGCGGAAGTCACCCCAACGGGCGGATTCAGCGATGATAGCCGCGTCAATCAAAACGGAGCGTTGCTGCCAAGTGGCCGTCACCGCAGCCGGAGAGAGCGCCCCGCCATCGAGCATGTGCTTGCGGATGCGGTCAGCGAAACGGAGTCTGTATTCGGCATTAAGCGTCAACCGTTGATGCAGTCCACTGGGGTTGCCAGCCGTGTTCCTAGTGGTCACATCCGTGGCCAGGGCCCCGGTAATATCCAGTGGCGGGCTGACGACCCCGGCGTTGTTAGGAGAGATGGCAAATTCACTGTCCCACGGCACAAAGTGGAAGCCCGCCCCAGCCTGCCGCTTGCGTCCGGTTCTCCAGTTGTGGCTGTCCCAGTCGCGGTTTCCAATATAGAAATTCAGGAGCATGTAATCGATAAAAGCATCGACATCGAGGTAGGTGAGAACGGTTTGATAGACTGCATTGTCGGCAATATTTCCTGCCGCGGCCGTAAACATGGCGTTATAGGCAATGGCGTCTCCATTCGTGACGACGCCAGAATTCAAGGTGTCATAATCTTCTGCTGCCCCGCCGTAGTAGGACGCGAAAAAGTCGGCATCCGGCCGTTCCTGAAGATCATACAATCCCCAGTAGATGCCATTGATATAGAGGTGACTCCAGCGTCCGTGGGTTCCCGTGTTGCCCATTCGGGTGTAAAGATCACTGGCCCATTGATCACGATTATACTGACCAATCGCGCATTGATAGTAGTGCCGGTGCATCCAGCCGTTGTTGTATTCCGGGCGCAGTTGCAGCAGGTCGAACTCCTTTACCGCAGTCTTGTCCTGGTAGAGATCGTAATTCAATTTCCCAGAGCCGTGGGAGCCACGGAAACGCAGGCTGAGGCTGTGCTTGGGCGTGTCCGGGCTCCGCGAGCTGCTGCCTTGGATGCGGATTCCGCAATTGATATTGAAACCAGGTTCCGAACCATCGGGCGAGATCCATTCCGCCGAAGCAGGGCGTTCCCAAGCGTCGCCTTCACTCAGGGGATTCTGATAGATGCCCTGCGTCGCCCCGAACATGTCATCTGGTGCCATCACCACCGAGAGCGTCGGCAGGGCCTTCAATGCGGCATCGAATTGGCCGACGTAATCCGGATGATTGATCACCTGTGGATCCATTTCGTAGTCCGCAGTCTTGCCGGCCCAAGTGGTGGGATAGCCTGCGGGCGTATTGTTTTGCGCGATGATGCTGCTGGTGAACAGGTAAGTGTTGGTATCCACATTGGTGGACAGCCAACCATTGCGGAAGGCTGCGGCACGGAGCACAGTGGTCGTGGCAATATTAATGGGTGCCGTGTAGAGGGTTCCATTTTGCAGCGTTGGGGCAGTGCCATTCGTAGTGTAATAAATGGCACTGCTGGGCGTGACACAGGTGATGGCCACACTGATTGGTGCACTGAAGAAACCACGGTTGATACTGAACGCCGTATCCGCCACGATCCCCTCCACCGTTGGTCCTGTGTTCGGGACCCCCGGGGTGGGGGTTGGGTAATAACCTTCGGCGGAGTAGGAAACATCAGAGGATTGCTTGGGGAATTGCGGTGCGAATTCCTGAAGAATGGTGCTGCCATTCGGTGCCACCAACGCCAAGTATTCTCCGTTCTTACTTAAGCTGAAATTCGTGTGCAATTTGCCACCGAGATCGACATAGTTGCTCACCGTCTTGCCTGAGGCAAAGACCACCAGCACCCCACTGGCAGGAATCATCGTGCCCGCCGGAAACGCCCATTTATTGCGGACGGTGGCGACGTCTGTCAGGAAATATCCAGAGATATCCTGCGGCACGTTGTTGAAATTCTGAATTTCAATCCAATCGGAATTATTGCCATCACCATCCACGAGTGATTTGCTGTTCTCGGCCACAAATTCACTGATGCGAGGAGGGATCGCCAGGCCGTCTACCGTCACAATAAGTGTTCTCGTAGAGGAAGCATAAGCGTTTGCAGCCGTGAGCGTGTAGAGCGTCGATAGCGTTGGACTAACATTGATCGAGCCGCTCGTGACTGAAGCCTGACTCCCCAAGCCTTGCGAAATACTAACCGCACTAGCGCCGTTCGTTTGCCATGATAGGGTGCTGGTGCTGCCACCGGTAATCGAAGCCGGGCTGGCACTGAAGCTCGTAATCGTTGGCGGCAAAATGCCGACACTGACATTCCTCGTATCACTCGTCTCTGTATTAGTGGCGGTGAATGTGAAGGTGGTCGGTTCGTTGACGACCACATTGATGGATCCCGAACCGTTGACGGTTTGGTTGGTCACATTACCAACGGCGGGGCTGATACTATAGGATTGGAAGCCTGCAGTTATCCAGTTCAACGCGACGGTGCCTCCAGGAACCACGCTCGCAGGTGTGGCCGTAAATGAAGTGATGGCGGAGGGCACCGGTTGAATCACGATGCCGCCAATTACCGCGGCCCCGCCAGCAGTATTGAGCGAGGAGTCGAAGGTGATATTCAAAGTGGCTCCACTGAGTGGGCCGGATTGCTCGAAGTTAACCCCCTTGGTGAACGTGCCCGTAAAATTTGCCGCCGTGCCTGCCAGCGTCAGCGTCTGCGTCTGCGTTGGTCCTCCATCGCTGAGCAGATAATTCATGGTGCGAGCCGTGGTGATGTCCGCATAGAGGGTGACTGTGTAGCCCGTGGCTTGCAGGGAGGCAGGAAGATTTGTGATGGTGAGGGAGTTATTCGTGCTGGTGGTGGTGCCAAAATGATAGCCCGCCTCCATCATCACATAGTCCTTGTTGGCCGAGCCCCAGCCATTGTTGGCAAAGCTGGTCGTGTCTGCATTCTTGATGGCAAGGCGTGCCAGGCTGTCCGCGCCATTTTCCTGTTTCAGCACAAAGTTAGCGAAGTTCAGGCCTACGCCAGTGTAGGTCACCCCGCCAACGGTGCCAGCATTGCGCGCCACATTATTCCACGTGTGCAGGTTCGTCTTCACCACACTGCCCTGTGTCGTTGGCGCATTGGCTGTGACCATCGCGTTCGTGGTAGAGGCCCCGTTGTGCAGGGCAATGCGAATCGTTTGGCCGCTGCAAACGGTGGTCAAAAGGGCTAGAGAGGCGAGGAGATATTTCATGGAGAGCCGGGTGGAGGGTGGGGGATGCCACGTTCCTGTCTCTCTGATTTGACGCCTCCCGACAAACATTTTAAGCCGCAGCACTTGCCCCTTCTGAGGGTGAGTTTACGTCCTTGTCAGAGGCCATTTACTGAGGCTGTATCAATCAGCAGATTCCTTACCGGTGTCCTTGCCCTTAGCTTTGCCTTTCGGAGCCTTCGGTGGATCTTGCTTTGCCAGTTCATGAAATTCGGCGGCGCGCTTATTCCAGGCCGCTTCCAGCTCCTTCACCTTTTCCGGATTGGCTTGCGCTAGGTTATTTGTTTCCGAGCGGTCTTTGCTCAAATCAAAGAGTTCCCAGGGCGTCTCGTGCTTAGCCACCAGCTTCATGTCACCCACGCGGATCGCCCGATGGCCCTCATGATTCCACCAGAGGAAATCACGTTGCACGGCACCATCGCGCTCCAGATCCGGCACCAGGCTTCGTCCGTGAAATGCTGGGATGGGGAGTTCGTTGGCGTTGGCAGGAGTCTTGGCCCCCGTGAGTTCCAGCACGGTCGGCACCAGATCGATCAAGTGTCCGGGGTCTTTTCTTAACTCGCCCCGCGCCTTGATGCCAGTGGGCCAGGAGACGATGAATGCCGTGGCGATACCCCCTTCATGATTCCACGATTTATGCAGTCGAAATGGAGTGTTAGCGGCACTGGACCATCCGGGCCCGATGCCCAGATAACTATAGGCCGAGCCTACCGGAGCTGTGGGATCTTCCCCCAGTCCACGAATGATTTGTTCGGCGGAAGCACCGTTGTCGGACGCGAACACGACCAACGTATTCTCCAGCGCTCCATTGGCTTTGATTTGCTCCAGCACTCGGCCGATCTCAAGGTCCATCCGATGGATCATGGCCGCGTGCACCGCCATTTTCAGTGCCTGAAATTCCTTCTCACTAGCACTCAGCGTGTCCCAGGCCACGGCATGACCAACTTCATCCGCTCCGATGCGCTTTTTCAGAGTTTCCTCGGGCAAATTCCATGCCGGTATGGTGTTCGGTTCCAGCGCTGGGAGCGCACAGTTTACAATCCCCATATGCTTCATCTTAGCCAGTCGCTCAATGCGAATCGCATCCCAGCCAGCCTTGTAACGATCTTTGTAAACCGCAATGTCTTCCGGCAGCGCTTGGATGGGGAAATGTGGACTGTGGAAAGCCAGGTATTGAAAGAACGGCTTGTCGGGAGTCTTGGCCGCGTGCTCCTTAAGATACTTGATGGCATGGTCTGCGATGGCAATGGTCGAGTAAAAGCTTCCGTCCACTTTCCCTGCGGGAAGGCCTACATTGTCCTCCGAACAACCCTTCGCGGAAAAGTAGCCCTCTCCATTTCCCACTTCATAGGAATGCTCGAAACCATTATCCAGCGGCCTGCCATCCACATGCCATTTGCCGGAATGATAGGCTCGATACCCCAGCGGCTGCAAATACTCCGATAGCAGATGCGCCCACCCGGGTCGGGTCCCCATCGCCCCTGGCTTGCCGTAGCCCGGTGGCAGGTCGAAGTCGGTGGTTCTATCCCTCCGCACCGCCTGCGGATAGTAACCGGTGAGTAAGGCCGCACGCGACGACCAGCAGCGTGCGGTGTTGTAAAATTGGGTAAAGCGAAGTCCATTGTCCGCCAGTCGATCCAGGTTGGGGGTCTTAATTTCTCCGCCGTAACATCCGGCATCAGAGAACCCCATATCATCCGCCAGGATGATGAGGATGTTTGGTTTGGCAGGCGCAGCATTTGCCACGGAGGCAAAAGCGAGAGTGAAGCAATGGAGCAGGTGTTTCATAAAGATGGTATCATTTCGGGATTTCGTTCAGCGTATACCAAGCGTCGGCGTGCCACAACGGGCAAGTGGCCCACCGCTCCATGCGGAAGGATGACTGCGGGGGGAATGCATGGTTGTCTTGTGAAATTATTCTGTGGGGGATTTTGGATTCGTGGTCTCTAGCTCAGCCTTCGTCCAATTGCCATCGCCATCGGTGTCGAAAGCTTTGAAGCGCTTGGTGAGCGCGGGCATGGTGGGTCCCGTGCGTCCAGCAATGAACTCTTCGAGCGTTACGTGACCATCTGCGTTCGTGTCCCGGCGGGCGAATAATTGCTGGCTCCAGTCTGTGTCGTCTTGTTTGTTGGGAGTGGCTTCCTTTTGCGCTTCCTTGGCCTTAAGCGCGTCCTCCTTTTCCTCTTCGGCCTCATGCTTGGCGCCCTTGGGCGAGTTTTTTGGACCTGGTTGTCCGTCCACAAAATATCCAAATGCGCTCTTGGCCACTCCGCCGCTTCCTTTGGCCTCAGGAAGTCCTGCTGGATTCAGAGTTTCCGTCCATTTAGCCAACTCTGCCCGGAGTTCCTTCGCTTGCGCTGGATCTTTCTCCGCGAGATTACTCTTCTCGTAAGGATCAGTCGCGAGGTGGAAGAGATACTGCGCAGCACCAAAGGTGATGTATTTCCAATCTCCCTTGCGAATGGCGTATTGGCTGGTCCAGCGCCAGTAGAGGGTTTCGTGCGGAACTCCGGGATTCTTCCCGCTGAGATAGGGGATCAAATTTACTCCATCAAGAATCGGGTCATCCGGCAAGCCCGCTAACGCATTGGCGGTAGCAGCCACGTCGAGCGAGATGACGGGGTTTTTGTAAACTTGCCCGCCAGGAATCGTGCCCTTCCAATGGACCACGAACGGCGTGCGGATACCGCCTTCGGTCAACATGCCTTTCTCTCCATTCATCGGCTCGTTGAGGGAACCATCCCAGCCGTTCCAACCGACTGGTGTCGTCCCGGGCTTGAGCGTTTTCAGGCCCTTGTCATCGGTCACAAATTGATGGGGCATCTGCTTAATGGGCGCTCCGTTATCGCTGATGACGAAAATCAGCGTGTTTTCCTCTTGGCCGATTTTACGCAGCGTTGCCATGAGCTTGCCCACGCCATCATCAATGCACGAAATAGCTCCCAGTGCCTTCCGCCGCTCTACCGGCATGTCGCCCGGAAATCGGGTGAGATACTTTTTCGGAGCATCGAGCGGCACGTGCGGACCGCGGAAAGCAAGATACAAAAACTTTGGATCGTCCTTGAATCGCTCAAGGAAGGCGCATCCATAGTCAGCGATCATTTCCAGATGATAGTAGCCGTCCTTCTGTTTCTGCGGCGGGAGATCCTTGCCGGTCACATCCATGTTCCAATGACCCGGAGCGTCGCTATGCTTGAAGAATACTTTATCAAAACCCATCTTCACCAGGTCGGCACTATCATTGGAACCCAGGTGTGATTTCCCGCCCAGAGCGGTGACATAACCTGCAGACTTCATGCGTTTCGGGAGGTTGTTCAGATCCCAGAATGTCTGACGCAGGGCGTGGTCGCTCTCCAACATGCCGTTGTGATCCATGCCGAACTTCCCTTGATACTGTCCGCTCATCAGCCCGCAGCGGGATGGCGAGCATTGAGGCGCGGTGACATAACCCGCCGCCATCAGCACCCCGCCCTTGGCCAGGGCATCGATGTTAGGTGTCTTGACGTCTGCCATCACCCCGACGCAACCCAAATCGGCGTAACCGTGGTCGTCGGTGTAAATGACGATGATGTTGGGCTTGGCGGCATGGATCGATAGGGGCGCGATGATGCTCGAAAGAATGGCGATTAGCAGGATTTGATTCATGTTATGTATTCGGTGAATTATACGTTGGGCATGGCTGCAGATAACAGCAGCACGCGGAAAATCATGGCCCAGGCGGCCAGCACGGGACAAAAAAATTCTGATCCATGCCCACAGTAGCGAACTCAACAGCTGCTCCAGCTTTGTCGCTCTGAATTCCGGGGACAGTGTCCCCGCAATCATTAGATAGATCGAACACGTTCAATGACTCTTTCATTTGGTGGCTTTGTCTTTTTTGGCCCCCGGTGCCAGGAGTGTGATGGGTTCACCGAGGAGAAGTGGTTTGCCAAAGACGGATTGAGTGTCGCCCTGTTGTTTCATCCACCCGTCGAGGTCGGCACTCATAGTGGCTAGGCGGCTGGCTTGCTGCGGGTTAGTGGCGAGGTTGTGCAGTTCGAAGGGATCGGCTGCGAGGTCGTAGAGTTCTTCGGCGGGATGTTGAATGTAGCGTTTAACAGTGGCAGCAGCAGCGGGGTCACTCTCAGCGGCAGCGAGCCATGTTTTCCAATACACGAGGCCGCTCGGACCCGATGAACGGGAAATGTGGGTGTGCTGTTGAAATTCTGGATGGAGGTTGCGGATGTATTTCCAGTCCCGAGTGCGGACGCTGCGGATGGGATAGACATTGAAATCACCGTCGCCACTGTGGGTGGTGAAGACGCGGTCGCGATGCGTCGTGGTCGTGCCGCGCAACACACCAGCGAACGACTTGCCATCAAGACCAACGGGGACCTCACCACCAGCGAGTTCAATGAAGGTTGGAAGTAGATCGGGCCAGCAGACCATCGCATCGCTGGTGGTGGCAGGCTTGAGGTGGCCGGGCCAGGCGATGATGAGCGGAATACGGATGCCGGAGTCGTAGAGGGTCCATTTGGAGAATGGCCACGCCCCGCCATGATCGGCGGTGTAGATGAAGAGGGTGTCCCCGGAAACTTTATCGCGGACCAGCGCGCGAACTTCTCCGAGCAGGGTGTCGGCCTTGGTGATGTCTGTGAGGTAGCTGGCACGCTCTTCGCGAGTGACAGTGGTGTCGATGTGCGTGAGCGGAATTTTGACGGCGGCGGCATCGTAAGTGCGTTCCGCGCTCCAGACGGTGTGTGGGTGTCGGGTCCCTACGAAAAGGCAGAGTGGTTTTGAGGTGTCGCGCGCAGCCAGAAATTTCGCGACGCTAGCGGTGTCTTCGAAACCAGCGTTAGGTCCCTCAACGTAGTCGAAGTCGAAATCTTTCGCGAAGGCGTTGTGGGCGACTTTGCCGATGGCGGCAACCTCGTAACCCATCGTGCGAAGGACTGTTGGGAGCGGAACCACATCCGGGTTCTTTGTTTTGTGATTCGGCTCCGCCCCGTTGCGCGCGGGCCACAGACCGGTGAGGAGCGCGGCTCGGCTCGGACCGCAGGAGGGCGAGGCGACGAAGGCGTGCGTGAACTTCAGTCCCTCCGCCGCGAGCTTTGCCATGTTCGGCGTGCGAACTTCGGTGGAGCCGTAGGCTTGCGAGTCTAACATGCTGTGGTCGTCGGAAATAAAGACAACGATGTTGGGCTTGGACGGCGTGGCCGCAGGGAGCGCAGCGATCGAAGCCAGCACCAAGGCAGCGAGAAGGATGGTGGTGTGTTTCATGAAGCGTGGTTATTTCGTGGCTCGGCGTGGGATGGTTTTCGGATGCACCTCCCTGTCATTCGTTGCTTTGCGCCAAGCGGCAAACTCCTTGCGCATCCGCGTTAGGGTGTCGGCGTGCTGGGGGTCGGCAATGAGGTTTTTCACCGCCCACGGGTCGGCGTCGAGGTCATAGAGTTCTTCAGGCGGAGCGTCGCCCATGCAGAGTTGGCGGAGGAGTTCGTAGGGGAGGGGTTGGTCGGCTTTGTGGCGGACGGTTTCGTCATGGAGGTCGATGGAGTATTGCGGGCCAGGGTCTCCGTATTCGCCATCGCCAGTGCCAATGTTGATGGCCTTTTCCTCGGGCAGAGTGGTCCTCGTCTGGATGATATTTCCGATGTAGTAAAAGCGTCCGTCGCACACGGCGCGCGCCATGGTGCCATCGCCTTTGATGTCGGGCTGGGACATCAGGCTGTTGTTCGTTTCGGTCATCACCGTGCGGCGGTCGGGCAGTGCGTCGGCTTTGCCGGATAGAATCGGCCAGAGCGAAGTTGCGTGCGTTTTCTCGATGAGCGGCAGGCCGAAGGCTTCGAGAAATGTTGGGTTGAAATCCATCTGCGAAACTGGCGTGCCGATGACGCGCCCGGTTTTGATGCCGGAGCCTTTCACATAGAGCGGCACCTGCGTGCCTGCGGGATAAACGCTCGTCTTTCCTCGTGCATACCCAATGCCGTGGTCGCCCGTGAAGACAACGATGGTGCGCTCTGCCTGTCCCGACGCGTCGAGCTTTTTCAGCATCGCACCGACGAACTCATCCATGTTCCGCACGCAGGAAAAATACTGCGCGAGGTCCACGCGTGCAGCGGGCGTGTCCGGCATCCACGGCGGCATCGTGAGCGCTGCGGGATCGACATCGGTTGGCGCGGAATTGCGGTTTTGCGGATCGGTGAGCTTACTTTGCACATGCTTCCACCACGGCGCGTGCGTGTCGCCCGGATTACACCAAAAGAACCACGGTTTGTCCCCGGCAGCCTTGGTGACGGCAGCGAGATCGGCCTCGTCCACGAAGACATCGTAGGGAAAATTTCGCGCTGGCTGGACGTGCAGTTTGCCCGAGAGCGCACAAAACACGCCGCCTGCCTTGAGCCGCTGGATGAGGTTTGGTAGGTCCTCGTGCATTCCGCCTGCCGCGAGAAACGTTGGGTCGTTTTGCGGCGTCAGCGGACTCGGCAGCGGAATCCATTGCTCCGGCCCACCGAGTTTCGGATGATTGTTATGAACATTGCGCCAAATGCCATTCGCGTGCGGCAGTAGTCCGCTGAGAATGGCTCCCTTGCTTGGCGAACACACGCTCTGTCCGACAAAAGCATGAGTGAAATTCACGCTCTCCGCCGCCAACTTATCGAGATGCGGCGTCTTCAGTCCAGTGATGTGTGTGTTCACTTCTCGTGCCGCTCGCTCGCTCGTGTAGTAGCCGAGGTCTTCGACGTAGATGAAAAGGATGTTGTTGCGCGGCTTTTCCTGAGCGCACGCGCTGCTCGCGAACAGCGCCACGAGAGCAATGACTGAGTAAAAACGAATGAGAATAGTGGTCATGGCTGGGATCGATTATTGTTCGGAAATTTCGTCCTGCTCCTTGGCAGCTTTGCCCTTCTTCTTCTTTTTCCCCGCGTTCGGAGTCTTCGCAGCCTGTGCGGTGATGGTGGCTACTTCCGCCTCGCTCAACTGCCGACCAGCCGCACGTTCTTTAGTTAGCGGAAACGTCAGCGCAGGGTCGGCCACATCCTCGTTCGAGCCTGGACCCTTGGTGCCATCGGGGCGGAAAGGTGGCGCATACTCAGGCTCCGGCTCGCCCTCGCTCAGCCGCAGTCCCACGTCGGGCTGGGCACTGAAGGACTTTTGCAAGGCGAGCAACTCCGCGAGTTTCTCTGGCTGCGCGGCAGCGAGGTCGCGTGTCTCGGTGCGGTCGTTCGTGAGGTCATAGAGCTGCCACGGCTGGCCGTAGGACGTGGCGATTTTCCAACCGCCGTTGATGAGCGCCATGTTGCTGAAGAGGGAAAAATGAAGCGTGCGCGGAGGCAACGTTTCCGCCTTGGTCAAGATCGGAAGCAAGGAGCGTCCCGGCAGCTGCGGATGTTTCATTCCACCAAAGTCCGCCGGATACGTGCCACCAGCGACATCCAGCAAAGTCGGAATCACATCAATGACATGGCACGGCTGGTCTTCATACTTTTCGCGCGGCTTGATGCCAGCGGGCCAACTCGCAATGCACGGCGTCGTGATGCCGCCGCTGTGCTGACTGCGCTTATAAAACTTGAACGGCGTGCTGGACAGTTGAGCCCATCCCAGGCCGACATTCCAGTTGGCGCGGGGCGTTCCGAAATCTCCTTTGCGAACCCGATCATTCGGGCTCGCCCCATTGTCGTTGAGGAAGATGACAAGCGTGTCGTCACGCAGTTTCAGCTCTTCGAGCGTTTGCATCACTGCGCCCACGCCTTGATCTACGCAGTCCACCATGGCCGCGTAGGTCGCCATCCGGAGATCCTCGAAATCTTGGTTCTTCGCATCCAGAGAATCCCAGGCAGGCACGCTCGCAGGCCGCTCCGACGCATTCCAGCCCGGCCCAGCCAGTCCGAGTTTTTGTTGCCGCTCAAACCGCTCCTGTCGCAGCGTGTCCCAGCCTTTCAGATACTTCCCACGATACTTTGCGACGACCTCCGCAGGCGCCTGAATCGACGCGTGTGGCGCATTGTAAGCCAGATACAAAAAGAACGGTTGCTCCGGGTGCGCGCTTTTTTCCTCGCGGATGAAACGCACCGCCTGCTCCGTCAGGGCCGTGGTGACGTAGAAATCCTTCTTCGGCACTGGCCACGGCTTGCCATCAAGCGTGAACGAAGCGTCCCCGAGAAAAAAATCCGTCCCGCCGCCCATGAAGCCGAAGTGCCGATCAAAGCCGCGCTCGAACGGATTCCCCGCGACATGCCATTTACCGACCATCAAGTTCCGGTAGCCCGCCGTCCGCAAAACCTCGCCCACATTGGGTGTATCCTTTCGCATTGCAACGTTCGGATTCTTCGTCCAAAACTGCTGGCCAGTGAGCAACGCCGCCCTGGTCGGTTCGCACTTCGCGCAGTTGTAGAACTGCGAAAACTTCACTCCGCTGGCCGCAAGTTTGTCGAGGTTCGGTGTAGCGATTTCCCCGCCATACGGCCCGATGTCGGAGAAGCCCATATCGTCCGTGATGATGACGATGATATGGGGCTTTGCGGCGGCTCGCGCGGACGGAAAGCCATGCAGTGAGGCGAAGAAAGCGAAGAGGAGAACGATTTGTTTCATGGAGAAATTGTGGGGATGCTATTATTTGGCGGCGGCTTTGAGGTCGGTGAAATGCGCACGCATTTCCGACAGCCGCTCGGCTTGCTTTGGGTCGCGGGCGAGATCTTTTTCCTCACGAACAAGGATCTTCATTTGGTAGGTTCTGTTACTTCTTCTTCGGTGGGCCCGGCTGTTTCCCGCCGGACATGATGTAGTTGAGCAGGTCCCTGAGTTCAGTTGGATTAAGGCTGTTGATGAGGCCAGGTGGCATTTGGGAAACGGGTGATGCGGAAATGAATTTCACGTCTGCACGGGCGACGGTTTGCCCTTCTGCTTTGGGGTCAGGACCATAGATTTTCAAAACCTTATCACCTTCCGGCACGACCAGTCCAGTGACCACGCGGCCGTCGTTAAGCGTGACCAACGAAGAACCATATTGGTCTGAAATGATTTTACTGGGATCGATGATGGATTCCAGCACATAGGCCGTGTCGAATTTGTTCGGCACACTCGTGAGGTCTGGCCCCACGCCGCCTCCCAGGCCGTTGAAACGGTGGCAAGCACCGCAGGCGATGGATTGGAACAGATTGCGACCACTTTGCCAGTCGCCCTTTTTAAGCGACTTCTTATCGGTGGCCTCGATGGCTTCGGCCAGCGTCCAGGCCTGCCCGGGCCCCTTTGGCGGCGTGATCGGGAAATCAGGCACCGGATTGAAATCCGCCCCCGTCAGGTCCTTGAGCGCAATCCGATCCGCATCGGAGCAAAGCGTCAGCGCTTCGTCGCGAATGTTGATGAGATAGGCTGGATAGCTGGCACCACCGGAGCCTTTGCCAGCCTCATTGAGAAACGTGAAGTATTGGCGGCGCAATTCCATCGTCCAGCCTTTGCTGGCGGTGCGCAGCGTGTGGGCGTAGCGAATGCGCTGCGTCGGTGGTGGATTCTTGGCCATGCGCTCAAGGTTCGCTCCATAGCGTCCGTTCGCCTCTTTCAGCGTTTCCCAAGATGGTGCTGCGCTTTCCTTGGTGTTTGCTATCAGCTGCATTCCTTTGGTCACCGCGCTGGGAGCATTGAGGTAAACTAGCAACCGGAGCAGATCAGAGTTCACAGTGGCATCAGCGCCCGGCAGCAAGGGATCAAGGGCGGCTGTGACCTCTGCGCGCTCTGGCTCGGTCGGTTTTCCCAGCCGATCAAACGTCAGCGAAATAGCCCGCAGCACCCCGAGTTGTTGCAAGGTTGGCAGTGCCTTGAAATCAAGTGCTAGTAACTGTTTCAGCAATCGCCCACGATGCTCCGCTTTGCCGCTGCGGGCTAACGCCACGGCCGCTGTGATGCAGGCCTGCGGGTCCTTTTCACGAAACACCTTTTCCGCCCAAGTCGCCACTGGCTGCGATTCGATCGCCACGCGGGCGGCGTTTCTCAGAAAACGGTCAGGACTCGCCAGATGCGGCCAAGCGGCATCCACCGCCGCTGGATTAACCACCCCGTGAAATGCTTCCAACTCGCGTCGCGTCATCGCTGCTTTCGGCAAAGCTGGTTTGCTAGTAGGGGCGATGGATTCGCTGCCAATGTAAGTCACCCGCATCAACGCGGACTGCGTGCCACGTCCCCCAATCGTGAAATACATTGCCCCATCTGGAGCGATGATCGCATCCGTCACGGGTAGTGGCGCGCCAGAGACAAACGACTCCGATTCTGCCTTGTAGCTAGCACCCTCCGCTTGCAGGTGAATCGCCATAATCCGACCGTAAGTCCAATCCAGCGCATACATTGCCAGCTGATACTTGGCCGGAAACTTTGCGCCAGCCCCGCTCACAACTCCCGTGGGCGAACCCGGGCCGATGTCCACGACCGGAGGTAGATTATCTTCATAATACGCTGGCGAATTCCCCGAACCACTGCGCCAGCCAAAATCGCCACCACTCACAACATGACAGATGCGCGTCGGCCGATACCACGGCAAACCCATGTCCCATTCCATGTCCGAGTCGTAGGTGAAGAGGTCTCCATTCAAGTTAAAGGCGGCATCGTATTGATTGCGGAAGCCGATGCAGAAAACCTCATGCGTTCTCTTGATCGGATCAAATCGAGTGAACCATCCACCGGGCGCCAAAATCCCCCGGGCATGGCCTCTCGGGTCCCACTGCCTTGGTAACAGCATATCCTCCTGCCACGACTGCACCCGCTTCCCAATGATGCTTTCCTTCGCTGGCAACGGGGTGTGATTCCCCGCCATGGTGATCAAATGGTGGCCGTCACCCGCCTCGATCACGCCATGATTGCCATGCTCCCCGCTTTCCGTAAGCACCGACAGCAACTCCGCCTTGTCCAGCCGATCATCGCCATCCGTATCCGTCACGCGGAAAACGCCCGCTCCATTCTTGCCAAAATAAAGCGCCCCCGCTTGCCAAACCAATCCTTGCGCCCCGGAAATATCCACCGGCATTTTCTCCACTGCCCCACCCGGCAACGTGATGCGATAAAGTCCTTTATCCCCCTGATCACACGCCAGTAAACGACCTTTGTCATCCGTCGTCAGCGCAACCCACGAGCCCTGTTGCTTCAACGGCACGTCATAAACTGTCTCTACCTTGAAGCCGGATGCCACCTTGAGTTTGGCACTCGCAGGGGGAGCCGCTTTTGGTGCTGCCGGTTTCGCGGCCCAAGACATCATCGGAGCGCTCAAGAGGGTCGCAGCGAAGCCCATGGCTAATGAACTGAGGGGAAGTGGGAAGGCTAGGAAACGGAGTCGGGGTCTGGGTTGAAGCATAGGTCGAGTGATACAGCTTAGTCCCTTGTGTTTTGGACAAGTTTCCACCCAAAACATTGAGTTCCATGCTGGCGGGATTCAGATCCCTTCAGGTGGCTCTTGATGGCTTTTCCAATGTCGGATCAGTTCACGCCACGGCTGAAGCCATGGCCTTTCTTATTCCTTAAAGCCCTTTTCCGTGCCGGAGCGCTTCACTTTAGCGTCTTTAACGGTGCCAGGTTTCCAATCGCGAGCCATCTGAATATCAGTCGCCACGTCTTCGGTTTGCTTGGGGATATCCACGACTCCGACGCGGTTATAGAGCACGGGTTGGATCGATTGCTTGGTGTAGGCAGTGGCGTAATTTTTCCAGTGGCTCAGTGCGGTTTCGAGGTGCTTCACGGCGGAAGTTTGTTGTTGGACGTCGCCACTTTTATCGAAGAGCGCCAGATCGCAGGCTCCACGAATCTTGGCCGCATAGTAAAGTCCCAGATGCGACATGGCTTCGATGTCACCCAAGGTGGCAATGTATTCCTTGGCGCTGGCCGCCGGAGTGATGGTAGCGCGTTGAAGTTCGGTCAATGCTGCTAGAGCTTGGGTGGCGTTCAAGTGCAGCGTGGTGGCAATTTCCAGCGGGGTGGTGCCAACGGGTGGTTGCTTTTCTAACAAGGCAGTGCGCCAGTCGATAATGTTCAGCACGCCCGCGCCAGGCATGGTGCCGCCTTCGACGAAATCCCGCACGGTGTAGAAACCTTGTTTCCTGCGGCAGGCTTCGGGGAACCATTTCAGGTCGATATCACCCCAGAAGAATCGCGTGATGTAAGGAAACGTCTTCGAGGCGTTGGACCAGGCCGCAGTAAGCTTCGGGACGTCTGCCCCAGCAAATCGAGCGGCCGTGAGTCGATCAAAGGTGTTCGCTGGTAATTCAGGATCATAAGCCAGGCGACCCCACAGCGCGAACGAGAGCCATTGCTTCTGCATCACGGTCTGACGCGGGTTGCCAGCATCTTTGGATAGAAAATCCCGACCCCAGAAGAAGCCATCGCAACCCATGTAGAAACCAGCGATTTTATCTTCGCCTGGAATGGCCTTGATGAAAGCCCTAGCATAGTCAGCGTCGGCCCAGCGGAAGCTGTAAATGTCGTCATTGCGCACGGTGAGCCAGCAACGGAGATCTGGACTCAGCAGCGGGAGCACGGGTTTGATCATGCTGGGATCCGGCACAGAATACATGTGGGCGATGGCATATTTGAAACTGAGGTCGAGCGGGCAGGGGAGATCAGCGAAGGCTTTTTTGATTTCTCCTAACGCAGTCATGTGGAAGCGATGAATGAGCCGGAATTTCCGGTCAGGCGTGTCCTTCAATCCGTCACGAATCCCTTCGCCATAGGTATTCCAGAGCCATTGCTCTTTGGACATTTCCTTAAATTTGCCCTCCGGCATGCCCTCGCCAGCCGTGATGCCGAAGCCGGCTAGCAACGGATACGTCTTGATGGTCTCGCGGACGCTGGCCCGGAAATACTCGATGGTGCGTGGAGCCGTTATGTCGCTGGTGATGCCATCTTTACCTTCGGCTCCGTGGAGGAAGACGTTCCAGGTGAACCAATACATTTCAATGCCGCGGTCCTTGCCCAGTTGCATGACCTCGCGCCAGAATTGAATCTTTTCATCGATGGTCATCTTCCTCACGACCTCATGGTTGGCCAGCATGACCGGCCGCACAAAGTCGTTGCCATTGAAATCGAAACTGGCATCCAGCTTCTCCTTGGTGCGCCAAACGTCGTCCAGGGCGACGTGCGGAAACTCAGGCACCTTCACAATACTGGGGAAGGGATTGAGCGACCACAGCGAAATGAGATTGTAGCGATGCCGCGCCATGTCGTCGAATGTCTCGCGCCAGAAGTCCATGCTCCAGACCTCAGGAATATTCGCCTGCGCGGCATCCGAGGGATCGGTATAACTCGGAGTGCGCAAATCCAACGGAACGTTCATTTTAATACCCCGCTGCGCAATGTGCGGCGTGTGCTCCGAGTCCTTCAGTGCATCCAGCGTGCCCGTGCGAATCGCCTCCGCCAGATCCAGTCCACCATACATCGCGCCCCTGGCATCGGCCCCAAGCACCGTGATGGTGCGGTGTCCGTTCTCGGTTTGCACGCGGATCTGGTAACTCTGGGCAGCGGCTTTGTCCGCCTTCGTTACCGTCAACTCGATGCGCGTGGCGTTCGGGTCTTCGCCCAAGGTCATCGCCTTGGCCACGGCCTCACGGCGGATTTCTTCCGCGGCAAACTTCACTGGCCCTTCAGCGGCCTGATCAACTGTCAGTTGGAGGGTCGCAGCCAAAGTGGGGAACGTTAAAATATAGCTGAGGAACGCCATCCGAGCGGCCGCAGTTGTCAGGTTTAGAATCTTATTTTGCAAGAGTTTCATGGTCAGTTGGGTATTGTTCGCAAGATGGTTGGAGGCGGTCGCTTCGCAGAATCGACAGCTACTCCAGTTGCTTAAGTCGGGTTTCACTCAGGTCAAACTCACCTTTGGCGTTGCTGGGAAGAATGAAACGCAGGGTGCTCTCGTCTTTAAAGGCATTGGTGATTTCGAACTCGATGATGTGCTCCTGCCATTCCGTGGTCAGTGGAATCTTGGTCTTCTTGGAAACGGCGTGCCAACCGTCGCCCATCTCGAACTCGGCGGCCTGGCCGGGGGCGCCACGCACGCGGAACGCGAAACGATAATGACCGCTGGCGAGCTTGTAGTTCTTGCCGAAGGTGTGTTCGAGGCGGGTGTTCTTCCCAAAATCGCCAGTGACTCGGATGACGCGGCCAGCCGGGCCTGCGACGGGGCCGTCAGCGCGAATTTCCTTTTCCACCGCGTTGCCGTTGGTATCCAGCGTCCAGTAGCGCCAGGGGTTGAGAAGTTCCTTTTTCGGATCCGGAGTCCACGGCGGCACGGCGTTAACGACTGGGACGGGGGGCATTTTGATGGCGCGGATGGCCTCGGGGACTTTGTAGGCGATGCTGGTGTCAAAAGCTGGGCTGTCGAACGGGATGTTGGTCAACGCAGCCTCCGTCGGTGGTTTGCCGATACCGATGAATCCCATCGGGTGCCAGCCTCCTTGGAAATAGTTTGCCGTCGCAAATCGCACGCTTGGCACCATGCCACCCTGCCGATCCAGAATGGATAGGGCGACGATGTAACTGCCTGCTTTCAAATCCCGGGGCAGGGTGGCGGTGCCAGTCGCGATATTTTGCGCTGCCGGGCAACGGTAAACGAAGGCCTCGCTGTCCCAGTCCTCGCCTGGCAGCCATTTGCGGATGTCCACCTCGCTGAGTGGGGCGGACCACACGGGCTTTTTCGTTACTGGATCGAGCAGCCCAACGGCCACTGGCCAGTCGAGGTAAAATGGGGCGCTGCCAGTGTTCCTAACGGCCAATTTCACAGCCAATTTTCCACCAGGTTCACCAACATTTTGGTAGCTTACGGAATCGAGCACAAAGCGGTAGCCGAAAGCCTTCTGAATTTCCGCTGCGCCCGCCAGCACCTGGGGTTCCCAGTCGCTATAGTCATTGATCCAGCCAAGGTAACTTGCGTGGTAACGGCGGATTTTGTCGATCATGTAGCGACGATAGGCCGGAACTTTCATGGTCTCATCGGGCGTGAGGCCAAAGGTCTCTTTGGGCTTCGCGCTGTCGCGAGTTTTCTGCCAATTGTATTCCACTTCGCCTTCGATGGGGGCTCGTTTCCAGATGTCGGGATGCACCTTCATGGCTTGCCAAGGGAACTGATCCTTGGGCCCGTTGGGCGGCTCCCGATCCAGGTTGGCAAAGGTGTCGTAGTAGATTCCGTAGCCGGCCTGCATAAATTCTGGATCGTTATGCCGGACGAGCACGGGCTTATTTTTGAAGGCCTTTTGAAATGCCTCCGCCAGTAGGCGACGTTGGTCTGCCGAGGGTGCCGGATGGTGATGCTCCCCAAAGTGACCGATGAGGCCCATCTGCACGGCAAAGATGCGCGGGTCATTGTCCCAGGCCTGCCCTAACTTGGCGATGAGCTTCTTCAATCGCTCTTGAAAGGCCGGGCTGTCGTAATCGAATGTCTGGAGGTCCGCAGGCCAATACTGCTTTGGTCCTTTCTCCGATCCAGTCGAGCCGTCCCAGTCGAGATACACTCGCGGCACGAGCTTGACGTTGAGGTCTTCAAAGCGCTTCCCCTTGGTGTTGGTAATCTTGTTCGTGTGGGCGATGATGCGCTCGACGGTATCATCTGCGCTAAGCTCAATCTCATTCCACTTAATATAGTGGCGCTCCAAAAGACCGTAGCCATCCTTCTTGTAATCGCGGAAACCCTTGAGCGGATTGTTGATGGCACCATCTAACTCGGCAGGGAACACGGTTACCCAACGCCTTTGCATCGATGTTTCGACGGGTTTTGCCTCCCGTGGGCTGTCAGCCAATAGGAGGTGCGTCGAAGTAAACGCGGAAACTAAGAAAAGGAACAGGGGGAGGCGTTTCATGAAGGGAAACTGGAGTTTGCTCCGTGCTTGATAGCAACGGATTACTTGGCTGTTTGAAACTTGGGGTGATGGCCCTTCCGCCTAGTATCCGAGAGCGAATTGGATATCGAGGGTCTGCATGTAGGTTTGCAGGCCGGCATCTTGGACCGGCAGAACGATGGCGTCTTCATCGCTGTCATTGTGGTGGGAGTGCCACCAGCCAGGTGGGGTGACAAAGGCTCCGCCGGCCACCCAATTGGCGCGGATCGGATTGATGATGTTGCCATCGCTGTCAAGATCGGGCCCGATCATCGTATAGACGCCTTCGGTTGCTTTCACGGCAAAATCCATGGCGATGGAATTGTGTCGGTGTGCCTTCTGTTTGCTGCGGGCAGGCAACAGATTGTAAAGTGACCACATGCTGTGCGTTAGCGTCTTGGTCTGCGGGCAATCGGGATTGGCCAGCAGGATGCCGTTACGGTTCTTGTCCTTGCCCATGTTGGCTTGTCGGACCTTTTCCAACTCGCTGGTAAGTTGTTCCTGCGAGAAGTAGAGCGGGCGGAAGCGGGCTTTGTTGGGCTGCACGCCGAGGAAATCCATCAGTGGCTGGTCATTCACCCAATAGAAGGCGGTGTCCGCGCTGGCCTGATGCTGGATCTCGCCTGTGCTTGGGATCGCAAAGAAGTCGCCTGCTTTCCAATCGAGCCTGTTGCCGTCGATCACGCTGAATCCAGCGCCTCGAATGACATAAAACACCTGACTGCTGGCGTGGGTGCGGGTGGTGAGTTGATCGCCTGCCGCGATGTGAATGAAGTTTGCCAACAGATTCGGCCCGGTGGCGGGATAGTTGGTTTCGAGCTTTTGGGCGAGTTCCAGCGGGATGATCTTGCTCTCGACGATCTGATGCATCGCTGGCGGAAAGACGTCGATGCCGATCTTTGGCATCCGCGGATTGGCCGCACTGCCGTATTCAAAGAAGAGGACGTTTTCCGCCCAAGCATGATTGCAGGAAGTGGGATCTGGATTGATTGGGTTCATAGTTTTCAACGGTGGATGTTATGCACTGGGACGGCTGACTTCAATAGTCGCTTATTTCTCGAAGTGGCGAACCATAGCTCCGTGATCGCAGTCACCAAAATCATTTTTTAGGCCATGGATGATCTCCCTGAAAGAGGCAGTGAAGCGACTGATTCATGCTGGATCACCGGGACTACTTGAGCTGAGTCGCGAGCCGTTTTGCTTTGATGGTCGGGTCGGGTTCCTCATCCTTCTCCTCTTTGTCACCTTTGCTCTTCTTGGGTCCGACGACCGTGGGTGCAAAGGACGCGGGGAGCGAAGCCGCCATCCGCGACCTTTGGCTGCTGATTACTGGGTCTTTGGAAGTGACGAGATTGGTCCACTGCATCGGGTCCTTCTCCATGTCATAGAACTCTTCCGTTCCTTCCTTGTAGCGAATGAAATACCAGCGCTCGTCGCGCACGGAAGCATTGCCTTCACCATTGACGGTGATGGACGGGTAGGGCCAAGCCATCTTCGGGTCGCGCAGCAATGGCGCGATTCTCCGTCCGTCAATTTCAGGTTTGCCTGGCAAGCCGCACAAGTCGATCAGCGTCGGATACAGGTCAATCAAATTCACCACGCGGGGACAATCCTGCCTTGCCGTCATCCCTGGCAGCCGAATGATGAGAGGCAGTCGAGTCGATTCAGCCCAGAGCGTCGCTTTGCGAAAACGCAGCTTTTCGCCAAGATGCCAGCCGTGATCACCCCAGATCACGACAATGGTGTTGTCCTTGGCCGGACTTTTCTCCAGGGCATCCAACACCCGCCCCACGCAATCATCCGCATGGCTGGAGGGCGCCAGATAGGCTTGCACCGCGCGCTTGTGCAAGTTCTTGTCTTGTTGCACCCAACGGAAATCCGCGCTGGGGGAGAACTTGGCTTTGCCCTTGGCGTCCACGATATCGCCAAGGTCGTCGAGCTTGAACTCCGGGAGCTTGATGGATTCCAGAGGATGACGATCAAAATATTCCTGCGGAACATACCAGGGCAGATGGGGCTTGGAAATTCCCAGCGCAAGGAAGAATGGCTTCTCTGACGGCTTGGCCAGTTGCGCTACTGCCCAATCAGCCGCCTTCCAATCC
The DNA here is from genome assembly GCA_031411295.1 of Verrucomicrobiales bacterium. Classification (GTDB taxonomy): domain Bacteria; phylum Verrucomicrobiota; class Verrucomicrobiia; order Verrucomicrobiales; family V1-33; genus JAGNEJ01. Next base: position 2,206 of record JANOAV010000130.1, on the reverse strand, counting down.
TTCGACTGTTCCTTGGGGCCCTTGGTTGGTCCCCAGCTAAACTCCGTGCCGCCCTCGCCATCGCCCTTCTCACTGCCATCGTCTTTCGACGCGGGGAAGGCTGCAGGCTTGCCGTCGATCAAGTTCTTGGATCGGGAGGTCAAGTGTTCTGGGTCAACGATAGAGCCGCTGCCGCCTTGCTTGGGGAACCATTCATCAAATGGCCAGGCTGCCATGCCTCCGTGGAAAATCTTGCCCGTGGAGAGGGTCCGGTAGCCGTGCTTGGAGAAATACTCGGGCAAGGTATAGTGCGTCTGCACCAACTTGGAATCCAGCATCTCCTGGCTGTTGCCATAAATCCCGGTCCGGTTCGGCATGAAGCCCGAAAGCAAACCCGAGCGCGAAGGACAACAGACCGGCCCGGCGCAATTGGCCTGCTGAAAAACGACGGACCCGCCCTCAGCGAACTTGTCCATCCGTGGCGTGGCTGACTTTGCCTGTGGGGCCCCGCCAAAAGCTCCGACCCAGTCGTTCAGATCATCAATGGCGATCATGAGGATGTTGTAGGGTTTGGCTGGTGGCTTGGTGGCTTCGGTAGGATCTGCCATGGCTAGGCCAGTGAATGTCACAGCAAGGAGGAAAGTGAGCTGTTTGATTTTCATAATGAGGTGATCTTTGGTTATCGTTGGACTCGGTTTTGCAGCGCTCCGCGTGAGTCGAAGTGTTCGAGGACGAGTTCGGCTCCGACGCTGATGCGCAGGAAGCCGCCCTTTGGTGTGGCGGAGGTATAGGGCTGCTTGACCAGTGCCTGCGGATCGGAGCCGTTCTGGGCACCGGGAGCGACTCCCATGCGTGAGTTTTCATCGTTCAAAGCACCACAGGCGAACTCCTCGATGCCGGATGGATGAATGCTGTGGTATTGCCAGTGACGGTCTCCGCAGATGAGCTTGAGGTTGTCGATCTTGTTCTCCTTCAGCCACGCAAAGAAGGCATCGGCCTCGTGTCGGAAGCCGCTGATGTCGGCGTGATTGTCGATCTTTTTTTTGTCATCGGGGCCAACCATTGGTGTGGGCGAGATGATGATCTTCCACTTCGCATCGCTGGCTTTCAGCGTGGCCTTGAGCCACTCACGCTGCTCTGCGCCCCAGAGTGATTTTTCCGGGCCATCGGCCATTTCATTGGGCGAGCGATAGTCGCGACCTTCGGTGAGCCAAATTTGCAGGTGCTTGCCAACGCGATAGGTTCGGTAACTCGGCGTGGGCACAGGCAACTGCTCGCGGAACATGTCGATGCCGGTTTTTGGCAAAGGAAGTTCGTTGCTGGTGTTGTCTGACTCATTGTAGCGAAAGTCGTGATCGTCCTTCGACCAATAGGTCGGCACGCGGCGGAAGAACTCGATCAAGCGAGGCAAGCGGAACTGCTCGTGCCAGCACTGACGCAGTTGCGGAATGGTTTTTGCCACTCGCAGCGGGTGGTCGTAATAGACGATGTCGCCCGTGCCGATGAAGAAGTCTGGCTGCCGCTTCAGCATGGACTCAAAGGAGGGATAGCCGAGGCGCTTGTCTTCCTCCGTGGCTGTCTCGGGGCCGCTGGCCTTGCCCTTCTTGCCGAGCATGAATTTGTTGTAGTTCATGCAACTGCCGACAATGAAGCTGACGGGTGTATCCGTGGACGCATCCGGCAGCGTTTTGAAGGAACCGCTCGGTCCTGGACTCGCCGTCTGCTCGGTGGCTCCGAAGTGAGTTCGCCAGTGGTAGTTTGTTCCTGCTTTGAGTGACGTGAGTTCCGCGCGCACGATAAAGTCATGCGTCTCGACCGCGGACTGAAAGGGGGTTCGCTGGGCTTGGCTGAAATCCTTATTGATGCTCCACTCAAAACAGGCCACTCCCGCGCAGCCTGGAAGATCGCCGCTGGCATCGAGTTTCGAGTCGAGTGTCAACCTCGTTTGCAGCACCGCTGAGGACGCGGTGACCTCACCGCAAATTGTGCCTTGGCCGAGGGAGGGGCTCGGGGATGGGCTCTCGGCAGCAAGCACGTTGGGTGCTCGCAGAGCCGCGAATGGGAGAAGCTTGAGGAATAGTCGGCGGGCTAGTGGTCCGAGTCACGAAAAAAGAAGGGTGGATTAGTTAATTTATCTTAATGATCGAGCTCTGTTGTGCTATTACAGGCCGATATGAAAAAATACCGCATCCACTTAACTGCCGATGAGCGCTCCGAGTTAGCATTG
>JANOAV010000129.1:0-37566 GCA_031411295.1 Verrucomicrobiales bacterium | reverse complement strand
CCCCCCCGCGGCGTCTACATAAATCGGCTATCCTGACCCGAAAGGTGGTCCGCACAGTCATCTGTGGGGTGCTGTTCGACGGTGCCGCACAGTGTACTGTGCGGACCACCGTTCTAGTTTTATAGGCGCTCCCAGTGCTTCAGCAGCTTGTGGTAGCCAGCAGCAGCATCTTTTGGTTTCACGACTCGGCCTCGATTGATGAGTCCAGCAATGTGGCTGAAGCTGCTGTTGGAAATGATGAGAATTTCCGCCACCGTCAGCGCATGGAAGGTAGTGAACACATCTTCCCCGCAATGCAGCACCGCTCCCATTTCCGTGAATGCCGTGAATTCCTCCGGCGTGCCGTCGCTATAGATGTGGACCGGTAGATTAGGGAGAGGGGGCGGCTCGCCCCCTCTGCTATTGGCTTGATTTCCAAGAGGGGCGAGCCGCCCCTCCTCCTTGCGGATCGCGGCAATTGTCTTCAAGTAAGCCTCGTCGGAAATGATTCGTTCCCGTGCCCGTTGCAGAATATCCCCACGCCGCACATGCACTGCGACCATCCGCTGCGGGGTTGAGTCCTTGTCTGGGAAATAGTCCGCCCTCAGTTCCTCCAGCAGCGGACCATAGAACATCGTGGGATCACTCTCCGTCACCCCGTGGAAATGCTCCGCATGAAATGTAACCACCGGAAAGGAGTCGGGGCGGCTCGCCCCGACCTCCTCCTCATAATCCCCCGCCTCCGCAAACGCCCGTAAATTCACCACCTCCCCGACATATTTATCCAACCCCAACCACCGCTCCCACGCAGTCCCGTCCCCGCCATGCGCCATTTTCCCGAATGGGGTATGCACAAATGTTGCCCCTGCCTGCTTCGCCAAGGCCCGTGCCGAAAGCACCGCATGAATCTGCGCCCCCGCACCATCCGTCTTGCCGATACAAGTGATCCTCAGGGGAGGCTTCAGCTCGGGCAGTTGCGGCGGCAGAGGCGGCACCAGTCTGATTTCCCCACCACCCAGCCCCTTGGCCACCCGGAGCATGCTGGAGGAGACAGAACCCAGCAGCAGCTGACACTTCGCCAGCAAATACAGATCCACCAAGGCATCCCCCACGCTCGTCTGCCGCCCTGCCTCAGGGTTCCATTCCTTGGTGTAAACGTGCACCTTCATCCCCCGGGCGGTCAGCATTTCCTGCCAAGTATTCAAATAATCCTCCCGATCCGCCGTCAGGAAAAATTCCACCTCCAGCTGCGCCTCATGCACCCGCTCCACCTGAGCCCACAAAGCGGCATCGTAACTCTCGACATTGAACTCATTGATGGGTTTATTGGGCGCGAACATTACATCCGTGCGACGCAGGTGAATCGCCACCATTTGTGGAGCAAAATCTACAGAGACTTCATCAATGATCTTCTGCCAGCAAGGCAATGGCCGCCAACGTCGCATCACTTCACACCAAGCTGCGTAGAACGTCTCAAAGTTAGCGAAGTGAGGATGCCCAGGCGGGTGCAGATTTCGGAATCGCCCAAGCGCAGCTTCGGGCGCAATGTTGGCTTCGAAAGTCCACAAAATCGATCCGTGACTATTGTCCAATTGGGATTTTAATGAACAGGTGGAAACAAAATCCAAGTCCTCTACGTGCCAGAACAGATCCTCAAAGCCCGAAAGGCACGCCCAATCTGCAATCCAAGGAGCATGCAGGCGGGCTTCGATGGCGTTCTTCAAGACCAAAGCGCAACCAAGTCCCTGAAGTCGATCCCCCAGACCTACAGTGGTGCTTGGGCTAAAAGATGGCTTCCACATTGCTATTGAGCCCATGCCTGCGAAGGAATCAAGATGGCTACAAAAACGGTCTCTCTTGATTTTTTTCCTATAAACATTGAATGTTAGAGGCTAATTGTTTTCTGTCTGTCTCATTAATTCCAAGTTCTTCTTGTTGTTCACTTGTTTAAGCCACACATCGATCAAATCTCGTTCGGTTTTCAGGTTGAGATTCTGAACCATGCGCACTATGGCTGTATCCTTATTATCTCCCACAGGTAAAGTATTGATCCATTGGGACAATTGCTCTGGTTCCGAAGAAAACCAGACATGCACAACTCGTTGGATGACTGTATTCCTAAACTTGCTGACTGGCAGGTCAAACGCCCATTTTGCGGTGTCGTCGGGTTTTTTTCGGATGACGCCATCCAAGGCCCCTCCCAGAGCGTTTCCATTTAAGTCAAAATCCGGGAAATCCTGACCAAATTGGGCAATTTTGGAGAGCGCCAATTCTGAATTAGATTTGGTGGTTTCTTCAAGCATCGCCCCGACTACCACGTTTTGTTGTTCGGGCGGTATTGATGGTAATAACTGCTTGAGAGAATTCGACGGTTCGGCGGTCGACGTCATCTTCTTGCCGAGAGTTTTAAGTAGCAAGTTTTTTAGATAGTAACTTCGTGTCTGGGACAATAGTGCTTTCACTTCCTCAACACCCGATTCTGATGTGATATCCGAATTGGTGAACGAGAGAAATGTCCCTAGAATCTCCCTATCATCTTTGGAGTTCAATCCATCCAATTGTTCCCAGTGTTGGATGAAATTCTTCGGTGGGATACCATGAAGGAAACCATCTAAAAACCCATTTCTGGAAGATCCTGGGGGCAACTGATCCAAGAGATTCGTTAATGAGCTTCCAAGCAGCCCAGCTCGACCGCCAGCGACAACCATAAGATTTGCTAGAGTCTCGCCTTTATACCGACCTAACAAAAATGTTAGCATTTCGGGAATGTGCACAGCGTTCATCTTTTGTATTAAATGCCCGAGTGCACGAACTTCTTCGTCAACGTCATTAAGCGCGATTACTCTAGCTAGGGCTGTGCGTAAGGAGGTTGCTAAATCGTTCTCGAGATCTGTATCCAGTTTAAGCCATCCTTTAACCTTAAGATTGAGTCCGTCTGGAGGTGCCTGTGGTGCAGGATCGTGAGCATCTTTGATGGAGGGAGCTGTTCCTTGGGTTCGGACCGGCTTTTGATCCAGATGAGATTCCTTGTGATGGTCTGTTCCATAAAGCACCCCAGAGAGACGCCAACCAAGAACACTAAGCAAGATACCTACCAGTATAAGTAGGGCTCGCTTCATTTTGGATTAACTTGAACCGTCGTATCTGCGGCAATAGGCATGATGCCCATTTCCCGGGCGTCGGAAATGGGGATGATTTGATAGGGTGATCCGTCTTGATCAAACTCTTCTCCGTGTGTGGCAAAGACTTCGCCTGCGGTTCCGATGGCGTTGAGGAACGTGTCGGCACTGGCTTTGCCTTCCTGCTGGGCAACTTTCGATTTGACCTTGGCAGGGAGTTTTTTGAGTTCGGCCACGGGTTTGAGTTGGTTGGAGCCCATCAGAGTGGTTTCCAGGCCGATGCAGGTGTCACTGGTGGGGTCTAGCTCGCCATCCGGGTCGAGGTCAAAGCAAAGGAAGCAATGTCCCGGGGCCAGAACGAGGCCGCATTTGATGCTGAGTTTCGTGAGGATGGAGGCAAAAATGACGCTGCCATCCACGCAATTGGCTTGGGACGCCCCAATGGTGTCATCTAGGAAACGGACGGTCTGGGCAATGGCGAATTTGCTCTTCGGAGTGTTGGTGATGTCGCTGTATTTGATACCATGTCGCTGCATGACATTCCAAATGGCAAAGACTTGGGCAATAACTTGCTGGGGGTCACCGCTTTGATACCCATCGAACGCGGGCACCAGCTCTGCATCCAAAGCCTCTTTCAAAATGGCATCAATCTTGGGGTGGTTCTCGTTCACGTAAGCGGCAAACATCCACGTCAGATCATCCGGCGGCTGATCTTCGCCAAAGAGCACGTAAAATGGGCACTCATTGATACTGCGGAGGGTGATCGTTTCATTCTGCTCCGGTAGAGCCTTGCCATTAATGCTCAATTTGATGTTCAAATTGGCTGGTTTCTGCTGCTTGATCTTATGCAGCGCATCATAGTCAAAAATGCTCTTCGGCAGCAGGATGATCTCTTCGGCGTCCTCCTCGACCGTGACCTCAACTTTGGAAGGCTTGAGCCATCCATCGCCTGAGGCCACGCAACTGATCTTCGCTCCCTTGGGCACATCGAAAATGCGGGCACCGACCCAACCGTTGGCATCGCCCAGCAGCAGGGGCTCGACTGGTTCCTCTTTTGCGGCCTTCGCTTTACCCTTTTCCTTGGATTTCGCGTCCGGCTCTGCCTCCGTGTTTTCCTCCTCATGCCAATTAACCGTGGCGGTGGCGATCAACGCGCTGGGATAAATGTCGGTGCCCGTATAGGACCAAACCTCGAAGGTGGGCTCCGCTGCAAAGGCACACTGGCAAGCAATAATTAGGGATAGGCAGGCAAATTTCATATCGAATATTGTTTTCAATTTAGACAGGTCCATTCGTAGTCCACGGGTTCCTTCTCGCAACTTCAAAATGGCTGGAGCTGACTGCGGGTGCCGGTTCAGAAGCGATACCCCACCTACCAATCCCAAGGCGATGGCTGGTCAGGAAGGCCAGCTGGGGTTAAATTCTACGGCTGCGCTCGGAGTGGCGGTCAGGTCGGGGCCTGCGCTCCAAAGGTCGTCGTTGATGAGGACTTTGAAATGAACTGGCTCGGCCACTTCGGTTAATTTCAGCACCCAGCGATTCTCGCCTTCGCATACGGCGGGGGTTCCCGCATCCCAGCGTAAACCGCCGCCCCAGCCGCGAAAATATAAGGTGTTGCCCAGACCGACATCGACTTGGGCAATGAGGATGATTTCCCCCGGGCTGGAGGTGGCGGCGGATTTCTTGCGGGGACTGCGCTTGGCGGCCACAGGAGTGCTCTTGAGGGCGGTCTTCGGAGCCTTGGCTGCGAGGACTTTGGTTGCTGGAAGCTTGGCTTTCGGCAATTTTGCTGGCACCGGGGCGGGGACTTCGGCTGCGTCGGTTGTTTTCGTTTTGGCTTTCATAATGGGCTGGTCGTTGGTAATGACTCAGATCGATCTGACCACAGCATCCTTTCCCGAAGACTGTTCAGAGCGACCCGATCGGAACGTTGATGCTTAGGTTGATATGCAGATTTTGGGCCAGAAGGGGACATTTCTTAAGGTGCGGGCTGGGGAAATGTTTTGTCACGTGGTCCGGAAATGCTGGGGGTGATCCGCGAATGGGTTGTAGGCAGACGATAGATCCTCGTTGCGTCCGCCGAATCCTGAGGACGAATAGAACCTATTCCATGAATCTCACCCTAACCCAATATCCCATGAACTATCTTCTGTTCGCTGCCCTCACCCTCGGATCCCTTGCCTGCGCTTGGGGGGGACTCCCTGCTATTCCCCAAAAACCCATCGCGACTCCGAAAGAACTGCTGTTCTCAGATGATTTTGCAGGGGAAACCCCAGCCAAGGTCTGGCACAAAGTAGTGGACACATTTACCGTTGAAAAGGGCACACTCAAAGGCACCCAGACCCGCGACAAAGAAATCCCCGCCGCGGATGGGAAGCCAGCGATTACGGCGCATGCCGCGGTGCATGGACTGGAGATTCCGACCAAGGACAGCGTGATTGAGGTGAAAATTCGCTTTGAGGGGGCCACGATGATTGATGTGGAGTTCGATGACCGGAAATACACCGGAGCCCACTACGGCCATCTCTGCCGCGCACAGGTTCGCCTCGATGGGGTCACGATTATAGATGAGCGCGACGGGGGGATGAAAAACGAATTACGGGAGATGGGGAAAGATCCCAGTAAAAAGGAAGAACTGGCGAAGCTGCTGCAAGGTCGCAGGGTGACGTATCCGGTCAAGCTGGAGACGGGAAAATGGTATGTCCTCCGCGTCGAGACGGTGGATGATGCCATGCGGGTTAGCCTTGATGGAAAACCTGCCGCCTATCTGAAATCATCTGGGATCGGTCATGCCACCAAATCGAAAATTGAGCTTGGGGTGGCTGGCAAAGATGGTTTCTATGACGATATCAAAGTGTGGAACGCGGAAGCGGCCAAGCCTTGAGGCCGTCTGCGCAGTTCGCAGGGCGGACCACTTTTCTGCAGGTGCTGCTGCGGCAGGGAAATTTTTCGGAATTTTTTGAGGAAGAACTGTCATCGGGGGAATTCCGGGAACAGAGATGAGTGGACCTGTTTCGATTTTATCACCCATTCATCCACTTCATCCCATGATCTATTCCACGAAAACTGCACGCCGTTTAGGATTGTGCGCGTTGCTCCTCCATCCTGTTGTAAGTTATGCCCTGGTCTCTGTGGTATTGGAACAAGATCAAATCCAGATTGTGGGCACGCCCCCGAAGGCGGAGTTCGCGGTGAGAGTGATTGACCCCCCGACACCGATTCAAAAGCTGGATGCGACCATCGGGGACAAGACGGTGCCCGTCACGATCACCCCGGCTGACGCCGACGATGGTGCCACCGCCGTGTATTTTCTCATCGACATCAGCGATTCGCAGCAAACAATGCGGAAGCGCCAAATTGCCGCCGGATCCGAAGTCATTAAAGCCACCGCCAATGCGCTGGTCTTCAAAAAATGGACGGTCGGCGTGGGGACCATCGGCAGTAATTTGCGTCACTTCGACTGGTGGGACAGTAAGACCTCCGAGGCTTCCCGCACCGCTGCGCTCAACGGTATTCCGGGGAACGACCAATCCTCACAGATCTGGCGCTGCACGTATGAAGGGCTGGATTTATTGAAAAACGAGCCCAAGGAAGCGAAACGCAAAATTTTGGTGCTCATGTCTGATGGCATTGCCTCCCCGACTACGGATCAGACCTACAACCCAGATGGTGTGATCAAGCATGCCAAAGCATTGGGGATTCCGGTTTATGCGATTGGGTTTGCCGAAAATGAACCCCAGCAGTCGAAATGGGATAGTATGCGCCGAGTGGCGAAGGAAACGTTCGCTTCGTTCATTGAGACGGACGCAGTTTCCCACAAGACGAAGAGCGATTTCCCAACCTTGGTCCAAGCCATGTTAAAGGGAACTGCCCGGATCGCCCTCGACCTGAAGGACATTCCGGCGGGTAAACAGAAATTAGCCCTGCGGTTTGATTTGGCTAACAATCAATACAGCACGCTGGATAAAGAAATCGAAGTGCCAGCGGCAGTGCCCCCGCCAGAGACAGAGGAGCAGAAGAAAAAACGTGAAGAAGAGGAAAAAAACAAGCCCGACAAGGCAGCCGGCACCCCTGCTGCGCCTGTAGTCGCTGCTGCGGACGCGGGTCAGAAGCCGCCCTCAATCACGCAACAACCATGGTTCTGGCCGGCGGTGGGTGGAGGTGGATTGGTATTGCTCAGCCTGCTCACATGGCTGATCGTGCGCCTGTCCCGCAAGCCGAAGCAGGAGGAAGCGCCACCGGTCTTCGAGTGGCCCCAAGCTCCGGAAAATAGTTGGGGACCAAACGACGCGGCGAGCGACCTCAGCACAGAGTTGATGCCGCCACCCATGCATGAGAGTGTGGAGGTGCCGGATGATGTGACGAAAATTATGTTTGGATGGCTCCAGGAAATGGACAAAGAGGGCAACCCGGGACCGCGCCACCCGATTTCTCGCAACACCCTGGGAATCGGCCGGCATAAGGATAATGACGTCCGCATCATCAACGACAGCGTGTCCGCGCATCATGCTTCGATTCATCGGCGGCGGGATGGCACGCCAGAGATCACGGATCTCAATTCTGCCAACGGGGTCTACGTCAATACCAAGCGCGTGGCCCACTGCGTGCTGAAGGATGATGATCTCATCGAAATTGGGGAAGTGCGCCTGCGCATCATCCTTAACAAGAGCGGCATCTAATCACCGGAGGCACTATATGGACATTTACTCCATCGGACGCAGGAACATGGATATCATCATTGAGGATCAGGAAAAAACCGTCAGCAAACGCCATGCTGAACTCACGGTGAGCGATGATGGTCGGAATTACTATCTGGTCGATTGCAACAGCTCCAACGGAACTTTCGTGCATCGGCGGGGGCAGTGGGAGCGCATCAAACAGGACACCGTCCGCTTGGATGAGGTGGTGAAATTCGGTTCCAGCGTGGTGCGGCTCAAGGAGTTGTTGAATCGCCTGCCGCATCGTCCCCGGCATGAATCCACAAACGTCGAGGCACCGGCCAATCGGACCGTGTTGGAACCATGGCGCAATCCGGAGACAGGCGAAGTGGAATTTCGTCCCCGTTTCTAATCCATTAAATCATGAAATCCTATACCCTGCTGCGCTTGATCATCCTCGTTACCATGGTGGTGGTGGCAGTCCTCTTTATTGGCCTGCTCCATGTGGGGTTGGATCGGGAGGGCTATGCCGCTCGCATGTTGCTGGACCGCCGCAGCACTAGTTACCCCATGACCGTGCAAAACATCATGTGGGTTGTGTTCTTCATTGGGGCTGGAGAATTACTGGTCCGCATTATCCTAACAGCCAAGGAACGTGGACAGTTATCCGCGGGATATCTGCCGGAAGATCCTCATGCCATGCTCCACGCCAAAAACTTGATCCCGGTATATCAGCGTGCGGCCCAGGCGGCTCAGGAGGGACATTTCCTCCCCCGCTTAATCCAGCGCGTCATCCTGCTCTTCCAATCCACCAAAGCCACGGATCAAGCCCACAGTCTGCTAAATTCCAGCTTGGATTTGTTCATGCACGAGCTGGAGTTGGGCTACAATATGCTGCGGTATATCATGTGGTTGATTCCCAGCTTGGGATTCATCGGCACCGTTAAAGGCATCAGTGATGCGCTGGATGTCACGGGGGCAGCCAATCCGCAGAGTGCCACGCTGCTGAGTGATGTTACGAAATCACTGGCAGTAGCATTTGATACCACCCTGCTGGCACTCCTCATGGCCAGCGTCCTGCTGCTCGTGATGCATATCATCCAAGGGCGGGAGGAGAGCACCCTGAACCGCTCCGGTCAGTATTGTCTGGATCATCTCATCAGCCGACTTCACGTCGGAAACTAATCACCATCCCATCACTAACCCAACCCACGATTATGAGCGACACCGAAAACACCAGAACCCGTTTAATTCAACGCACCGACTTACCTTGGGGCGGCAACAGCAATCCGCCACAGCCCGTTGATTATGGAGATGTCACCCGCAAAGTGGAGCGGGATGATACTTTGAAGCCCCCCGCCCAAGGCGGTGCCAGCGCTGCGGATGACAACCGCACTGTCTTCATGGGGCGCCCTGCAGGCAAAAAAAATGACCCCATGGAAGATCCCGTGGCAGGCTGGTTGGTCATCATAAAGGGAGCTGGTCGTGGGGCCGCCGTTAAAATTGGCTATCAAATCAACTCCATCGGTCGGGAGGCAGATAACGGTAACCGCATCGTGCTGAATTTTGGGGACATGGGCATCTCCCGTGCGAACCATGCGGAGATCATTTACGATCCCAAGAATCGCAAATTTTATGCCGGACGCACGGGCGGCAGCAATCTGACCTACATCAACGAGTCGCCCTTGCTGCAAACACATGAGCTGAAAGCGGGTGACATGCTTCAGCTAGGGGAAACCCATCTGCGCTTTGTTCCCCTGTGTGGTCCGGACTTTGATTGGACCGCTCCAGAGCCTGAAGTAACCAAGGAGTAACCAACCCCACGCGAATCTAAGACCTCCTTCCGGCTCGGAAGGGAGATGTTCGCTGACCATTGCGCACGCCATTTTATGCTAACCGAAATAACATTTGCCGGGCGTCAAGCCCGCGGCAGCAGGGAGAACCAGGAAGACTGCTACGGGTTCTGCCTGCTGGGGGAAGGCCCCACTGCGCCCCTGCTTTTGGCCTTGGCTGATGGCATGGGTGGGCATGAGCGCGGAGAAGTGGCGAGTGAGCTGGCAGTGGTGACCTTCATTAATAAGATGGAGGTGCACCCCTCGAATCACCGCCAGGCCCTGATGGATGCGGTGCTGGCTAGTAACGAACGCATCGATGAGGAGAACGTCCGGCAAGGAGGGGAACCGGACGCGATGGGGACGACATTCGTTGGGATCTACTTGCTCGGGAATCGCATGCACTACATCAGCGTGGGGGATTCGCCCTTTTATCTGTTTCGGAACCGGAGTTTGTTCCGTCTCAATGAAGAACATGCCAGCGAGCCGGAACCAGCCACGGAGCATAGCCCAGGCCGCAGAGGGTTCCTGGTCTCCGCGCTCACCGGGGGGGAGATTTCCCAAGTGGATGCGCCGGAGGAGGCGCTGGAGTTGGAAGCGGGGGATATTCTGGTCTGCGCCAGCGATGGTCTCAACAGCCTGGATGCCAAACGCTTGGCGGGAAAATTGGAAGTGCATGGGAATCTCCCCGCTGGTGAAATTGCGCAGTTGCTGGTGGACGCGGTGGAAGGGGAGCGAAAAAATCGTCAAGATAATGTCACGGTATGTGTCATTAAGCCGGACCTCAAGGACAGTAGTAATGTATCCACCATCCCAGTTCCCAGTCCGGAGCAACCGAAGTCATGAGACGCATCAACCGAGAAATCAATATCTTCAGCCTGTCGGCCATTGATCTCTTCTGTTCGGCCATGGGGGCCTTCATGGTGATTTCCATTGTGCTCTTTCCCTACTTCCGAAAAAAGGAAGATCGTCCCAGCCCGGAAGCGCTGGCCCAAGTGCAGGCCAAGGTGCAGGAACTGCAAAAGGACAACGAAGCGCTGCAAAAGCAGGTTAAGGATGCCTCGGTGCTCGCCCTGTTCGGTATCGTCACCAAAGCAAACTCGGTGACGCTCTTGGTCGATCTCTCCGGCAGCATTGCGGCGGAGGACAAGAAAGATACAGACTATCGTCCCCGCATTCGTAAAATTTGTGAGGACATCATCGACGCGCTCAAGCCAACGCAAAGCCTGCAGATCATCGGATTCCATGCCCCTAATGGCGTCCGCCTGCCCACTTGGCAAGATCGGCCGGTGTTAGTTAGTCCCGTCGAAAGCAGTGCGGCCAAAAGTTTTGTGCAAACGATCCTGACGCAAGCCGCCGGCACCACCCCTACGGGCGAAGGCCTCAAGGCGGCTCTCCAGCAGGGAACTGAGGCCATCTTCCTCATCACAGATGGGGCTCCATCCGATGGCAAAGGGGTGCGTCGCGCATTGGCCGATCAGATCTTGCGGGACACCACCCAGCAGAACCAGGGGAAGTCAGAAATCCACAGCATCGCCATCGGTCGCTATAATGCAGAACCTTTCTTAATAGAATTCCTCATGGATCTGGCGAAACAAAATCGCGGCCAATTCATCGGCATGCCGGATGCTTAATTTAACTCTCTTCACCCTTCGAAGCTCATGAAAAAATTCCTTCACCGCCTCCTAATTTGTTTACTGGCCAGCTGCGTGGCCAGTTGTAAAAAGCAGGACGGCGCGCAGTTTTCCCCGCAAAACCTGGAGGAATCCTGCGTGCGGATCATGTCTTTCCAGTTCCGTGGAGGGAAGGTGAGCTTTGAAAATGGGGATCTCCTGTCGGCGGGCAGCGGTTCAGGATTTCTCGTTGGGACCAAAGGCCATGTCGTGACCAATCACCATGTCGTGGAAGGCGCCACCCACGTCCTGCTGATGCGCAAGAAGGGAACCAAGACGCTGCTTTATTCCGCCAAAGTTATTAAGGAGGAGGAGCATCAGGATTTGGCCCTGCTCTCCAGTAGCATTCAGGCGAATGGCCTGCCCGTCAACATGGTGGATGCTGACAAGCTCGCCAAGGTCCATTCCATCGGGTATCCCGCCATCGCTGATGCCAAGGGGGGAGATGGGGACAAGGAATACTATCAGACCCTGAAACAGAAGCTCTCTCCACCGGATCCTGGCCTGCAGGCAGACGGCGTGGACATTACCCGTGATTTGGAAAACAACAAAGCAGCGGCGGATCGGGTCAATGCCACCTTCACTTCCGGCACCATTCGACGTTACTCCAATCAAGTTTTCGGCAAGGGTTGGCCGCAGGTGTATGTGGCCGATCATGATCTCAACATTGGCCATGGCAACAGTGGTGGTCCGCTGGTGGACGACGGTGGAAACGTCGTCGGCGTGGTGGGGCGGGGTATGATTTCCACCAGTGAGCAAAACCAGGCGGACATTGACAAAATCAACTGGGCGATTTCGTCCAAGGAATTGATCGCGCTTTTGGAAGCGAACAAGGCGAGTTATGCCACCGTGAAAATGAGCACGGGCGACCTGCATCGCATGCCGTTGTGGAAAATGGTGACCGTCTCCATCGCTGGTGCGCTGGCGGCCATTGCGTTGGGCTTGAGCCTCTACTTGATGAGTCGGCGGAATCACCATGACGTGCAGCCCAGTGTGACGGAATTGGTGCGGGCGGTAGCGGGACGAATGGGGGCGGACAAGCCAGACCCCAGGCCGCATCAGGGTGGGGGCTATGATCCCACGAATCTAGTGGATGCGCCCCATCGTGGCGGCAGTGGTGGCGGCAGTGATCACGGACTCATTTGGGAACTCGATATCAGCGGACCCAGTGGCTTCAGGCAAATTTTACGCATGACCGATAATGACTTTCGCGATGGCCGTGGGCGGGTGGTCATTGGGCGCAGTGCCGAGTTCAGTCAGTTGGCAGTCAGGCATGATAGCGTCTCCCGGCAGCACCTGCAATTTGAGCATCGCAACGGCGGCTTGACCGTGGCCGATCGCAATTCCTCCAATGGCACCAAGCTCAATCAACGCGCTCTGCCTGGTCCTTTCCAAGAGATGCCCATTCGTGAGGGCGACAGTCTTCAGTTTGGGGAGCTTACCGCCAAGCTTCGGAGAGGATTCTAAACTTCAAGTTCATTGCACACGCTTCCATTTATGTCCATGTCATCTGATCTCAATGTGGCCCTGGCGCTCCCTCCCGGAGCGGTGCTGGATCACTATGAGATCAATCGAACCTTGGGCCAAGGGGCGTTTGGAGTGACTTATCAATCCTACTCCCATCGGTTTAAAGCGCCCTGCGTGATCAAGGAATTGCTGCCGGTGGACTTCGCCACCCGGGCTCCGCGGACCATGCACATCATTCCTCTGGTGGCAGAAAATGAGGCCATCCTGGAAAAGTGCCGCGCTGACTTCATGCGGGAGGCGACGATCCTGCATGAAGTGAATCATCCTAACGTGGTGAAGATTTTGGATTTCTTCGGTGGCAACGGCACCAATTACATGGTCATGCCCTACGAGGATGGCAGTGACTACGAACGCTATCTCAAGAAACTACGCCAGGCTGGGGAGAGCCCGTCGGAGCAGGATCTGATGCGCCTGCTCCATCCGGTGCTCGACGGCTTGGTGTGTGTCCATGCCAAGGGTTTTCTGCATCGGGATATCAAGCCGGAAAACATTCTCGTTACCGCCAAGGGGGAGCCACTGCTCATCGACTTCGGTGCGGCGCGTCAGGTGATCGGTAGTCGCAGTCGGCCGATCAGCATGATCCTTACTCCCAAGTATGCTCCCTTTGAGCAATACAGCAGCACCAAGAAGCAGGGGCCCTACACCGATATCTATTCCCTGGCCGCGGTCATGCATCGGGCCATCGCAGGTGAACCCCCACCGGAAGCGCCAGACCGGGCCGATGGGGATGACAAATACATCCCGTTGGTTGATCGCTATAGTCGGCACTACTCTCCACAGTTTTTGCAAGCCATCGATTGGGCGTTGCGGCCGCAGTCGCACTTGCGCCCCCAAACGATCGAAGAATGGCGCCAGGCCCTGCCGCGAGCGACGAGATCTGCGCCCCCAGTGGAAACGCGCCTTCCCGCGCCCCCTTCCAATGGGCGTTCGCAATACAGTCCGCCGCCGTTGCCGGAACCGCCTCCGCCCTTGCCGTCGCCCCCGCCCCCACTGCCGCCGCCAGTGAATTCACCCCGAACCGCCCCCGGTTCGGCCAATTTCCTCGTGCTCGCCCTCGGGGGATTTCTTTTACTAACCTTCGTCATCTTCCTCCTGGTTTGGCTGCTCAACCGCTGATGAAAGCACGTATTCGCTGTCATGAATAACTCTCACCAAATGGCTTTGCCCGCAGGCTATGTGCTCGATAACTATCGCATCGAGCACATGCTGGGGAACAAAGGTGGCTTTGGCATAACCTATCTGGCATTCGATCAATCGCTGTTGAAGCACGTGGCGATTAAGGAGTTGCTCCCTGATGGGATTGCGGTGCGAATGAATGGTCGGGTGGTGCCGCAGAGTCAGGAGACTGCGGATCTGTGGGAGTGGGCATTGGACGCCTTCAAGCGGGAGGCGCGCACGCTGGCAAATTTCAAGCATCCTAACATTGTGCAGGTGCATCGTTTGCTGGAAGCAAATGGCACCGCCTACATTGTCATGGAATTCCTGGATGGGCAGAGCTTGGAAAGTTACCTGAAGCAGCTGGGGCCCTTCCCGCCGGAGGCGGAACTGCGACGGATTTTTGGGCAGATCATGGATGGCCTGCAGGCCGTGCACCAGCAGCATTTGGTGCATCGGGACATCAAGCCGGAAAACATTTATGTGACCGATGATGGGCGCATTATTCTGTTGGATTTTGGTGCCGCCCGGCCGGACCATTCGGAGAAAACCACTGCCATCACCCAGTTGATTGTGCCGGGATATTCCCCCTTTGAGCAGTATCAGAGCACGGGTAAATTAGGGCCCACCTCTGACATTTACAGTGCTGCCGCCACGATGGTGCGGGCGCTCTCAGGCCAGCGGCCTCCCATCGCCACGGATCGAATCATGGAGGATGAATGGGTTCCGTTAACGACGCGATATCCCGGACGCTACAGCGCCAGCCTGCTGGCGGCTATCGACAAAGGTCTGGGCTTGCGCCCCAAGGATCGTCCGCCCAGCGTGGCCGCTTGGCGTGAACTTCTCAGCGGAACGGTGCCACCGTTGCCGCAGCAGGAAAGGGTCTGGGATGCAGGAGTAAACGAGTCGCGTCCGCCTGCGCTGCCACCTGAGCCCAAACGTTTTTCGACTCGGAGCATGGTGGCCGCCATCGCTGGACTGATCGGCGTCTCGGCCAGTTTGATCGCGTGGGCACTCATTGCGAAGTCGAATGAAATTGTGCATCAGGGAAACAGCGAGACCAAGCGAACGGGAACGCCTGTCAATGCGGTGGCCGCGGTCACCCCAGCTCAAGCAAAAGAACCGGAAATCAAACCGGAGCCGTCCACTCCCAAGCCCAAGCCTGCCCCACCGGTGGTTACACAATTTTCGGCAGATGACACTACGGTCGCACCTGCCGCATCGGTAAAATTTCGTTGGGACGTCTCCCGTGCGGAGACGGTTACCATTTCTCCTAACGTGGGGGTGGTGACCGGGGGCTGGGTTGAGATCAAGGCCCCCAGTAGCACTACCACCTATACGCTAACCGCCAGAAATGAGGGTGGATGGGACAGCAAGGAGGTTATCCTGCGGGTGGGCGCGGCACCGGTGATTACTTATTTCACCGCGCCCTCCAGTATCATCTTGGGCGGAGCGCAGGGCGAACTAAAATGGTCCGTGAAGCACACCACCAGCGTCAAACTCAATCAACAGACTTATGAGAGTGAGAAGACAGTTTACACGCTCGCAGATAAGGCTGGGCCCATTCAATACACCCTGCTGGCGGAGAACGAATTTGGCTCCGCTTCTGAGACCCGTCGGATCGAGGTGAAGGAAGATCCCTGGGAAGGCATTAAACGGAAATATGAGGACAAGGTGGCGGACGTGCTGGAGAACGATCTCCAAGTAGCCGAAGG
Organism: Verrucomicrobiales bacterium; assembly: GCA_031411295.1. Classification (GTDB taxonomy): domain Bacteria; phylum Verrucomicrobiota; class Verrucomicrobiia; order Verrucomicrobiales; family V1-33; genus JAGNEJ01. The sequence continues at coordinate 21,908 of JANOAV010000129.1, read as the reverse complement.
TGCTAATACTAGCAATTATGCGGAGACCGTAATCGTGGAGGGCACGACCATGTGGGCGCGCGACCACTGTGCGAACGAGGCCACGGATAATTCCAAGTTTGTCAAAGACCATAGCGGATTCATTTCGTATTGGGTCGAACTCGTCAAAGGGAGCTATGACAGCACTCAAGATACCGTGCGCGCGAAGCAATTTTTCTTCTTCCGTCGCCTGAGCAAGGCTGGGGTGGAATCGCATGATTGGTGCACCCGCATTGCCCATCTCAAGAACGTCAGCACCCAGCCGAAAATCTACAAACTGGAGGCGCTGGAGCGCAACCGTTCCGGGCTGAAGATGTCATTCAGCTCGAGTGCCTTTAGCACTTACGCCAAGGAATCCATCTTCCAAGCTCTGCGCAGTCGCAGTTCACAGTTTTCCGGCTACGCGGATGCCGACATGATCTTTCTGCCGAAGGATAAGATCCAGACGACCACCGCCAGTGGTGGCACCCTTTACGTTTATCGCGTCTCGGAATTGCCGCAGGGAAAACGCGGAAATTTCGTGGTGATCGTGCGACCTTACAAAGAATAACATGTCCTCAGCCCCCAGCCAACCCGCATTGCCCAACGGCACCCTTCTTCAGGGTTACCGTTTGGAACGTCCGTTGGGACGAGGAGGCTTTGCGTTTACGTATCTCGCAGTGAATACCACGATTGGAAAGCGGGTTGCGATCAAGGAATTGTTCCCCGAGAGTATTGTGCAGCGCAGTGGCACCAAAGTGATTCCAGTCAATGGCGATGCCGAGACCCAGCGCTTGTGGCAATGGGCTTTGCAGAAATTCAAAGAGGAGGCGCGCATCCTTGCCAGCTTCCAGCATGATAACATCGTCCGCGTCAATACTCTGCTCGAAGCAAATCAGACCGCCTACATCGTGATGGATTATGTTGATGGCGAGCCGTTGGATCATTTCCTGAAGCGGCTGCCGCGTGCTCCCACCGAGGCCCAACTCCGTCATATCATGCAACAGGTCTTGGATGGGTTAGAGTGTATCCATCGCCACGGGATCCTTCATCGAGACATCAAGCCGAGTAACATTTACCTAACGAGCGGAGGGCGCGTCATTCTGTTGGACTTTGGTGCCGCCCGCCCGGATAACAAGGCCGCTTCCACCTTTACGACCATCCGACCTTACACGGACGGCTATTCCCCGTTCGAGCAATATCAGACGAACACTCCCATTACCGCGGCTTCTGATATCTATTCCGCTGCGGCCACGCTCGTCCGTGCCATCACCGGCAAACCGCCGCCGAAAGCCATTGATCGCAGCCCTACTGATACCTATGTGGCGGTGGCGCAAACGCATGGTCGCTATTACTCCAAGGAATTCCTTAGGGGCATTGATGCGGCCATGGCCTTCCGTCCAGAGCATCGGCCACAGAGTGTCAGCCAGTGGCGACAGACCCTGATGGCCAAGACTGGCCGCACCGGGCAAACCTCGTCCACGAATAAAACGACCACGGGCTCCCAAGCTACGGCAGGTGCTCCCAAGTGGGCGGTGATTGGTCTGGTCTTCTGCGTCTTAGCCTGTCTGAGCGCCTTGGGCGTGGTGTTCTGGTTGGATCAACCGACCAGCCAGGAGCAGGCGACGGATCCCAATTCCGTGGCTGCGATTATGGAGCGCTCCCGTGCTGCCAAAGACGAGTGGCTGCGTCGACAGCAATCGGCTGATCCCGCCAACGATCCTCAGGAGCCAGAGCCAGCACCGAGTCCCAACCCTCCGAATAATGTCAGCCCGACTGCGTCTAATCCATTGTTGGAGGCTCTCACCGCTTTTGCGGAGCAAGAGCTGGAAGTGGATCAGGGAACTAACCCGGACAAATATGCGCCCACGGTGACGATTAATAATTCAGGCAAACCGGGAGACAATAAAACGCTCTCCCGGGCGGCCTTAGTGCAGAGTGAGAAGGCGGATAACGAAAAATTCCGCGCCAGTCTGTTTGTAAGTCTGGCCTGCAATTTAATGAATTATAACAAAAAGGAGGACGAGGCGGAAATTCAGCAGATCTTCACTTACGAGCGCACGGACAAAATGGGCACTTGGTCTCTGGGGATGGAGATCCGCATCCTGACCATCCATGCTGCCAGCACCACGCAGCGCAATATTTCGCATCGGATTGTCACTGCCAAAGCACCGGGCTATCGTTGCCGGTTTTCCAAAGAGGATCATACGGATGAACGCGGGAATCCTATTTCCGACACCAGCAACACCCACGCCAATGTCATCAAACGCATCGTCCATCGCGATCGCGTGCTCTTCGAGACGCGGCAGCACCGGGATGTGGAAGATACCTCCTTCCGCATGTATGAAACCTCCACAACGAGGGACGAAATTTTAAAGATCGCGCCCGAACATGTCATTCTCATACCTGTCTCTGCCGCCACCATTACGACGATTCAGAGTGAGACTCCCGTCGTGGATGTGTTTCCCGAGATTGATAACTCAGCTCTCGTCATTCTGCTGCACAAATAATTCTCCTCCTCCCCCTTCTTTCCCACCAGCCATCATAAAGCCATGAACTCGTCCTCTTTCCCCAACGGCACCCCTTCGACCCGCATGGGCCGGCCTGCTTCCGGAGCGTTTCCCACCGCCAACTGGTTGCGTCCCTCCGCGCTCAGCAGCGATATCGGGGCTCGCTCCGAGCAACAGGATGCGGCGGATAAATTTTTCAATCCGGCCACTGGGAACTATTTCCTCATCGTCTGCGATGGCGTGGGCGGCAGTCGCAGTGGTGGCGAGGCCTCCAAGCTGGTCATCAAATCCGCCGAGGAACTTTGGAACGTGCGCGGCGGGGTGTTCCAAGACCCCAAAGGTGATCTCATGCGGTTGGCCAAGGTAGCCCACGACCGCATCAAGGACTTGTCTTCCGAAGGTGAGAAGCGTCCGCCTGCGGCCACCATCGTGGCGCTCTATGTGAACGGCACCGAAGCGCATTGGATCCATTCAGGGGACAGCCGACTCTACCGTTTCCGGGCTGGAAAATTACAAAGCCGCACGAGGGATCATTCAGTGGTGCAAATCCTCGTGGACCAGGGTGAGGTGGCCGAAAAAGATATGGGCACCCACCCAGACCAAGGAAGGCTGCTGCAATCGTTAGGCACGCAGGACTATCGCGATCCCTCTTACGGCAGCAGTCCCGTGACGGAGCAGGACGCGTTCCTCCTGTGCACCGATGGATTCTGGGAACGCACTCCCATCGAAATCATGGCTACCGTGCTGAGCACCCGTCCTGACCAGCTTAATGCCGCGCTGCAACAAGCCATCAGGCGAGCCGTTCAGCAAAATGGCCCCAAGGGGGACAACGTCACTGCTGCCGTGCTGGCGTATCCTTCGCGTGATGCCGCAGCCGCTTCGGCCCTAGCAGCTCCAGCGCCCGGAGGGAAACGCATTGGTTTCCTGCCAGCCTTCATCATGTTGGCTGGTTTGGCGCTCCTGATCACTGCTGGTTTGGCGTATTATCTCAGCAGGCCACCAGCGGATCCGCCAAAGATGGATCCCATCCAAGATGCGAGGCTCGTCGAGATCGAACAGGACAAAGTAGTCCCTGTGCCACCAAAAAAGGCAGTCTCGCCAAAGGACAAGCATGCCCAGGAAGCAAATCCGACCTCCCCCACGAAGGAGCCACCGCACAAGACGGACCCAGCGCCAGATGGTGCGGTGAACGCAATCGTTGCCAACCCGCCAACCGGCACGCCAACCCCTCCTGAGCAGACCACCACCGCCGTCATCACTCCGGACTCGGCTGCTGCGGACCGACCATTCGTTAATGGCTTGAATATGAAATTTTTCCCCGTGAACTATCCCGGGAAGAAGTTGTTGTTCGCGGAGACGGAGACGACTAACAATCAGTATTTCTATAACACGAAAGAGAAGGAGCCCAATGCGAACATGCCAAAGAACCTCATTACCATCGGTGAGGCGGAGGCCTTTGCTGGAGAACTCACGAAGCGAGAGCATGACACTGATCGCATCCCTAAGTCGTGGCGGTATCGCCTGCCGAATATACGGGAGTGGTTGCATGCTGCGCAGGGAGGTGAAAAGAAGCTGAATTATATTTGGGGGAACGATCCGAAGCGTCCCGGAAACTTTGGAAATATCGCCAATAGTGGTTTGAACGTGGTGTCTGCAACGCAGGATTTCACCACCTCATTCGGCCTGCGGGATATGTGTGGCAATGTTGAGGAAATCGTCTTGGGGGACGAGGCCAACCACTGCCATGTCATGGGCGGCAGCTATAAATCGTCCGAGCCTCCTCGACTCACACCCAATCAACCGCGATTCCTCAAGATCGATGCACGGAACCCAATTAATCAGCTTGATCCTGCGGAGTATCGTGGTTTTCGACTTGTGCTAGTGGAGGAGACAGCCTCCACAGTCGTTCCTCCGCGGATGAATCCTGGCGGTCAGGACTTGGGACAAGAAAAAAAAAATCCCCCAAACGCACCGAGTCACCAGCCACAGCCAAACGACCCTCATCTGGGGCCGATGCGGCCGCAAGTAGATCCAAGAAACGATGACGAACTGATGCGGCCCCAGCCTGGTCCAAGAAGGTTGCCTTGGTGGGATCTGCGGCGGTATGTGCCCTAGCACGCAGTCAACTGGCTGCAACAAAGTTTGAGAAAACGCAGCATCTACTTTCAGCAGGCGGCACCCAGGGGACAGGAAGTAAGTAGAAACTGCAAATTCACTCGCCCTTACTAACTAAATCATGACCGATCACCAATATGCCCTGCCCGCTGGAACGTTGCTTGCCTGTTACCGCATTCAACGTCTCTTGGGCCATGGTGGATTTGGACTAACGTATCTGGCGGATGATACGAAGCTGCATCGGTCCGTGGCGATTAAGGAACTCCTGCCGATTGATTTTGCGATGCGGCAGCAGGGGCAATCTACGGTGGTGGCCAAATCTCAGGACGATAAGGAGAACCTGCTCTGGTCTCAGCAGCGATTCATGGAGGAAGGCCGCAATCTGGCCTCGCTGAACGATCCCGGCATTCTGAAGATCTACGACATCTTCGAGCAACATCGCACGGCTTATCTGGTGACGGGCTTTGTTGAGGGCGGAAATTTATTGGATTGGTGGCGGGCGAACTCCCAATTGGATCAGGAAAACACCCTGCGGGTCATGCTCGATTCCCTGCTGCGATCGTTGTCGAAAGTGCACGCGCGGGGACTGTTGCATCGGGATATCAAACCGCATAACATCCTGATGGAAACTGAGGGCGTGCAGCCGGTGTTGATTGATTTTGGCAATGCTCGCGGAGCCTCGCAGGAAAAGACGCGCAACGTCACGGCCATCGTCACGGTGGGATATTCGCCCATTGAACAATACTCCACGCAAAGTCGCCAGGGGCCCTACACGGATTTGTATGCGTTGGGAGCGGTGCTCTATCATCTGATTTCAGGCTCCAAACCATGCGATTCTGCCACTCGCTTGGATGACGACCCGCTGGTGCCGCTGGGTGTGCTGCGGCCCGCAGGATACTCGGCACACTTTTTGGCGGGGATTGATCGCGCCATGGCGTTCAAGCGCGAAGCCCGTTGGCAGACGGCCGAAGCGTGGCTGGATGATCTCCATCGGGTAAACCCACAGTTGCCACCACCGCTGCCGGAGCCGCCTCCATTGCCCGACGACAGATCGGCTGGTCCCGTGGTGGATACCGAGAAATTGGGCGAAGCCCTGCACGCCGCACGGCAGTTTGTGGCCGCGCGCTCCTTGGCGGTGGTAACTAACTTTCGCAGCCGGGCGGCAAAATGGGGGCAGCGTCGTCCGGCTGCCCCGCCAGTGGCATCCGCCCCAAAGCCAGCCCCTCCGAGCCAGGGGGATGAGTTGCTAGCAACGCTGCCGCCGCCGCCAGAAGCGATTGCCTTGGACTCCGCCGAATCTCCCTGGGCTGACGCTGAGTTTGCAACTTCCGCGCTGCATCCAGCGATCCGCCGCCCCGGAGGATGGTATATGTTTGTGGCGGTGGTGCTGATCCTGCTCAGCCTGATGTTTATGTTGACCGGGCTCACGCAGTTGATTCTGGAATGGAACTCCCTAACGTTTCGCGACTGCGCCATGCTTGCATTGTTCCTCGGCCTGGGTGCGGCCACCCTAACTGGAGGAGTGCGGCTGATCAAGCTCTTTGGCTCGATCCAAAGCGTGCTGTTAACAGATGCGGAGGACGCCCTAATCCTGCACTTGGCGCATCATCGCAGGCTCTGGGATTTGACCACGGCCGTGCTGCTGCTGGTGGCGCTAATCCTGCTCATCACCACCTCTATTTCTCTCCTGTCCTAAATCCGCCATGTCTGAAAACTTTTCCTATCCTACCGCTGAAGTCATCCATCCGCCCGCCATGGTGCCGAAGGTGGTGAGGAGTTACCTGCGCAAAATGCGGCGGGGAACACTTTGGAGTAGTATTCTGCTGGTGACGATTTATCTGCTCATCATGGCGGCGGTGTTCATTGCGATGAAGGATCGGACCTCCATCGCGTATGGCCCCCTGACTTTTATGGGCGGAGTGCTGCTGGTGTTACTCCTGCTGCCAGCGGGAATGCTTTTGGGCTACTCCAGCGCGCTGGCCAGGGCATACCGCACTGGCGTCATGACGGATTTGGAGCAGGCCTGGGTGCGGCAGCATCGCTTCTGGCGACTGATTGGCGTGCTCTGCATTCTGATCATGCTGGGTTTCTTCGGGCTCTATTTGTATTCCATCATCCAGAGCCGATATCACCTTTTCTAATTTTCTTTAATTCAACCAAACAACTTTTCTTATGTGGTATTATGCTATCAAACGTGACACCTTGGGTCCAGTGGATGAGGCCGCCATGAAGGATCTGATTCAGAATGGCACCATTAATGGACAGTCCCGGGTCTGGGGGCCTGGGATGGTCCAATGGCAGCCGCTGGACCAATCTCCGTTGGCTCCGCTCCTCAGCGGACGTCCCGCTACGGAAATCCCGCAGAGCGCGGGCACGCCGTCGGAGCGGGTGCGAGCCGCCGTCCCGCCCGCCATTCAGATTAACTCCGCAGCGGCTGCCAAATTGCTCTTCATGCGTCCGGTCCTGGCGCATCTGTCGAGCGGGCGCCTTTTCAATCGATTGGCGGCCCTGGGAATTCGCATTGCGGCGGGGCTCTACGCCTTGGGCAGTTTGATGGCGTGGGTGCAAACTTGGCGCATCTTGGGAGATCTTAGTGGTTTCGGCGTGTTGGGAGGAATTCTCTTCCAATTACTCTTTCCCATTGGGGTCTATATGGTGGTTCACATCATGCTGATTCGGGCCCGGGAAATTGCGCACCTCGTTCCCTCAGAGTTTACCATGTTGCCGATTCTGGGGATTTTTCTCAGGATGCTAGGAGAAGTCTATGCGGCCATCCTGGTGTCAGTTGGCGTTGGCGGCAGCTTGTTTATGCTCCTTGCCGGGGAGAACTATCTGGCGCGGGCAGTGATCAGCGAGGCGCCACTCACGGGGTTCGTGCAAGCTTTCGGCATGGTCTTTGCCCGCTCGGCGGACAGTTCTTTTGTTGCCAGTGTTATCTTCCTGATTAGTTCGGTGTTAACGGCGTTCTTCATGCTGGGTATTTTCTATTGGTTGGCGGAGGCCGCCACGGTCTTTGTCAGTATCGCCAAGAATATTCGCCTCATTCGCGAAACGGTTACTACGCCACGCGATCAATCCTAGCCACTTTCTCTGCCATGCCTGACCATCAGTATGCCCTGCCACCAGGAACCTACCTGGGTCACTATCAAATCCAATCCCTGCTGGGGCATGGTGGATTTGGGCTGACGTATTTGGCGAAGGATCTGAAACTGCATCGCCTGATCGCCATTAAGGAATTGTTGCCGATGGATTTTGCGGTGCGGGAAGCCGGGACCAAGACCGTGGTGGCCAAGAGTTTTTCTGATCAAACGAATCTGGAGTGGGCACGGCAGCGTTTCCTCGAGGAGGGGCGAACGCTGGCCTCGCTGCACCACCCCAGCATCCTGCCCGTATATGAGATCCTGCAGGAAAATGCTACGGCTTACCTCGTGACTGGTTACGTCGAGGGGGGAGATTTCCAGCAATGGTTGGCGCGCCATGGAGGAGCAGTATCCGAAGCTAAACTCCGCTTGATTGCCATCGAGTTACTTGGCGCGCTGAGCAAGGTGCACGCTAACGGATATCTGCATCGTGACCTTAAGCCGCAGAACATCTTGATGAATCGGGAGGAACATCCGATCCTGATCGATTTTGGAAACGCCCGCATGAGCACGGGCGAGCGCACGCAGAGCATGACCGCCATCCTAACGCCAGGGTATGCGCCTTTTGAGCAATACACCACCAGCAGCCGACAAGGCCCGTGGACGGACATTTACTCACTGGGGGCAGTGTTGTATCGCGCCATCACAGGGAAACAACCACCGGATGCCGCCGACCGGATTGAGCAAGATCCCTTGGTTCCGCTCTGTGCGCAGTCGCTCCCACGATTCTCCCCGGCGTTTCTGGCCAGCATTGACAAAGCGATGCAGAATAGAGCATCGGCCCGCTGGCAATCAGCCGATGCGTGGGCCCAAGAATTGACTAATCCCAGCGCGCCCACGACCACTAACTATCCTGGCTCCGGTGCTGCTCGGACCCGCAACGTTAGCCCTGGTCCAGCCACGCGGACAAACATTTCCGGCCCGCCACCGTTGCCCCCGCAGCCGAAAAAACGGGGCGCCATCATTGCTCTGCTCCTTTCCATTTTTCTGCTCATCGGAGGTGGCATCCTGGTGTTCTGGCAATCCAGCCCGGCGGTAGAGGAGCATAACTCAGGCGCGCTTGCCAGCCTCCCTGCTACCACCGAGCCAGTGGTTCCACCGAAAGAAGTCCCGAAGGAAATACCCAAGGCAACTCCAGTCAAGCCGGCCCCGCCAAAGCCCGAATTAGCCACCCAGGCGCGACCTTATGTGAATTCCTTGGGCTTGGAAATGATCCCTGTGCCTGGCTCCAACGTCCTCATGGCGCGCACCGAGACCCGGGTGCAGGATTTTCGAAAATACGCCACTGCCACCAAGTATCACCAGCTTGACGGGATCCATGTCCTCAAGGTGAAGAACAAGGAAAAGGATGGTTACACCGCCACGTTTGAACTTGATCCAAAGGCTTCCTGGGAGGCTCCCGGGTTTACGCAATCGGAGACTCATCCCGTGGTGGGCGTCTCCTTGGCGGAAGCCAAGGAGTTTTGTGCCTGGCTGGGCAAGGAAGAGGGACTGACCTACCGACTTCCCTCCGATGAGGAATGGAGCAATGCGGCTGGCGTGGGCCGCTATCCTTGGGGCAGCGTCTGGCCGGAGCCTAAACCGATGGCTAATTATGGCGGGCCAGAATTTATCGCTACCCTGCCTGGGAAGGGATGGAAACTGGGACATGAACTGGATGACGGAGCCATTTATACCGCTGCGGTGGCCACGTATCCTGCCAATCGACGGGGCTTCTACGACCTGTCTGGCAATGTTTTGGAATGGTGTCAGGACGTCTATCGGGCATCGCTCAATGCCCCGGAGAGTTTAGCCACTAACCCCTATCTTAAGACAGAGCAAAATGAAGATGGCACCCCCAACCAGATCGTGCGTGGAGGGTCTTGGTTCTCCTATCTTCAAAAATCGCTCGCTTCCTCCTTTCGTGATTACGAACCCGCGGAAAGGAAATCGTCGCACCTCGGATTCCGCATTGTCTGCGTCCTGCCCACGTCCACCACTCCAGTCAGACCAAACCTCGCCACGGTCAAACGAGCCTCGTTGCAGGAACCCTTTGTTAATTCCCTTGGTCAGGAACTGGTGCCGATCCCAGGCACTAAAATTCTCATGTGCCGCACGGAGACACGAGTCAAAGATTTCAAGCGTTACGCGGATGCCGCTCCTTACACTCAGCGGGGCGGCATCATCGTGATGAAAGTGAATGGCACGGCGGCCGAAGGTTATAAAGTCAGTTGGGAACAAGTTAGCGCCACTTGGGAACAGCCCGGCTTCGCCCAGACGCCGGATCATCCCGTTGTCTGCGTTTCCTACAAAGAAGCCAAGGATTTCTGTGCCTGGCTCAGCAAACAGGAAGGGTTGAAGTATCGTCTTCCCACCGATCAGGAATGGACCCAGGCCGTGGGTCCGGGCCCTTATGCCTGGGGGCAGAATTGGCCACCCACCGCCAGTGTGGGGAATTTCGTCGGAGAGGAGTTTAAGGATAGTCTGCCGGATAACCCCAAGAACCCATGGAAAACCGCCTACGCGGGGGACGATGGAGCCGCCCGCACCGCCGTGGTGGGGAGCTATCTGGATAATAAATATGGCATCTTTGATCTGGGTGGCAACGTCTGGGAGTTTTGCGAGGAGCCGTATAAAAATAACCTAAATACCAAGGAGATCTTGGAAAGTAATCCCAGCTTCAATGATGAATTGGATGGCGACGGACACCCCAAGCGCTTCTGTCGGGGGGGCTCCTGGCAGTGCTGGCGTCAAGGGTTGCTGACGGTTACCTTGCGGCTTCCCGGGGCCGACACCACCCGCTATAGCGATGAAGGCTTCCGCATCGTTTGCGAGCTTCCCCCATGATGCATGCTACATGTCATTTCCTCCGGCCCCGGCCATCCTCGAAACGCTCTGCCGAATCTAGGGGGCTTAAAAATCATTTCCCATTTGCGGCATTGTGGCTAAATAAGAGCATGGAAGGCAACCAACTACCATCCCGCAATGAACCAGACCATCTCCAGACCAGCATTACGTTGTTGAGTCAATTGGCGTCGAATCAAACGGATGCCTGGCACCAGTTTTACCAAATCTACCAGGGGGTCATCCTTGGCGTAGCTCGGCGTATGGGGCTGGACGAAAGTTCTGCCACGGATGTGCTGCAGGAAGTAATGATCGACTTCAGCAAGATTAGTCATCAATTTAACTATGATGCCACGCAGCGCGTGTTCATTGCCAATCCAGAGGCTGATCGCAAGAAACCCCGTGGAGCAGCCCCGCTGGGTGGTTTCAGGCAGTGGCTCTTCATGGTGGTGAAGCGCAAGGTTTGGAAACATCAGCGGAAACGGCGGGACATTACTTTCACCGAATTGGCAGGCGATGGGGAATCGAAGGCTGCTCAGCGTCACTTGCAGCTCGTGGATCCGGAGCCCACCCCAGATCTTAAGCTCGAAGCCAAGAGCCAGCACAACTATGCCATGGCCTTGCTGGAGGAAGCCATTCGGTTGCTGCCGGATTGCACCAAGCGCAGTCATCCGCGGAAGTTAGTCATTTTCCTGGCCCTCAAGCAGCCCCACGTATTTGCCGTATTACCGCAAAAGCTTCATTTGCTGCCGCAGGCCTACCAGAAAGAAGTGCGGGCGCTGCACGAACTCCGTGCTCCCCACGGTGTCTCAGCGCTAACCAAGGAAATGATCATGCAGCATTACCAAATGAGTGCCAATCACGTCGATCAGGAGGTGAAAGCCATCAAAGCCAAGTTGGCCAGCATTGTGTCCGATCTGGCCTCCGGCAAAGACCCTCGCGAAAGCTAACGAAAACACCTCTTATGCGCCTCCGTCGTTCCGCTCCTCCCCCTCCCGCCGCTGGGCCCAGTGAACCAGAACTGGAAGCCATGCTCAGCCGCACCACGGCTACGGTCTTTGAGCGCCCCGTGGAGAGTTCAGCCTTTTTCCATCGGCTCACCGAAAGCCGGCGTGCGCTCTCCGGTCTTACCAGCACGCCCGCCACGGCATTTCTGCTGGCCCTGCCCGCGAGTGGTGAAGCGGTCGGCAGCCCGGAATTTAAAATCATCCAGCATGGACTAACCGTCGGACGCAGCGCTCAATCCGACTGGTCGGTGGCGGACCTGCGCACCAAACTCAGTGGTCAGCACTTCCGCATCCTGGCCACGGCGGAGGGCTATCTCCTGCAGGATCTCAACTCCACGAATGGAACCTACGTCAACGAGAACACCAACCCCATTCGCCAAGCCAGCCTGTGCGATGGTGATGTGATTCATGCCGGTGGCCGCAAATTTCTCTTCTGCCAAGGGGCTGCTGAGACCGACTGAAGCAAGTCCAAGGCGGTCCGGTCGGTCCTCCGTGCGTGCTGCAACAGAGGCGTTCAGGTAAACAGAATATGCGTGCCCGCTCCGGCGGACTCTTCGTAGAACTGGCCTACGGTTAGAACATCGTCCACGCGTTCGAAGAGATCCTCACGTTTCAGTTTGAACATGTCCATGGCCAGCTTGCAGGCGAAAATTTTGCCGCCGGAATCGGAGATGAGTTCGAGGAATTCGCGGATTGGCGGGATGTCGAGCTTCTCCATTTCCTTGTTCATGAGCCCAGTGGCGAAGGCGCTCACGCCAGGAATGGCCCCCATCCACGTGGGGAAGGGAAGCGTCATCGGCAGCCCCAGCATGGGCATCGCCATGTTCATGGCGGCATTTCCCACGGTGGCCACTTTACAGGAATCCATCGTCTTCTTCACCAGTCCATTGAGGCCGAAGAAGGTGAAGAACAAGGAGGCCTCAATGCCTTCCATGCGGGCTCCGTTGGCCATGATTAAAGCGGGATAGATGCCATCAAGGGAACCTTTGCTAACAATGATGGAGATTTTTTTTACGGGTTGGGAGTCGTTCATACAATGGGGGCGGTTTGGAGTTAAATGCAGCCGACCGGTTTGGGGATGCCGGCAATTTTGGAGGATTTCTTGAGTGGTCCGCCGGGGAACAGATCGTAGAGTTCCTTGGTGGTGACCACGCCACTTTTGCCCATGCTGCGAATCGTTAAGGATCCGCCTGCGGCTTGTTGCTGGCGCAGATAGTTGAGCACTTTGTGGTGGGCGGGGGTAAGCTCGCCAATGCCTTCAGCGACCGCAATGGCCGCCGCGATTTGTTCATTCCATTGGTTCATATCCGTGAGATAGCCTTCGGCGTTCACGTCCACTTCGATTCCTGCGATAGTTTGAGTCATGGTGTTTTTTGGGAGGAGGGTTGATAATGAAATTGCTAAACCTTGGCGGGGCGCGGTTTCTGCCGACTGATGCCCGGCAACGGCCGTGCGCGCAAGAGCATGTTCCAATACACATGGCGGAAAGCCAGTTTCCCCCAGTGGTTGATGCGGCTTTCTTCCAGCAGTTTCAGCGGCCCGAACGAGAATGGAAAGTTTCCTTCATGAGGTTCGAATTCGTAATTGAAGTCGATCAACAGTGCCTTGCCGTTGCCAGACTCGATGAAGCAATTGGAGTGCCCGTCGAATTCCTCTTTCAGAGGTTCACCGGCAATATGTCGCAACACATTATCCGCCAGCGTTTCCGATTCGAAGTGAGCCACGGAACCAGCCTTGGAGGCCGGAACATTGGTGGCATCTCCCAGCACGAAGACATCCGGGTGCGACAACGATTGCAGCGTGTGCTTGTGGGTGGGGATGTAATTCAGATCATCCCCCAAGCCGGACCGTTGCACCGCCGCATCGCCCATATTTGTGGGCACGGTTACCAGCAGATCATAGGGCACCTCCCGTCCGTCGAAGCACACTAGCTTGTTGTTGGCTTGATCCACTTGCTCGGCCACGAACTCGCACACCAACTCGATCCCCTTGTCCGCCAGCAAGTGCCCCAGCTTCTGGGAAGCCTTGGGCTTGGTGAAGGCACCCGTGAGTGGCGTCACATAGGTAATCGTGACCTTGTCCCGGATTCCTTTCTCTCGGAAAAAGGTATCGGCTAGAAAAGCAAATTCCAGCGGAGCCACCGGACACTTGATCGGCATTTCGTTAATGTGGATCACCAGCCGCCCGCCCGGCCAGTTGGCCAACTTATCGCGTAGCGCCTTGGCTCCGTCGAAGGTGTAGAAATCATGCACATTGTCCCGCCACTTGGGGCCCAGCATCCCGGGCGTTTCTTCCGGTGCGGTGCGGCAGCCAGTGGCAACGATGAGCAAATTATACGTCAGCACCCGGCCATCCTTTAATTTCACCGCATGCTCTGTGGGGGTGATGGTGTCCACTTCCTGCTGGATAAACTCGACCCCCGCCGGCAGAAACTTCCGCGTTGGGCGGACGATGTCACTTTCCTGATAGATGCCAAACGGCAGGAACAGAAGTCCCGGCTGATACAAGTGCTGATCCGCCCGATCCACCACCGTGATGCTCCAATCGGCGGTGGGCAGACGCTTGCGCAAATGATTGGCCATCATAGTGCCGGCGGTGCCAGCTCCGAGGATGAGAAGATGTTGATTCATAGGGTGGGGGCTTTAGGTTTAAACACAACTATATGAGCGAATGCGCATATGCAAGTGCAAAAATTTTCTCCTATAAATGCTGTTGAGGACATTATAGGCGGAATATCAATTAATGTTATGCCGGTCAAGGCTGCGCGCAGCGGCCTCGTTCCTCAGGAGCATGAATGCCAGCCAACCCTGTGCCCCGGCTCATTCTTCGTCGGCATAATACCCCACGTCGGTCACGCTCACCACGCGGCGTTCGGGGTGCAGCCAGCGTTTACCGGTGCGGGTGTAGGTGCCCACGTCAGCGGGGTGGTGGTCGGTGATGACGTAGTAAGTTAAGGTGGCATCCCCATTGTTCTCGATCTGGTGCGCATCGCCCGGGTGGCAGATCAGATGGTCTCCAGCACAAAGCGGTTGGGGTTCGCCCTGATCGTGATGCAGCAGTCCGGTGCCGGAAAGAATGATGTAGAACTCGGTTTGCGCAGCGTGGGAGTGCATGGGGAAATTACGTTTTCCCGGCGGGAGATGGGTCAATTCCACGTCGAAGGGATGCCCGCCGCCCCACGAGCCAATGTCCTTGGTTCCGCCGAGCGCGAGGGAGATATGTTGCCGCTGGAGTTCGAAGCGCCCTTGGGGAGAGACGCGGTGTTCTACCGGGATGTCCTTGAGATTGAGCTTGTGCATCCGCACCACTGGCAGCGGATTCCCCTGGCTTCAAGCGCAGGATTAACGTCCGCGTCAAGCTACTCTGCGATACCGGGCGCTGAAGATCGATTTTCCTTCCTTGAGCCAGTGAGTTTCGAAGTCGGTTTGGGGATAGAATTCAGCATCAGGAATCCAGGGAAGGCGCTCCAGGAGCGGGCTGGCATCAAGGCGCTCGGTTGCTTCCACATAGTAGGGTTCGTGGTCCGTCTTGAAAAGAAACTCGCCTCCTGGGCGCAGCGCTTGGTGGATGAGCGGGATGTTTTCCTCGGATACGAACCGATTGGCGGCGTGCCGTTTCTTGGGCCAGGGGTCGGGAAAGAGCAGGTGGATGCGTTGGGCGGAGCCGTTCGGAAGCAGCCAGCCCAGGGCGTAGGAGCTTTCCATGCGGAGGACACGGAGATTGGTGAGTTGGCGGCGGGTGGATTTACGGACGATTTTCTGCACCCGTCCCAGTAAACGCTCCACGCCCAGGAACTGTCGATCCGGATAATGGGCGGCCATTTCCATGAGGAAGGTGCCATCACCGCAGCCGAGATCTACTTCGAGCGCGGTGGCGGATTCAGGAAAGATCTCTGCAGGAGTGAGGTGGCGGAAGTAGTCGGCGGGGATGAGTTCCATGCGGGCGGAAAGAGAGTGGGAAGACGGTGGGAAATTGAAATTGTGCTGGCGGGAGCGGGATTTTGCGTCCAATGATGGACCACACTTATGACTAAAGAAACCTGTTTAGAATCGTTTTTTCAAGAAGATGGTAAAACCATGATCATCCCGATGGACCATGGCACTCTGGTGCCAGTGCCCGGGTTGGGCAATGGCAAGGATGTGATCGCTGAGTTGCGGGATTTTGCTGATGGCTTCATCTTAAATTATGGCTTGGCCCTGGCTGCCGAGGCAGAACTCGAAGACAAGGGTATCTGCCTGCGGACGGACTGCGGGAATACGTTCATCAAGAAGGAGGGGGAGTTCAAGCCCAGCGGAGCCTACCAGATTTTCAACGTGGACAGTGCCCTGAATGCCGGAGCCACCGCCGTGATGAACATGCTTTTCCCCGGCCACGTGAATGAAGCGCAGATCATCGCCAATACGGCGGCACTGATTGCCGACGCCCATGAAATTGAATTACCTGCCATCATCGAAACTCTGCCCTACGGCTTGGGTCGAGGCGATGCCTACACGCCGGAGAACATTCGTTTTGCCGTGCGCCTGGCCGCCGAATTGGGCTCTGATGTGGTAAAGACAGCCTATCCGGGTGACAAAGAAGCGTTCCGCAGCATTGTGGCGGAATGTTATGTTCCCGTTATCGTCTTGGGCGGTGCGGTTACGGCGGATGCACTGGGAGTGCTGCAAATGGTGCGCGACGCCATGGATTGCGGAGCGGCCGGTATCGCGTTAGGGCGCAACATTTGGCAACACCCTAACCCCAAGGGCATGGCCCAGGCGCTCTATAAAATTGTCCACGAAAACGAGACGGTCAGGAACGCAGCCCTGCTGTTGCCATAAAATTTGCGGAAAGCGCACGGAAAAGATTGCCACCAACCCACCATTTACTCTACCCTCATCCATACCATGAAAATCATCACCCTCATTCTCGCCCTGTTCACCCTCACTCCCCTGTCAACCACTTTGCGAGCTGAGTCGCTGGGGGAAATGACCACTGCGGCGGGCTTGGACTGGATGGTTGGCAAATGGGTCAGTGAGGATGGCAACGTTAGTTTCAGCTATACGTGGAAACTGGATAAACATGCTTTGGCCGTGTCGTTCAAGATGGGGGAGCGCGAGACCGAGGGCTACATTCTGGTTAAGCCAGGGACGGACAAAGTCATCTACGGCGGAGCCGATAATCAAGGCGGAATGACCATGGGGGAATGGAGCGAGCTTAACGATCATCCCTTGCTCACCACCAAACATACGGATGCCGAAGGCAAAGAACGGAAGATGGCGGTGGAATACATCAAGGTAGACAACGACCATCTCACTGTGAAGCTCTATGCCGTGGGTGATGACGGCCAAATTGATACCAGCAAATCCCAGGAAGTAGGCTTCAAGCGTGGCAATTAGTTAGTTAATCGCGATTACCCCCGTTCGCATGACTTTGTGCGGGCTGGTCGAGCCGCGCCATGCCGGGGCTCAATCTGCGGGCATTGCTTTGCCGCCTGCTACTCTTGAATTTGCGGCTGCGGAGCAACCGCAGGGAGCGGCCTTCTGGTCGGGCGGTCCGGGTTCTCGGGATCCAGCGGTGCTGGCGGTGGCTCCTCGGCTGGGACCGGTGTCAGCGGAGCGGGCGCTTCATCTGGCATCTTGGGATCCAGCGGCAGGGGAGCGGCATCACGCGGGGCATCTGCTGGGGTGTCTAAATTCAGAGGCGCTGGAGGAGCCTCGCTGGGCAGGGTGCCCGCTGGTTTCCCGGATGGTGCGGGCGCTGGCTCGCCTGGGGAGTTCGGTGGTGGAGTCCCTTCATAACAAAGTCCAATAATTGTAAAATGTTCTATTTCCGCTTCCGCCACCAACCCCCGATCGGGCGGCGTGCTTTTGACTCTGGCAAATTTCATCGGATTCCAAGCCACATATTCGTTCCGGTCGGAATCAAATCGATATACTTTGATCAATGAACCTGGGGTGGTGAATTGGGGCAGCGGAATAACGACCCTGGCCGTCCCCGGAGCAATGAAGTTGAACGGACTGGGCAAACATTCCACAGCACAAAATGGCACTGGACCAGCTGCGACTGGAAGTTTCGGAGCGTCCTTAATCTGGAAGACCGTGTCCCCTGGAATTGAGTCCCCGCGAATAAATAGCTTTGCTCCCGAGTTTGCGGCTCTCACCCACCCCCCAGTGCCTGCGGGGCCCTTGGGAATTAATCTGCTACCCGGAGGGAGCGGGCTTCCGGGCACTGGAAGCAGGGCAGGATTGATGATGGGGGGGGAAGGAATGATGGGGGAGGAAGGAACCCCACCGCTGGCCAATCTTTGCTCCAGCAATAAGAGTTCCCGTCTTAAGCGAAGGTTCTCCTCCTCCCCAGCGATGGCGATTCTCCTGGCAAAGTCAGCGTCAGCCCGAGCCTTATCCGCGATTTTACGAGCCTCCAAGTCATTCCGATTTGCTTCCGCCTCAGCCAGTTTCTTTTTTGCCTCAGCCTCCAAGGCCGCGGCGTTCTTTTCCTTTAGTTCAGCCTCGGTTCGAGCTTTATCACTCTTTTCCTTCTGCGCTGCAACCGCCGCTTGCGCCTTGCTGTTGGCTTCCGTCTCGAGCTTTTCTGCAGCATCCTTTTTGGCTCTGGCCTCGGCCTCGGCTCTCAGTTGAGTGACATCACTCATCAATTTCTGCTGCGCTTCTTCTTTGGCTTTGGCTGCCAGCGCCTCCTTGACCCGTGCATCCACATCATCTTTGCAGCCGACTGCAACTAAGGTAAGTAACAAGGCTGCGAATCCCGAAGATATTTTATATTGCATATATTTTGTAGCTTGTGCGACAGCCGTATGGGCTGGAGCGCGGTTTGTAATCACGATCAGAAAAATCCAACGGGGGGACAAGCGATACAGACTATACAACGCCTTGTAAGCTACAGGCCAAGCACAGGCTAAAGATTGATAGTGCGTGGTTCATAGTTAACCACAGCAACCATCTAATGCCGATTATACCCGCCCTTTCCAAATTGACAAGATATATTTAACCTCGCGAAACTGGAGTTATACGGCAGCGCCATTTTGCTGGTCACAGAAAGTCCTCAGACGACCCATTGGCATGGGCCTTGCGTCTGGCTGATTCCATCGCATCAATTGTCGGATGAAACCAACCAAAGCTAACGCCATACGCAGGGCTGATCGCACCTGAGATGATGCGTGTAGGGGCTGGTTTCGCCAAGGTTAGCCTGCTGTTGTGGATTGGTTAGCTCCTGCTTTCATGGTGGTCGCCACCGCGCCATAGAGAGCTGTCCAAGCTTCCCGCACTTCGGGGGTAAAATCTTTGGTCAACGTTTCCGTCAGCATGTCCAGCAAGGCTTGTCCCACGGTCGCATAGTGGACATCCTTGACCCCGTAACTGGCATGACGAAGACCCATTTCTCGCAGCTCCAACTCCAAGCCGAGGGGGCTTTCCAGCAGGGAAATCAGGGCCGCCAGCATATCCAGAAGTTTACGGGCCTGCTCCTCAATGTCCCCTTTGAAAAGAGGTCGCAAAGTCGGATCCAGCTCAAATAATCTTCGGTAAAACACCAACGCGGACACATGCTGGTGGCGCTGGAGTTCTGCGAACGATTTGCGGATTAGATGAACTTGGGGAGGGGACATGTCTGCAATCTATCACCTATTTTTCCGCCCGACATCCGACTTTAGTCGGATAGCCACATCCGACCATCGTCGGATGGACAATTTTGAAAAACGAGGCATCGTGCGTCATGGCTAAAAAGAAAATCCTCATCATCGAAGACCAAGCACCCATGCGTCGCAATGTGGCACTCATGCTTGAAATGGAAGGCTATGCGACCTGTGTAGCCGAAAATGGGCGGGTGGGCATTGATGTCGCCCGCAAGGAGCGGCCGGATCTCATCCTCTGTGATGTCATGATGCCTGAATTGGATGGGTATGCCGTAGTGCAAACGCTGCGCGAGGATTCCTCCTTCTCTAACATCCCGTTTATCTTTCTAACCGCCAAGAGTGATCGGGGCGACGTGCGCATCGGCATGAATTTTGGAGCGGATGACTACCTCACCAAACCCGTGGTCCGGGACGAACTCCTCATCGCCATCGAGACCCGTCTCGCGCGGGCTCAAGCGCTGCAACAACGCCTGGATGACAGTTCGGGTTTCAAACCCGACTTTACCTCCCACGAACCCCTGCAACGAGCCTTTGGTCTCACCCCACGCGAAGCCGAAGTCCTCCTCTGGGTTGCCCAGGGCAAGAGCAATGGGGACGTGGCGACCATCCTCGGCATGAGCGAGAAAACCGCCAAACAACACCTCGGCACCTGCTTCCAGAAAATGGGCGTCGAAAGCCGCAATGCCGCCAGTCTGCAGGCGCTGGAAGTGCTTAGTGCGCGGTAAAAGCTCTGCTTTTGGATGGGGCATCCCGCCAGTGATTGATCACTTCCTCGCAAAAGCACGAGACATCGGATCAACAAATCCGTCGTTGGCGGGAGACCAGCGCGGGCTTTTCGGGGGTGGGGGGGCTTGATGAAGCGGTGTGTCCGGCAGTTGCAATTCTGCACGATGCTCGCAAGATGGCGCTTCCTCCATTTCTTACCCACCACCATTTCCCCCATGCCCCGTGCCTCCAAACTGCAAATCAGCGTGCTGATGTTTCTGCATGCCTTTGCGCTGGGAGCTTATGTGGTGCCGCTGCCCACAGTAATGGCGGCTTATGGGCTGGGGGATCACGTGACGCTGGTGCTTATCATGGCTTCGCTGGCGGCTTTTATTTCCCCGCTGATTTTTGGTTCCTTGGCGGATCGTAAATTTGGGCCAGAACCATTGCTTGGCATCGTTACGCTGGGAGCCGGTGTGCTCATGGTCACGGGTAGCCTTTGTCTGAGTCAGCATTGGCGTCACCCGGCCTTCCTCATCGTGATGGCGGCCTATTTTCTCTGGGCTTCCCCTGGCTGGGGCTTGCTGACTTCGATCGGCCTGATGAATCTCAGTGATCCCCAACGCGAGTTCGCCCCGCTGCGGGTCTGGGCGACGATTGGTTTCATGGTTGGCATTGCGTTTGTGAGTTTCGTGATGAAGGCGGATCGCTCGGCTAGCAGTTTTCTGGTTTCCGGAGGATTCTTTCTGATGGAGTCGGTGTTTTGTTTGACGCTCCCCCGCACTCGTCCGCCCGAAAGTGCCGCCCCCAAACGCCTGCGCGACTACTTCGGCTGGGACGCCTGGCAACTGCTGCGGGAGCGGGATCACTGCATGATCTTCCTCACCACAGCGTTGTTCAGTATTCCGCTGGCGGCCTTTTATTTATATACTTCAAAACACCTCGATTCGCTCAAAGTGGAGCATCCCGCCGGGGTGCTTTCGCTGGCGCAGGTGGCGGAAGTGGTGAGCATGTTAGGCATTGCCACCATCATGAAGCGGTTCCGGCTGAAATGGCTGATTCTGGCCGGGATGACTTGCGGTATCCTGCGTTACGCTTTCTTCAGCAGCAACCTTTTCACCTTCATTGTGGCCGGGATTTCGCTACACGGATTGATCTTCACCCTGTTCACCATGACGACGCAAATCTATGTGGAACAACGCGTGCCGCATCAGTTGCGCAACCAAGCGCAAGCCCTGCTGCTGCTGATGACTGGAGGCATCGGCAACCTCAGTGGCTACCTCATCTCCGCTTGGTGGTTTACTCAATGCACCTCTAAGCAGATCACCGATTGGAGTAAATTCTGGTCAGCGTTGACCGTATCCATCGTGTTGGTCGCGATCTTTTTCCTAGTCGGCTATCATGGGCAAAAGCACTCCCATCCGACCCGGCCGGAACCGGAGTAACGCTTCTGTGAGCGGGGAAAACCCATGAACTACTGGGAGGGGCTGATGGTTCCATGCGAAGAATCAGCAACATCCGCTGGAGTTCCGCTTTTAAGCGGTGCATCACGCCAAGCCCGCCGCAGCATGATCCCAGCATGGCGCACCTCCATTTTGTTGGGAATTTGGTAAAAGATTTTTGGTAAAAGATTGGGTTGGGATCGGCCTCATCTTTTACCAACAATCTTTTACCAATCAGCCTAGATTCGGGGGTGAAAATTACTACAAAAAGACGCAGAAGACCAAAACACCAAGCCTTCAGAGAGTTTACGCATCCTGACCTGCGGCTGACGAATGATTTCCAGAGTGGGAAACCCTTGAACTAACGGGAGGATCTGACGGTTCCATGTGAAGAATCAGCAACATCCGCTGGAGTTCCGCTTTTAAGCCAATGCCTTTAAGGATTGGTGATGGTGATGGTTTTGACGAGCGGTTGGGAGCTGGGGATTTTGGTTTTGGGCCAGGCTTTGACGGGTTGGCGCAGGGTGCGGGGACAGCTC
>JANOAV010000128.1:0-24212 GCA_031411295.1 Verrucomicrobiales bacterium | reverse complement strand
GTGATCCCGGAGGGATCTCAGAAATTAGCCGGGGGTTGAGCGATAGCGATACCCCCGGTATCCCGACGAGGTGGCCGCATCCCAGCAGGGATGCCAGAATCGGATCGTGCCAAGCCATTTCTTCTCATATTGCTGATCTAGCATCCCTGCCGGGATGCGATTCTTATGGGCCTCTAACCGGGGGTATCGCTATCGCTCAACCACGGCTAATTTCTGTCAAGCCTCCGGCTTGATTCCGATAAGACCTCCTCTTGAACGCAACTTGGAATAAGCAGGGTAGGTAGGCGCTGAAGAAGTCGGATCTCCAACACCCAAGAAGCAGGCTTGGCGCTGCCGCACAGAGGACTGTGCGGACCACCTTGCTTCCGGACTTCTTACTTAACGCTCTGCAAATACGTCAGCAGATCCGTTACCATTTCCGGTGGGAAGGCGTCGATGAGGCCTTCGGGCATCAGGCTGCGTTTCAGGTATTGGGCTTTGCGGATAGTGGATTTGGCGATGCGTTGATCCTCCGCTCCGGGGGCGCGGAGGATGATCGCTTGGTCTTCTTGTTGGGCGAGGAATCCTTCTTTGACCGAACCGTCATTGAGCACCACTTGATAGACGCGGTAACCGGCCTCCATGGCTGCGTTCGGGGTGAGGATATTTCGCAAAATAGCATCCAGACCCATAGCTCCGATGCCGCTGAGGTTCGGCCCGATCTGGCCTCCCTGACCGTTGATCTGGTGGCAACCCATACAGACGGCGGCCATGAGTTTACCTTTGGTGGCGTCGCCTTTGGCTTGACCTAATGCGGTAAATTTAGCGAACTTTGCGTCCATAGCTTGGGCTTGTTCTGGCGTCATCAGCGTGGGGAAATCCGTGGTTTTAGCAACGCGCGCTTTGCCGATTGGCTTCGGCCAGTTGGTGCCGCTGAACGACTGCACGAGGCCAGGGGCCTTGCCCAGCGCGAGCGAGCGGTCGAAGTTGGCGCGGATTTCTTGTGGCGTGCGACAAACGTTCCAGACGCGGAACTCCGTCATCGATCCCTGCGTGCCACCCTTGGCAGTCGTTTGGCCCAACTTCAGATGCTCATACTTGGTCTGGTCGGGCTTGCAGTCTGCATTGTCCAATTCCCCATTTTGGTAGATGCGGAACTTTCCCTCGGCATCGCGTGTGATCGCCACGTGCTGCCACATGTCCGCCGTGATCTTCTTCTTGGCCGCCACGACATCATTCAATCCACTCACCCAGAGCCGGGCTTGCTCTCCGTAGAAATTAAAATCGAATTTCCCCGGTCCACCAAGGATACCGTCTGCATTGGAAATTCCTGGGGCCAACTTGATCCATGTTTCCACGGTGAATGGTCCGTCCAGAGTGATGTCCGTGTCGCCACCGTCCTTCTCAGCGCCTGACAATGTGAACACCGGGCGGAATAGATCGCCCATGGCACTGAGCAGTTGTTGCAGTTGCGGATGGTTCTCGCCTAACACGGCTTGTAACTTCTCCACCAACGGACCATCAATTTCGTCCTGCGGAATCTGCTTGGCAGCCACTGCTGCCAACACCGCTTCCGCTCCTGCCTTCTGGCTCGTGAGATCCTCCACCGCAGTTTTACGTTGTGCGGCATTCAACTTCCCCCACAGCGCCAACAACTTCTGCGGAACGACGGCCAAGCCTCGCAACGCCTCGCTCTGGATTGTCGGATTGGCCGATGCGGCAAATTTTTCAAAGATCTCAACGCGCTGCGATCCAAGCTCCCGCAGAGCTTGCAGCAAGGGAGTCGTTTCTGCTTCGGCGGCCTTTTCCAGTCGTGCCGCCACCACGGGTTCCAGTGCGTTGAGTTTAAACGCCGTGGCCAATTTGACGGCCAAGGCGGCATCCTGCTCCATGATCTGCGGGGCTAAGCGATTCAACAATGGCGTCAGTTTGCTGGCATCCACCTTCGTCTTCATGGCCAGCAGCAAATTCAACGTAGCAGGCTGCGCGATCATTTTCTCCCAAGCAGCAGCCACCGCCGGAACATCTGCCTGAGTGATTAACGGTCGCAATTCTTCCTCCCTGATGGGCCGACCTAACGTGGGCAGCACGGTGGCCAAACGCAGGGCGGCCGTGGCTTCCGGCAAGGTCACGCTGGCAAAGATTCGGCCTTCCGCAGGCAACTTTTCCGCCGCAGGCGAGGCAAGGAAACGCGCCACTTCCTCAGACTTCGTTTCCAGCGCGGCTCGGAGCAAATAGCGCTCGAACTCGGCATCGTAACTACCGTCTGCCGCCGGGACTTTGGCCAGCAACTCGGCCACGGGCGCCTTCAGGAAGGCGGCGCGCAGGTCTTTGGTCTCCCAGCGGAAGTGCTTCTGCGCAGGCACCGGCAGTCCTTTGTCTTCGAGTAACTCAGCCGACATTTTGGCGTTCCATTTGTTGGGTGATGAAAGTTGTGCCGTGAGTTCCGCAGGCGTGGCCTTGCTGAGATCAGGAATCGTCACGTTGCTCTGATCCTGATGGCGAATGCGCCAGATGCGACCGCGCGTTTTGTCGCGCTCAGGAAAATTGCGTGGCACTTCGTTGTGGGAAATAATCTTGTTATACCAATCCACAATATACAAACAACCATCCGGCCCGAACTGAATGTGCACCGGGCGGAACCATGGATCGGAAGAGCGCACAAAGTCCTGCACTTTGGCGAACTTGTAATGTTTGCCATCGGCAATCGCATGCGTCATTTGAATGCGATTCGTGATCGGATTCGCGAGGTAGAATCGCTTGTTAGCGTTATCCTCACCCGGCCCATAAGGCGCTGGCCAGCCGTTGAAATCTTCCGCCAAAGCGAGGCCGCTAAGACCGGTGCCCCCCACTTGCCAATCCTTAACGGGGGCGGGTCTCACCGGTGCGTAGGGTTTGAGTTTCTCATTACCAATACCGGGATAGTTGTCGCCCACTTCCATTTCCGTGAGCGGGAAACCCATGTCATTGGCTTCCTGGCCGAAGAGTTGCCCCTGGCGGTCAATCACAAACCCCCAAATGTTATTTAAACCCGCAGCCACCAGTTCAAATTTCTGTCCATCCGGCGTGAAGCGACCCATTTTGCAGAAATCCCATTTCGTAACCGAACCATCTTTCGCTTTGATCTGCGAATGGTTGAACGCGCCCTGGGCCGTATAAATCCAGCCACCGGGGCCGCGCGTGAAGCCGTGGAGAAAGAGGTGACTGTCATCAATACCCACGCCTTCTAGCAAGACTTCTGTTTTATCGGCTTTGCCATCGCCATCTGTATCGCGGAGGAATTTAATCTGCGGGCCATGCTGCACAATTACGCCGTCTTTGTATGGCAGCAGGCCCAAGGGAATCGCTAAGCCTTCCGCAAAGACTCGGGGCGTCTTGGCATAAGTGGCTGGTTTGCCCTTGCCACCACGCTCCACCAGATCATAGACCAGCACTTTGTCCTTGGCCACGCTGGCATAGAGCGCTTCGGCGGACTTGCGATTCTCATTGGCATCGACGGGATATTCCATGGCTGTCATCGTCCAGAGTCGGCCTGCGCTATCCCAGGCCGTGGTAATAAATTTTCCGTAACCTGGGGCTTCTTCCGCTACTAGTTCCGCAGTAAATCCTGGCGGCAGCGAGAACGTGGCCGTCTGCTCCGTTCCAGTTAAAGGGGACGGCTTCGTTGCGGCGGGCGGCTCTGGGGCTGGCGCAGCCTTGCCTTGGGGTTTAGTGGGGGGGAGTTCGGTGATGGAGATGTCCTTCACCTGCATCCATGGTTTCCCGCCCGCGTGAACCTGAATCCCGATGCGCCCGGTCTGCACAATGTCAGGATCCGCTTCGGTGTAGTCCACACAAGTCACGCCATTTAAGATGGTGATAATGCGCGGTCCATCGGCCCGAATTTCGTAATCGTTCCAGTCATTGCGACGGAGCACGGGCTCGATGGCTTTCATGTCGCTGGTGGCCATTAGCTTATTGCGCCGGCTCTCATCATAAATGCAGCCCCACCAACTGGGGTCGCCCAGATCGCACTGATAGCCTGCCATTTCCCCCGAGTTCGGCACCCGCTGGGAGCGGATTTGAATTCCACTATTCACAAAACCACCAAATCCAGTTAGTTTAAATTTCAGTTTGAGGATGAAGTTGCCGTATTCCGCTTTGGTGGCCAGAAACTCGTTCCGTTTCACATCCTCGGTCTTATATCCGCCCGTGATGCAACCGTCCTCCACCCGCCAAAGCATTGGCAAGCCTTCCCAACCATCGAGCGTCTTGCCATCGAACAAGGGCTTGGGTTCAGCAGCCAGGGAGAATCCGATGGAACTTAGGAAAAACAGGGTAGAGAGAGAATAGCGCATGCGGCTACCCGTAGCAATTATCGAACTCAGGGACAACCCCACAAACGAGGAAGTGACGACGGGCGAGATGAAGCTGAAAAACCCAGGCATAAGACGAAAAAAGTGAAAGCGAAGATCGAAACCAGTTCACCATAGGTCTCCTCCTCGATTTGCCTATGGCGCATCTCCACCAATACCATTCTGAAATGCAACCTTGCCGCCAGGAACTTCGCACCGTCCAGGACTTAAAATTTTCCCCATGAGCGCATCCTTGCGAGGACTAGATTCGTGTGTCTTGGTGCGCAATAAAATTTCATGATAGCAGCGGAAACTAGAACATTGGGGGGACAGCACCGGGTCGCGATTACCGGAGCGGGGATTCTGACGTCCATGGGCCATGGCTGGGCGGAGAACGCAGCTGGGTTTCGCTCTGGACGACTCGCCTTGCGTCCAGTTTCCTTGTTTGATGCCAGCAGGCAGCGCGTGAATCGTGCCGGGGAAGTTCTCATGCCGAAGGCTTTGCCAGACAATTTGTTGCGGCCAGCCTCGCGTCGGCGGTTGGAGCGGGGCGCAGAATTACTCCTCCACGCCTGTTTGGAGGCTTGGGCGCACGCAGGGTTACGACTGGGAGAATGGTCCGGCAAACTAGTGCCCATCTCCCTCGGCACGTCCGCCGGAGCCATGGCCGTGGGCGAGGCCTTGTTCAAACAATCGACGCGGACCCCAACCGATCATCGTGGGCAAGCGACCCGCGTGCGGCAATATCAGATACCCACGCAAGCTACACTGTTAAGTGAGGCCGTGGGGATCGATGGCCCCATCACCATCATTTCCAATGCGTGTGCCAGCGGAGCCAATTGCATTGGACATGCCTTCGAGCAACTGCGCTACGGACGCGCGGAGGTGGCAGTGGCAGCCGGATATGATGCGCTGAGCGAAATGGTATTCGCTGGCTTCGACAGCCTGCAAGCATTGTCAACCGACCTCCCCCGCCCCTTCGATGCGCATCGCGATGGGTTGGCTCTGGGTGAAGGTGCCGGGGCTTTCATCCTCGAAACTTACGAGCACGCCCGGGCGAGAGGAGCAGAAATCCTGGGCGAAGTCTGCGGTTACGGAGCGGCCACGGACCTCCACCACCTAACCCAACCGCACCCGCAAGGCGTGGCCGCAGTCACGAGCATGACGCGAGCCTGTGCCTCTGCCGGGGTCTCCCCAGCCCAGATTGGTTACATTAATTCTCACGGCACCGGCACCCCCTTGAACGACGTGGCCGAAGCTAATGCGATTGTTACTTGGGCGGGCGCAGCAGTAGCCCAGAACATCGCAGTCAGCAGCACCAAGGCCGCCATCGGGCATCTGTTGGGGGGCGCTGGCAGCGTGGAAGCGGTCATTTGTCTGATGGCCCTGCGCGAAGGCTGGCTGCCGCCCACGCCCACCGTGCGGGAACTGGACCCCGTCTGTAAATTCGACGTCGTGCTAACTCCACGGGATCAAGCCATCAATTATGCGCTCACGAACTCGTTCGGCTTCGGAGGAGCCAACGCCAGCCTCGTCTTGGGAAAAGGAACGCTAGCATCTACTGCAGCTCAGGTGAGTCCTCCCGCTGCCGGATCCATTATTATCGGCGGCATCGGAGCCGTCTCGGGCGCGGGTTGGACCTCTCCCGAACTAGCGTTAGCCGAGGAGATTCCCGCGCAACCCACCACACGCATTCCGGGAGCGCTCACCACCAACAATGTGCCCGTGCCCCCGCCCACCACTCCCCTGCCCTTCACGCGGGAAGCACGTCTGCGGCGGGTTAGCCCTATTTCGCGTTACGCCGTGGCCGCCGCACTTGAGGCCTTGGGGGAATCTCGTCGCGCTCAAGTGCTGGCAGGCGACATCCGCCTGGGGGTGGTCTTTTCAATTCTGAACGGATGCGTCAACTACAGTCGGCGGTTCTACGCCGAAGTGTTGGCAGATCCTCACACCGCCAGCCCCATCCTTTTCCCAGAAACAGTCTTCAATGCCCCCGCCAGCCATCTGGCGGCCTTGCTGGGAAGCTCGGAGATCAACTACACCTTGATTGGAGATCGAGCCAATTTCCTGCCGGCCATGCAACTGGGCTGCGATTGGCTGCGCGAAGGAAGAGTGGATGGAGTTCTGGTAATCTCGGCGGAAGAACAAGATTGGCTCAGTGGGGAAGCCGCCGCGCTTTATGACCCGAAACTTAAGGTCAGCGAAGGTGGGGCCGCCGTTTATTTGGAACGGTCCCAACAGCCGACGCCGGGCGACATTTGCCTCGATGAACCCTTCGTCCGACATGGTTTCGGTGGATCTGTCTCTCGTCCAAATGCCGTCAAAGCGGTCGTCGCTGACCTGCCTTCGTCCGATCTAATTTGCACCAGCCTAACAGGGTCACAGCGAACTGATGTTGATGAACTCGCGGGATTAGCAGGCGCTTGCGGAACCACCATCAATCCATTGCGAAACCTGGGTTCCGGCCTCGGGGTGAGCAGTGCGTGGCAGGTCGTAGCTGCCGTATCGGAGTTGCAAGGGACGGGGGCACAGTCCGTGACGGTGTTAGCGCTGGGTAATCTTCTGGCGGCTCATGGCCTCCGCCTGCAAAAATTCTCGCCACGCATCAATTGATAACCCGCAGACGCATCAACAGCTCCTCCCGCTGTCCCTGGCTAATGGGAGCTACCGCCTTCCCGAGATGAACGGAACCGTCCTCTATCTTGGTAATCCGACGGCAGTTCACCAAATAACTGCGATGCACCCTCACGAAGTTGGCAGGCAGAATTTCTTCCAACCGCTTCATGCTGATCAAGCTGAGGGTGGAGCCCTCGTCCGTGATGAACTGAGAATAGTTCGACTCCGCCTTGATCATCAGCAGCTTCGTTAAATCGATCGGCACGATGCGGGTGCCATCCTTAACGAAAATGGTCTGCTCCATGGCCTCATTTGAGATGGCCAACTTCGGCGGCGGGCCCCCGAGTCTTTCCTGGACTCTACGCAACGCCTGCATAAACCGTGGAAAGGTGATCGGTTTGAGCAAATAGTCCGTCACCTCGAACTCATAAGACCTGGCTGCAAAGTGATCGCTCGCACTGATGACCACCACTGGAAGACTCCGCGGCAATGCGCGCAGCAGGGATTCGCCATCGAGACCCGGCAGGTTCAAATCGATAAACGCCGCATCAATCCCGCCCGCCGTAAGTAGCGACAACGCCGTCACCCCATCGGACGCCTGTAAAGAAAATTCCACGCCCTCCACTCGAGCCAAAAAGCTCTCCATGAGTTCGCAAACTAACGGATCATCATCAACTACAAGACATCGCATAATGCCTCCATGAAGCGGTTCCAACCAAGCTTGGCAAGCCTGAAGTTTGTGCCCACTCAATCCGCATAGTTGCCTTCGCCCCATGAAATAAGACATTCGCACACGATCAATACCGTTTGATCCCACCGAACTCAGGATTGGCATAATGGGAACTATTTGCGCTGTTGCCCTCCTTGCCCCCGGTTGAAACTCTTTAGCCATTGCCAGGGATGAACCGTGTCACCATCATGCGACTTTCTGATGTCGATGACCAATGCATCCCCACCTTCTGCCAAAATTGCGCTATTCCGCTCGTTGTTCTGCGGGCGACGAACGTTGTCATTTTCTGGCGGTGGATTTCGATGAGGGAGATTGGGAGGCGGATGCACGGGTGTTCCTGCAAACGTGTGGTGTTTTGCAAATTCCAGCCTCGCTGGAACGTTCTCGTTCTGGGAATGGCGGCCAGGTTTGGGGCTGATTCGAGGACGCGATACCGGCATCGTTGGCTAGGAAATTCATCACCGGCGCTCCGTCGCCACGACCACGCCATTTTCCAAGCGTAAAATGACCTCTGCCAGTGTTTCGGCTTCCTGCCGATGATGCGTGACATGCAACACCGTGAGACCGTGTCGTTGCTGCGTGGCTTTCAGGAGCGCCATCATTTCCCCGTGCGTTTCTTCATCCAGAGCCGCCAGTGGTTCATCCAGCAGCAACACCTCTGGACGAGCCGCCAAGGCCCGTGCCAGCGCGATGCGTTGTCGCTCACCGCCGGATAATCCCCCCGGCTTCCGATCCAACAAATGCGCCACTCCCGTGGCTGCAGCCAACTCCTCCACTAACTTGTCACGCTCCCCCACCGCCATCTGTTGCCGACGTGGCGCAAATCCAATTTGCTCCCGCACGGTCATGGTGGGAAACAACGCGCCATCCTGCGGCACATAACCAATCCTGCGGCGGCCCGGCGGTTCTTGCGAAACATCCCGCCTGCCTATTAGTATCCTCCCCGCCGTTATCCTGCGCAGCCCGCAGATCATTTCCACGAGCGACGTTTTTCCCGTCCCGGTCCGCCCCATCAGCACGCCATACGCGCCCGTCGGAACCGTAAAGGAAACATCGCGCAACTGAAACGTCCCTGCGCTCCAACTCAAATTTTCTACTGCGATCATGACAGTTTCCCTCCTTCGCCAATCGCTCGCAGCACCAGCAACACCGCCATGGCCATGATGACTAGCAAGAGGCTCACGGCTACGGCGGCTTCTAAATTTCCCACACTCAACTCCAACCAAACCGTCGTTGGCAGAACTTCTGTCTTCATCCGGGTAGCTCCCGCGAATACTAACACGGGTCCAAATTCCCCCAAACTCCGCGCCCAGGCCACGCTAAACGCCGCCGCCATTCCTCGACGCGCCGAGGGCAAGGTCACGCTGTGAAACGCCTGCCAGCGCGTGCACCCCAGCGTCATCGCCACCTCTTCCGGTCGAGCCGACAGGTGATCGAACGTTTGCTTCATGATCCGAATCGCAAAGGCCACCGCAATGATAAACTGTGCCAACACCACTCCGGCAATCTGATAGGTAAATCTCACCCACTGCTCCATCGCTTGGGCCACCGGAGTTTGGAAGAACACTAGGAGACACAATCCCATCACCATCGGCGGCAAGACAATCGGGATATCGAACATCGCATCCAGCAGCGCTCGCCCCCGAAAAGTTGTCCGCGATAGCAAATAACCAATCGGCACCGCAAACAAAACGGAGCCCACCGCCGCCACGGTGCAGGTGAACAAACTTAATTTCACGGAATACAGTATTTCCGGTGCCACCAGGGCCTTGCCCAAGTGCGACCACGAACTATGCGCAGCCGTGCTGCCCAGCAACGCTAAGAGAAACAACGCCAGCACGCCAGCAATCACCGCCAGCGACCCCCAGAATCCTCGGTCGTGTCCTTTCATTGCTTGAGCCAGTCGGGAACCTTGATTTCGCTGCTCTGCACCGGTGCTTCCGTCCCTCTCCACGAGAACCCGGCCTTCTCGAACGCCTCCCGATGGGACTGCAGAAACGTCAACAAGCGTCCTGCCGCTAACGCGTTAGGCGATCCCTGCCGCACTGCGAACGGCTGCACCGCACGCCCCTTGGTTTCCGGCAACTTGATCGCCTCCAAGTGCTCCGTTTGCGGCAGCACATTTACCAGATAAACGATGGCTGCATCCAGTCCGCCAGCACGCATTTGATTGATCAGGAAATCCGCCGTGGGCACCTCGACGGCTACATTCGCCCGCACGGCATTCCCCAGCCCGCTTTCCTTCAGCAATCCTGCGGTCATGAAACCCAGGGTCGATTGCTGTTGATTGCACACCCCCAGTTTCAAGCCCGGTTGTGCCAAATCCGACAACCCCTTGATCCCCCGTGGATTCCCCTTTGGCACCGTGATCACAATTTCCGTTTCCGTCAGCACATTGACCTGCGGAAACATCGCAGCCACCGGCGGCACGAAACAGAGATCGCACGCGAAATAAGCATCCGGCAATTGCTGCCCACCACTCTGAGCGATCGTTTTCAAGGACGCGCATAGCACCCCGCATCCATTATAAACCGTGTTCACCCGCACCCCCTCACGATCCGCAAAGCGACGCAACAACGGCTCCAACGCCGGCCGATTCACCGCCCCGCTGTAGATCAACAATTCCGGTTCCGCCGCCCAGGCATCGCCCGCCAGCGGCTTCATGCCCCGCTTCGTGAAGCTGGCCCCACCCTTCTCGGGCGCCGTTAGATAGCGTGCTAGTTTCATGGCCACCGGGGACTGCGTGCACGCGCTCAACACGCACACCGAAGCCACTTCCGGCTTCGCCTCAAACTCCGGCACCGCCACTGCCACCAAATCCTTAAATTGCCCAATCACCGAGTCCCATACGATAGCCGCATCCACCGCCCCCAGCGATAAATCCGCCGCCAACTCCGTCACCGTCGGCTTCATCACCGTCGCCTTGGCCGCCAATTCCGTCCACCGTTCCCTCAGCGTCGCCTTTACCGAACGCCCGATGCTGGCCGCTTCCGGATTCGCCAACGCCGTGCGCACGTCCGTGCGCAGCAAGTCCTGCAACCCCTGAATTTTCAACGGATTCCCTGCCCGCACCGCAATCACCGGGGTTTGCTGCACCAACGGAAATGTCTCCCCGATCAACTGCTTCTTAGCCGCATCCGCCTGCGCCCCAGCATCCGCTGCAATGAACAAATCGCCCGTATGCGCCAACGCCATCTGACTCAGCAACGTCCCCGTGCCGCCATATTGCAACGTCACCGCCATGCCCGTCTCCGCTTCAAACGCCCGCACCACTTCCTCCACCGGTTGCTTCAACCCCGCGGCGCAATAGACCATCAACTGCGTCGGAGCCGCCGCACCACCACCACGATGCCCGTTCCAAAACAAACCGCCCGCAACGACCAGAGCAACCAAAAGGAGAGCAAACCAGCGTTTCATGAATTTCGAAGAGTAAGAGGTTGAGGGCGCATCAAGGCCCAGAGACTGGCGCACAGTCGCGCCGATGACAAGCCTGAATAGAATGCTGCTGGCGGGGCTTGCAGTTCTCCACATCCTGCTTGTTTTCCGCCTCACGGTAGAAACAACAGCCTCCCCCCGCCCGACCACTGCCCATCAAGCGATCAACCCACATCGTTCATTATCAACTACTTACAACTGAAACATCTCTCTTGGCGCGATACGGTGCATAAATTACAGAAATTCTAAATTTGAGTTTTCCGCAATCAGTCCCACTATACCCGCCACTCCCCCGCTTTTTGTTAATTTTTCTTAAATACCTCTTCCCATGGCCAAAACTCTGATCATTGCCGAAAAACCGTCTGTTATGAACGACTTGGCTCGCGTGCTTGGTAAACTGCCTGGCATGACGAAGTTCGAGAACAACAAGGAGTATCACGAAAACGACTCCTACATCATTTCCAGTGCCGTGGGCCACCTGCTGGAGCTGACCATGCCCATGTCCCCGGACGGCAAGAAGCTCCAGTGGAAATTCGACCACCTCCCGGTCTTGCCGCAGCAATTCGACTTGCAGCCCATTGAAAAAGCAGAAGCTCGGCTGAAGCTCCTCAAGCGTCTCCTGAAGCGGGCGGATGTGACCGAAGTCATTAACGCTTGCGATGCTGGCCGTGAAGGAGAGCTGATTTTCCGCTATATTTATCAGGACGCAGGTATCAAGAAACCCATCAAGCGCCTCTGGATGCAATCCATGACGTCCCAGGCCATCACGGATGCCTTCCAACATCTGCGCACCGAACAGGAAATGCAGCCGCTGGCCGATGCCGCCGTTTGCCGCAGCGAGAGCGATTGGATCGTGGGCATCAACGGCACCCGTGCGATGACTGCTTTTAATAGTCGCAATGGAGGCTTCCTCAAAACCACGGTCGGTCGGGTGCAAACGCCGACGCTGGCCATACTGGTGCAGCGCGAAAAGGAAATCTCCGCCTTCGTGCCGCGGGCATTCTGGGAAGTGATTGGCGATTTCAAAGTTGCCGCTGGAAACTATCCCGGAAAATGGTTCGACCAAAATTTCAAGAAGGGCGACGACGAGCATGCCAAGGCGGATCGCTTGTGGGACGCGGCCGCGGCCGAAGCCATCAAGGCTCGCTGCGAAGGAAAAGTCGGCATCATCGAAGAAGCGAAGAAGCCCGCCAAGCAGGCCGTGCCGCTGCTCTATGATCTCACCAGCCTCCAACGGGAAGCCAGCAATCGCTTCGGCTTCAGTGCCCGACGCACCCTGCAGATTGCTCAGAGTTTATATGAAGCTCACAAAGTGCTCACCTATCCGCGGACGGATTCCCGCTACCTGCCGGAAGACTACGTGCCGACCGTGAAGGAAGTCATGAAGGGCTTTGCCGCGCTGGGCGAGCACCTCACGGTGTCCGATTCTTTCCCGCACGATCTCCCGAAATTTGCCGGCCGCGCCCTGCGGGAAAACCTCGTTTTCCCCAGCAAGCGCATTTTCGACAACGCTAAGGTGAGCGACCACTTTGCCATCACCCCAACCGGCGTGATCCCCAAGAATTTGAAGCCCGAGGAGCAGAAACTCTTCGACATGGTGACGCGTCGTTTCATTGCCGTGTTCTATCCTGCCGCAGAATTCGAAGTCACCACGCGCATCACCCGTATCCAAGAGGATGTCTTCAAGACCGAAGGTAAAGTGATGAAAGTGCCCGGCTGGTTGGAAGTCTATGGCAAGCTGGCCAGCGAGAATGATGATTCTATTGTGCCCGCCGCCGCTGGTGAAAAGGCGCAGAACGAAGGCATCGAAGTCACGGAAAATGTCACCAAGGCCCCACCGCATTTCAATGAAGCCACGCTCCTCTCCGCCATGGAAGGCGCGGGCAAACTCGTAGATGACGAAGAGTTGGCGGCCGCCATGAGCGAGCGCGGACTCGGCACCCCAGCCACCCGCGCGGCCACCATCGAAGGCCTGATTTATGAAGCTTACGTCGTGCGGGATGCGCGAAATTTAGTCGCCACCACCAAGGCCATCGGACTGATCGATCAACTCCAGCAGATGGGAGCGGTCGGCCTAACCAACCCGCAAATGACAGGCGAGTGGGAATTCAAGCTCAAGCAAATGGAGCACGGCAAACTGGATCGCAAGACCTTCATGGGTGAGATCCGCAGCTATGCCAGTGAAGTCGTGGACAAGGCCCGGAAGTTCGCCCAAGTGGTGAAGGACATGGACTATCCAGACCTCGTAGCGCCCTGTCCGCAATGCCAATCCCCCGCCCTGCGCCAGACGGACAACGCCTTCAAATGCAAGAACCCCGAGTGCGGTTGGTCCATGTATAAGACCATTGCCGGACATCAACTCACGATGGACGAAGGCAAGCAATTGCTCACCACACGCTTTGCCGGACCGATCACGGGCTTCCGGAATCGCTTCGGCAAAGAGTTCGATGCCGCCATCCAGCTCAGCGCAGAGAACAAAGTGGAATTCGTCTTCGAAAAAGGCGACGGCGTTTCCAGCCCCGAGGAAGATCTCGCAGCGATCAAAGATCCCGCTAACATCCTCTGTGAATGCCCAGTCTGTGCGCTCAAGAAAACCAAGAGCCACATTTACATGACAGACACCCACTACGTCTGCGAAGCCGTGGTGCGTGGGGAAAAGACCTGCAAACCCAAGGCCCGTTTGGCCAAATCGTTCTGCCAATTCCCCATCAGCAAGGAACAAGCGCTCAAGTTCTTTGAAGGCGGTCGGACGGATGTGATCGACAAATTCATCAGCAAGAAGGGCCGCCCATTCTCCGCCAGCCTCGTCCTCAAACCCGAAGGCAAAGTGGTCTTCGAATGGGAATTCCCCCCACGCGAGAAAAAGGCCCCCGTCGCCAAAACCGCCACCCCCTTCGGCAGCAAGAAAAAGGCCGCAAAGAAGGCTGCGAAGCATGCGGAGTAATTCTGAAGGCCATCCAAGAGGCATGATGGATTGACCACAGAGTTTCCGCCTCGGAACTCTGCGAACCCTATATCTCTGTGGTTAAATAGAAACGCGATTCGGAGCATGGTGGAATTAACCACAGAGTTTCAGAGGACGCAGAGGAGCTGAAAAGGAAAGGGCGACGCCAACTGAACGCCCCCCATCATACACTCTGCGAACTCTGTATCTCCGTAGTTAAAAAAGAACGTAGATTGACTCTAGATCGCAGAAAACACCCAATCATTCACTCTGCGAGTGATGCCGTCTTTGAGCAATGGCACATGGAAATTAATCAGCAGCCCAGCTTTGCATCCGCTGAGTTTCAGGTAGGAAATGAGCTGCGCCTCGAACACCGGATTCATCTGGGCTACTGCCTTGAGCTCCACGATCACAGCGCCCTCGACCAGCAAATCCAAACGATAACCAGCGTCCAAGGAGATTTCATCATGGACAATCGGACAAATGATCTGCCGATCTACGCGGTAACCTCGTTTTTTCAATTCATAGGCCAGACAAGCCTCGTAAGCTCCCTCCAATAAGCCAGGCCCCAACCTGCGGTGGACCTGTAGTGCGGCATCAACGATCGCGCCTGTAATGGAGTTTAAGGTGGATTCGGTTAGATTGGTAATAAACATTAGAATCACTAGCAGTTCCGGATTTGATTTGCAAGGTGAAGCATCGCAAGCTAAACCTCTGCGAACTCTGACAGTGGTTAAATTGGAATCACGAGCAGAGAAAAGGCCATAGTAAAGTAGCGTCTCAACCTTCACAATCCCCTTACCGCTGGCTTTGCGTAAACTCGTTCGTCCATTATGAAAATCCTTCGTGCCACGACTGATCATGCCCTCGGAATTGCTAGTGTTCACATCCGTTCCTGGCAATCCGCTTACAAAGGTATCTTGGAGCAAGCGTTTCTTGACGGCCTGTCCATCAATGATCGGGCAAAACGATGGCAGGACATCCTTCAGAAGCAGGAGTCGGTTACGTTGATTGCCGAGCGCAATGGTGTTATCGTTGGCTTTGTCAGCTACGGTCCCTGCCGCGATGAAGGCGCGCCAGCGGAACAAGGGGAAATCTGGGCGCTCTATGCCGATCCCGATTCGTGGGGCCAAGGCGTTGGCTTTGCGCTCATGACGAGAGCTGCGCAGGAGCTAAGCGCTTCCAGTTATGCAACAGTCTCACTATGGGTTCTTTCCCACAATCATCGCGGACTCGATTTCTACCAACGGTTTGGTTTCTCGCTTATGGAATCAAGCCACAAGGTAGTTGAACTGGGCGGCAGCCAAGTGGAGGAAGTCTGCCTCTTGCTGCAAAATCAGGCGGTCCCAGGCTGAAGTGCTAAAATACCGTAAGATGAACCGCCAGCCACGCGTAGCGCTATCAACAAATCACCCGTGGCGCGCCCTTTAGACGAAAGTATTTGTAGCGCCCAACCGAAGCTTCGTTTCCTATGCGACCTTCTGTTCCAATTTTTAAGTTTCGCGAGCCTGTCAAGTCGCTAATCCATTACTGCTGTGGTCTTTGTGCGTTCACTTGACACGATCACTTTATCGCATAGGATCAGACCATTGGTTCTGATGGCTTCCACTTAATACCACATGAAAATGCTGCAACTATTCTTTCAATTGATTTTGGTTTTACACTTGAGTGCTGAGAATAAACCCCAAAAAGTCTCGGTAGCCCCGGGCGTGGACCCTGAGGCGGCGGGCATTGTGGTCATTAAGCCGGATAACGTGGTGGATTGGAAGGATGGAACGGCATATCAGTATAGTTCCTTTAAAGCCTCCGCGCCCACCTACAGAATCCAATTTTTAAAAGGTGGGGAAACGAGCGGCTTTTTGAAAAACACGGTCCGCCTGGATTTTGGCAAACCGATCTCGCAGGGCACGATTGATGAGATGGAGAAGTTTGCCAAAGCCTACCCGAAGTCAGCCCCGATACTGACACCCAGACTGAACTGGCTGAAGAAAGAACTGGTGCATCCAACGGTGGCCCCCAAACCGCCTTCCATCCCCGAGGTTAAATACTTGGGCATTACCTACAAGGACGTGCGACCGCTGTATCTCAAGGAGGGACGGTTGGTTTTCTCGAGCGAAAACGGCAGCGGACCGCGCCCGGCATTTGTCGACGGATTTACACTCCAGACACTGCAATTCTTTGCCACGTTGAATCCCGAACTGATGAAAACCGATGAGTTCCAGCAATTGCTCAGCACCTATGTGGACGCACTAATCATTGGAGTGAATCAAGAGAAGGGGGTCAAAATTCTGGAGGAAGCGGGCGACCAACTGACCTTGCTGACCAATCGTGGGGTGATCAAGGCTAACAAGTCGCAATTAACCAAGGAGGGGCTCGCCAAGTTACAGGAGGCCAAGGAAATTGAAGGGGTTATGAAAGCTGCGATCCAGCAGAAGCTCAAAGATAAGACTCTGGAACAGTTAGCCGTCGCCAAGCAGGCAAAAGACGACGATAAGTTCCGGCAGGATCAGAAAGCCAGACAGATCACGCAGGACAACATTCTTCCCGCAGTTAAAATCATGGCTGGCATCTGGGCCGCGAAGACGTTGCTGGCTGACAGTAGTCCATTTGAATATGACACTACTCCTGAGCAGACACAGTTACAGTTGCAAATGGAGGCGCAGCATGTTGACTTGATCAACAAGGACAACCTGCGGCTCGAGAAAGAATATTTTCAGAGCAGCCAATAGCGGGGCCCTTCAGTCTCCGCAAACCGCCCAGAGCACTCTGGCCCTTGATAGATCATCCTACCATGAAACAAAACCCGCTGCTCGTCCTCTCCCTGCTCACCGTGTGCGCGTCCGCGCAGACGACTATCAGCGCCACGAATCGCTACGCCTATGCCGCGAATGCCGGATGGATTGATTGGAATCTTGCGCCTGCCACTTCCGCCAACGGAGTGCGCGTCACGGATTCGTTCCTGGCTGGGTATGCTTATGCGGCCAATTTCGGTTGGATTCACTTGGGCGATGGCGCTCCGGCCAACGGTTCCACTTACGCCAATACCACCGCGACCAACTATGGCGTGAACCTCTCGCTGAGTGGCAACCTGACCGGTTACGCCTATGCCGCGAATATCGGTTGGATCCAGTTCGAGCAAACTCAGGGACAGCCCAAGCTCAACCTGCTCACCGGCCAGTTCACGGGATCCGCCTACTCCGCCAACCTGGGCTGGATTGCCTTGGACACGACGCTCAGTGACCTCGCCACCACAACGATCAGTCGCCCTGACAGCGATGCCGATGGCATTCCCGATCCTTGGGAGCGGTGGTATTTCGCCAACCTCACCCTCGCCACTGCCACTTCTGACAAGGATGGCGACGGTGCCAGTGATCGGGCCGAATACCAAGCTGGCACCGATCCGCTGGACCCCGCCTCCAAACTGAAAATCACCGATCAAACCTATAACGCGAATTTCACCCAAGCCACCCTCACGTGGACCATGGTTCCGACACGGAACTATCGGGTGGAATTCGATACTGATTTGCTCGGCCTGTGGACGGACTCCGCGCTGGGAACCTTTACGCCCGCTGCTGGAGGCACCGCCACCCGCACCGTGACTCCCGGAACCGCCGCAGCCAGCCGCTTCTTCCGGGTGGCGGCCGTGCAGCCACTGCCATAATTTCCGAAATTCAGCTAGTATTGCAAACGGTAGAAACGCTTGGGACCGGTAGCGGCGGGGTCATTGACGGTGGCAGTGAGGAGACCGTTGGCATCTGCGATCACGTCAGCGATGACGGTCCAGTCGATGAGGTTGCCGGAAGCAGCAAGCTGGTGAGTGGCTCCAGGCAAGCCGAGGGCGGTGAACGTGACGGTCTTACCGGGGCTGCCCGGACCTCCGCTGGCTGCACCTAGAGTCAGCGAGGTGATTTTGAAATTTGGGGCTCCCAAGCTGGTGAGGACGATATCGTTACCGTTTCCGCCCACATAGGTAATGCTGAATCTAGCTGCACCCGCCACGAAGGTGCTGCCTTCTGGTAAGCCTAGGAATGGCTGGGTGACGGGGCCGAGACTCGTTTTGGAGATGATAAGGAACGAATCACCTGCGACAGGCAAGTATCCAGTTTTGAAACGGAGGCGGGGCAGGGCGTTGCCTAGCTCGACGATGCCGGAGGTCTGAATGCTATCGCTTTCCGGTTCGCCCAAGCCTTCAGTAAACCGCCCGATGTCGAGATCTAGTAGCGTGCTAGTGCCACCGACGTTTAAGCGCAATCCACTAGCAAAAAGCTCATCCCCAACGTTGCCCAGATCATCTGGATGGATGCGTCCGCCGAGCGAGGATCCGCGGATCTCCCCGAAGCTACCAATTCCTTGGAGGGTGCCTCCCTGAAGCAAGATCGGGGTGTTAGGGGAACTGCCGTCCATGCGCACCAGCGCGAGCCGACGAGCAGCGATGGACGAGTTCACGCCCACTGCAATACCATTGGGTAAATTATAGCCGCCGCGCAGTATGGTGGTGCCAGGTCCGGCAATGCCAGCCGACTGCCCGGCAGCTGGTTGCAGCGTGATTCCGCTGCCCACATCCACGGTGGTCCCAGCCTGGACCTCCCAAAGGAAGAAACTGTTTCTGGCAATGGTGCCATTTCCGGTGATCCGGAAGGTAGTGGTGCCCGCAGGTAAAATAGTGCTAGCGGAAAAATTAGGCGCCGCACCTGCGACGGTCAGAGCGGAGGTGAGATGCAGCTCGCCTCCGAGGGATACCAGCGTGCCAATCGTCTCCGGCCGGGAGACTTCCAAGCGCCCGTTCTCTCGAATATCCACCAAGGTATTATCCGGCAATTGATTGGCGCTGGTCATCGTGACTTTGGCTGGGATGGGGCCGTTGGCAAAGCCAACCAGCAGGGTCTTGCCGGCTCCCATGGCATTGATTCCATCGGCCTTGGACAAGCGCAGTTCCCCAGCGATCCACTCGATGGTGCCCGTGTCGTTGTCAGTCGAACCGATGAACTCAATCCCACCGGCCCCTTGTTTGACTACAGCGCCTCCACCGATGATTTGCCCAATGCTGAGTCGCGGAGTCAGGGCGGATTGAGTCACTTCTGTGGTTAGGAGAAACCCCTTGGTATCCACGCCTCCTTCCAATTGCAGGGCTCCGGTGCCGAGGACTTTGAAATCTTGCGCAGCATCCAAACTGATCATGTCGGCAAAACGATTAAAGGCTCCGCTGTGATTGTCCGTCAAACCACTCATCAGGAAGAAATTGTCCACGCCAGAAGTTGGGAAGTCGAAGGTGTAGCCCCCTCCTGTGAGGGAGATGCTGTTCATTTTCACACCACTCTCGAAACCGAAGCGGGCAGTGCGGTTGTAGGGAAGGTTTGGAACAGTATCCGGAAACACCAAGGAGGAACCGGGCACGGGGGCCACATTGCCGGCCCAGGAAATTCCATCGCACCAGCAGAGTCCGGGCAGGAGATCGCCCTCGCCATCCCAAGTGACGGTGGGGCCAACTGTGGGTCGCACGGCGGTTAGGGTGATGTCATTTCCGGTGCCACCAACGTAGCTCAAAATGAAATGATTAGCCCGGGTGATGACCCGGCTGCCTTCGGCCTTGCCAGCAAACGTGCCGCTGATGGCACCGGCACCACCTTTATTTAGAAGCGTCACAACCGTTCCTTCGGGTATGGCGCGGTCGCCAGCGTTAATGAGCTTCAGCGTAGCTGACCCCAGGCTGACGGCCCCGGTCACGTCCAGAGAATCTTGGAAGACCACACTGCCATTGGTCATTCCTAGCTGAAGCTCCAATGTGCTGGCGGAGGTGAGTGCCAAGCTGGAGCAACTGATCACGCCTTCGCTATCAAAGGGATTTTGATTGAAAAACTCGGGCGTCACGAACCCGCTGCCGACACTCAGGCTGCCAATCGTGCCGGAACCCTCCAGCCGGGCGCTGGCATTGATCAAGAGCGCGTTGTTGGAAGGGTTGAGCCCAAACAGCGTAATGCCGCCTTCCGCGCAATTGACGCCAAGCGGGGACCCCGCGTTTTGTAAATCCAACACCAAATCCCCCGGTCCCGTCTTACTCGCATTGCCTGGACTGCTGGTGGCCGACAACGTTCCGATGATCCAGAGCGCAGCTTCCGGCTCTGGGCCAATCACGATGCTGGGAGCAGAGTCGCTCAAGATGATGTTTCCCCGCAGATGATTGAATTGATTGACCGAGCCGCCAATACGATCTCCGCCCCGGGCACTAAGCAGGCCGGAAATGGTGAGGGCAAAGGCGTTAGTTATCACCCTCCCGCCGGTCAGCGCGAGCGCGCCGATGGTTTCATTTTGATTCAGGGTCAGCACCGCGCCAGTGTTCAGGGTAACGGCGGCGTTATCTGGAATGGAGGCCGCAGTATTAACAATAACTCCCCCGGATGGTGCGATC
Source organism: Verrucomicrobiales bacterium (assembly GCA_031411295.1). Lineage (GTDB taxonomy): Bacteria > Verrucomicrobiota > Verrucomicrobiia > Verrucomicrobiales > V1-33 > JAGNEJ01. Next base: position 3,768 of record JANOAV010000128.1, on the reverse strand, counting down.
AGATCGTGTGGAATGGAGACCGCATGATTGAGCAGAAGTGTGCCAGAAAGCACCGTGGTGACGCCGGAATAGGTATTGGGAACCGTGCCAGCAAAGTCCACCGTGCCGACTCCGAGACTACTGCTGGTGGTCACACTGCCTGTGCCCACGATGCCACCATTTACTTGGATGCGACCAGTGGTGGTGCTGCGACAGCCCAGCTCGAGATCTGCCAGCGTCAAGGTCAAGGCTCCATTTAATGCCAGCGCAGCACCATCAGTCAGGATTGCTCGACCGCCAAACACTTCCAGCGGCGGATCCCACGAGATGGTTCCAGTGATCGCATCCACCGTGAAGTCACCGGTCATAGCCAACGACTGACCCGTAATAACATAGGCACCCTGGCTAATGGTAATGTTATGTAGCGAAACGATTTGCGATCCCATGTCATTGTCAGCGTCCCGTCGATCCGTGGTCAATCCGAGAGGAAACACTAACGAATCTCCACTCTGCGGAACCACCCCACTCGTCCAATTGGCAGAATTGCTCCATTTATTATTCGCCCCGGCGCCTGACCAGGTTCTGGTAATGCCGCTGGGAGTGGAAGGGACGACGGTCGCAGTGAAATCATTCCCGTCCCCACCGGTATAACTAAAGCGGAAACGGATGCCGCTGATCACTAACTCCGCAGCTTGAGCGATGCCGCCAAAGGTTCCGCTGATGGCACCCGTGCTCGTTTTGTTGATCAGCGTTAGCACTTTGCCCACGGTGGGCACAAACCCCGGTTGCACATTGAGGGTGCAGTTAGCCCCCGCCAAGGTGACACTGCCCCCGACCACCAAGGAATCCGCATCCACCGCCCCAGCTTCACCTGCATCAAACACCGCAATCCGACTGCCAGTTCCCGCAAAAGTAAGATTTCCATTGATGGCCAGGTCTCCCAAGGTGGAACCCACACCCGGAGCAAGCTCCCCGACCACGGCAACGTTAGAGGTTACGGTGCCATCACCAACGAGCTGCCCAACCAGGGCCACGAACACGTCTCCCCCACCTAGGGAGCCACGCAGATCCAAGATGCCATTGTCCACCGTGGTGCCGCCGCTCGGGGTGTTAGTGCCGAGCAGGCGAAGGGTGCCCGTTTCACGCTTCAGCACAGATCCGCTGCCCGTGATACTACTATTCACGATGTGGGTGCCCGCGCCTTGGAACGTGAGTTGCAGAGCGTTGGTGCTGATGGTGCCTCCGTAAGTCAGGCTGGCCGACGCGCCCGGGGCATCGAAGGTTTGATTCACAAGTCGGATGAGCAGCGGGGCATTGATGGTGACGTTCCCGTTCAGGATCAGATTTTTCACGCCGCTAGTGGTGAGATCGATCCGATTGCCCGACAGGGTGTAGTTGCCGGCAGTGAATTGGAGCGAAGCGAAATCCGTCCCCGTGGGAAAATTGTTGTTCATTACCTTCGTTCCACCAACTGCGGGGGTGCCAAAGAACAGATCATCCCCAGCCATAGGAGCGGCGTTGCCAACCCAATTCGCCCCCGTCGTCCAGTCACCGCTGGTGCTGCCATCCCAAGAGACCACCGTTGCGGAAACGATGGCGACAAAACATTGCAGGCAAAAAAGGATACTGAACGTTTTCATGGTATTAAGCTAAGTATGGAGGGATAATTCGGCCACCGCTTTTTCGAGCGATGCCATGTCGGCTATGCTGAGCACCTTGGTGCCTTTGGCGATGCGTCCCAGCATTCCTGCGAGCTGACCGCCCGGGCCGAGTTCCAGGAAGAAATCGTGGCCTTGGTCCAGCAGCGCCTGCATGCTTTGAGCCCAGCGCACCGAGCCAGTGACTTGATTTTCCAGGGTATGACGGATCTCCTCCGGGGTGGTCACTACCTGCGCTGTCAGGTTTGCGATGACGGGAAATTTCGGTGGGTGCAATTCTGTTTGCGCCAGCTCAACCGCCAGTTTCTCCTGCGCGCTGACCATGAGTCGCGAGTGGTAGGCACCCGCCACTGGAAGCTCTTTGCCCCGCAGTCCACGCTCTTTAGCCAAGGCTGCTGCTTTGACAATGTTCTCCTTGGCTCCGCTGAGGACGATCTGCCCGGGGGTATTGAAGTTGGCCATATCCACGTCACAATCCTGCGCCAGTTGCGCCACGGCGGATTCTTCACCCCCTAGCATGGCCAGCATGGAACCTTGCGTGGCCAGGCAGGCTTCCTCCATGAACGCACCCCGCCGCGCCACCAACTTTAGCCCGGTGGCAAAGTCATAGGTGCCTGCGGCGGCATGGGCGGTGAATTCCCCCAGCGACAAGCCGGCCGCAGCGCTGATTTCCAGATGGGGCACGCGCTCCAAGAGTAACCGCAGCACGGCCACGCCATGGGTGTAGAGCGCAGGCTGGCAGCGGGAGGTCCGGGTCAGTTCCTCCATGGGCCCTTCCAGCATGGTGGCCGAAAGATTCATTCCCAGCAACGCATCCGCCTCCGCGAACAACGCCCGCACGGATTCACTTTGGGCCGCGAGATCCGCACCCATGCCAACGACCTGGGCTCCTTGCCCAGCAAACAGTAAGACGACTTTTTTACTCATAGGTCGTCAGGATGAAGAAATTCCACGTTCGGGCAAACGGAAGTTGCAGCCCTTAGAACGACCACGCCAACTTCACGCCGCCAAATAGTTTCGTGCTTTCATAGTCCAAGTGGCCCCAGGGCATATTGAGTGCCACGTAGGGTGTTAGGACCAGATTCTCCGAAAATTTCACCGGTGCTTCCAAGGTCGCCAGCGCATGATTCCAGTTGGTGCCGGAGTCAAAGTAGTTGCTGTCGAACGCCACCAAGGCACCCAGTTTTAATCCGAATGTATCGTTGATCTCGTAGGGCTGTTCAAGCTTGCATTCGTAGTAAAAACCGTCCCGCGGAACATTATACACCGCCAACACGGAAGCATTTAGGGTCCACAAATCGTGACTCAGCCCCAGGGAAAATTCTTGTTCATCACCCCGGCCCAATCCCCCACCCTCGGCCCCCTTCGGGTAGTAATACGAGGCATAGCCGAGAGCCAACTCATACGTCCCCAGGCTGTAAGAGAGGGTGCTGTTGAAATCGAACTCGTTGAAATCACCATCCGGCGCATAGAGAAACCATGGGGTCAAATTCCACGATAAGCTCTCCCCCAGCGGCACATCCAGCGAGATTTGGCCCCACGGGGTATTTTCCTGCAAGCGCTCGCCCCGGAAAATGTAATGCGTGTCGTAGCCAGCAGACAACTCCCACTCCCAGCCTGCGGATGCTTCATCAGTCTTTACTGGCGGGACCGCCGCGGCACCACCAGCGAAGCCCCAGGAACCCAAGCCTAAGAGGCTGGCCAACGTCGAAAGGAACATTTTTTTTAACATGTCCTAAATAAGCCCTTTTTACCCAGTATCGGCAAGGGAAAACGTCGTCTTGAACCTTCAATTGCGGGACGCGGTTGAGTGAATGACTTCGGATACTTGTTACTTCACTCGTGGCATTTTAGACCATTTATATGTAGGATTAGGTAAATTAAATTGACACTAGCTTAAACTATGGGAGACTGAGGGATCATGAGACCCCGCACCCGTATTTCCACTGACCAAACCGAGCGCATCCAAACGCTGCTCGACTCCTCCACCGATCCCCGTGAGCGGGAACGCCTCCTCGTCGCCCGCATGGCCACGACCGGTAACTATACCCTAGCCATGATGGCTACGGCAGTGGGCCGTGCCAACTCCTGCGTCCAGACGTGGCTCAACAAATTCGTGGCTGGTGGTGTC
>JANOAV010000127.1:0-17016 GCA_031411295.1 Verrucomicrobiales bacterium | reverse complement strand
GTCCTCTGTGCGGTGCATCATGAGGGGAATCCGCACAGAGGACTGTGCGGACCACCTTGGCTAGACACCCGGTTAAGCCAGACCGGCGGCGGCCAACTGGGCTTCTGCGCCCACGCGCTTGCCTTTGTTCTCGGGCTTGGTGTTGGCGGTGAATTCTTCACGGAACTTGGCGATGAAGCTTTCGGTGGGCCAGGAACTGGCTTCGCCAAAGGCACAGATCGTTTTGCCATCGATTTGATAGGCGACGGATTCCAAAAGGTCCACGTCTTCGGGCGCAGCCTCGCCCGCCACGATGCGGTCGCTGATCTTCTTCATCCACAGGCTGCCTTCGCGACACGGCGTGCATTGGCCGCAGGATTCGTGAGCGTAGAAGGCATTCAGATTATTCAGGACCCAAGCCATGCTCCGGCTGTCGTCCATGACGATCACGCCGCCGCTGCCAGCCATGGAACCGCATTTGGCAATGGTGTCGAAATCCATCGGCATGTCCAGCAAGGCCAGATCCTTCGTGCTGCCATCGGCTTGCTTGATTTTGAAAACTTCATCCGCTCTGAGGACCTTGGCAGAACTGCCACCGGGGATGATGGCCTTCAATGTCCGGCCGGGCTTCAATCCACCGCAGACTTCGTTGATCAACTCCCCCATGGTTAGGCTGCCGACTTGCACCTCGTAGTAACCAGGCTTTTGGACATCCCCGCTCACACAGAGCAGTTTCGTGCCCGTGTTATTGGGCGTGCCCAGTTTGGCGTAAGTTTCTCCGCCCATCTCCAAGATATGGCGCACGTGACACAGGCTCTCCACATTATTGACAATGGTGGGGCACATGTAGAGGCCCAGAGCCGCCGGGAAATAAGGGGGCTTGATGCGGGGATAGGGACGCTTGCCTTCGAGGCTTTCAATCAGCCCCGTTTCCTCGCCACAAATGTAGGCTCCGGCTCCGCGGTGCACGTAGATTTCCAGATCGTAATTGGATCCACAGATGCCCTTACCCAGAAACCCTTTGCTCTTGGCGTCAGCGATGGCCTTTTCCAAGATCTTCGCTCCCTCCGGAAATTCTTCACGGATGTAAATGTAAGCCAGATGCGCTCCGACCGCATAGCAGGAAATCGCCATGCCCTCGATCAATTGGTGCGGATCCTGATGGATGATGTAGCGGTCCTTGAAGGTTCCGGGCTCGGATTCATCCGCGTTGCAGATCAAGTAAACTGGCTTGGTGTTGTTCGGCGGGATGAACGTCCATTTCACGCCAGTGGGGAATCCCGCACCGCCCCGACCCCGCAGGCCAGATTTTTTCACTTCTTCCGTGATTGCCTTCGGCTCCATTTGCACGGCTTTCTTGAGCATTTCGTAACCACCCTCCTGGATGGCACGGTCGATGGACGTGTCCCAGTCCACCCGATCTACGTTGCGGAAGATCAAGCGGTGTTCACGAGGATGGGGTTCTTTGCCGGGCTTATATTGGATGGCCATGATGACGACAATAATGAAACGCCTGCGCATGAGGGCAAAAGGAATTTGTGAAAAATTTCACAAGCGCCCCCTTCGCGCTGGCGAATTGCCATAATTTGTGGTCTAGTGGTCGCCATGTCCCGCCCCCGCCGCCTTCTCCCACTGCTGATTACCTGCCTCCTGGCCGGTGGCCTGTCGGCATGGGCGCTGCCGTTGAAGGACTTGGGCCTGGAAATTAAGCTGGGCCCCAAGGAGGCTCCACTCCAGCTGGGCCCGGCCAAATATCAGGATGCGGCTAAACGAGCGCTGTCTTTTACCCGGGTGGATTTCCTGATCTCGAATTTTGCCCTGCAGCGCGCAGATGGCTCGTGGCTGGAGACCGCCAACTGGTTTGCCGCCATGCGTCCAGACCAGAATCGGCTGCGCGCAAAGATCGACGGCGTGCCGATCCAAAAATACACCGCAGTTCGTTTCCGCTTGGGCGTGGACCCGGCCACCGACAAGTCGGAACCGAATCAATATCCCCCGGATCACCCGCTGCACCCCACGGTCAACGGACTGCATTGGGGCATGACCACGGGCTATGTCTTCCTGGCGCTGGAAGGTCGCTGGACGCAACAAAATGGAGCGCTCGGGGGCTTTTCCTATCATTTGGCCGGAAATGACAACTACCTGAATATCGAACTGCCGGGAGCGATCGATCTGGCCACCTGTGGCACCCTGCAAATCGGGTTCGATCCCGCCATGATCCTCTCCCGCATCGACATCGCAACCCTGGGGGACTCGACCCACTCCCGCGGACCCGATCCTCGCGCTGAGGCGGTGAGGCAGAACGTGGCTCCGGCCTTCTATCTGGCCGGACAACTCCCGGAACTCCTGCAGATGGCCACCATGGGAGCGCAGGCCCAACCCGCAACCAGCGTGGGCACGCCCTACAATCTGGCCATTTCCCAACGCCTGCCGAAGGTCATTTTACCAACCGACAATCCACTCACACTGGAAGGCGTGGCGTTAGGAAAACGGCTCTTTTCCGACCCCCAACTTTCCGCCAATGGCACCCAGTCCTGTGCCTCCTGCCATGCCTCCACCCACGCCTTCACCGATCCCCTGAAGCGATTCAGCATCGGCATCGACGGCAAGCCGGGCACCCGCAACTCCATGCCGTTGTTCAACTTGATGTGGCAGAGCGAATTCTTCTGGGACGGACGCGCGCCCACCCTGCGGGAACAAGCTCTGGAGCCGATCCAGCATCCTCTGGAAATGCATGAAACGCTGGAGAACGTGATCCACAAGTTACACAAAGACCCCGCGTATCCTGCCCAATTCAAGGCTGCCTTCGGCTCCCCAGAGATCACCACGCAGCACCTCGGACTGGCCTTCGAACAATTTCTCAGCACCATCATTTCCCAAGACTCCAAGTTCGATCAAGCCCTGCGCAAGGAAGTCACGCTGACCACCGAAGAACAACGCGGGTTGCAATTATTCCTAACGGAATACGATCCGAAACGCCAACTCTTCGGGGCCGATTGCTTCCATTGTCACGGCGGCAGCTTGTTCACCAACAGCGGTTTCGCCAACAACGGACTGGATGCAGACCCGCTGGAACCGAGCCGTGGAGCCATCACCAAGCGTCCCGAGGACCATGGCAAATTCCGCGTTCCCTCGTTGCGAAACATAGCCCTAACCGCTCCCTACATGCACGATGGCCGCTTCACCACCCTGGAGGAAGTCGTGGCACATTACGACCACGGCGTGAAGCGCTCCGCCACCCTGGACCCGAATTTAGCCAAGCATCCGACTACAGGCCTGGGGCTTTCAGCGGAGGATCAACGCGCGTTGGTGGCATTTTTAAAGACCCTGACAGACCCGCAATTCCAACCCGCAAAATGACCAAGCTGGACGGTTCAAATCGTCCATGCAGTTTAGCCTCGTGCCTAATCTGGACAGTTGGCGGTAGGGCGGTGCCTCTGGCCCGCCGTGGTTGGCGTCCCGCCGACCACCCAGGCCGTCCCGGCCTAGGGGAGCGTCTCGCTCAATTCTTCACACCTAGGGAGCACCAGGAGCAAGACGCTCCTACTTCACCCGCTACCAGTGCCCCGACTGCCACCAACGCCTCACCCTGCAAACAGGCACCTGGATTAAACCACCAGCGACACCCTCCGCACCCGGCTCGACCTTCTCCACTGCACAACAAAGTGCCCTCCATATTATTTACTTCGGGAAATTTACCGTCCGACCGTCGCCCCGCCGCAGCCCCTGCGCGAAAAATTACCGCTACTATAAACTAAATCTGTAATACTGTTGACAATCAAGCGCATTTGCCACTAAAATCCTCCTATGAAATCACTCCTCAACAAAAATCGCCAAATCTGTCGGTGATCCGCTAGTTAGGTGTCATTCGTCCACCACACGATCATATGAACAACAAACTTCTTTTCGGTCTGGTTTTATTCCTAACTTTTTGTTCCCAGCCCGCGTTCAGTAATCCGTATGACGATGAGGAAAAACTAAGGAGATACGTAGAGAACGCCGAAAAACAGGAGCAAAAGGAACGGGATGCAGCCAGAAAACGAGCGGACATTGCAGAATATGAGCAAAATCATTCAAAAGGCGGGGACGGGGGCATCTCTTTACTAGTTATTGGATTGCTGGTTTTTGGTATTGCAAAAGCACGTCTGTCTTGAATTCAAGCTCGGTGTGCAAGCTATGTGCCATCCTTATAAATGAAAGAACAACGGTGTTTGCTATTGGATCTAAAAAGCCGCATCTGGGGCACCGATCCGCTCAAATGCCCCTGCTGCCAAGTCACCATGCAACGCTCTCAAGATCACAAGATAAAGGATAAATGGCATTGCGCGCTTCACTTCTGCATTTACGGATTGTTCCCATGGCAACATCAATAGACGACACTTGGCTAGGAAAAGTAATGGGAGAGCGCATAACCGTCGGCAAATGCCGTCAATTACTCGAGTTAGGCGACGAAAAATCCAAACGCGATTTGGCTTCACTGCTCGAAATGAGGCTCCTCTCTCGTTATTTTGATCCTCATCTTGGCCCCGCAAAAAAGACATTTCTCGATCACCCCGGATTTCTGATGGCAGCTTCGGCCTGCATGATGATCGAGAGTCTGCAGCGACACAGAATGGAATTTCTGGCGAAATCGACAGAGAGACATGGGGCGAAAATATTTGAAGCATTTTTTTCGGGTGCCGACCGTCCGCCAGCCTTGTGCGTTACCTGCGGAGGAGGGATAAGTCCTGCTTATAAACGAGCCAGGACTAATGCCTTCAAAAATCTTGGCACGCTGAACGACTGCCGGTTAGATTTCTACCAAGACATCCGATGCGGCATCCTCCATGTCGGCGAAATCAGGAATGGATGGAAGCTCTGGCGTTATTGTTACAAGGAGCAAAATGAGCCAATCCGTGATCCCTTCAATAGCGCCCTCCCAATCTGTGATCCTGACCGGCAAAAAGGAGTCATCTACGCTGATCGGTTACTCGTATGTGTCGCAGACGAAGTGAGTAAGTGCTGTGCTGAATTCGCTGCTGGTAAGGAATGGGAATCGTTCCGTTCAGCCATGGAGGAGACGATTAAAGCTTGCCAACCTAGAAAGTCAAAATGACAGATGCACCATGACACCCCTTAAACTTTTCCTTAGCTATGCATCTGAAGACCCGTATATCAATGTGCCGTATATCAATGTGCCATGCTCATAAATGAGGGAAATTTATTGACTGTCGCTAGAATTTCCATAACCCCGACCTCATGACAACCCGATACCGATTCCGTCCTGCCGATTTGTAGGCTGTTGCCTACAACCACATAGTATCGCGTTGCAATGACCGCCAATTCTTGCTGGAGTCCGAAGAGAAGGCGTTTCTACTCAAGCAGATGCGTCGCTACGAGACTGCGTCCGTTGGCTCGCTTGGTTAGTGGCTTGATGCTGGCTTTGAACTACTGCACACTTTTCGGGCGGATGAAGCGTCGCAAGGTGCCTCCTTTTTGGCTGCGCCAGAAGCGATACCCGAGGAAGTCGAAATGCGCTTTGGGTGGCCCCATCTGCGCAAGATCCCACACCCCCCTTCTCGTCCGCCTTCACGACTCGAAGGATCGCGCTACGGCAGCGGGAGGCTTAGGGAATGACCACGCGGAAGAATTTCCGACCGGCTGCAGATGCTGAATCTGTCCAGGTCGTGGTCGTGGCAGTAGCCGTGATATCAGCCACTTTGGTGAATCCCGTCAAGGGCTCGCTGGCCTGAATTTCATAGGCTTGCTGGTCCACGGATTCGAAGGTTAGAAAGAACCGCCCACTCGGGTTCAGCCCCACCGCAATGATGCGGGGAGGGGCCACTGGCGTGGTGAAATAAAGGACTCGTTTATTGCCGCTATCAGAGATCAATAGTGCCCCACTAGCCATGACCGCCAGGCCCGCTGGAGCATCCATGCGGTCGAAAGAGAGTCCTGACTGGCCGGACAGACCAAGGCTGCCCGTGGGAGCGGTCCCGTCCGCCAGACTGGCCGCTCCATCCCACCACACCACGCGGTGCTGGGTATTGGCTGTGGCATAGAGTCTGCCTCCGCTCAGCGCCAACGAAGAGGCGATGGTGGGGCTGGCGAAATCGAACGAGCCCGCTCCCAGCGTTTTCGTGAACGTGCTGGCCGTGGTGTTATTAAATGCCCCAGCGACGGAGATACGGTCCACCCGCTTATCCGTCTGGTTTAACAGCCACAGGTTAGTGCCATCCGCGCACATCGCCACATGGGCTTTGCCGGAAATGGCGGGCTCTCCGGCTTGCACGATGCTGCCCGCAGATGCTGTCACAGCTCCGGTAAATCTGATCAGCCGATTTCCGTTCGGCGTATTGGTATAAAGATCATTTCCCACGATGGCCGCACTCGTAGGGCCACTCAATGTGGCGGTGCCTTTACTGGTGAAGAAATCCTGGCCAAAAACAGCCGAGGCCGCAGTGCCATTGGCCAAAGTGGCGGCGGAATCGTAACGCATCACTCGGTTATTCAGTGAGTCCACGACGAATAATTTCCCATCCGCAGAGAAGGTCAGCCCGAGTGGCGTATTGAAGCTATTGGCCGCCGGAACAGCGGACGCTGCACTGCCGGCAAAGTCCGCTTGCCCCAAAACGGCTTCCGCCGCCGCACCGCTGGCTAGCGTCGCTTCAGAGGCAAATCGCAGCACCCGATGCCGCCCCGAGTCGGCAATGAAAACCTTGCCCGTCAGCGGATCCACCGCCGCGCCTTGAGTTGATCCCAAGCTCCTGGCTGTCACGCCATTCGAGCCCAAAGCGTCCAGGGCTCCCAGTGCCGTGTCGTAGGCTCCGCCATTGCCTTTCGCAGCCGCCCCAGCCCAGTTCAGCACCCGTCCTGGCTGCGATCCCCCAGCAGTGAAGATCCGCAGACCATCCGTATCCACTGCGATGGCGGCATGCCGGGGCTGCACTGTCGTCGTGTAAGTGTCTCCACCAGCGGAGGTGAAATTTAGCTGCCCCAGCACTTGAGAGGCGGTCACCTTGCCACTTGCCGTCAGCAGATTGTCCACCCGGACCACCCGATTGTTATCATAGTCCGCCACCCAGAGCGCTGTGGGATCGCTGCCGCCCACCGGGGTCACATTCACCGGACGGTTGAGGCCATCCGCCGTCGTGTTGGCAACTTTAACGGTGAAACTCGTCTGCCCCAACACCGCCGCCGCTGCACCGCCATTGGCCAGCGTTTCCGGCGCATCAAACCGCAGCAACCGATTATTCGTCGAGTCCGCGACCCACAGACGGCCATTTCCATCCACACACAAGCCGTAAGGGTTATTGAGTCGAGCCGCCGAATTTCCGGAGCTGGAGCCAGTGACCGTGGTCTGTCCCAGCACGCCGCTCCAGGCCGCTCCATTGGCCGCTGTGGCCGCGTTATCATAGCGCAGCACCCGATGGTTAATCCGGTCCGCCACCCACAGATAGGATCCGCTGGCCCACACCCCCGTGGGTCCATTCATGACCGTCTGCGACGCCCCACCGGAATTGGCCGTGAAATTCGCCTGCCCCAGCACCCCATCGGCCGCTGCCCCAGTGAGTTTGTTGGCCGCATTTTCAAACCGCAGCACCCGATTATTTCCCGAATCCGCCACCCACAGCCGACCGCTTGCGTCCACATGCAGCCCCCACGGACTGGAGAGCCGAGCGACCCCAGAAGCCGCCGTCTTGCCAACAAAATCCGCCTGCCCCAGCACCGCTTCCGCCCGTCCCGCCGACTTCACCTTTTCCGCCACGCTAAACCGTAGCACCCGATGATGCAGCCGATCCGCCACAAACAATTTCCCGCTCACCGGGTCCACCGCCACCCCCTGACACTCGCCAATCACCTGATTCTCAGACAACGTTTCACCCAGCGCAAATTGCGCTTTCTGCCCAGACACTGGAGGCCCGGCGGCAAACAGTGAGAAACGTATTAGGAGCGAGAAAACGATGAAGCAATTTAGTTTGGAGAGTTTGCGGGCGATCATGCAAAGCTACTCACGCTGTCTATCTTCTGAATCAAATGAAAAGGACTGGGAAGTTAAGAAAGGGGCCAGGGTGTTGAAACGATGGCATTCTGGGTGCTAGCCATGATTGCCAGATTGGTGGAATGAACTAGGAGCCGCGCTCTATAATAATGGTATGGTATAACAAACGAGTCGGGTGTCGGGAACCTTGTGGGAGGAGCGATTCCGCAGTGTGCTGGTGGAAGGGGCCGGGGCAGCATTGGCCTCCATGCCTGCCTACATTGACCTTCGGGAGACGGCCGCGTCCTCGTCCTAGACTGCGCCTAAGCGCAGGAAGTGACCGAAGGAACCCCACAAAAATCCGCAGCCAACTATAAGCTTGGCAACGCGGACCGCCAGAACTACGCTCACGAGAATTAGTAATCCTCCGTGAACCGCCCCCACTCCCATGCCAGCAGCAAAATTTACCCATTCGGAGAGTGGAATCCAATCTGATGCAGCCTTTTTCCTTCATCATTCAGCCTTCCTGCCCCCCTCTCTCCCCGATTCCGATCACCCGTCCAACGCCGCCCTGAAAAAGCAAACTCCTATCAGAAAGGCCGTCAGCCTCTTCCTTGTGATATCGGCAGGCGCTTTGTTTTCCGCAGACGCACCGCCCGTCGTGCCAGGCAATCTTGCCCGCGAGCAAGGGGCTACTGCCATCGGCAGCGGAAGCAACGGACCGTTCGCCATTTCAAAACTAAACGATGGCCGGATGCAGACGCTTGGCATGTGGTCGAGCGACAACAAGGATGGCGCTTTTGGCGGCATCAAGCTGGGAGCCTCTCCGGTGAATTTTAACACCGTCCGCTTTTACCTTTTCAACGAGCGTGCTGCTTTCACGGGCTGGCGGCTGGAGGGCTCGGACGATGTGGAAATTGATGATGACCCCGATCCGGGAGTCTCACCCGGCTTCGCGATGGTTCACGAGCAGGAATTGATCGCTGCGGATCCTGAAGGCCAGTTCGTCAATGCAGGCAGCAAAGAACACAACACCGTCACCATCACATTCAGCAGCACCAAATACCAGGCAATGCTGCTGGTTTTCCCGAAGCTCCCCCAGGGTTCAAGAGCGTCAGTCGGGGTGCCGGAAATGGAAGTCTTTAACAAAACAGAAAACGCCACGCCGCGCGCGACATTGACCGGCAAACTCGGCACCGCGCTCGACAACTTAAACAACACCATCACCGTGCCAAAGCCCGTCACCGTGTCAGAACTCATTTCAAACGTTGTGCGGCCCTCAGGAGTGACGGTGTTCGCCCACGACGCGATGGGAAAAGTCCTCCCGGATACCGGCACACTTGGCAACGGCTGCACGCTCATGGCAAAATTTCAAACCGGTGGCGAAGGCGTTCCCTTCGAGACGGAATACAAATGTTACAGCATCGTGGACTCCAGCGCACCACCTCCAGCCCCGAAGCCGCCGAAGGCACCACGCGCACCACGTCCACCCAAGCCACTCGTAAGCATCGCCTCAGCACCCGATGCGCCCAAAGACGCCGCCAACCTGATTCTCGGAAAAACCATTACCGGCAGCATTCGCCCCGAGTCCGCGGACAAGTTCATAAAGAGCGGTGCCGGCGACTGGTTTCTCACGCAGCAAATCCCGCAATGGATCAGCGTGGATTTCGGCGCGAAAACAGAGTTCAACTACTTTGGCCTGGCGTCAGCGCAGGCGGTGCATTTCGCAGTGCAGACTTCCAACGACGCTGAGACCTGGACAACCCTGGTCGAAGTGGACCGTGTGCGTCCACCGTATCAGTGGAATGGTTACTTTGAGAAGACGGCAGCACGGCACCTGCGGCTGGTGATTCTGAAACCATCGTGGGATGTTCATATCAGGAAACTCACCGTGGCCAATCTGTCGGCACCGCTCCTGTATCTGGACGGGAAACAAGTTCCCGCACTGAAGCCGGTGCCGACTGAAACACTCAACCTAGACGGACTGCCAAAAGCGGCAGTGCCTGAGAAAAAGTAGATTCAATGCGCCTCCTCCCCGAACTGAAACTCATTACTCATCATCAGAACCTGCACGAACTGCGCCAGCGCGCTCTGTGGCTTGGGACGGTTAATCGGCCAGTGGTCGGCACGGCAGAAATCCTTTTGGGCATTCGTGAGCCAGCCCCTCTCTCCCCCGTTCCGATCCCCAATTCAACCCCACTCTGAAAAAGCAAATTCCTATCAGACGCACTGCCTTGAGCAGCATCGTCGAGCTCTCACCTGGGGTCTATCGTGCCACGGTCAGTCTCGCAGGCGCGCCCGCAGCGCGATACTTGCTGAGAATCGAGCGCTAGAGTCAGTAAATAGGCTCTGAAGTGCCGCAAGAATTTTCCAATTTTGCGGTGACCAGCAGCTTAAAACGTGTAGAGGTTTCTCCCGTGAAAACTATCGCTCCCAATCCACTCGCTCGTGTCTTGTGTCTGTCTCCTGCCCTCCGCAGCACGGTCTGGTGGCGATGGCTTCCGGTCATGATGGGATGCATGGCGGGGGCGGCTTGGGGGCAGACGATTCCCAATCCTTCGTTTGAGGCGAACAGCTTTACGACAGCTCCGGGTTACATTTCGCTCAATGCTCTGATCTCTGGTTGGACGGCCTCGAACAATATACGGGCGGGGTTGAATCCCGCTTCCGGCAATCCGTTTGCGGACAATGGGGCGATTCCCGATGGCGCGAATGTGGCGTTTATTCAGAGCACGGGGGCGGGGAGCACCAGTCTTTCGACGACCATTTCCGGGCTGACGGCGGGGCAGGGTTACAAGCTGCGGTTCCGTGCGAATTGTCGTTCGGCTTACACCGCGCCCACGGCTAGTTTTGCGATCAATGGAGTGGCTCCGGTTGCGTTTTCCGCCGCTCCGTCGGTGGGAGGCAGCGCGCCTTATTACAGTGTGGCGGGAGATTTCTTGGCTAGTGGTCCGACGGCGGCGTTGGTGATTACGAATGCGACCACGGGGGTGAATGACAGCACGCTGCTGGTGGATGATTTCTCCATCGCGCCCTCCACGGCGTGGATGGTTTCGCCTTGGAAGGGCGATGCCACGGCGGGGATCTATCCCGAGAGCAAGTGGGCCTATCATTTCGGCAGCAACTCGCCCGCAACCATCGCTGGTAAGAGCGTGGGAGGGATCAATGGTGGGAACCCTTCGTCGGCGGGACAATTTACGATCACTGGCGTGCCGCAGACATTCAATAATGACACGAACGCTCTGACGGCATTGGGCGGTAACGGCAGTGCGGTGGTGGGGCATGATTTCATCTGGGGCGGGAATCCTGCGGTCGTCACGCTGCAAGGGCTGACGCCCGGCTTGAGTTATGTGGTGACGTTTCTCAGCGTGGGATTTGACGCTGCCGCTAGCCGGACGGCGTATTTCTCCAGCGGCGGACAGGGGCTGGTGCAGGATCAGAACACGTATAATAACGACAAGGGTCTGCGGGTGGAACATGCCTTCATCGCGGATGCCACCACGCGCACGATTCGCATTTCCCAGGAGGACGTGGGGCAGAGTTTCCACATTTATGCTCTGGCGTTGCGTCAGGGCCCTGTGGTGCGGAACATCAATAACGCTGGCAGCGGTTCGCTGCGTCAGGCGCTGGCGGATGCGGCCGTTGCGGCTGGAGATGATGTGGTCACGTTCGATCCGGCATTGAGCGGGCAGTCCATCATCCTCACGAGCCAGCTCATCATCAATGATGGGAACACCGTTGCGATCGATGGGGGTGGACTGCCGCGAGCACCGACATTGACGGACGAGGGAAATGCCAGCCACCGCCTGTGCAGAGTCGATAACAGCGGCGGGGAGATCCAACTGCGGAACCTGACCTTTGCCGATGGCGGCCCGACGGCGGACCCGAATGGGGCTGAAGGCACCGGCGGGGCGATCCGCAATGACAGCTCACTCTTGTATGTGTATAATTGCGCGTTTCTCCGAAACTTCGCGAAGACAGGCGGGGCTATTCACAGCGGCAGCGGGCTGTCCATCGCACATTTCCAGAACTGCACATTCTCGGGAAATTCTGACCAGACAGGAGGGGGAGCCGTGCATTCCATCAACCGCACGGAACTGACGCACTGCACGTTTTCTGGAAACACAGGAGGCACCGCATCGGGCGCGGGCATTTACGCTTTCAACACCCTGTGGCTCTACGATTCCATCGTGGCCGGGAACTCGCCTGGAAATATCACTCTGGCGGGCGGTGGTGCCCAGAATGGGGGCCATAACCAGATCGGTGGCGATCCCCAACTGGCACCGCTGGACTTCTACGGCGGGCCGACCCAAACGATGCTTCCCCTGCCAGGAAGCCCTGCGCTGGATGCGGCGGAAGCTCCGTCGATTGTCACGACGGACCAGCGTGGGTTCGTGCGCGAAAGGGATGGCGACGGCAATGGCAGCGGCATTTCAGACATCGGAGCCGTGGAAGTGCGCCGCGTGCTGGTCAACACTAACGCCGACGATCTCGGTCTCCTAACGCAGCTTTCCTTGCGCGAGGCAGTCTATGCGGATGTTGGCACGGACAACGCGGACCACATTTGTTTCGACCCTGCGGTGTTCACCGGCGGGGTGGCCAATGTCATCACATTTGCCGCAGCCAATCCAGCACTGCCGATTAACAATGGGATCATCATTGACGCATCTAACATCCCCGGCGGGGTGACGGTGAATGCGGCTGCCGCTGAGGCGAACCCGAAGCGAGTTTTCGACATCCTCGACACGGGAGCCGCAGTGCTGCGCGGCCTGACCATCTCGGGAGGATACCTTTCAGACAACTCCGCAGAGGGTCAGGGCGGAGGGGTGCGGAACCAGGGTCATGCCTTATTGCAAAACTGTGTCATTTCAGGAAACAGGGCTGCGGGCGGCGGCGGCGCAAGCAATCTCGGCACCCCACGCGGTGCCACCCTTGCTCTGCAAAACTGCGCCATTTCCAGCAATACCAGCTTGCTTGCGGGTGGCGGCCTCCTCAATATGGCGCCCGCTTCTGCCACGTCTGGAATGAAAATCGAGAACTGCACCATCAACGGAAACACTGTTGCGCTAGGCGGAGGCGGGCTGATGAATTGGGCCTCTGGCGGCACGGCCTCTTGCAATTTGACCCAGAGCACTGTCACCGGAAACTCAGCGATCACGGGCGCAGGCTGTTACAACTATAGCACCATGGCGGGCGGGTCGGCCACGCTCACCATGATCTTCTGCACCATCAGTGGAAACACCGCCACGAATAAAGGGGGCGGCGTCATCGTCTGGCAGTCGGATGGCTCCACAGTCACCGAGATTCTCAGCACCATCCTCGCTGGCAATACCGCCGCAACGGCTGCGGACGGACCCGATGTCTATTCCCTCGGCGGAGCGCTCCCCGTTTCTGGCGGACGAAATTTGATCGGCAAAACCGATGGCTCCGGCGTTGCGTGGCTGGGCACGGACCTAACGGGGACCGATGCCAACCCACGCCTCCCGCTCCTGACTCCGCTGGGCAACTACGGCGGCACCCTCAACACCATGGCCCTGCTGCCCGGTTCCCCAGCCATCAATGCGGGCGGCGGGAGCATCCCCTTCGTCACGGACCAGCGGGGCGTCGCGCGGGATGTGACACCCGAAATCGGTGCGGTGGAATATGCCGGCTCCGCAGACCTGACACTTTATTGGAATCAAGACTGGGATGGCGATGGCGTGGCCTATGGCGCGGAATTCGCGCTCGGCACCGATCCGCTCACCGCCGACAAAGGCTCGCCCCTGAGCCCCAACATTCACGTGCTCCCCAATGGCAAACGGGAAATCACCTTCGGCTACAATCCCGCCGCCATCGGCAAAGTCCGCTGGAAGCTCCGACGCTCCCTGAACCTCACCAACTGGGCCACCGCCTTCACCAGCGACGGCACCACCCACCAACCCTCCTCAGGCTTCAGCACGGGCTTTTCAGTTGCTCCCTATAACCTGTTCCTCATCGGTGAAATCAGCGCCCCCTTCTCGAAACTCTTCTTCCGGCTCGAAGCAGAGCAGATTCTCCCGTGAGCGCAGGGAAGATGGGCTCCATTGATTGAGGGGAAAAACAAAAAAAATAAAGTGGCAGGCTCTTTATAAAAAGGCTGTTGCTTACTACCACATCGTCTCCCGTTGCTATGACCGAAACTTCTTGCTGGAGGCCGAAGAGAAGGCGTTTCTGCTCAAGCAGAGGCGTCGCTACAAGGTGAATAAACAGGCCGCCACCTTACTGCAACCCGCATCAGCCTTCCCCCACCACCCGAGCCACCATTCGACATCGACACCTTCGAACCCATCCACCCACACTGCAAGCCATCCGGGCTTGGATCCCAGCCGACGAAGACGCTCTCCTTCTAATGACACCCTCGAACTCTGGGACCAAAGTGCCTACCAATGCGGAGACCAAGCTTGGAAGGCCCCAGAAATTGACCTCGGAGACGGCCGCATCCTCGTCCTAAAATCCGCCTAATCACAGGAAGCGACCGAAGGAAACCCACAAAAATCTGCAACCAACAAACACCTTGGCAACGCGAACCGGCAGAGCTACGCTCACTGCCAAGCAGCGCGCTGAAGAAATTCTGCCGTCTCTGCATGACGCCGTGACCCAGCCCACCGGGTTGCTGAAGTGTCTCGACCGCCGCAGCGCGCGCGCCTTCGCCCACGCATTGCGGCACTTTTCCAACGCTCGAACACATTCACTTATCCCATGCACAAAATCCTTCACATCCCCATTCTTCTCGTTGGTCTCGGCCAAGCCGGCTTGGCCGACGATTTCAACCGGCCCTCCGTGGGCTACACCAACACCGGCGGAAAAATCGGCTGGTATTGGCAGGCCAAAGGGACCGGCACCTGGAAGCTGATCGATCATGAACTCTTGGTGGACAACGCGGATGCTTCGGTCCAGAACAACGATCAGGTGCTGTATCATACCCGGGTCTCCTTGCAGCCGGGCGATTGGAGCGCCTCGGTGGATGTCCGCGATGAAACCGCCACCCGCCGCGTGGGCATGGCATTCATGGTCGGGGCGAACGGCACCAACTTCTATCAAATCAGGCTGCAGTTCGGAACTAGACAAGTGCAGGTGCTCGAAAACGGCGCGGCCGGCGTCCTGCAGACCATCTATGCGAATGACACCGCCTCCTCGGAGGTTTTCAACACCGGCAAATACTACACCATCAGCGCCTGGTCCACGGCCCCCGGTCAGGTCAACTGGACCATCCACAATGCGGGCAGCGACGTCAACTGGCGCAGTCGTCGCACCAGCGCGGGTTATCAAGTGGCCAGCGGTTCCTTCACGGACACCACTTACACCACTGGCTACGCGGGCGTCATCAAGAGCCAAGGCGACGGCGTCACCGATGTGGCCCATTTTGACAATTTCTACGTCCGGGAGATTACCGTGCCGCCGATCACCCAGCCGCATCCGCGGTTGTTGGTCACGGCCGACGACGTCGTCGAAATCAAGGCGGCGATCAGTGCCCAGGCCGAACCGCGTTATTCCGCATGGTTGGATTTGAAATATTACGCGGACGGTTGGAGCAATGACAACGTGGCCGCGCCTTACACCGGACAGGATTCCGACCTGTTCTATTTGTATGCC
This sequence comes from Verrucomicrobiales bacterium, assembly GCA_031411295.1. Taxonomy (GTDB): domain Bacteria; phylum Verrucomicrobiota; class Verrucomicrobiia; order Verrucomicrobiales; family V1-33; genus JAGNEJ01. Next base: position 1,466 of record JANOAV010000127.1, on the reverse strand, counting down.
AAGACAGCCGGCAGTCAGGCTGCCAAAATGGCCCTCGCCTGGCAGCTGAAAGGAAATACCGCGCATCGGAACCAAGCCAAAGCCATCCTGCTCCGCTGGGCCCAGGCGACCCCCTTGCCCGGCACCGATTTCCCGGAGGACACGACCAACTTTCAGCATTCCGGCATGAAAGTCGCGCGCAGCATGAACCAATTCGTTTACACTTATGATTTCCTTTACAACGACCTGACGCCCACCGAGCGGACGACGGTGGAAACCTGGTTCCGCGCGATGCTGCCGAGCCTTCAGGCCGGCATCGACCAATGGAACACTCCGTTCCAAGGATCCTCGACCGATCCCCGGGGTTACGTTGAATCCAGCTTCATGGGTAACATCTATTTCTCCGGAGGATACTATCAGAATCATACCGTATCGCCCACGATGGGTTACCTGTTGATTGGCTACGCGCTGGGGGATCAATCGCTGGTCCAGTTTGCGTTGGACCACAAGGACAACCCCCGTCCGTATCTGACCCTCTTTGAAGGGACCATCCTGATGTCCGGCGAAACGTTCCCCGATGCCGATAGCAGTCTGCCGTTGCCGCAGGACGGTGAAATTTACGATCGAACCCGTCATTCCGATGGGAGCAATGGTCACCCCAATGGCGCCGGCCTTTCCTATACGGCGTTGTCGCGCAACCAAATGATGTCGATGACGGAGATCCTTTATAACAATGGACTCAACTTTTTCACCCGCACCGGCGCTCATGGCGAAACCATCATGGCGCCTTTCAACTTCTACGCGGACTTCTATCGCCTGGGTGATGACTCAATCAAAGGCGGGTTTTATACCGGGGAAGGGGTCAGCGCGAACTACCAGGCAACCGTTTTTGAAGTCGCGAACAAACGCAATCCCAACAACCCCGAGATCAAGGCCCTCCTCAAGACCGTTGATCGGGCCGCGGTGGATCCCGGCGGCAACATCGAAACCTATTTTGTTTTTCCGACCCTGACGCACGGGGTGGCGATGCCGAAAACCTGGACGGGGCAGGCCAGTTCGATCTGGAACACCAGCGCGCTCAACTGGACCGGCGCGGCCTGGGACGACGGCAACGATGCGGTCTTCGGCGCGACCGGAGTCGGTGCCATCACGGTGAGCGGCACCCGCTCTGTCGGCGACCTGGATATTGCCAGCAATGGCTACAGCTTCAGCGGCGGCATCCTGAGCGTGGCCGACCTTGCCGCGGCAAACACCTGGACTATTAACAATAACACCACCATCTCTTCGGGTATCACTGCCGACTTCAGTGGCACTGGAGGGGCCATTACTGGCGCACTGGTTAAAGCGCAATGCCTTTAAGGATTGGTGATGGTGATGGTTTTGACGAGCGGTTGGGAGCTGGGGATTTTGGTTTTGGGCCAGGCTTTGACGGGTTGGCGCAGGGTGCGGGGACAGCTCCTCGGCGGGCGTTCCTTGATCAGGGCGGC
>JANOAV010000126.1:0-18102 GCA_031411295.1 Verrucomicrobiales bacterium | reverse complement strand
TTTGCCTCCCGCTTCTTTCAGCTCCACCCTCGCGGGCGTCGCCTTGCGGTTCAGCTACGGTTGCTCTCATCAGCTCCGATGTCATCGTTTCATGTTCATTAGTTCAGGCCCCTGCCGGGCACACTAGTGCCGGACTTTAGTCCGCACCCGAATGGACGAACGGGGAAGAGGAAGCCAACTTAGATGTGGGGACGCCTGCGCCAACCTGCGTGGTCTGTTACGGACTAAAGTCCATAACTACATTTTCTCCGCCACTTTCGCATTCATTTGCTACTGCGGACGACTTTTCGCCTCCTCATGAGATTCGTTTGGTCGTGCGGACGCGTTTTCAGCTTCTAACGACATTCATTTGGTGATGGTGGGAGGTTTTCGGGAGTAAAACAGCGGTTTCTAACGGGTATTGTAAATCCGCGATCCCTTGCCGCCTTACGTTCTCTTTAACATTTCGACCAAGCCAAGCCTTTCTTGCAGCGCCCCCCTCTTGATTCAGGCATCGCTCATTATTCTGTTACCATTATTCTGTTCCCTGCTTCGGGAGTGGGAAGGGGAACAAAATAATGGTTACAGAATAATCTCGGCCTGTGTGAACCAGCAAAGAATGGTCGGGCCTTCGAAAGCGTGCGCGAAGCTGCTTTTGAACAGAAGGTAACGAAGGAAACAAAGGAGTATTACTGTCCGCCTCTACGCAGAGCCGTTTAAAACCATTTGGAAATCCGGCTGTCCAGCTGGATAACCTGACCACTCATATTCTCCAATGTGTCCATGAAGACGATGGCGCGAGCGGCTTCACTCACGGTATTGAAGCGCCCGAGGACGTGCTCCTCCAAGGCCTGCGCGGTCTTGCCCGGGGTCACACGGGCGGTAAATTTTGTTTCCAACCATCCTGGAAGCACGCAGTTCACGCGGACGTTCCGGCTCCCCACTTCCCGGGCCAGCGATTGGGTTAGGGCGATCAATCCAGCTTTGGCGGCGGCATAGTTGGCCTGGCCAGCAGGCCCGCGGCGGGCCGCATAGGAGCCGATGTTAAGGATATGTCCCTGCTGTCTGCGTAGCATGGATTTCAGGGCGGCCTGGCTGGTTAGGAAGGCGCCTTTGAGGTTCGTGTCCAACACCGCGTTCCAGGCGGAATCCGTAAGTTTCAGCATCAGGGCATCATCGCACAGGCCTGCGTTGTTAATCAGCAAATCCACCTGGGGCAAGGCGGCAAAATACGATTGAACGGAGTCTCGCGAACTGACATCCAGTTCCGCCCGACTGGGAGTTAGGACCGTGTAAATGTCGCTCGGGAACGCCTGAGCAATGGCCTGCGCCAGATCTCCCTGACCACCGGTTATGACAGCAATGCGCTCCGCCGATGCCATGCTAGGGCTTGCTGGATGCAGGATTCCACGCCTTGATCATCTTGCGATCAATCACTTCCTTGGCCAGATCAATAATGAATTCCTGAATGATTTTGTCCGCTTCCGTGAGGCCGTTGGCGTCCTCCACGACGGCATTGACGGGCCGGGTGAGGATGCGTTTATCCGGCCGATTTTCGTCCATGAATTCGCTGTAGTGCGGATCCACCATCATGCCCACGGTGGCGTAGGCCCACTCTTGGTCATACCCTTGAATCAGACGGTCTTTCGTATCCAAGTAGGTGCGCTCGTAGTGGTCGTTCGTAAGCGCATAATGCCCCATGAACCAGTAGTAGGTTAAATTCTGAAAATGATAAATCTGTCCCGTTTTCTCGTCCTTCACATGCTGCGTGGCCACGAGGCGTTTGACTGGAAGCGACCGCCCATTGACCTGAAGGAGCAATTTCTTGTCCCCGGAAATACTGAATCCCTGCGCCACCAGACAGCGTTCCGGCCGGTGAATACTGTTTCCCATGTCGGAGCCGGAAGTCACAATGGAGACTTCCAATTCTTCATAGCGGGTGTTCGCCAGTTCCCGTTGCTGGTCGGTGGCATCCAGCGGCAGGCGCGGTGGCATGACGGCGGTGTTTTGCCTCAGGTAGCTTTTCTTGAGGAATTGGGTATCCGTAGCCAGCACTTTGATTTCTTTTTCGGAGGCTTTGCGTGGCTTCCCACCCGACCAATACCCAATGAGGTTCGGCAGGTCATAGGTCTGGCCCGGATCGCGCAGCCCTCCCGGCAGCGCACTAATCTGCAGCGCAAAGGACTTGGGCAGCAACCAAATGCTACTGAACCCGCAAAGGAGCACAACAAAGAGGATGGCAAGACGCTTGGTCATAAGTTGATGTCAGTTGGGCGGGCCGGATCTTTTGACAATCGTCTTCGGCCCACCGCGGAAGCCCTTTTCAAGGATCCGGCTCAGCAGGAGCAGCAATCCGAGCGCAATCCCGAAGCTCAGGAAGCCCACCTTATCATGATAAATGGTTTGCGCAAAAGAGACGCTGATTTTATCCGCCACGAACAGAATGGAAAAGATCCGCAAGATGTTGGCAATGATGGCTAGAGGAACAGCTGACAGGAAGATCGTGGTGCGCTTCCACCCTGCTTTATGGGTAAAGTAACCGAACACAAAGGCAATGAGCAGCAGCGCCATCAGCGAGCGAATGCCGCTGCACCCCTCATCCACATCAAAGTCCCCCTTGCCCAGCAAATACACTTTGTTGCCGGAGACATCGAGCGCAATCCCGCACAGCGTGGCCAGCTTGGCGGCAAACTTGGTCACGATCAATTGCAGGCTGGAGGTCGCTTGCACCAAGCCCGGCAGCGGCACGCAAAAATAGAATAACGCCAGGGGAAAAATGAAGTAACTCGCCCGGCGTGCCCCCCACAAGTATAGCAACATGCCATAAATTAGAATGGGCAGCGCTCCCAGTGAAATCCGCCAATGGATCGTGCGCACGCCGATCACGAAAAGGAGCAAACTGAAAATAACCACTGCCAATCCCCAATTTGAAGGTTGGATCGGCGCTTTTTTGATTTGGGCCCAGTTTTTCCAAATCACCACACTCATGGCAGGAACGATGAACCAACCATGGTTATAGCCGGTCTCATCCGTCCAAGACTTGGCCAGCACATAAAACGAAGTGCAATCGGTCACCACGCGAAAGATCGGCAGGACCCCGTAGAACACCAAAATCACGACCACGCACAACCCCAAGAGGATTAGCTCAGGACCTTTAGGCTTGGACAGATGGGAGGGAGGGGAATCCATTAAAGAATGGGAGTGAACACGGAATAGCCAGATTATCATCGGAAGGCGAATGATTGGCAATCGTTAAATTATGATTCGCACGCAGACTTCACTAACTCAAGGCGTGGGAGTTAGCGCGAGAAAAGCGGGTTGCCAACTGCGCAAACTGAGTTTCCCCTAAGCGCATGACTACCTGGACCGACGCAGCCACCTTTACCGATATCAAATACCAACTTTCCGGCACCGGAATCGCGAAGATTACGATTAACCGCCCGGAAGTGCGGAATGCCTTTCGACCCCTCACGGTCAAGGAAATGCTGCAAGCCTTTGAACTGGCACACGAAGACGAATCCGTAGGCGTCATCATCCTCACGGGCGAGGGCGACTTGGCGTTTTGCTCTGGCGGGGATCAAAAGGTGCGGGGTCATGCGGGCTATCTGGGCGCAGATGGCGTGCCCCGATTGAATGTGCTGGATTTACAAAAGAAAATTCGTGGCATCCCCAAGCCCGTCATCGCCATGATCGCTGGCTACGCCATCGGCGGCGGGCATGTGCTCCATGTCGTGTGCGATCTCAGCATTGCGGCAGATAATGCCCGCTTCGGCCAAACCGGCCCGAAAGTCGGCTCGTTCGACGGCGGTCTGGGCTCCAGTTATCTGGCCCGCATCGTGGGACAAAAGAAGGCCCGGGAGATCTGGTATCTCTGCCGCCAATACGATGCCCAGCAGGCGCTGGAAATGGGCCTGGTCAACACCGTCGTGCCCCTGGCGGAATTGGAAACCGAAACCGTGAAATGGTGTCACGAAATTCTGGAACACAGCCCGCTGGCCCTCCGTTGTTTGAAGAGTGCCTTGAATGCCGATTGCGATGGGCAGATGGGGCTGCTGGACCTGGCAGGAAATGCCACCCTGCTTTACTACATGAGCGAGGAAGCCAAGGAAGGGAAGCAAGCCTTCATCGAGAAACGGAAACCTGATTTCTCCAAGTTCCCCCGCGTTCCCTAGCCAGCTCTGCGGTCCTCTGCGTTCTCTGCGGTAATTCTGTTGGCGGCGGGTTGGTGGATTTACCGCAGGGGGCGCTGAGATTCGCAGAGGTTGCAGAACCGAACTCGTGGGAACTTTCGTGACGATGGCCTAAGGCCACTAAGGCTAAGTGAACCGTATTGAGCTCGCGGCCAGTTCCCCCGCGTCTAATTCAACTGCCTGCCACCTTCGGGAGCACAGGACGTGCTTCTGGCCCTTGGCGAATCATTTCGTAGAACTTGCGCTCCTCCTCATCCAATTGGGTTGGCAGTGGCGCTGCGTAGAGCACATAGACCCTCAGCGCCACTCCCAGCGCTGCAAGGATCACCCCACTGAAGATGCTCAGTCGGGAAAGCGGCTGGAAAGTCACTTTCAAATCCAGGGCCGCATCCCAAGCCGTTTCGCCCAATTGGCGGTATCTTACGAGCGAGAGAAATTTAAGGAATGGAGCCAGCAAGGGCAACTCCACGCCGCAGCCACCAAACCAGACATCAAACGACCGGGCCCAAGCTTGGCGCCAACTGAGCGCACCGTCGTCTTTGGTCGTGACCTGGAGCCCGAGTAAGAATTTCCCCGGAGTCCGCCCCCAGTAACGCAGACAGCAGGCTTCCAGCGGAATCCAATGGAACGGCGGGAATAGCAGCACGATCAGCCTTGGCAGCGCTAGTTCACCCAACTCAATCCAGCCCAGCCAAACCGCCACGGGTGTCAGCAGCATCCAGCAGAGCAACTGATCAATCCACCGGGCGAAAAATCGACGCCAGGCCTGCCCCTGCCGGAGCTGCAGTAACATCCGAGTGTGCGCCAGTTCCAAATTGGCCGGCAGCCGAGGCGGCACCGCGGGATCCTCGTCCCCCAAGGTCATCGCAGGTCCGTTGTAGTATTGATCCGGCAGGAAATCCGCCTCCGCTGAGAGCGCATCCTGCTCCTCCTTGGGGTTATCGCAGTTGATCAAACCAGCAAGTGCCGGAATGTCCTTACAGGGCTTCCATGCTTCCATCCCCTCATGCCAGCCTTGATGCTCCGGCGTCAGCCCACCATCCTCCAGCAGCTCGCGCACTCGAAATATCGAGACCGGGCCGATCGTCTGACCATCTTTCCTAAAATAAAACTCCATCCCCTACAGGAAAGCGCTCTCCCGCTGGAAGCAAGGGCGGTTTCATGGTCCATCACTGTCCCTGGAACGCCGTCCCCGTTTCATTCACGCCACTGGAGCACGGACGAAAAATCCCCCGCCACTGGCAACACCACCGAAGGCAGGCTTTTTAGAGGTTTTCCAATAAGCTGCCTGACACAGGTGCAGTCCGGCGGGCGGGGCCTAGCAACTTAGTTCTAACAACGGAACGTGCATCGCTGAGCGTGCGGCTGGGACCGCCGCATCACGTTCTTGGAGGTGGCGGGATGGCAGTGGGGGGATTTCTGCAATTTCCCCAATCGGCACGTTTCTCTTTGACACCCCCGACACTCTGCGTAGAAACATCTTTGGTATAAGGCGCAACCAACCCGGCTCCTTCGTTTCCCTGCTCCATGAACGATTCTATACCCCTCGGTCTTTCTTTCGATGACGTTCTCCTCGTGCCCCAGCACAGTGAGATCATTCCTTCTGACGCCAATGTCAGCACCCAGCTGACTCCGGCCCTGAAGCTGCGCATCCCGGTGATCTCCTCCGCCATGGATACGGTGACCGAGAGTGAACTGGCGATCGCGCTGGCACGCCAGGGCGGCTTGGGTGTGGTGCATCGCAATGTTCCGGTAGCGCGGCAGGCGGAGATGATTGCCAAGGTGAAGCGCTCCGAGAACACCGTCATTGCCAGTCCGTTTACCGTGGATCCAGAAATGACGTTGCAGGCGCTCCTGGAAACGATGGATCAACGGGGGGTGGCCGGTTTTCCGGTAGTGGATCCTGCTGGGAAACTGCTGGGGATGGTGACCACGCGGGACGTGTGGTATGTGCAAAATGCTTCAGATCGGGTCAAGCAAGTGATGACCCCACGGGACCGTTTGGTCGTGAGCGGGCCTGATACCAGTTGGGAGACCGCCCGGGAATTGCTCTACAAACACCGCATCGAAAAACTTCCGCTGGTTAATGAGGCCGGGGCGCTCGTCGGCATGATTACCAGTCAGGACATCCAGAAGCGGGAAATGTTCCTGGATGCGGCCAAGGACGAACGCGGCCAACTCCGCGTGGCCGCCGCGATTGGGGTCGGCGGAGACGCCTTGGAACGTGCGGCCGCCGTCGTGGAAGCCGGGGCGGATGCCATCGGCATTGATGCCGCCACCGGTCACACCAGTCGCGTCATGGCGATGGTGCAGGAACTGAAGAACCGCTTCCCTAACGTGGCTATCATTGCGGGCAACGTCGTGACCGAACAAGGCGCGAAAGATCTCATTTCCTCCGGTGCCTCGGCCATCAAAATTGGCGTGGGACCGGGCTCCATCTGCACCACCCGCGTCATTGCAGGGGTCGGCGTGCCTCAATTTACCGCCATCCAAAATGTCTCCCGCATCTGTCGGGAACACGGCGTGGCGGCCATCGCAGACGGTGGCATTCGCTACTCCGGGGACATTGTCAAAGCCCTGGCGGCGGGAGCCGATTTGGTCATGCTCGGATCGCTCTTGGCTGGCACCGTGGAGAGCCCGGGAAATTTAGTGAACTACCAAGGCCGCACGTTCAAGGAATACCGCGGCATGGGCAGCCTGAAGGCCATGCGTCAGGGATCAGGTGATCGCTACGGACAGAATTCCAGTGGCAAACTGGTGGCCGAAGGCGTGGAAGGTCGTGTGCCCTTCCGCGGAGCCCTGCGGGATGTCGTCTTCCAGTTAGTCGGTGGTCTGCGCTCCGGCATGGGCTACGTCGGAGCCAACAACCTGGCCGAACTGCGCGAGAAAGCCCAGTTCGTGAGGATCACTGCTGGTGGCCTCAAAGAAAGCCACGCCCATGACATCACGATCACCGAAGAGCCAGTGAACTATCAAAGTTCATAGCGTTCTTGATGGTGGGACGCTCGAACATCTGACCCAATGTGGTCCGGGTGAATCAAGGGCTTGCCGTGAGGCACCGCTTAAAAGCGAAACTCCAACGGATATTCCCATGGTGATCTTATTTTGCAAGGGCGGCCAACGCGCGGAGTCGCTCGCGCAGCGGTGGATGCGAGTAATGCAGGAACACTGGGAGCGGATGCGGCGTTAGGTTCGAGAGATTGCTGCGGGCCAATTTCCGCAGCGCGGAAATGAGATCCTGCGGGCCGCCGACCGCATTGGTAGCGTAGGCGTCGGCCTCGTATTCGTGCTTCCGACTCCACCAAGCCAGGAAGATTCCCAGGAAGAATTGCACGGGTTGAAAGAGGAACATGAAGAACACAAAACTCAGCCAGACACTGGTCTGACTCACGCCAAACGCTGAAAACAGTGCTGGGTTATTGAGAAATTTACCCAGCAGAAAAAATAGCACCCCCAGCTGAAACAGGCTCAACACCAACCGTTGCAGGATGTGCCGACATTTGAAATGCCCGATCTCATGGGCCAACACCGCCACCAACTCGGGCACGGTTTGTTGTTCTACTAACGTGTCGTAGAGGGCGATCTTTTTCTTCCTGCCCAGCCCGGCAAAGAACGCATTGCTGCGAGTCGAGCGTTTGGAGCCATCAATGATACTGATTTCCTGGAAGGGAAATCCACAGCGATGCGCCATGGCCGTGACGGCGGATTTCAATTCCCCATCCGCCAGGGGCGTGAATTTGTTGAAGAGCGGCATGATCCAAGCTGGCCCCACATAGCTCAGCACCAGCACAAACACCGTGGTCACCCCCCAAGCCACTAGCCAAGCCTGAGGATACTTCTGAAAGGCCCAGAGCAGCAGCGCCAACAACGGCAGCCCTATCAGCGCGGCCAGCAAGAGGCTCTTGATTTGATCTCCGATAAACGTTGCCTTGGTGGATTTGTTGAAGCCGTGACGTTGCTCAATCACAAACGTTTCATACCAAGCAAACGGCATCTCCAGCAACTGACTGGCTAAGTAAAGCACCCCGATGCCGATCAATCCCGTCGCGACCTCCCCCACCCCAAGCCCGCGCGCCCAAGTATCCACCCAGCCAAATCCACCCGAAAGCCAGAAACCGAGGAACACAGCTAATTTCAGCGTGCTAGTGAACAACCCGAAGCGACCGCTCTCCCGTGAGTAATCTTGTGATTTCCGGTAAGCCTCCTCATCGTAGATATCCTTGAACTCAGTGGGCAGGGTTGGTTGCAAGGCACGCAAGTTCAACCAACTGGCCAACATTTCCAGGAATTGCACGCTGAGCACGGTGAGCAAAATGACAGTGAAATAGGGATTTGAGAAATTCATAACTTCCCCAGCCTGAACCCATCCAGCAAGGGTGTCCACCGCATTTACACCCCTCAGGAGGGTGGACCTTCGGTCCACCAGTCCACAAAACTACTACCAAGCCTGCGCCAACGCGACGCAATCTCCTGCCCCGAACCTTGCTTTTTCCTGCAACCATTCTGGTCCTGGGGAGTTTTACCTACGACATGAAACGCTTTCTCACCTTCATCATCTTCATTGCGACCACGCTCTTCTGTCCGGCCGAAACGCCCGTGACACCAAGGACGGGTGATTTTCGACTAACTTGGGAAGTGGATGGCGTGACGCGCGAGGGGTTGGTGCATATTCCTGAAAGTGCCAACACGAAGCCCGCCCCCGTGGTCTTCGCCTGGCACGGCCACGGCGGCAGCATGAGAAATGCGCTCAACTCCTTCGGTTATGACAAACTCTGGCCGGAAGCCATTTCCGTTTATCTGCAAGGACTGAATACGCCCGGACGCTTGGTGGATCCGGAGGGTAAGAAAGCTGGCTGGCAGGGAATCCAGGGCGATCAAGGAGATCGAGACCTGAAATTGTTCGATACGGTGCTAGCACAACTCAAACGCGACTATAAAATTGATGACCGTCGCATCTACAGCACCGGTCACTCCAACGGCGGTGGCTTCACGTATCTCTTGTGGAAGACGCGGGGCGAGGTCTTTGCCGCCATGGCCCCATCCGCCGCCTTCCTTCCCCCAGGGCGCGGGCCGGAACTCAAGCCCCTGCCGGTGCTCCACGTGGCCGGGGAAGCAGATTCATTGGTGAAATTCAACTGGCAGAAATTGATGATGGATAAACTGATCAAACTCAACGGCTGCGGAGCCGGGCAGCCCTGGGGCGAGTCCAAATTCTGCACCGAATACGTTTCCCCCCAAGGCAATCCCGTGGTGACTTGCATTCACCCAGGCGACCACACCTTTTTAAAAGAGGCTCCCGCGTTGATCGTGAAATTTTTCCAGCAACACGCCAAGCCGGCAGCGGATAAGAGCGCCCCTTGAGACAACATCCCAGCCCATGACTGCGGCTGAATTTTTCAGGTGCCATGGGGGAGGATTGGAGCTACGGATCACTTATGAATTCCGCTTCCACCACTTCAGTTTCGCGCTTTGCGTTAGTCCTCTTCCTGCTTACTCTGGCCGCTTCCTGGGGACGCGCGGAAGACCAACCCAAGATCCCGCCCAAGGCGCTGCCCCTGCCGGGCGAAACCCTTAGAATCGACGGTCACGAAGCGTTCCTCATCCTCCCTTCAGCGAAACCAAACGGCCCGCTGCCTTGGATCTGGTATGCGCCAACGCTGCGGGGATTACCTGGGAAGGAGGAGAAATGGATGTTCGAGAAATTCACCGCCGCGGAGATCGCGATTGCTGGCGTTGATGCGGGAGAATCGTATGGCAATGCGGCGGGAAGCAACCTTTTCAGCAGCCTTTACCAGGAACTCACCGAACGCCGAGGACTGTCGAAAAAGCCCGTTTTTCTGGCTCGGAGTCGGGGTGGATTGATGGCCTACAATTGGGCCGTCGAGCATCCAGGGTCAGTTGGGGGAATTGCGGGAATTTATCCCGTCTGCAATCTGGAAAGCTATCCGGGGCTGACCATCGCAGCGAAGGCCTATGGGCTGTCGCAGGAGGAAATGAAATCGAGGCTGGCGGAATTCAATCCCCTCGATCGCCTGATGCCACTCGCCAAGGCCCAAGTGCCCATTTTTCATATCCATGGGGATCAAGATGTCACGGTGCCCTTGGAAAAGAATTCCCAAGCGCTCCAAGAACGCTTGGAAAAGCTGGGTGCCAAAATGGAAATCATCATTCCCAAGGGCCAGGGTCACAACATGTGGCAGGGTTTCTTCCAATGCCAGCCGCTGGTGGACTTTGCCATCAAGCAGGCCAAGGCGGGGACGGCGGCGGGACAGTAGGGCGTCTTTAAAACAACCGTAGGGGGAGCGCCCCCGCTCCCCATCATTGTTTCGGGGACGCCCTCGTCCCCAGTAATCACTCCTTCTGGACTGGGAGCGAAGGCGCTCCTTTTACAATTAGGTGAGCGAAGGGCGCTCCCCCTACAGTTGCAACATGTTATCTGTCACGCACGGGCCAACGAGCGCTCGGCGGCAGCGTCGCAAGGCCGTGAATTTTCCAATGCGCTTGAGCTTGCCCGCGGGGCTCAGGGGATTTATGGTTGGCGCTATGTTAAATTGGATTTGGTTTGGGATGATGATTCTTTCGGTCGTGTGTGCGCTCATTTTTGGGCGACTCGATGCTGTGACGAAGGGAGCACTGGACGCAGCGGAACTTTCCGTCATGAAGGTGATGTTGCCGCAGATTGGCTTCATGGCGGTGTGGATGGGCATCATGCGATTGGTGGAAAAATCTGGCATGATTCTGATCATCTCCCGGGCGCTTTCGCCCGTGCTGCGCTTTCTCTTTCCAGGGATTCCGGCGGGCCATCCTGCGCTGGGGGCGATCGCCATGAATCTGGGGGCAAGCATGCTGGGAGCAGGCAATGCCGCCACCCCGGCGGGACTGCGAGCCATGACGCATATGCAGTCGCTAAACCCGCACAAGCATGTGGCAACCAACGAGATGTGCATGCTCCTAGCCATGTCCACCGCAGTGATTACGCTGATTCCCGCGAGCACAATCCGACTGCTGCACACGGCTGGTTCCACCCGGGAAACGTCCGTGGTCCTGCCTGCTTTCCTCACCACCTTATGTGCCACCGTGGTGGCGGTGCTAGCGTGTAAGTTACTACAGCGATTCACCATTTACACCCCGCAGCCGGGCGACGAAGCGGAAGCCAAGGCAGCTGAAGCCTTGGCCGCACAAACGGCGGTGCCGGAAGAAACCATGGCCGAATCCAAATTGGCCGTCTGGCAAATTTTGGTGCTGGCGTTGTTTTTGCTCCTGCCGTTCACCTTCTGCGGGATTTACGTTTTTGCCCCGCAGAAAATGCATGACCTGCACTTATGGTTCCTCCAGCTTAGTCCCTCCACGGACCCCTTGGCTCCAGCGCAGCCGGAGGCAGCCTTGTTTGATCCGCTGCCGACGGGTCGCTTTCATCGCTTTGGGACGTTTATTTCTGCGCTGACCATCCCCTTGTTCATGGGCTACTTCGTGCTCCATGCCGCTTTCAAGAAAGTGCGCGTTTTCGAAGAACTAGTGGATGGAGCCAAGGATGGGGTGCAGGTGGTCTTCCGCGTGATTCCTTATGTAGCCGGCATTCTGGTCGCCATCCGCATGTTGCGGGAGTCGGGAGCGCTGAAGTTGATCGAGTATGTGCTGCATCAGCCGATGATGTGGCTGCACTTTCCAGAGAAACTGCTGCCCATGGCGATTATCCGTCCGCTGAGCGGAGGCGCGGCCCAAGGCGTGCTGGCAGATATTGCCAAAGACAGTGGCCCGGACAGTCTGGTCACCATGATGGCGGGCACGATCAACGGCAGTGCGGATACCACGTTCTACATTGCAGCGGTTTACTTTGGTTCCGTTGGCATCAAGCGCATGCGCCACGCCATTACGGCCGGACTGCTGGGAGATCTGGCGGTCATGATTTTCGCAGTGATGATTTGTAATTGGCTGCTGCGATAATGGAAACCGCTGAAATCGACCGCATCGTTCGTCAGAGTAAATCCAACCTGGCCGTGACCCTGATTTGCCTGCCCCGCAAGGCCCGGCGGGACATGCAGATATTCTATGCCTTCTGCCGGATCGTTGACGATATCGCAGACGAACCCGGGCGGACCGTGGAACAAAAATATGCCGAACTAGCCCGATGGTCGGCAGTCGTGCAGGGTAACATTTCCGGACCTGAACCGATGGAACTGGCCGTGGTGGCCATGATGCAGCGCCATGCGGTGCCTGCGGAGGAAATGCTGGGAATCATCGCAGGGGTGCGTCAGGACGTGGAGCCACGAGAATTCGCCAACTGGGAGGATCTTCAGAAATATTGCCATGGCGTGGCGTCGTGCGTCGGCTTGGTGAGCACACGACTCTTCGGCTGCACGGAGCCCGCCTCGCGAGACTATGCTGTGCAGTTGGGCTATGCCCTCCAACTAACCAACATCCTGCGGGATGTGGGAGCCGATCTGGCAGAGCAGGGACGGATTTATTTACCTCAGGAGACGCGGGCCGCGCAGGGCGTTAAGGAAGAGGATCTCCGCGCGGGCAAGCTGACCCCGGAATTCCTCGGTCTGATGCGCGAGGAAACCAAGCGCGCCCGGGGACTGTATGCCGCAGCCTTGCAAAACCTCACTCGCGCTGACAAACACAAACTCCGATCGGCGGAAACGATGCGACGAATCTATACCCGCGTGCTGGATCTCATGGAGGCGGATGGTTATCAAGTCTTCACGAAGCGGTATCGGGTCAGCAAGCTGGGGAAACTTTACTTTCTGGCCCGTGCGGTCATTGGCGGGTGGCTGGGGCGGTAGAGACTAAACTCGACATGCCCGTCCATTCTTACTTGCACGCTGAGAGGGCTTGTCACATAGATGCGCTCCGCCTACATGAATTTGCCCAATAAACTAACCCTCGGACGCTTGGTCCTCACGGTGATCTTCGTCATCGTGACTGCCAGCCCCCATGGCTGGGGAGCTGGTTGGTCCTATACCGCAGGGATGCTAATCTTCGGGGTGGCCTCCGTGACCGACTACCTGGACGGCTATTGGGCGCGGAAATATGGTCTCATCACGGATTTCGGGAAATTGATGGACCCCTTGGTGGATAAGGTCCTGATGTGTGCTGCGTTCGTTTTGCTCAGCGAGACCATCTACCCTGGCACGACCAAAGTCATTCTGCCCGGCTGGGTCACGGTGGCGGTGCTGGCGCGGGAATTTCTGGTTACTGGGCTGCGCTTGGTGGCGACCGCCAAAGGCACCGTGCTGGCGGCAGATCGGCTGGGCAAACACAAGACCGGCTGGCAAATCGGCACGGCCAGCTACTTCATGGTTTACCTAGCGTGCCAAGAACCCGGCATGCAGTGGTTCAGCCCGTTCTTTACGTGGCCGGGAATGGGGACGAACCAAGTGGGAACGGTCTTAATCGCCATGACCCTGCTCACGACCGTTTACTCTGGATGGCGTTACTTCTGGAATAACCGGGAGATCGTATTGAACGAAATGTAGGCTACTACTTGGTCGGCTTAATATCGATCTTCAGAACTTGTCCACCCGTGGGCTTGACGACCAGTTCTTCCACTAAGGAGAGGGACTTGGGAGCATCGCCCGAAGCGTGAACATACAGCTTCTGCTGGCGTTTGATCATGGTCTTGGCCAGCTCCACCAGTTGTTCCCGATCCACCGCATCTTTGAAGTCAGCAAACCAGTAAATGGCGTCTGCATCCTTGACCTCGTTGGCAGTCAGGGCGAGCCAGGCGTAGCCGCCGAACTTCTCGTAATAGTAGGTGTCACGACGACCGTCGAACACTTTGAACACTTCTTCATTAGGCATCGGACCATTCCGATCACGCTTGGCACCAGCAGCGCCAAAAGTAACATTCCAGAACTCTTCGAAGTCGCGCCCGCTCGCCTTATCCGATCGTTTGCGCTCGATGCTGCGGTCCTTGGGAGTTTGCAGGCCGCAACCATAGAACATCATGATCGGACAACCACCACTGATCTTGTTGGCTTCTTTAACCACCGTGGGAATGAATGGGTGCATCGACTTGGAAACATCCAACACCACGGCCAAGCGGCGTGAATCCAATTTCTTGCCGAACATGGCCACAAAGGCCGCCCCGACGCCCGGACCAACGCCTTTGCCAAATCCATTACCCATCAGACCACCTTTGCCACTGCCGTTCAAGCCCCCTTCTCCCCCGCCCATACCGCCAGCGCTTGGCATGGCGAACCCAGACAAACTAGCCGACATGTTGCTGGTAGGCACGTCGGGTAGGGTGACCGTGGAGGTGGGGGAAACGGACACGATCCGGCTCACGGGTGAATTCATACTGACGGATTTCCGCTTGGCGGAGACCTTGGCTTGATTGGACTTACCACCGCCACCGCCACCCGGCAGGAAATCCACTACCTCTTCCTTCTTTTGCTCTACCGCAAATTTCACCAAGAAGAAGGCCACTAAAATCAGAATGGCGTGAACCAGCAAACTTAACGTCAGCGATCCCCCACCCAGCCTCCGCAAATAAGATTCCTTCTTGCGTGGAGTGAATACAGGAAATTCGTGCGGGATGGCAGGGTCGGCAAGAATACCTTCGGGAAAGGCATTAAACTCAGAACTCGGAGGAAGCTGGGAAGGTGACATGGGGGAAGATTTATTGGTTACACAGCCGTAACGCCTGTGCCGAAGGGTTTATTAGACAAAAGTAATGAAAAAATCAAGTCACCGATGAACCCGATTTCCGCCCAACGCCATCAATCAGCGAAAGCTTCTTCCTTCGGCCCCTCGAACCGGCCCCATTTCCAAGCTAAGGCTGGCAGGACCAACAAATTCAGCAAGGTGGAAGAAACCAGCCCGCCGAGGATCACGATGGCCATGGGTCCTTCGATTTCGCGTCCGGCTTCGCCACTGCCAAGGGCCAGTGGCAGCACGCCCAGGGCGGTCACGAGGGCGGTCATAAGGATGGGAACGAGTCGCTCGCTGGCTCCACGGGCGACGGTGGCTAGATTCCACTCGGCGGCTTCTTGGGTGACAAGGTGATCGTAGTGGGAAATGAGCATGATGCTGTTTCGCGTGCTGATGCCAAATAGGGTGACGAAGCCCACCAACGAGCCAATGCTGGTGAGTCCGCCCTGCGCGAAAACGGCAATGACTCCACCGACTAACGCAAAGGGCAAATTCGCCAAGACCAACGCCACGTGGCTGGCGCGGTGGAACACCAGGCACAGCAGCATGATGACGACGAGACCCGCGATGCACGAATGAATCAGAATTTCCCGCTGCGCTTTGGCTTGTTCCTCGGCGGCTCCGCTCCATTCCAGATAAACTCCCGCAGGCAGTTTCACCTGCGCTTCGACGCGGGCTCGAGCGTCTTTTACAAAGGAAGCGACGTCTCGGTGTTCCACGTTGCAGGTGACGGTTTGGCGACGTCTGGCACCTTCATGATTGATACTGGGGCGTCCGTTGATCAGTTCCACATCGGCCAATTCCTTGAGCGCCAGGCGCACGCCATCGCCATTCACGAGCAAGAGATCGCCCACGGTTTCGGGATCGCGACGCGCGTTGTCATTGAGGATCACGGAGAGTTCGTGGATACGATTCCCCCGCACCATCTGTGCCACATCCGCCCCTTGGAAGGCGGTTTGCACGGCTTCAAGCACTTCCAGCGGGCGGAAACCGAATTGCGTTAGGCGCTCCGGGCGCAGATTCACGGCCAGCACGGGAGCGCCCGGCGGGGCTTTGACTTGCACGTCAGCGTTGCCGGTCGTGGCGCTGAGTTGCGCGGAAATTTTCTTGGCCACGCCATCCAGTTGATCCAGATCCTCGCCAAACGCATTGACGACCACCATCGACGTTTCCCCGGAGATGGATTCGCTGATGCGATCCCCCAGGAACGTGAGCACTTCGCTCTGCACGCCGGGAAACTCCTCCAACATGTGCCGCAGGAACGCTTGGGTTTCCACTTCCTGCGCAGGTGTAGTGCCGCGCTTCAGTTCAATGTGAAACTCACTTTGATTCGGTCCCCACGTGTCTTCGCCCGCTTCAGCACGGCCTACTTGCTGCTCGACGGTGGCGATGTGCTCGTTGGTGAGCATTTGATCTGACAATTGCTTCCCTGCTCGCAGGGATTCTTCGATGGACATCCCGGGACGGGATTTGACCGCCACCACGAAGTGACCTTCACGGAACTCTGGCAATAGTTCCCCGCCAAAGAACGGAACCAGGGCACAGGCTCCGCCGACTAGCATCAGGCCGCCGAGCAAGGTAGCTTTCGGCCAGCGCGCAAAAAACAACAGCCAGTCTTGATGGAAATCCTTCAGCACTTTGATCCATTTCGGTTCTTCGTGAGGTTTTGATTTCCCCAGGAAAGCCAACGCCATGGCCGGCGTGACCGTCAGCGCCACGGCCAGTGAGGCCAGGATGCTGAGAATAAATGCCACGCCCAGCGGGCCGAAAAATTTTCCCTGAATCCCCGTCATCGTCAGCACTGGCATGAAGACGACGGCTACGATGAAGGTGGCATAAACTACGGCACTCCGCACTTCGAGAGAGGCGTCCAGCACCACTCGTAGCTTCGGTCGAGGGTTCGCGAGGGCCGCATTTTCACGGAGACGGCGGAGGATGTTTTCCACGTCGATAATGGCATCGTCCACCACCACGCCGATCGCCACGGCAAAGCCTCCCAGCGTCATGGTGTTCAACGAAACCCCACGCCAATCCAAGATCACCACTGCTGCCAGCAACGATAAGGGAATGGAGACAAACGAGATCAGCGCGATCCGCAGGTCCATGAGAAACAATAGCAACACGATGCCCACTAACGCACCACCGATCATGAGCGATTCCCGCACATGCGCCAGGGCCGTCTCGATGAAGGTGGCTGGTCGATGCAGGCGATCGTAGGTCTTAATCCCCTTGGCCTTTAGCATCGGCTTTAGTTCATCCAAGGCCTTCTCCAGACCCTCGGTGACCTCCAGCGTGTTGGCGAGGTATTGGCTTTTCAGGGTGATCAAGACCCCGGGTTTCCCCATGATGAGGGTGTCGCCAAATTTTGGTTCAGCCCCGAGGACTAAGTTTGCTACGTCCCGCAAGCGCACCACGGGAGCGCCTTTGCGCACGACGACAGCCCCCACTTCTTCCGGAGTAAACATTTGTCCATTGGTCTGAATCACCACGCGCTGAGCTGGGGTATCGATGAAGCCCGCTCCGCGCACGCCGGTGGCGGATTTGGCGCATTCCAGGACATCCGTCATGGTGAGATCGAAGGCTGCTAGTTTCTCCGGCTGCACTTGAATTTGCAATTGCTCCACCTCTCCGCCAAAGCTGCTGGCCGCCGCCACGCCCTGCACCGCCAGCAAACGCGGCTTGATCGTCCAGTCTAACAACGTGCGCATTTCCCGACCGGAAAGTTTATCCGAGACAAATCCCACCTTCAACAAATCCATCGTGGATGAAGTGAGCGGGGAAAGCGTGGGCGCGTGAACACCGTCTGGAAGCTGCCGCGCAAGGGTTCCCAATTTTTCGGCCAATGACTGGCGGCCAAGATAAATGTCCGTCCCTTCTTTAAACACCACCGTCACGACGCTCAATCCCTGAATGCTTTCCGAACGGACCGATTCCAGCGCGGCGGCTCCATTGACGGTGCTCTCGATGGGCCGAGTGACGAGGACTTCCACTTGCTCGGCACTGAGTCCAGGGGCTTCGGCCTGGATGGTAACCTGAGCGCCCACGAATTCCGGGAAAACATCATACGATGCCTGCGTAGCCACATAACCGCCCCAGCCCAGCAACGCGAGTGCTAGCACCATGACAATGTTCCGATGCCGGAGGGATATTTCTACAATCTTGGATAGCATTGTTTTAAGAGATGTGGCGGGGGCATTCTGCCCCCAAGCCGAGAGCCGTCCCCCAAGGTAACGCTATTTGAAATCTGCCAGCGCTATGGCTTGGGGGCAGAATGCCC
>JANOAV010000125.1:0-3774 GCA_031411295.1 Verrucomicrobiales bacterium | reverse complement strand
GAATTGCGCGATCTGTTGACCCCGGCGGACCCGCGTTGGGAACTCTTCGGGCTGAATATCCCCGCCAATCCGAGCCTGCCCGAAGCCATTACCTCCCTCACGCTAACGGCCCTGGGCGATGGGCAGGAATTGGCGGAATGGTCCTACGCCGTGCGCATGGAAGGCACGCGCCTGTTTCTCAAAAAAGTGGGCATCGACACGGAGTTCATCAACGTGGCGGACCCCAAGGACTTGGACCACGTGCTCAAAGGACTGACGCCCGGCACCACCATTTCCGTCTTCGTCCGCGCCCACAACGCCGCCGGGGACGGCCCCGCCTCCCCCACCATCACGAAGGTCGTGGGGGCCTGAGCCGGGGGGCGCTCATGCGCCCAGGCATAGCCGAGTGGTGGGGTGTTGGCAAGCGGTGTGCGGACTGGAGGGCGCGGAGACGCAGGGCTACGGGGTGGTGGCCGGAGGCAGGGTGGCCAAGAGTTGAAGGAATGCTGTGGGGCTCAGGGCTGGGACGGGGCTGAGCGCAAAGTCGGCACCATTTCTCGTGACAATCCACTGGCTGAGATTGATCAGGACTCTCATTTCAAGCGTGTTTCAAAAGCCGATAGTCGTGGAGCTGGTCGGGTTCCGCCGCCAAGGGGAGAATCCCCACCATGGGCAGCAGCGCTGGATGGAGCGGGGAGGTGGCGGACGCTGGAACGCTGGGTGTGGCAGCGAGTGCGGGGCGGGGTGGGTTGTCGAGCAAGGAGGTCAAATATTTCAATAATGACCGCTGCTCCTCTCCACGAAGGGAGGCGGCGGCTTTCTCAAGAAGTTGCAGGGTGCTCATGCGCTCATGACTAGGCGATAATGCGTGGCGTTGCAAGGGTCAATGCCTGCGCATGCACAGCAGGAATGCGGCGGTGGTGTCGGAGCCAGCGGCTCGGGCGCCTCTGGCGGGGGTGGAGCAAACCGCCTGAAGGAAACCGACCCATCCGCCGCGCGGAGGGCGGGTGCGGCAGTGAGGAGGAGGGTGGCGAGGATGGCGGGGGCGTGGTGGCGGGTGAGCGTTTTCATGAGCGAGTGGGGTTGTGGAGGGCGGGCAGAGCGGATAAGCGTGGGTTCATTTTCACCGTGAGGGTGGCGAGAGATTTGCCACCTGCCGCAGCTTACGGCTCCCGAGAGTAAGCGGAAGGAGCAGCCTTGGCGTGCAAAATAAAGGAAGCTGAAAGGCGTGATTTCCAGCAGATTCAGGGAGGCCAGCAGATTGCGTTTTAGGGTGCTGCCAAAAATAATCTGCTGTCCTCCCTGAATCTGCGGGTTAATTCCACTTGGTTCCGTTGGCCGAAAAAATTGAAAAAGGCGAAAAAATGGGAGTGCTATGCAGAGCTTTGTGGTGTCGTCCTGACAGGACTTCAGACGCTGATTCAATCCACCTTGGTTGGTTGATCTTCCGGGCATTTTTAAGCTGGTAATTTTTTTGTCCGACACCGTTTTTGATGCGTTTTTGCACGGTGGAAATTATTGGGTAGGGCGGTGCGTCTCGCCCGCCGGGTTTCGCGTCTCGCGGAACGCCTGAGGCGTCTCGCCTCGCTCTGCGCGTCTCGCGCAGTTTTCGAAGAGGGCAAGATGCCCGGAGCAGCGCGAGACGCGCTAGGTGGTCTGCGGGACGCAGACCACGGCGGGCGAGACGCACCGCCCTACCCGTTGTTGCCCTCTGCTCCGTGCAAAAATCAGCCGTTGCTTTTGATGCGTTTTTTGCATTTTTTCTTGTCTGGGGCGGGGGAATTTGGCATTGGGATGACCCGAATGCCTATTTCGGAGATCCGGCGTTTCCTCCCCAATGATTCGTCACGCGGCCCCAGGGGGTTACGCGGGTTGGGGGAAATGGTGACTCGACTTGGGGGAGGAAATCCGCATGATGCGGGTAACTTTTCAACGACTCCACCATGCGCTTATTTCAATTCTTCCAGTTGCTCCTGTTTGCTTGTCTCGTGACGCCTGCTTTATCCCAGGCAGAGGGGAGTCGATTGGTGGCCAGCCTCAAAGCGGGCAAGGCGCAGACGCTGGTGACGTATGGCACCAGTCTGACGGCGGGCGGGGCTTGGGTGGGGCAAGTGAAGTCGGCCTTGGAGAAGGAGTGGCCGGGGTTGCTTACCTTGGTGAACAGCGCCAAAGGTGGCATGTGGTCCAAATGGGGGGTGGATAATTTGGAAGCGCGCGTGATTGCCAAAAAGCCCGATACCGTGCTGATTGAATTTGCCATCAACGATGCGTTTCTGGAATACAAAACGTCGGTCGTGGATGCCAAAGCCAATTTGAATACGATGATCGACCGCATCCTCGCGGCCAAGGCCGAAACGGAAGTAATCCTGATGACGATGAATCCACCCATTGGAGTGCATCTGGAGCGGCGGCCGGCTATCAAGGAGTATTACGAAATGTATCGCGCGGTGGCGGCGGAACGGAAACTGCCGTTGATCGATCATGAGAAGACCTGGCAGCCGATCCTGACGAATCAGGCGGAGTTGTTTAACCGCTATGTGCCGGATGGAATTCATCCGGGGCCGGAAGGGTGCAGCGCAGTGATCACGCCCGTGTTGCTGAAGGCGCTGGGCGTAGGTGCCGCAGCTGCCCCGGCGGCTCCAGAGAAACTTTCTTTATATCCTGGCGAGGCCCCGCTGGGCGATGGGAAATTTGAAGCTGCCAAGCCAGTCATTACGGTGTTTCGGCCAGAAACGCCCAATGGCACGGCCATGGTCATTTGTCCCGGCGGTGGTTATGGCGGACTGGTGACGGGCGCGGAAGGGAGCGGGATTGCGCAGTGGTTGAACGGGCATGGCATCACGGGCATCGTGCTGGAATATCGGTTGCCGCGGGGTCGGGCCATGGTGCCGTTGCTGGATGCGCAGCGGGCGATCCGTTTGGCGCGCTCCAATGCCACTGCTTGGAAACTTGATCCCCACCGCATCGGCATCATTGGCTTTTCGGCAGGCGGACATTTGGCCTCCACTGCGGCCACGCATTTCGATGGCGGGAACGAAGCGGACGCAGATCCGGTGGCGCGACTCAGCAGTCGGCCAGATTTTGCGGTGCTGGTCTATCCAGTCATCAGCATGGGCGAGAAGGGTCACGGCGGATCAAAGCAAAATTTACTGGGAGCAAATCCCACGCAGGAACTGGTGAAATTGTTCTCGAATGAACTGCAAGTTACCGACCAGACCTGCCCCTGTTATCTGGCCCATGCCTTGGATGACAAAGTGGTATCGGCCGATAACAGCAAGCTGTTTCACGAAGCGCTCCAAGCTCACAAGGTGCCAGCAGAATACCTGGAGCTGCCCTCAGGAAATCACGGACTCAATGGCTACAAGGGACCCATGTGGGAGGCGTGGCAGAGCGGGGTGATCAAGTGGCTGCCGACGCTAGCGATCGCGAAGCCTTGATGGGTTGGGCCGGAGAGGGATTCGCTGAAAAAAGCGATCGGGAGTAATAAAATTGCCGCGAAGTGGCAATAGTCTCAGACATCCTGACCTACGAGGAAAATAAGTGGCCTGAGGATGGATTTAAACGACGGATTTTTGCCCAGCCCTTTTCCCCAGGAGGCGTTGCATGCCCCACCATCATGCTAGAAGCACAAGCAGCGTTAAATCATTGGAGTGATGCACCGCTTAAAAGCCAATGCCTTTAAGGATTCAAAAATATCTGGAATTCTGTAATTTCCCATGGCGCCCTGCCAGCTTCTGATGGATTGGGCGGATGCCCCATAACTCCCTGCCGCTTCCCGCATTCTTTTCCAATTTC
>JANOAV010000124.1:0-86551 GCA_031411295.1 Verrucomicrobiales bacterium | reverse complement strand
TCCAATGTAGAAACGCAGCAGCTTCGCACTGCGCTCGATTGCGAGATCCAGCGCAGGATCTTTCACGCCCGCCTCGCGCGCCAGCACGAGCGAAATCGTGAGCGGCACGCCCGGCGCATTCATCATCCCGTAGCCGCCGAGTCGACCGCCGGGAATCGCGAAACCATGCCCCCATGAGCCCACCGCACTCTGCCCCTTCGCCGCCTCTAGCGCGAGCCGTCGCAGCCCTGGCATCACCGACTCATCGCCGCTCGACATCTTATACTCGGAGAGCAGCATGATGACATAGCCGTAGTGCCAGGTCTGAAAACTATCGTCCGTAAAACCCGCCGCCCACTGAGCCTCGCGTTTCACCAGCGGGAGGTATTCGGGGTTGCCGCTGGCCAGCAAAGCGAGCGCGTTCATCGAGCGCACAATCGCGTCCTCGTCATCTTTCGGCTTCGCCATCCGCGCCGCCAGCGCCTTGCACCCCAGCTCCAAAACGCGCCGCGATTTCGCGCAATCGAAAGGCGCAGTCGCACTGTAGCTTCCGAGCAGCGGGAGTTTCAAAATGACCTCCACCGATTTGCCCGCCCGCCACCGCGAAACGCTCAGCTTTCCTCCGCCAGCATCCGATTCGGCGGCGGTGATTGCCTTGCCGAACTCCGTGCGCGGATCGTAGGAAAACGGCTTTCCGCCCACACCGAGAATGACGTCGCCGACCGCGAGAACACCATCTGCTGGCGAGCCTTTATCTACTTTGGTGATTACAATCTGCCGCGCGTCGCTGGTCACCATTTGGTCGCAAAACATCCAGCCGCGCAGCCCCGTGGGGCCGAGGTTCCAGTCGTGCTTCGCGCCGGAAGGGATCTTTTGGCCTTTGGTGAAATCGGGGTTCGTCACTTCCGCCCCGAAAACCAGGCTGGGCGTGGCGAGGATGGCTATGAGCGCGAGAGAAATGAGGGTGGTTTTCATGGTTTGGCTTTGTTTTGCGCGGGGTCCGGCTGCCTGGCTAAAGGCCAGCCCTGCTGTTTGCCCCTCATCAGCGGCACCAACTGCACCATCAGCACGCCCAGAAGAATGAGCAAGCAGCCGATGAGCGCGCGGCCCGTCAGGGTTTGATGGAGCACAAGGTATCCGGCTATCGCGGCAAAGACGCCTTCCAGACTCATGATGATGGCGGAAGGAGCGGGAGGACAATGCTGCTGGCACACCACCTGCAGCGTGTAAGCAACGCCGACCGACATCAATCCGGCATAAGCAATCGCGCCGGAGGCGGCTTTGATTTGATCGAACGAACATTGCTCGAAAAGCAGACCGGATACCATGCTCAAGACCGCGCAAACCGCGAATTGCACACAAGCAATCAGGACGGGATCTCCTTTGCCGGCCACGTGGTCAATGACCAGGATCTGACACGCCCAAAACACCGCGCTGAGTAAGGTGAGCCAGTCACCCTTGGAAACCACGAAATTTCCGGTCACGCTCATGAGATAGAAACCAATGAGGCAGACGAGCATGCCCGTCCACAAACTGATGCGTGCCTTGTGCCCGTAAAACAAGCCCAGCACCGGGACAAAAAGAATATAGAATCCGGTAATGAAGCCGGAGTTGGCGCTGGAGGTAGATTGCAGGCCAATTTGTTGCAGGGCGGCGGCGGCAAACAAAAACAACCCGGCCCCCAAACAGGCTTTGTAGGGCAGCCTGACCTCCCGATTCGATACTGGTAGATGCTTTTTGCGCCAGAGGATGAGGGGGATCAACGAGACGCAGCCAAGCGCGAAACGAAGCCCGTTGAAGGTCATCGGGCCAAGGCCTTTTTCCATACCGATCTGCTGGGCCACAAAGGCCGAGCCCCAGATCATGGACACCAGCAGCAGCAAGAACTCGTATTTGAGGACGGCCTTGTTTCTGGGCTTCGATTCGTTGGGGTTGTTCATCAGGGTGGGTTATTTCTTAAATGTCTCGAGCAGCCAATAGCATTCGTCATGGCCTTTCCCGTGAGCCGCACAGAGGACTGTGCGGTCCACCTTTGGGTAGTGGTTGGTTGCTTCATTGCTGGAGTCTTAGCATGGGGATTCAAGGTCAAGCTACCACGGGCTGATACTATTTTGCGAACCGCACCAGATGGGTCTCGGTGTCATCAATGGGGAGGTTGAACGTTAGGCTCCAGGTCTTGCTTGCCGCGTCGTAGCTGGTTTGCCAGAAATCATTGCCGTGGATGCCTTGATGCAGTGGTTTATCGTCGATAAACAGCGTGAAGCCTTGCGCTGAACTGAGGTTAGTGAAGGTCACTGGCACATAACCGAGACCGTTTGTGAGGGTGAACTCAGCTTTGTCCTGCTGGGTTGTGACGGTAATGGCGGGATGCGTGCGGACCAGGGTGCCGGTTTTCATTGCGATGCGATGGTCGTTGCCTGCAGCCTCGCGTTGAATCATGCGCCAGGTGTTGCCGTCTTTGGTCAGTGCAGTGCGCAGAGCTTGATTGGGGCCATAGTAATCGGCGGCTGATTGCGGCATAATCAGATGCTCGATCGTGGCTTCGATGAAGTCTCCCGGCTCAAAGCGTGTGAGTCCGGGTGGGGGCACAAGGTCGAGCGTGGATGCGTCTTCCTTGTGCCGGGTGACGCCATGTTCTGCAATCCATGGTGCGGCTGCCTTGCCTCCAAGCCGGGCTTTCCAAGAGCGAATGATAATGCCGCGATTGGCTCCAGCGCCTTCCTTTTGAGAGTGCCTGAGTTCTCCTTCGTGTAGAGAAATCCAAGGAATGCGGCCAGCGCATTCGATGGGTGCAGTGCGGTAAATGTTGCCGCCCCATTGGGTGGTCCATTCTTTGCGGAGGCCAGTTTCATTGCCAATGGCCATTTTGCGCTCGCTGCTGGAAGTGTAGGTGTCGGCACCGATTTGAAAGAAGACGAAGCGGGAGAAATCGGTGGGCTTCGAGACATCGAGTCGCACCCGATAAACGCCGCGCACGATGTCGTCGGTGCGGGCGAGGCTGACGGTGGTGGCATGCGTGAGGCCATTGCCAATCTGGCCTGCATAAGTGACTTCCGTGAGGCAAGGCCCGTGCTTGTGATACGTGGTGCGCATGGCGCTGTGCGGCACGCGTTCGCCAGCGGGATTAAAGCAACGGAGGAAATCTCCCCCACCAACATTATTGGTCCAGCCATACGGTTTGCCATCGCCCATGGAACGAACCATAAACGGGCGCACATCGGTGATGGTGCAATTGGCTTGTGCTTGATCTGGTTCGTAGCAAATTGTCTCTCCAAAGGCGCCCAGCGCACTTTGATCCCAGAGTTGATTGCTGCCCCAACCGATGAGGCTGAGTTGCGCGTGTGATGCAGCCGCCACACCGCCCCAGTGACCGTAGGCGATGGTGAGTTCGAGTTCGATGTTCGATTTGGCAGGCAGGCGCACTTGGGAGATGCCGTGGAACCATTGCCCCGCATAGACTCCATGCTCCGGCTCGTTATGCCAATTCTTACTGAGCTGCACAGGAATGCCGGTGGGCTGGCCATCAGCATCACGCAACATGGCCGAGATGCCCGTGATTGGAGTGCCGATCCGTTGCCGTAAGCCACTGGTGGTTTTCTCAAACATCAGCCGTGCGATTTGTTCGCTGTCGGTGGGATTCGAGAGCGACAACTTCACGCGCTCGATGGCGTCATTGCTAGGATTGGTGCCGCCAGGAGGAGCGATGGGTTCGATGCCATCGAGATTGATGCGATGCCTGCTGAGAGCGGATTCATAAACCACGGGACGCGCTGCCCCGCTTGCTTTCTCAGTTGCGGTTACGATCACCGGGCTGGTAGTCGCCAACGCTTTGCCGGTCACGGGATCGACCACGAGTGATACCTCACGCTCATTGCCATCCGTCCAAGTTTGCTCGCCCGAAAGCTCCCAGCGCTCCTGCATCTTGCCTTTGGGCGTGGTGAGACTGATGTCCATGACGGCCTGTTTCCATTCCTCGCGCAGTTTGGTCAGGGATGCTTTGCCTTGGGCATTGAAGGACCATTCCAACGTTGGTTTTATTTTCGGCTGCGGCACATCTGGGTGCGCCCAACGCTCTCGCAACTCATCAAGCTGCAACGCACGATCATAGAAACGGATCTCATCGACCACGCCACGAAAGTGATAACCATCGCCCGAGTTATCTTGACGTCTGCCAAACGCGAGTCCGCCCTTTCCTGGCAGGCGCTGCTTGCCCACTTTCGTTTCGCCTTCGAGGCGTGCATTCACATAGAGGCGCAGCATGTCGCCATCATAGCTCATCGCCAAATGATTCCAAGCATCCAACTTCAGCGAGGTTCCTTTCTCAGGCCTGACCACCACGGCATTGGCTGCACCACCGCCAATGTTCATGCGTGCCTGTGGTTGTCCATTCGCGATCATGAAACCGATGTTGCCATTAGCCGCCTCATGGAAGCTCCGGCACATGAGCCACGGAGCATGAAGCCCGGCTTGATAGTCCTGCGGAACGAAGGCCCACAATTCCATAGTGAACTGCGCGGCATCCAGCGCGGCGTTCTCAGGGATTTCCAAATGATTCGTGCCATCCAAGCCAAAGCCACCGCCAACTCGACCGAATGAAGCCTCGCCCGCAACGATGGGCCTGACCCCAGGCCGAGCGGCCAGAATCAGCCCCAGTCGGTCTGACCACGCTGCAGTTTCGAAGCGGGCCTCCACATTGAGTCGCGTGCCATCCTCCGCCTTGAACTCCAAGTCCGTCACATCGGCCCGTTGCAAAAAGCCACCCGATTCAATCAATCGAGGCCCGGTGTAGCGCGACCATTTCCCGCCTGCGGTGCAATGATAACTTTTGCCATCTACAGTCATGCTCAGCGCCAACTCAGCGGCCGGAAGTGCCTGCCAGTCAGCTTGCAATCCACCCACCGCACCGAGATGAGGAATGCGCATCGTTGCCGTATCCAGCGCCAGGGCATAGTTTCCCGTTTGCACCACGCGCAGCCAGGGAGCGGTGGGGATCGTCCCCGGGAAACCTTCCGCCCACCACATCTGCGTTTGATCTGCCACATTAGGCATGACCGCCGCCAAAGGGGCTGGCGTGGTGGAAGAGGGCGGTTCGGCTGAATGTGGCAGGGCAAATGCAAACCCTGCGCAGAGCGCCAGGTGCATGGAGACTTGCTTTGGGAAGCGGCGTTGGGGGATAGGTTGTAATTTCAAGGCGCAGAGTGATTAGAGAGATTAATCCTGACCCTCTGGACGGAGGTATGCACGGACTAAAAGCGCTTAAGGTCTTCCTGGAACGCGGGGGCCTCCACCCAAAGCGAACTCCGCCTGATTCCCCAACCAAGCGGCGTTCCGGTCTGCTGGTCAACGCTGGCAAATCCCCATCTGCCACCGTTGCTTTTACAGGGATCCTCATCCCCAGACACATTTTCCAAAGTGACTCAATTCCGCTGGGGCGCTGCCACCGCACTGGCTTCAGCTAATTTGCGTTGTTGCACGGCGGAACGGCGGTGGCGGAAACCGAGGAAGCCTAGCAGCGCACCACAGGCACCCAGTGCGCTGGACTCAGGCACCGGCACGAGCTGGCCCGTGGACCCGGAGAAGAAACCGCCGCCGGTTCCAATTTCGGTAACCCCATTGTTGCTATAGAAATGGACCTGCGTCAACGGAGCCACCAATCCGGAGTTGGCCGTGAAGAATAGTTTGTCCCCACTGGCCGCATCCCAGATTCCGCCAGTGTAATTCCACACCGCCAGCACTCCCGTCCAAGTGCCGGTATCGGCAAAGGTGATACTAGAGGTTCCGGCTCCAAGATCGATGACACTAGTGCCGGCACCATTCAGGGTGAGTGCGCCCATGCTTTCCGTGACATTTCCACTGAAGGTCATTGCGGGCACGGTGATGCTGTTGGTGCTGACTTTGATGCCTGCACTGTCGTTGATGCGGTTCCCTGATCCGCTGAGTAACAATGTTCCGCCGGTGACGTTGACATTGGCCGTGCTCTTGAGTGCATCGGCGGCCCCCAATTCCAGGATCCCGAACGTGACCTCGGTATTCCCACTGAAGTCATTCGCGGCAGTGAGTTTGGTCATGCCTGCGCCAGATTGAACGAGCTTGCCGGAGGAGGGGGTGATAATGCTGCCGAAGTCGGTGCCTTGAACGATGGCGTTGGAACGATTGAAGTTGAGCGTGCCGTTGTTCGTGATGTTGCTGCTGGACGAGAGGGACCCTGTGGTGCCGCCATTGCCCAACATGAGCGTCCCTCCGGAAATGAGGGTGGCACCAGTGTAGGTGTTCGCACCGGTGAGAATCTGCGTGCCGGCACCGGACTTCACCAGGCTGATCGCGCCGCTTCCGCCGCCGATCACGCCGCTGAAGCTGGTGCTGCCGCTGGCGGGGTTGAGGGTCAGCGTGCTAGCGGTCGCGCCGGTGTTGGTGATGCTGCCGCCGCCCGTGCCATCGGCCAGTGAGCCGACCGTCTGGCTCGCGCTGTTCAGGTCCAGCGTCGCCCCGCTGCCGATCGTCAGCGCCGTGGCGGTGGGCAGAAGGTTATTGATGATCTGCTGGAAGCGGATCTCGGAAAGACCGATGTAGTTATCGCCGGGAAAGGTGCCGTTGGCAAAGTGAGTGTTGGCGAATATTTCAATATATCGCGCCGTGACCTGCGAGCTGAAGGTGTAATCGGCACCAGTATCGATCGTCAACCCAGTCGCTTGGGTGAAGGTCATGTTTTGAATCAGCGTGCCGAGATTCGTATCGCCCGTCAGAGAGTTTTGCGTGTAGAGGCTGGCGCTATTCACGCCCCGGCTGAAAAGATTGAAGGCTGCTTCGTTGTAGTTCCACAGGTGGAATCCGTTGATGGTCTGGGTGCTGCCCAGATCGAAGGTGATCCATGAGGGTGTATTGCCGTTGCTCAGCCACATGGTGCCGCCCGGGCTGTTGCCGCTGGCGGACGTTGTCGTGGCGCCATTGTAGCCGGCAACCGTGACCGGTGATCCAGGAGTCATGCCCGTGCCGTCAATGGTATGGACGGCTGCGCGGTCATCTGGCGTGTATGCGCTCTCGGCAATCACTGCGCTGGGCGTGACGAGCGATCGGCCCGCCAGTTTCAGCGTGCCGCCATTGATGGCCGTGGCGCCGGTGTAGGTGTTGGCGGCGGAAAGCGTCAGCGTGCCCGCGCCCGACTTCGTCAGGGTTCCGTTGGTGCCGGAGATGACCCCGCTGAGGGTTTGATCGGCCGACGTGGCGACGGCCAAGGACGCGGTGTTAACAATGTTGCCAGCGTAATTGCCGTTGCCCAGCGAACCGCTGCCGGCAATTTGCAACGTGCCGCCGCTGATCGTGGTCGTGCCGGTGTAGGTGTTCGCGCCGGAGAGCGTCTGCACGCCGGTGCCTTGCTTTATCAAGGAGAGATTCCCGCTGAGCACGCCGGAGAAGGTGTAGTTATTGGCATCACCGACCGTGATCGTGCTGGCCGCCCCGGTCTGGGTTCCCTGGTCTTCCAAGGAAGCACCAAACCAGTGGAAGGTGCTGTTTGGAAGTTGCGGAGCCATGCTGATCGTCGCGGTAGGATCCGTGGCGGTGAAACTGTAGGCGACGTAGCCCACGTTTACGGGGTCAAAGCTCAGTGCTTGGGTGTTTGCGCCATTCGTAAACGTCCCGTCCTGCGGACGATTGCCCCACACGCCCACCTGGGTGTAAAGCATCGCTTGGTAGGTCTTGCCCACCGTGAGGTTGCTGAAGGTCAGAACTCCGGGAGTCCCATTATACAGAAAGTCACTCATCAATTGGGCATAGCCGCTGCCGGCATCAGCAAAAAATTGCGCGGTCGCGCCGGTGAGATTCCAGTTGGGGCCGCTGTTAGAAGACACGTTTTGGAAGGCGACGCCGTTGACCGTCGCGCCGGCGGCATTGCCGAAGTCCAGCAACTGCAGGTAGTTTTTGGCGGTGGAAATCTGGGAGGCACCATCGGCCCCGGTGGCTGCTCCGAGGCTGGTTTGATTCAATCGCGTGACATTTCCAGCGCCGGAGAGTCCGGCGATCGTGTGCGTCTGGCCATTGGCCGACAGGATCCAGTTGGCGTCGCTCGCCACGGTCACCGCACCGCTGCCGATCGCGTTGCTTGCATCCGTCATGATGTTGCCGTTGGTGATGTTTGTGCCGCCGCTGTAGGTATTGCCGCCGCTGAGATTCAGGGTGCGGCTGCTGGTATCCTTGGTCAGCGAGCCAGCACCGCTAATCACACCGGAAAAGGTCTGTGGAGCGCTGCTGCTGTATTTCAAGTTCGCTCCGGTATCGATGGAGATGGCTCCAGCATGGTTGCCGGATCCCAATGATCCCGCGCCGCCGATTTGCAACGTCCCGCCGCTGACGGTCGTCCCACCGGTGTAGGTGTTCGCGCCGGAAAGGACCATCGTGCCGTTGCCGTTTTTGGTCAAAGGGCCACCGATCAGATTCCCGGTGACATTCAGGTCCACCGCGCCGCCTCCTTGAACGACGTTGAATTGCGCGCCTACAAGATTGAAGTTTTGCGTGCTGATCGTGGCGGCTGTTCCGTCGATGGCCGACGTGAACGTGCCCGACGTTGACGCGTAGTAGATGGTCCCCAAGCCCGGGAAGCCGCCGTCCACGGATGCGATCGTCCCGCCGACGACGTTCAGCTCGTAAGGCATGGACAACACGGTCCCGGCACCGACCAAGAGCGTGCCGCCCTTGTTAATCGTCAGCAAATCGCCGGCGTGGTCGCTGCTGTGACCCAGCGCGTTAAATCCGCTGCCCAGCAGGGTGCCGCCGGAGTTCACGGTGATGCTGCTGCCGACTGCGAGCGTTCCGACGGCGCCATTGGTGGTATTGGTAAGTTCCATCGTAGCGGCGTTGACGATCGTCGCGCCGGTGTAGGTGTTCGCGTTAGAGAGTGTAAGGGTGCCAGCATCCTGCTTCGTCAGGCCGCCGATTCCGCTGATCACGCCGGACAGCGTGAAGGTGTTGCCCGTCGAAACCGCGATCGTGTGTGGGCCCGCGCCTGAGAGGTAAATCGCGTTTGCCGTCGTGCCGCTCGTGTTGAGTGTGAACTGCGTCCCGGCGGCGAGAGTCAGCGCGCCGCTGTTAAGCGCTGTGGCGTTGTTGATCTGCAAGGTGCCGCCGTTCACGGTGGTCCCGCCGGTGTGGGTGTTGTATTGGCTAAATACCAGCGTGCCCGCACCGACTTTGGTGAGGACAAACGAACCACCAGTCTCGTAGAAACCGGTGAGTGTGAGGCTGCCGGCGTCCACGCCGACGGTGGTGTTGGAATCGATTGAGAAACCGGGGCCGCTTCCACTATTGCCTTGCGTCATGGGCAGCTCGTTGTTGCCGCTGAGGCTGCGGATTGCGCCGAGTCCGCCGACGCCGGCACCGAACACGTGCATGTGATCGGCGATGCTGACACCCCCTTGAAGGGCCAGTGTGGCCCCATCATAAACCCACGTCATATTGGCGCCGCTCCAACCGCTCTGCCCGAGAGCCGAGCTGTTCGCCACCACCAGCATGCCGGCGTTGACGTAGGTCACGCCGCCATAAGTGTTCGCGCCGGAGAGAACCCAAGTGCCCACGCCGTTTTTGACGACCGTGGTCGTGCCGCCTGCTTCGGCGATGGCCATGGCAAAAGTGTTCGCGCCCGTGTTGCTGCCGGTGAGTGTCAGGGTGCGGTTGCCGCCGTTTTCAAAGAAGTCTGGCGAGGACGTGGCGGTGAAGCTTAGGGTGGCCGCAGGGTTGCTGCCCGAGGCGTCAATCGTCGCGCCGCCTCCGACCGTGCTGATGCGAATCGCGCGGTTGGTGCTCTGCGCGGTGGAACCGGTGTATTGCAGGGTGCCGCCTTGAAAGAGGATGCCAACATTCTGGCTGCCGTCACCGCCTACAGCGCGGTTGCCGAGACCGCCTGCGACACCGTAGTCGGAGAAGGTAGCAACATTGAGCACGCCGCCCGCGAGCGTCGTCACGCCGGCGTAAGTGTTCGCGCCGGAGAGCGTTAGGGTGCCAGCATCCTGCTTCGTCAGGTCGCCGCTGCCGCTGATCACGCCGGACAGCGTGGGGGTGTTGCCCGTCGAAACCGCGATCGTGTGGGTGCCCGCGCCCGAGAGACTGATCGGGTTGGTGGTGGTGCTGCTTTCGTTCAGGGTCAGCGTCCCGCCGCTGGCCAGCGTGAGCGTGTTCGAGAGCTGATCCTGATTGCTGAACCCGTAAAAGTGGAACGTGCCGCCCGCGGTAGGAGTAAAGTTGATGGCCTGCGTGGTGGCGGACGCGACGAACGTGTAGCTCAAGAGGCTGCCGGGCGCCATGTCCTGATTATACGAGATGCTGTCCGTTCCCGCAGTCACGTTACCCAGTCGCGTCCCCGGAAACTCCCACGCCTGATTGTAGAACGTGGTCGTGTAAGCCTGGCCCACGGTCAGGCCGCTCAAGGTCATCACGCCGGGATTTCCGTCATACCGGAAACCATCGAAGAGGCCGGAGACGGCGGTTCCGCCGAATTCGTGGATGCCCCCACCGCCGAACGTTTGTCCCGTGCCGGTAAGAGACCAGCCCGTTCCGAATGTGTCACTTCCGCTGCCGATGAAAGTCACGCCATTGATGGTGACATTGCCCCCGATGATGTTGGCTTTGATGGTGTAGGTGTTGCTGGCGCTGATCCCGCTGTCGGCATCACCGGTGAACGCATTGGCTGTAAAGCCAATGGTCTGTGCCCTGGCGCGGCTGGTGCAGAAAGCGGCGAGGCCAACAAACAGCGCGGCGAGGGTGAGCAGTGCGGCGATGGGGCCGACCAAGATGGCGTCGCGGAGGGAGGATTTGGATTTCAGAACAAAGTGCATAGTGTTTTGGAAGTTTTCTTGAAGTGTTTGTTGCAACGCCTCTCCTTCTCAAATCTCTCAAAAAAGTAGGGACATGTGAAAAGTTTCTGGTGCGGGACTGGTCACATTAGCCTTCTCAACGAATACAGCCGTCTCCACAAATCTTTTTTGTAATCCTGGTAGATCAAACTTTGATCCATCATTACAATCAGCGTTATGAGCACCTTTCGCCGCATCTCCGTAGTCGAACAAACCACCGAACACCTCCGAGAGGGACTGCGGAGCGGACGCTGGCGGGGACAGCTCCCCGGCGCAGTTCTGCTGGCCACGGAGCTAGGCATCTCCATCAACACACTCCGCGCGGCGCTGCGCATCGTAGAGGCGGAAGGCCTCGTGCAGATGGGCGCGAATGGCCGCAGCCGCCACGTGTCCGCGCGTGCCTCCCGCCGGAAACGCCCGCTGCGGATCGGTATCCTGCTTTTCGAACCCCTGATCGAGGATACCGGCCAGAGCGTGCAGCTTTTCCTCGGTCTCCAGCACGCGCTGGAAATGGCGGGGTTCACCCTTTTTTTTTCCCAGAAAACGCAGTGCGGCCTGGACCACGACGTGAACCGCATCGCCCGCTATGTGGCGGGGGCACGGGCCGACGCCTGGGTGGTCAGCTCCGGGTCGCGCCTGGTGCTGGAGTGGTTCGCCGCGCAGCCGCTGCCGGTCCTGGCGATCTCCGGACGCCGTCAAGGATTGCCCCTGGCCAGCGTGGGGCTGGACAAATCGCCCGCAATGCTCGCAGCCACGCGCCGGCTCATCGCCCTCGGCCACCGGCGCATCGTCTATCTCTTTCGCCGGGTCCACCGGCTGCCGGAGCTGTCGCCCGTCCTGCGCCCTCTGCTCGCGGAACTGGCCGCGCACGGCTGTGCGGCGACGGAGGGATTCGTCTTCCCGGACTGGGAGGAGACCCCGGCGGGCCTGCACACGCTTTTCACCGCGCTCTTTCACAGCACGCCACCCACGGCGCTGTTCCTGGACGAAACCCACATCGCCATCGCCGCGCAGCAGTTTCTTGCGGAGCGCCAGCTGCGGGTGCCGGAGGAGGTCTCGCTGGTCAACCTGGATCCCGATGCCTGTTTCCAATGGTGCCGGAGGCCGATCGCACACATCGCTTGGCGCATCGAGCCGATGGTCCGCCGCATCGTGCAGTGGGCCAATGCAGTGAGCCAGCATCAGCCCGACGTGCGCCAGGTGGTCTTCTCAGCGGAGTTCATCCTCGGCGGCACGATCGGGCCAGCGAAAAGGTGAGCGGAGCACCAATCATCCCATCTTCCAGAAATAAAAAGACCATAGCTACGGGTTGTCGCGTAGCGGCACCCTGGATTTTATGCTACTTTGTCAAACCCACAAAATGTAGCCTTACAGCGCCGCTGGCTGGAGGTAATTTCACGCGCAAAATCAAAGGTCATATCCTGCATATACCAGAACTTGATCTTGGTTACGCTTTTTCTGGAGTTTATTTCCGCCCGGGCAAGCCTACTCTTTCCCCAACTGGAAAAGAAAGCGCAGCAAATCAAGCTGCTGCTGCTCGTTCATCCAGGCAGTGAGGCCTTCTGGCATTAAGGTTCCCGTGTCGGAGCGGGTGGAGATGGAGGCTTTGGAAATCGGTTGCATGGGGGCACCGGTGACATCCTTAAGCGTGACGGTGGTTGGGGTTTCATTCGCTTTGTAGCCTTGGTGCGTTTCGCCTGACTTCGTGGTGATCTGCGTCAGCATGAATCCTTCTTTCACTTGTCGCTTAGGCCACAGGACGGATTCAACGATCATTTCGGGAGTCATGGCCCGGCCGATCGCTGTGAGGTCTGGTCCAAGGATGCCGCCTTCCTGACCAAGCTTATGGCACGCCATGCAGGTGGTCTGCGCGGCTTTGAACAGGGTCGCTCCGGCCTTGCTGTCGCCCTTGCTGGTCACGGCTAACACTAATTGTTTGACCAAGGCTTCGCTGTAATCGGGTGTCATGCTGGTGATGCCGGCCGCGGCGTTCAGCGCCTTGCGCAGCGGGGCATCATCCCGACCCACCTGCCCCATCCATTGCAGAGCGAGCTTTGCCGCTTCTGCGGAGGGTTTGTTGGAGGTTAGCGCCTGAGCCAGCACAGTGGCACCGTTCTTTTGGTTGAGCATCGGGGTGAGCAAGGGGGCGATGTCAGCGGCGGCGGTTGCTTGGCCCAGCAATTGAGCACAACGCGAGGCCACCGCAGCGGGATCAAAGGGAGCGCAGGCGGTGAGGGCCGCAGTCCGCAGGGTCGGATCCGTGGCATCGGCAAAGACCAGCAGTTCCGGCAAAGCGTCTCGCCCACGCATTTTGGCCACGGCAAAAATGGCCGCCGCGCGTTCTTCGGGAGTGGCGTTGGTATTGGCCATCAACTTAGTGATTTTTGCCGCCGTGCCCCAATCTTTACCGGAGGCAGCCACCATGCGGCACGCGGCCAGATGAGCGGCCCGATGCGGGCTGTCCAGCAGTCGCGTCAAACCGCCGCCATAGTTGGATTCAGGCTGCTGCCAGGCCCTGGCCACGAGGGCATCCATGACGGCTGCGGAATCGGGTGCCTGCTCGATGGCAAAGTCCGCGTCCTGCGGCGTGCCATACTCAATGAGCACCGCGAGCAAACTGTCCCGGGCGTTGGCCGCAAGGTTTCCAGCTGCCAGCAAGTCACGCACCCGCTTGGTGATGCTTTGATCTCCCACCGTCGTGAGAAGTTTAGCTAACGCATGAAAGCGATCGGCAAAATCGAGCTTACCTTGGTCCAGGGCCGCTTTCCAATGGGGGGCCAGAGCATGGATGCATTGGGTTAGGGAATAATTGAGTGGGGCATCCATGGGTTGATCCATCGCCAGCGTGGCCACCTTCACGGCTTCAGCCCCAAACGCTGGTGGCATCCAAGCACACGCCACGATGGCTTCGAGGCGCACGCGTGGATGCGCATCCTGCATTGCCTTGCGCAACAAACTCAGCGGATCGTCCAACTGGGAGGCCCAGACCCCCACTAAACGAATCGCCCAAGCCCGATACCGGAAATCATCGGATGCCAGCAATCGTTCGATGATGGGAGCGGACGCCACTTCATGCGCGGCTAACACTCCACTCAATTCATAAAGTAAGCGCAGCTCATCTGGTCCACCTTTGGGCAACACGGCAGCTTGTGCGGCTGGGATCACCTTGGCTGCGGCCATGCGGAACAGGGTGAACTTGGCGGCATCACGCTCCCAGCGTTCTTTGGAAGTCAGTCTGCCAATCAATTGCTCCGCCGACATTTCTCCTAACGCGGGTTTCGGCACTAACGGCCGATCCTTGGCTGTGACGCGCCAGATGCGACCGTGGGAACGGTCGCGCCGAGGATCCCGATAGCTGGCTTGATAGTGACCAATCACCGGATTCAACCAATCGCAGACATACAGTGCGCCATCCGGCCCCACCCTTGTTTCCACGGGGCGAAACTCGTTGCTGCCGGACATGAGGTCACCCATTTCCTCACTACTAAAGCCCGACCCCGCATCGTGCAGCCGATACAATTGCACTTGGCTAGTGTAATAGGTGCTCTTCAACAGCACACCTTGGAAATCATCGGGAAGATGGCTACTGCTCAGAAATTCCGGCTCCATGCTCTTCCCGCGCGAACCCGCCATGCCAGTTGGCAATGCCAAGACATGCAGCGTAGGAATGATCGCAGGCGTGGTAAACCAGATCTGCGTGTCCGCTCCACTGCCGTGGAAAATTTGACCATAGTCATCCCACGCCGTGCCCCAGCAATTCAGGCCTGCGGTGCTCTCGTTCAAAAAGGAATCCAGCCGCAAGGTCCGTGGATTGAAGCGCCACACGCCGCTGCGATTCAATTCCGCCAAGCCATACGGCGTTTCCACATAGGACCAAATATGATAACCTTGGGTGAACCACAGACAACCATCCGGCCCCCAACGCAGCGAGTTGGCATCCTGATGCGTATCGCCCGTGCCGAATCCGCTGAGCACAATTTCATGGCCATCGGCCTTGTCATCGCCATTCCGGTCCGGCAAATGAACCAACTGCGTGCTCTCGCAAACATACAGTCCGCCTCCTGCTTCCTGAGCCGCAAACTCAAAGCCCATCGGCATCGTGAGATGCTCCGCATAGCGCGAGGACTGATCGGCCTTGCCATCGCCATCCGTGTCTTCCAGAATCAGGATGTAATCATGGGCGTGCTCGCCTGGTTGCAGTTGCGGATACGCTGGCGTGCAGGCCACCCATAAGCGCCCGCGCGTGTCCCAGCGAATCTGAATGGGCCGAATCACGCCGAGAGATTCATCGGCAAAGAGATTCACGGCAAAGCCATCGCGCAGTTTGAAGTTCGCCATTTCCTCTGCTGGAGTCAGCGCGGGAGGATCCGCCCGCGGTGGCGTCGTGACGGTTGACTCCGGCCTTGGAGTTCCGTTAGCCAGTGCGAAGACTGTTGCCTCTGCCTGCGCGAGCAGGGGCTGGTGCTTCTTCAACTCTTCGACAAAGGCTGGTTCCTCACCCGCTCCCTTCGCAAAAGGCTGCGTGGTGCGATCCCCAAACGCGAACGCCCAGTTCATGCAGCGCCACGTGTCGAACCAAAGCCGATTCTTCTCCACGATGGCCAAGCGCAATGGCTCCGAGGCCTCACTTTTGACTCCCAAAGCGGCTACCACGGCTTTTCCAACCACCGCCAGACCTGCTTCAGAGAAATGCAGCCCATCTCGTGTTAGCGGCTTTCCGCCTCGGTCCAAACTGGTCAAATCAACAAACACCAAGCCTCGCTCGGATGCCAGTTTCCCAGCGGCAATACTCAATTGCCTAACACGGTCGTTCAGTTTCGTGTTGTCCGGCACGCGGGGATCGACGGGCTTCTCGAACAAGGGCGGGCTCACGATCACGATGCGAGGCGTGCGCTTGGCAAATTCGTCCAACAGCGTTCCGTAGGCCTTGGCAAAATCCTCGACGGACTTGGTCGCGTCCATCGCTTCCACTTGGCCGAACCAGGCCACTACTGCCGTCGCTCCGGCCGCCTCCAGATTCGTCGGCCACGATCCCCATTCCATCATGCGATTCTGCCGAAACACCGAATCACCTTCCCAGCTCATGTGTCGAAAGCGCGGATTGACGGA
This sequence comes from Verrucomicrobiales bacterium, assembly GCA_031411295.1. Classification (GTDB taxonomy): domain Bacteria; phylum Verrucomicrobiota; class Verrucomicrobiia; order Verrucomicrobiales; family V1-33; genus JAGNEJ01. The sequence goes on along the minus strand of JANOAV010000124.1, from coordinate 70,622 downwards.
TTTCCATTGCGTGGCCAGAGCCGCCTCCAGCCAGCCCGAACGCTGCTCCAGAACCATGTTCTCCGACCCCACGAAGACCACCACTTCCTCCTTTTCCAGCGTGAACTTCCGATCTCCGTAGGGCAACAATTTCCGCGACGGCGGCAACTGATCCGTAATGCGAGAAGCCGGACCTTCGGCCAGCGCGGCGGCCTCCTCCGTGGCTGGCAGTTCCGTGATTTGGAGGTCTTTAAACTGCGCCTGCCCAGTGCCATAATTGGACATTTCCAAAGCCAGCACGCCGCTGCGTCGCCAGTCCTTGGCCCGGTCTTGATAGTCGGCCATCACCACCCCATTGAGCCACGTTTGCAAATGCCGACCTTCCGCCCTCACGCGGTATCGATTCCACTCCCCCGGCTTGATCGTGCGCTCCACCAATCCCTTGTCAGGGTAAGCAATCTTACCAGAATTCGGCCCAGCACGAAAGAGGCCGCCATCGTAGCTCTGGCCGACGTCAATCTGCCATCCGATAATCCATTGGCCCGGCACGACAACACTGCGGAAAAACATTCCGGTCCCTACAGTTCCATCCTCTTTGGCTTGAAAGGTCAGATCGAAATTCGCAAACTCCCGTGTGCTCGCCAGCCAGTTTTCGACGGGTGGCACCGTGCCCGTGCCCCCGAAAGTGATGGTCCCATCCTCCACGCGCCAACGCGCCTTTTCGGTTCCAGTCCAACCATCGAGCGACTTGCCATCGAAGAGCGCCATGGGCTTGCCCGCGACTTCGGTTGGTTTAGCTGCCGCTAATTCCTCAATCATCAGATCCTTGTAGCGCACCACCGAAGTGGCATCGCCATGGATCTGCACGGCAATGATTCCCTTCAGTGGAATAGCCGCATCCGGCTCCGTGTAATCCACCGTCTGCACTCCATTGAGCCAAATCTGCAAATGCCGACCTTCCGCACGAATCTTGTAATCATTCCATTCGCCCACTGGCTTGCGAGCCTTCTCCAGCAAATCCTTGGTCGGTTGCACGAGCACTTTGTTGCGCCGACTTTCGTCATACAAAGCACCGTCATAACCTGCACCCAAATCCGCCTGATACCCAGACACTTCCCAGTGGTTAGGCACCCGTTTGGAGTGGAACTGCACGCCGCCATTCACGAAACCCTCGGTGCCCTCTAACTTCCATTTTAGTGTCAGCTCAAAATTCCCATACTCCTTCACCGTAGCCAGGAAATTATTCTTCTCCTGCTTCTGCGTCAGCGATCCAGCCCGCAAAGCTCCGTCCTCAATGTGCCACACGGTTTCCTTATCGCCCTCCCAACCGTTGAAAGTCTTCCCGTCAAACAACGGGACCGGGGCCGCCCCCGCATCAATGCTCAAAAAGATGATCGCAGTTAAACCAAGCAGTGAGTGAGGTAGTCGCATGAGCTGAAACGTGAGGTTAGTGGATGGTCCGAAGACTTCCGCTCAGCCTTTCGCTTTGCGGCAGTCGCGTCAATGAACTCTTGAGGCACCCAGCTTACGCTTTCCCGTTGCGAGGTGGTATCCTGGGCCATTCGATTGCCAAACTGCCACGCAAGAACTGTCCTGAGTGGTCCTCGCTACGCTTTCCGATTCGCCATGAAATACAGCACGGGGACGGCCATGCGGCTGATGAGGAGGCTGGCGATTTCACCGGCCATGAGGGAGATGGCGAGACCTTGGAAGATGGGGTCGGCCAGGATGACTCCGGCTCCTGCGATGACGGCCAGGGCGGTTAGGAGCATGGGGCGGAAGCGCACGGCTCCGGCATCGATGACGGCTTCGCTGAGGGGCATGCCTTCGCGCAGACGTTGTTCGATGAAGTCCACGAGGATGATGGAATTTCGCACCACGATGCCTGCGCCGGCCATGAATCCGATCATGCTGGTGGCTGTGAAGAACGCGCCCATGGCTCCGTGGGCGGGGAGGATGCCTACGAGCGAGAATGGAATGGCGACCATGACGATGGCGGGGGTTAGGAAGCTCTTGAACCAGCCGACCATGAGCACATAAATAAGCACCAGCACGGCTCCGAACGCCAGGCCGAGATCGCGAAAGACTTCGATGGTGATATGCCATTCGCCATCCCACTTCATGGACGGTTCCTTGTCAGAGAAGGGCATTTCGGAGTTGTGGATTTTGAGTTCCGCTCCGCTGCCACCGAACTTTTTAGTGTCGAGCGCGTGGAGTTTCTCATTCATTTGGAAAATGGCATAGACTGGGCTTTCCACCACGCCTGCGACATCTCCAATGACATAGGTCACGGGCATGAGGTTCTTGTGGTAAATACTCTTGTCCGTGAGGGTTGTTTCCACTTTTACCAACTCCCGCAAGGGCACGAGCGGTGGTGGAGCGCCGACTGCAAGCGGTTCTGGCAGGGCGTTGGCGTCGCCTGCTCGGACTCGGAGCGCCAGCAATTCCTCCGGCGTGGCCTTCATGGCTCGGGGGAGTTGCAGGACTAAATTGATGTCTTCTTTGTCGGCGGGCACGTGGAGTAAATCCACCGAATCCCCGCCCACAGCGATGCGCAGCGTTTGGGAAATGGTTTCCGCACTGATGCCGTGGAGTGCGGCTTTCTCTTTATCGATCACAAAACGGGTCCGCGGTTGATCGGCTTCGGAATACCAATCGATATCCACCACGCCGGGTGTGGATGCAAAGACTCCACGCACTTCTTTGGCCAGGGCTTGGCGGGCGGGTTCGTCGGGACCGTAAATTTCAGCGACTAACGTTTGTAGCACCGGAGGTCCGGGCGGCACTTCGGCAATGGCCACGCGGGCGTCGAAGCGCTTGGCAATGGCCGCCACGGCGGGACGGACGCGCTTGGCGATATCGTGACTCTGGGCGCTGCGGTCATGTTTGGGAACAAGATTTACCTGAATGTCCGCCACGTTAGCGCCCCGACGCAGGAAGTAATGCCGCACGAGCCCATTGAAATTGAAGGGCGAACTAGTGCCCGCATAAATTTGATAGTCGGTTACTTCTGGTTCCGTGCGCACAGCAGCAGCAATCTCCCGAGCGGCCTGGGTGGTGCGTTCCAGCGAACTGCCTTCCGGCATATTCAGGATGATCTGGAATTCGGATTTGTTGTCGAACGGCAGCATTTTTACTTTCACCCAACTAATTCCCACGGTGCCCATGGAGGCCAGCAGCAGCAGGGTAATGCCAATGAGAAAGGTCCAGCGCCAGCGCACGGTGTGGATCATGGGCCCCATGATACGTCGGTAAAGTTTCGTGAAGAAATCTTCTGGATGAGCAGTGGAGTGAGCAGGTTTTGGATCCGTCTGATCGGTCTGAACTGACTGATCTTTCTTACGCCGCCAATTCAGCACACGCACTGCGGCCCAAGGCGTGACAATGAATGCAATGATCAACGAGAACGCCATGGCGGCACTGGCTCCGATGGGAATGGGCCGCATGTAAGGGCCCATCAGACCGCCGACGAAAGCCATGGGGACCACGGCAAAAATCACGGCAAAGGTTGCCAGAATGGTGGGATTGCCAACTTCGCTGACAGCTTCGATGGCGACGATGGATCGCGAGCGACCATTGTTTTCCGGCAGATGAAAGTGCCGCACAATGTTCTCCACGACGACAATGGCGTCGTCCACCAGAATGCCGATACTGAAGATGAGCGCGAACAGCGTGATGCGGTTCAGCGTGAAGCCATACAGGTAAATTACCAACAGCGTTAGGGCCAAGGTGGACGGCACGGCCACAGCCACGATAATGCTTTCCCGCCAGCCTAAGGTGAACATGATAAGCAAGGAAACGCTGAGCACTGCGAGCCCCATGTGGAAGAGGAGTTCGTTGCTTTTCTCCGAGGCCGTCTCGCCATAGTGGCGCGTGATGCTGACGGTGATATCGGATGGAATGATGCTGCCTTTCAAGGTATCCAATTTGCGCAACACCTCGTCCGCCACCGCAATGGCATTGGCTCCGGGCCGTTTAGCGAGGCTGAGCGTGACACCTGCTTGCTCACCTGACTTGTCGCCATAGAGCACATATTGCGACGGTTCTTCCGCGCCATCTTCAATGGTGGAAACTTCACGCAGATAAACTGGCTTGCCGCTGAAGACACCAACGACCACATTGCCAACTTCCTCTGCGGTGGTTAGGAACGCGCCCGTTTCCACGATGACTTCCTGATTATTCGTGGTCAGCCCGCCGCTGCGATACTGTCGATTTCCCTGCTGCAACATGGGCACGAGCCCGGCAGGGCTGAGGTTGCGTGCGGCTAGTTTGGCCGGATCCAGCAGGATGCGGATCTCGCGTTTCGCTCCACCGATGATGGTTGTTTCCGCCACCTGCGGGACTTGTTTCAAAATATCATCCGCTTGGGAAACGACGCGTCGGAGCGTGAGGTGATCATAGCGGGCGCTGTGAAATGTGAGGGCCAGAATGGGCACATCATCGATACTGCGGGGCTTGATGAGCGGAGCGCTAACACCATGTGGAATGCGATCGTAATTGGACGCCAGCTTCTGATTCAGTCGCACCAAGCTTTCCTCCACATCGCTGCCAACCTTGAAGCGGACAATGACCAAGCTCTCGCTAGGGCGGGAGGTGGAATAGACATACTCCACGCCAGGGACTTCCCACAACAACTTCTCCATGGGACGCGTGGCGCGTTCCTCCACCTCCTTGGCGCTGAAGCCGGGCATGGCGACCATGACATCCACCATGGGAACCTTGATCTGTGGCTCTTCCTCGCGTGGCAGCATGATGATGGCGAACAGCCCCAGCAACACCGAAGTGATAACCACTAACGGCGTTAGTTTGGAGTTGATGAACGCAGCAGCCACCCGTCCGGCGGGGCCCTGCGTGCTGGGAACTTTGTCACTCATGGCGTGATCGTCAAAGGTTGTCCGTCCTGCAAGGCGGCGGCTCCGGTGGTCACCAATGACTCTCCGCCGTCTAATCCGCTAAGCACTTCCACGCCTTCGCTCCGCTCTCTTCCGACGCGCACCAAGCGCAATTTGGCGACGTTAGTATCATTTACAAACACTATCTGAAGCTGGCCGCGCTGGACCAATGAGGCCTTCGGGATCACCAATGCTTCGTATTGCCTAACTGGAACTGCCAAGCGAACAAACTGGCCGGGATGCAGCGTGCTGTCGGTGGGTAAATCCAGTTTTACAGGAAAGGTGCGGCTGTTGGGATCGCCTGCTGGCGAAATTTCAGCGATCTTGGCTGTGGTGTTAGCGTCCGTAGCAGTAGAGGGCGAGGTAACGAGACCAGCGCCATGTCCGGTGGGATCGGCGGTGCGTGGTGCTGGTCTCCTAACGTCGCCCTCCACGTCCGAGCCAGGACGTTGTCTATACTGCGCAATTGCTTGGCCAGAGCTGATTTCCAACGCGTCGCCTAGTTTCAAATTCGCAATGAGCGTTTCTGGGATATCGGCTTCGATCCGGAGTTGCGCGGGATTTTCCAATTCCAACAGAGGTTTCCCCGGAGCCGCGAAATCGCCCTGCTCCGTGAGCTTGCGGGTGATAACGCCAGCGAACGGAGCGGTCACTTTAGCATAACCCATCATGGTCTGAGCCTCGGAAACACTGGCCTTGGCGACTTCGAGGCGCGCCTTGGTGGATTCATATTCGGACTTGGAAATGGCATTGGTAGCCACCAGACCGGAAGCGCGTTGTTCATCGCGTGTCGCCTGATCCAACATGGCTTGGGCGGATTGCACACGGGCAGTCATTTCCTGGGCATCCAAGATGGCTAAGACTTCGCCTTCTTTCACGATCTGGCCGAGGGCAGCATTCAGCGTGAGGATGCGGCCAGAAATCTTCGCTTCGATAACCGCACGCATTTTCGCCCGCACCGTGCCGGTGATGTCTTCGCTGAGCGGGAGCGTGCGTTTCTCCACCGTGGCTACTTGCACGCTGGCGGCGGGAAGTTTTGACGCAGGGGTTTTTCCAGTCTCGTGCTTGCCACACGAAACCAGGAAAATAAGCGGAAGCAGGAGAATGCGGGCGATCATGAAGAAGAAAGAGTGCTTCCCGACCCCAGTTAGGGGAGTGCGGGATCGGGAAGCGTTTTGGGGAATGCTAAACCAAATTTATTTAGGATGGGGACTTGGAGCCATCAATTCCGGGCGGCTTGGGGTGATACAGATTCCTGAAGGACATGGGTTGGTGGGTTGGGGCCGCAGCGCATTGATGACCATGATGGCTGCCAGCATCAGGAAGCAGGTTTTGGTGGACAAATCGAGGGTCATGGGTTTCAATTCGGTTGGTTGACTATATGAGTCTATGCGCATATAGAGACGCTGCAACCTCTTTTCTTGAAATTTATGTCTGCTCGCCCCAAAAAGCCCCCCCCGCCAGTTTCTGATGAAGCGCTGGAGCTGATAGCCTCGTGGTTCCGCGTCCTGTCGGAACCGAGCCGGCTGCGGATTTTGCGCTCGCTGGAAGAAGGGGAAAAGAACATCACGGAGCTGGTGAACGCCACCAAGCTCACGCAGGCGAACGTTTCCCGGCACGTGCAATCGCTGGTGGATGCCGGCATGGTGGGCCGTCGAAGGGAAGGCCTGACGGCGGTGTGCTTCATTGCCGATCCGTCAATCTCGGAACTGTGCGCTACGGTGTGCGGGAATTTACAGAAGCGCTTGGTGGAACGAGCAAAAAAATTGGGTTAGCGATGCGAATGGGGGGCGGGCAGTCCAGCGGACTGCTTCCAATTTCCTAATTTGAATTGAGGTTGAATCTTGGGATTATCCCGCTACAACGATGCCTACGCTCAATTCTTTAACTTTTTCCCACTCTCCCATTCCCATGTATTTCCTCGGCATCGACAGCGGCACGCAATCCACCAAAGCCATCGTGATTGATTTGGAAACCGGGGCCGTGGTGGCGCAGGCTTCGGAGAAATATGATTTTGTGCCGAACCTGCCGCCGGGGCATTTGGAGCAGCACCCGCAGGACTGGACGAAGGCGACGGATGCGGCTATCGAGGCCTGTGTGGCGCAGTTAGGCGAGAAACGGAAATTGATCCGTGGCATTGGCGTCAGCGGTCAACAACATGGTCTGGCGGCATTGGACAAGGACGACCAACCGGTGCGGCCAGCCAAGCTCTGGTGTGATACTTCCACGGTGGCGGAGTGCGAGGAATTGGCCCGGCAATTCGGGGGCGCGGCGGGGTTGATTGAATTGGCGGGAAACAATATTCCGCCAGGATTCACGGCTCCGAAGATACTCTGGATGAAGCGACACGAACCGCAAAATTTCGCCCGCGTGACGAGCGTGCTGTTGCCGCACGATTATTTGAATTTCCACCTCACGGGGGTGAAGCGCATGGAGTTTGGCGATGCTTCGGGCACGGGGCTCTTGGATATTCGAAAACGCGCCTGGTGTGCTCCGTTGATCGACGCAATTGATCCCCGGGTGCATGAAATGTTGCCGCCGCTGGGCAGTAGCTTGGAGCGCCATGGCGAACTGCGGGAAGCGCTGCGAGCCCGTTGGGGCTTGGAAAAGGGCGTGGTCGTGTCGGCGGGCGGGGGCGATAACATGATGGGAGCCATCGGCACGGGCAATGTGCAGAGCGGGGTGGTTACGGTGAGCCTAGGGACTTCCGGCACGTTGTTCGCCTGCAGCGATCAGCCGATGATTGATCCCAAGGGTGAAGTGGCGGCCTTCTGCGACAGCGCAGACCAATGGATGCCGCTGGTGTGCACGATGAATGTGACGGTGCTCACGGAGCAAGTTCGGGAACTGTTTGCGTGGGATTTACCCACCTTGGAAAAGCACTTTGCCGCGAGCCCAGCAGGGGCCAACGGCCTGACGTTCCTGCCGTATCTCAATGGGGAACGCACGCCGAATCTCCCCAAGGGCAGCGGGGTGCTGCACGGGTTGCGGATGGATAATATGAACCCGGCCAATATTGCGCGCGCGGCAGTCGAGGGCGTGACGCTGGGCCTGGCGTATGGCTTGCAGCGATTCCAGGAACTGGGCCTGAAGCCCAGCGAGATCCGCATTACCGGCGGCGGCAGCAAGAGCCCAACTTGGAGACAAATCGTGGCGGACAGTTTCGGGGTCCCCGTCGTGGGACTGGCTACCTCTGAAGGCGCGGGCTTGGGAGCAGCCATTCAGGCCGCTTACGTGAGCCTGACAGAATCCGGCCAGAAGACGTCCGTGAAGGCGCTGGCAGACCGTCTGGTCACCGTGGATCCAGCGAGCCGGGCCGAGCCGATTCCCGCTAACACGGAAATTTACGCTGCTCAGCTGGCGCAGCAAACGGACCTGACGCTGGCGCTGCATGGGGCTGGCTACGCCTGAGATCATTTCCACAGAGGAACAGGTGGAATGCGGAGCAGTCCGCTGGACTACTCAATGGTTCCAGATCAGCCCAGCGGGATGATCCTTCCCAGCGCGATCCTTTTCTGGCATCCCTGCCGGGATGCGGTCATTTTGTGAGGTTTCCGGGGGTATCGCTCCGCTCAACCCCCGGCTAATTTCTGCGTCCCCTGCCGGGGACAATACCGTCTTCACTCAGCCAGTAATAAATCATCGGTTAGAAGTCTGATTTTGAACACCCCAGTCCAGCACTACTTTCGTTATTTAACAACGTAGAACTAACACCGAGGCCACACGTTGCCAAAAATTCTGACACGCCCGCAAAACCAGTTGTCATTTCACCCAATCCAGACCAAGGAGGACTCATGAATACGCCTTCCCAGTGGGATTTTCTAGACATGGGCATGATCGCTCGGTTATCGCGCTTGGAATTTAGCGCGCGCCAGCCGATGTTAGGTTCCGTGTCCGGTTTGCACCGCAGTGCGGCCCGGGGATCGTCTGTCGAGTTTGCGGAATACCGCAAGTATGTCCCCGGGGATGATCCAAAATTTATCGATTGGCGGGTCTTCGGCCGAACCGACCGGTTTTATATCCGGGAATTCGAGGCGGACACGAACCTTCGTTGCTATCTGGTAGTGGATACCAGCGCCTCGATGAAACTGGCGGCGGCGGGCGGCGGCACCCGTTTCGATTACGCCCGGAAGATCGCTGGTTCCCTGGCCCACATTCTTTGCCACCAGGGGGATGCCGTGGGTCTGTGCCTCTTTGCCGAGAAGGCGTTGCAGGACTTGAAGCCCAAGCACACCACGACCCACTTGCGCACGATTTATGACACCTTGGGCAATGCCAAGCCGCAGGGGGAATCGAACATCGTGCAGACGCTGCATGAATTTGCCGAGCGGATTCAGAAACGGAGTTTGGTGATTATCATTTCGGATTTTCTGACCGAGCCAGCGCCCCTGCTGGAGTGCTTCAAGCATTTAAAGTTCCACAAGCACGATGTGGCCGCCTTCCATCTGCTGGATCGGCAAGAGTATGACTTTGATTTCTCGCGCCCCATTCGTTTTGTGGATCTGGAAAATGGATCCGATCTGATTACCGATCCGACGGTGTTGCGGGAAGCGTATCGGGAAGCGGTGCAGGATTACCTGACTGCGATCAAGCACGGCTGCCGGGAGTTCGATGTGGACTATCATTTCACGTATCTCGATCAGAGCGCAGAAGGATTGCTAACGAATTTCATGTTGCAACGCATCCGCCACCGCAAAGGCCGCGGCAGATAACCGAGCGGAATCATGGCGCGCTACCTCAATTCCCCGGTCCCCAAATTTTACCCCTGCGGAGTCTGTGGAGCAGATGTTCCCCGCAAGGCGTTGGCCTGCCCGGATTGCGGGGCGGATGAGCGGACGGGGTTGCATGGGGATGCTGATGACTCGACGGATTTGGGCACGGATGAGTTTTCCTATGATGATTTTATGAAACGGGAATTCCCGTCAGCTTTCGAACGCCCAGCGGGCTTGCACTGGTTATGGTGGCTCACTGGATTACTGCTGCTGGGGGTGATGGCTTGGGGGTATCTCCGCTTCTAAGCGGGTTGGCCGTTCGTCCCTCAAAACGAGGGTTTCTCATCTAGAATACGCGGATCTGTAGCGAATTTCGTTTCATTCACAGAATTTTTTTCTTGATCAAAAATTGCGTTCTTCCTAAAACGAGCGTGAACAAATTTTAATTTAATTTAGTTCAATCCCCACACTAAAATATGAAATCCGGCCTCTTCCTCACCCTTGTCATGGCGACGTTCCCCATCGTCGCTAACGCCGCAGCATTCACCTCAGCAGGCTCAGGCAACTGGGATGCGCCTGCGTCATGGACGCCATCAGGGGCACCGAATCCATTTCTGTTCGACAGCGCTACCATCGGGACTGGACATACCATCAATTACAATGGCGTCGGCACGGCTCCGTTTCCTGGGGGCAACTTAGTCGTGGCCAACGGGAATAGCATTACGGTCGATGGCGGAACGCTGACCCAAGGCTGGGTTCCGGGCGCGCCGCCGCCATTTGGCACGGCCATCGCCATCGGGGCGACTGGACCAGGATCCGGTGCGGGGACGTTGACTATTTCCAATGCTGGCGTGGTGGACACCGGGACGGCCAATGCCTTGGCCATTGGTGTGAGCATTTCTGCGGTGGGATCGGCGGTGGGCAATGGCACTGTTAATCTCAACGATGGCATCCTCCGCATGGGAGCTGGTTCCGCAGCCCCCAGCCCGGGGGCTCAGGGTTTGGCACTGGGCGTCGATACCGGAGCCACTGGGATTATTAACTTGGGTGATGGCACGGGCTTGGCGGATACGGCCTTGCTGGATCTGGCAACGAACAATGCCGCCCTCACTCTAGGCACACGGCTTTCTGCAGCTACCGGAGGCACGGGAACGATCATTATTAAATCCGATGGTAAATTGAGCCAAGGCACCGCGGAAGCCACCATCGGCGGGGCAGTCGGAACGGGTGTTTTGACGGTGGCCGGAGGAGCCTATGCGGGCACCACGGGACTACTCACCGTGGCCAATGGCGGAACCGGCACGCTGAATGTGAATTCCGGCGCGCTGACCACGGGCGGAGAAGTTCGCGTGGGGATTGCCACTGGAGGAACGGGGAATTTCAATCTGAATGGCGGCACGACGACCATTACTGGGGAAACGAACATCGGACGCAACGCAGGTGGCGTGGGCGTCATCACACTGGCCGGGGGCACGGCAAATGTGGGGGTCGTGTCCGTGGGTCGGGATGGTGGTAACGGAACGTTGACGGCCTCATCTGGAACCCTGACTGCGACTGGAGATGTCATCGTGGGTCGCGATGGAGGCACTGGTCTAGCCACGGTAACTGGTGGCACGGTGGCGGCTGATCACCATGAAATTGGTTTCGGCGGCACCAGCACTGGCACCCTCAATATTTCCGGCGGCACCTACAGCTCTACCAACTACTTCAACATCGGTCACGATGGCGGGGTGGGCGTTATCAACCAAACTGGCGGCACCGTGAGCTTCGGGCAATGGATGGCCATTGGTCTGGGTGGTGGTCCCGCGGGATCGAAGTATGACATCAGCGCAGGAAATCTTACTTCCGGAGCTGGCGTCGAAGTCGGCTCTGATCGGGACGGCTCCATGACCATTTCCGGCACCGCGAATATTACCACTGGCGGTCTGCACGCTGGTCTGCGCACCAACAGTATTGGTCTGATTACCCAGACTGGTGGCACCGTGGTGGTGGGAGACAGCATTATCGGAGGCGGTCAGTCCGCTGGCCAGGGCACTTACAACAAGTCTGGCGGCTCCTTTACGAGCAACAATCTGACGGTCGGCAGCAATGGCGGCAATGGAACCTTTACGCTGACTGGTGGTGCGACTACGGTCGGCAATGCGGCCACCAACGAACAGGGGTTATTCATTGCCGCCAAGAGTGATCATAATGGTGGTGGCGGTGCCACGGGCATAGTGAACATTCAAAACGGAGCCACGATGAACATGAGCGGCTGGATGGAAATTGGGGCAGGCGCAGGATCGACTGGCTCCCTCAATGTGACCGGGACCGGCAGCACCTTCAACGGCACGGGCCAAAAGGATTTCCAAGTGGGTTATAACGGCGGCAACGGGAGCCTCAATATCACAGCGGGCGGTAAAATGAACCAGAACTGGTGGATTAACGTGGCGCGCGGAGCTGGCAGCACCGGCTCCCTGTTGGTGGACGGAGCTGGATCCACGTTAACCAAGACCGGCGGGCGACTCATCATCGGGGAAGATGGCAGCGGCACCATGATGGTGCGGAACGGCGGTAAAATTCAGGACGACAGCGGGGATCGCTTCATGGTGGGCAAGAACACCGGAGGAACCGGGGTGGCCACCATCACGGGCACCGGATCCTCCTACATCAAGAATGGCGGGGATATCTGGGTGGGCAGTGACGACGATGGTGCAGACCAAGGCGTGGGCACCCTCCACGTGACGGATAATGCCGTCTTTAGCCATCCGACAGGGGGCGGTTTCCTGATTGGTTCTAATGGCACGGGCACCGTGAATGTGAATACGAATGCCACCCTGACGCACGGACCCAATTCCGATATTATTGTAGGTTCCGGTGGCACCGGCGTGGGAAATTTGAATATTGCCAGCGGCGGCAAGGTCAACAATAACTGGTGGACGATCATCAGTGACAATGACAGCTCCAAAGGCACCGTTAAAATTGATGGCGCTGGCTCGCAGATGAACATTGCGGCCACCGACCAACGCTTCGTCGTGGGTCGCTCTGGAGAAGGCATTCTGGAAGTGACCAATGGAGGGCAACTCAATGCGACCACCGGTGAAATGCATGTGGGCATGTGGGGTGGCGATGGCGCGCTCCCTGCCGCGAAAGGAACCGTTACGGTGGACACCGGCGGTCAGATTAACGGAGCTACTGGTCAGTCCAATGGGGATCCCGGTGCCCGGGGCGGGATGCGCCTATTCTTGGGAACGGATAAACGGAATGCCGGCCCCACCACGGGAAACTTTAATATGAAGGACGGCAGCGCTAGCTTCGCTAGTATGACCATCGGTAACAACGGGATGGCCACGGTAAACCAAACCGGAGGCACCATGAATTCCAATACTTGGACGGAAATCGGCCAGGATCGGGATGCTGGCACGCACCGGCCGATCTATAACATGCTGGGTGGCACCCTCAACACCCAGAGCCTGAGCATTGGCCAGCGTCGCAACGGCGCCATGACCATGACCGGAGGCACGATCAATGTTGGTAACAATGGCACCGTGCAAACGAACTACTGGGGTGGATTCGCCATCGGCAACGCAGGGCCAACCGAGGACGGCGGTTCCCATGGTGACGGCATTTTCAATATGAGCGGCGGAACGCTGAATCTGTCTGAAGAAACCAACATCGGCAATCAAGGTGGCACCAAGGGGGTCTGGAATCTGATCGGCGGCACGGTGAATTACCAAGTCGGAGATCGTCGCATTCATGTTGGCCGTCGGGGCGATGGCACGATGACCATCAGCGGTGGGACCATTAACGGAATGCAAGGATTCAACGTAGGTGCGGAAGCGGCACCCGCTGGCAACCCAGCCACCAAGGGCGTGCTCACCATTGCTTTGGATAATCCGGCCGGAGTAATCCAAGCGGGCGACCTCTACGTGGGCTACGGAAATCGTCCGACTTCAGGACAAACCGTCGGCACCGTGAACATTACTCAAGGCACGCTGCGCACGGATGGCGGAACTGAGGTAGGTCGTGGTGGAGCGGTTGATGGAGCCACCGTGGGCGGAAAAGGCACCGTGAATGTGGATGGAGATACCGCCAAATGGGAACATTCCCTGGGTGGCACTGCTGACCTTCAGGTGGGATATGAGGGAGGGGTCGGGGCGCTGAACATTATCAATGGGGGCACGGTAAATCACAACTGGTGGCTCAACTTGGGGCGCGGAGGTGCCTCCAATGGCACGCTAAAGGTAGCTGATCCCGGCTCCACGCTGAATTTCACAAATAATGCGGACCTCAATGTTAACATCGGTGAGGACGGCACTGGGGTGGCGAATATCATTGATGAAGGCCGAGTAAACATCGGAACTTTGGGGGCGCTCTGGGTCGCCCGCAATGCTGGGTCCAAGGGCACGATCAACCTGCTCTCCGGAGGCGTGATCCAAGCCCCACAAATCATTGCTGGTGGTGGCACGGCAGCGTTCAACATCGATGAAGGGAAGATCATCGCCAACAAAGACCAAGCCGACTATTTCCCCGGCTGGAATGCTGGCAATAGCCAGATCGGATCGGGCGGGCTAACTTTCGATACGCAAGGTTTCACCGTCAAGGCCAACAACATCATGGATGGCGATGGTGGGATTACGAAGCAAGGCTCGGGCACGCTGATCTTGGCAGGGAACAATCTTTTCTTTGGCGATGTCACCATTGAGGCGGGCAATGTCCAGATCGATGGTTCCGTGGCTGGCGGGGTGGTCACCACTCCCAACACGATTCTGAGCGGCATCGGCACCATCGAGGGCTCGATTACCACCAACGGCGGCACCATTTCTCCGGGCGACGGAGCGGGGATCGGTGACCTCACGGTGGATGGCGACATCACGCTGAACAGCACCGCTCACCTCTTCCTCACCATCACGGATGAGGCCCCTGGTGGCTTCGATCGCATCATCAACGACTTGGGCATGTTCAGCGCCAACGGAGCCAGCTTGGAAGGAAGCTTTACCGACACCACCTATACTTACGGGGTCACGGAATACAAGTTTGTGACGGGCGACATCGATACTACCATCTGGGGTAATTCCACGCTGATTCCCGCCGAAGATCTGCTTCAGTATAGCCTGCCTGCTGGTTCCCGTGAAGTTATGATAGACGGCCAGCGCTTCTGGCTCAAGCAAGGCAGTTGGTCCTTGGTCATTATTCCAGAACCCAGCACCTTGGCTACCGGATTGGCTGGTTTGGCGATGCTGGGAATGCGCCGCCGCCGCCGCTAATATTTCGCCACTGTGCCAAACCCCACCACCTCACGGCGGTGGGGTTTGGTCTTTGTAGCCTCAACGCCCTGAAACTTCATTCGTGCATCTCAGCCCATTTATTGCTGGTGAGTTTGCTACCGATTTGCTAAAACACCCAAAGGCTCCCCCACCCCTCCCCCAGAATCCAACATGAAATTTTCCTTCCCCTCCACAATCCTGCTTGCCTCCCTGGCCCTTAACTTAACCTCAGCGCACGCCGGACGCTATCCCACCACGGGAGTTCAGACCTTCACCTACCCGGACGGCACGTCTGATTTAGCGGATGGCACGGTGTTCAGTTCAACTCTGCTGGGAGGCACCAGTGGCTTCGCGAAAGTCATCACGAACACGCTGCAAATCGCCAGTAAATCCCTCGGCGGCAATACTTCAGCGCTCCGCATTCCGAATCTGGATGTGGGAAACCCCATTCAGTCCTTCGATGCGAGCGTTAGCTTAAAGATGCTCAAAGGCACTACGGCTGCCTCCGTGCCAGGGGCCGGTTGGGCGCTAAACTTCGGTCCCATTCCTGCATCCGGTGATGGTTCCGGGGATATCGGCTTTACCATGAACGGTGGCCTGGTGATCAGTTTTGATACCTTTGCCGACACCCCCAATGATAAGCCTTCGATCGACATCTACTGTAACAACACGGTCGTCGGTAGCTTCCTTTCCTCCAACCTCACCGAGACAAGCACCGTTGCGGCCAGTTCATCCAGCACCTTCACCCTGACCAATCCTGAAACGGGTGGAGTAACCGCCAACATTGCGGCCAGCGCCACTGCCACCACCGTTCAATCACGGATGCGCGCAGTGGCAGGATGGACCACGGTGACGGTTACCGGGACGGCGGGCAATTGGACCGTAACCCATGGCGATTTCAATACCCATCCTGATCCCGTAGGCAATCCCGCCGGCCTCATCGGTCTGAACATGGCTCCTGGACTGGGTGCCATGACGATCACCAATACGGTGGATGGCAATGCCACCACTAAGGAAGTCTGGACCATTGGCGGCTTGCAGGGCCGCGGCTTTGTGTTTGATAACAACTTCCGTGCCTTCACGGCCCACTGGGATTATGATGGATTGGATCTGAGCTACAATGGTCAAGTCATCTTCACGAACCTCCCCACGCCAGGTTTCTCCCCCACCAGCGGCAATACATTTGCCATCACGGCCTCCACCGCAGGAGCGTTACAGGACACATTTCTTGACGACCTCCTCCTGCAAACCTCACCAGCCGCGCCACCAAATACAGGCATCATCATCAGTGAGTTCATGGCCGAGAACAAGGACACCCTGGAAGATGAAGACATGGAAGCTCCTGATTGGATCGAAATTTACAACGGCCAAAATGCGGCCGTGAATTTAGCCGGCTACCAACTCGTTCAAGGCCTCAACACCTGGACCTTCCCTTCGGTCAACCTGACGGCCTATGGGCACCTCGTCGTATTTGCATCGGGAAAAAACCGCACAGCTAATACCGCACTGCTGCATACCAATTTCACCTTACCCAAAACCGGCGGCACCATTTCCCTGCGCAATCCCGCCACCACGGTCATCAGCACGTGGACTTATCCGAATCAATTCGAGGATGTGAGCTACGGCTTGAAATATCAGGGTGGTGCCTCCGGTTTCCTGAACCCCGTCAGCCCTGGGGCCGGCACCCTTTACAGTTATGATGTCGCCCCCGGCGGGCCGGCCGAAGATATCGTCTGGTCTCGTGAGGGTGGTCTCATTACGGGCAGCACCCCGCTCTCCATGTCCGCCCCCTTGGCCCCTGGGTCCACCGTGCGCTACACGCTGGATAATACCAATCCGGGCCCGGCCAGCGCGCTTTACACGACCGCATTAAATATCACCAACTCCGCCACCGTCCGCGCCCGGGTCTATACGCCAGGCCGTTTGCCAGGACCTGTGACTAGTCGCACGTTGCTGATGCTGGACTCTTCGCTAGCGAATTACAATAACTCTAACCAGCCCTTCAAATCCCATTTGCCGCTCATCGTGCTGGACAGCTTTGGGGTTAATGTGGATGGGGTCACTGACTCTGCTCAAGCCCGTCCGCATCGTTTCACCTATGGCGTTGTCATCGACAAAGACGCCACCACCGGCTTGGCGGACATCACCTCACCCATCACGAACTGGCAGGGCCGCGGCGGCACTCACGTGCGCGGGGATAGTTCGGGCGGCTTCGCTCAGAAATCCTACGCCTGGGAAACGTGGGATAACCTCGGCAACGACAAGGATGCCGCCCTGCTGGACATGCCCGCAGAAAGCGATTGGGCCCTCTATGGCCCTTATACCGATAAAACGTTCATCCGCAATGTCATCACCTACACCAAAATGCGCGAACTCCATGGCGACGCAGATGGCTTTGCGATGCGAACCCGGATGGTGGAAGTGATCTTCAACATGGATCCCGGCCAAGCGGTTTCGTATAACGACTACCGTGGAGTTTATATCCTCATGGAGCGCATCAAACGCAGCAAGGATCGCATGAATATTGCCAAGCTAAATGACTTGGTAACCGATCCGACCCTCATCACTGGTGGCTACATTTTCCGTCGGGACCGCGCCAGTTCCGATGGCACCACGCTTCTGCCTGTGGGCATGAACTCCCATACCCCAGGCGTGCTCAATGGGGCCCAAACCACCTATCTGACCAACTACATCAACGCCTTCAACACGGCCCTCTATGGCGCCAATTTTGCTGACCCCGTGCTCGGCTACGCTCCATACATCGACGTGAACTCCTTCATCGAAAACTGGTGGTTCGTGGAAATCACCAAACAAATCGACGGTTACCGCTTGTCCACTTACTTCACGAAGGACCGGGGCGGCAAGATTATCGCCACGCCCATCTGGGACTACAATCTCTCCATGGGCAATGCCAACTACGCCACGGGCGATCAGTATGCCGGGTGGTATTGGAACCAAACCGACAGCTACTGGTGGGCCCGTCTGCGCCAAGATCCTGCTTACGAACTCAAGAATTGGGATCGCTACTGGGAAATGAGGCGGACCATCTTCAACACCTTGTTGCTACAGAACAGCATGGACACCTATAAACTCATGGCCACCAACGGCAACACCACGCCTGTTAGCAATAGCTTCGTGCTGACCGCCGGACAGCCTTCCACCTTGGAAAATGCCGCCCAGCGGCATTATCGCAAGCATCCCATCCTTGGGGTCTATGTCTGGCCCAACGCTGGGGGCGATCCCGGGGGCGCGGCCACCCTAACACCTCGTCCGTGGCAAGTGAACACCACCTTCCAGTCGGAAATCGATTGGATGAAGACCTGGATGGGCCAGCGCTTGAACTGGATTGATGATCAGAACTTCCCTGCTGGAAGCACCGTCATTTACCGTCCACCCAATGTCAGCCCAGGGCCGGGCAGCATTCCTGTTAGTAGCCAAATCACCATTGCCCGTTACGCCGGAACGCCTCCCGGAGGCTACAGCTATGCCACCGGCGGCACGCTTTACTATACGCTGGACGGCACGGATCCGAGTGCTGGAGCCACTTTCCCGACGGAGACCGCGTTGATTTCTGGCTCCAGTAACGCCTGTCGTTGGCTGGTGCCCTCAGCCACCAACGGAGGGTTCACTCTCACCGCAGGCGCGGGAGCACAGCAGTGGACGAACTACACCGCCCCAATCAACGACGTCAACTGGACCGCCGCCAACACTGGCATTGGGTATGACACCAACCCGGATTATTTGCCGCTTATTGGCGCCAACGGCAACACCCAGGTGCAAATGCAGAGCCTCAATGCCACCTGCTACGTTCGCGTTCCTTTTACCATTCCAGATGCCCCCACGCTGGCCGCCATCAACACGCTGCGCCTTGGCCTGAAATATGAAGACGGATTCCAAGCGTATATCAACGGGGTCAAGGTGGCCGGTGGCAATGATACCGATGCCTCTGTTGCCTTGGATCCCTCCACCGCCAAAGCAGGCGTGGCGCGCGATGAGGCGGCGGCTGTAGCGTTTGAAACAATCGATGTTTCCACTCTGGGAATTCCCGCCCTCCGCGTCGGCAGCAATGTGCTCGCCATCCATTGCTTGAATGGGGTTGATAGCACCTCCAGCGATTTACTCATGGTCCCGAAACTCACCTGGCTGCCCGTCAATACCAGCACCGGTGGGGGCTTGGTTTACAGCGCTCCGATTACCCTCACGACCTCGGCCACGCTGAAAACTCGGCTCCTCGTCAACGGCCAATGGTCCCCAGCCACGACGAATACCTACGTGGTGGATGCCGTCCCCGCCAGTGCCGCCAACCTTGTTATTTCCGAAATCCACTATCGCCCGACCGGTGCCACCCTGGCCGAGGTGGCCGCTGGCTTCACCTCCGCTAGTGATTTCGAATTCATCGAACTCCTGAACGTGAGCAACCAGAACGTGGACCTCAGTAACTGCGCCTTTACTGATGGTGTCATTTACGGATTCGGCAGCGTGAACCCCGTTGCTCTTACCCTGGCTCCAGGCGGTCGCGCCATTGTGGTGGCAAATCAAAACGCGTTCATCAGCCGAAATGGCAACAACCCCAGCGTCCGTATCCTGGGCGAATTCTCCGGCAACCTCAACAACGGCGGAGAAATCCTCACCTTGTTGGCCGCTAACACCAGCGTCATTGCCAGTTTCGCTTACGCCAATACCGAGCCCTGGCCCGTGGATGCCAACGGCCTTGGCTATAGCCTGCTGTTGAATAATCCCCGCAGCAACCCTGCCTACAGCACGGGCGGCCTGTGGCGCAGCAGCGCCCAAATTGGCGGTTCTCCCGGAACCACTAACAGCGCTCCGTTCACCGGATCCAGTTTCGCAGACTCCGATAATGACGGCAGTTCCGACTTCCTGGAATACGCCATGGGTTCTGCCGGCAACAGTGCCGCATCCAGACCGCAAATGTCCCACGAGTTCGTCGTCGATCCCCCCGGAGCAGATCCTGGCACCTATCTGACCTTCCATTACACCCGCAACCTGGCCGCTGATGGCGTCGTCCTTACCCCGCAGCAATCCAGTGATCTCGGCACTTGGAGCGCAGTTGGGATGATCTACGTGAACACCGTCAATCAAGCCAATGGCACCGCTGTCATCACCTGCCGCAGCCC
Source organism: Verrucomicrobiales bacterium (assembly GCA_031411295.1). Taxonomy (GTDB): domain Bacteria; phylum Verrucomicrobiota; class Verrucomicrobiia; order Verrucomicrobiales; family V1-33; genus JAGNEJ01. The sequence goes on along the minus strand of JANOAV010000124.1, from coordinate 50,658 downwards.
AACCCCCATTGGTGGTCCCGCAACCCGCAACTACCTGCGAGTGCTCGTCACCCCACCCGTGCCGTAGCGAGACTGGTGGGAGCAGCATTGCGTATGGCAGTCCGTGAGCTTGCATGGCGGCTCCGAAGTTTTCGAAAATTCCGGTTCCGCCGAGGAAATTCTTTGCAGACGCCTCTCTGCGGGTCTAGGGCGGACGCACACTCCACCACTCGCCCCTTCCCCCACCATGCCTTTTCGCATCTGCAAATCCCTTGAAATTGAAAATGGCCACATGTTGTCAATGCATCCTGACAAATGCAAGTTTCCGCATGGGCACACGCGGAAAGTGGAATTTATTCTGGAAGCGGACGAACTGGACGCAGCCGGTATGGTCTGTGATTTCAAAATTTTAAAGGAAGCGGTGGGTGAATACTTGGACACGTTCGACCATGCCCTCTGCATGAACACCCTGGACAAAATGTATCCCACCTTCAAAGAGGCGTATGGGGATCGGGTGATTGGCTTCGAGGCCACAGAGCCGACTACAGAGGTCCTCGCCAGAGAATTCTTCAATGTTTGCACCGAGCACCTGAAACGTTATACCGCCAACCCTTCCGCAGCCTACGTCCTGCGGGACAGCGTCCGTCTCGTGTGCGTCCGCGTCTGGGAGACAAGCAGTTCGTGGGCGGAATACGGCAGTTCCGGCTTCTGATAGAATTTCGGGGAAATCCCGTGGATTGTTCTCGACAGCATTCCGCGCATTTCATAAAAAGTTGGCTACAAACTGGGACTCTCCTCGATTCCAGTCCTCATCTTAATCCCTCCCCGAAAATGAAACGCTCTCCTCGTTGGTTTCTAAGCACCGCTGTCGGCTTACTCGCCCTGGCCAGCCACAGCCCTGCGGCCCTGATTGGTTACTGGACTTTTGATGCTGATACCCCGCCAACGTCTGGCACGACGGGCACGGTGCTGGATCAATCCGGCAAGGGCTACAACGGCACGTTGAATGTTGTCGGGACCACTCCGGATACAAAATATCTCACTGATGTGCCGGCAGAATTGGCCGGCATTGCGGGAGCGAAATCTTTGTCTTTGCTGGGGGGCAATAATTACGTGCAGATCGGAGCCGTGGGGAGTGGGGCTTCCAACACGGACTTCAATTTCGCTGGTGGTCCATTTACGGTTAGTTTCTGGTTCAAGGCTTGGCCGCAAGCGGCGGATTTGCCCATCATCGCCAAGAACGGCACCACGGCTTCAGCGCAAGGCTGGCAGATCAAACGCACCTCTGCGGCCACCGTCAATCTCATGCACACCACGCAGGGGCTCTCCAATGTGGATTTCGAACCGCCGGATACCGTGGGGGTAAACGCTTCCCTGCCTAGTGGCTCCCCTACTCCCAATCCCCTGGGGCCGGGGCGTTGGACGCATGTTACCTTGACCTATGATAACACGGTTAAATCCGTTTATATTAACGGAATGCAGACTCGATCGGTCTCGCCCACAGCCAACGGCAAGATTGCCGCTTCGGCCGAACCGCTGGTCTTCGGGGCCCGCAGCGTGGCCGGGGTCATTGGGAGTTACTCCAGCGTGCAGTTGGATGATGTGGCCATTTTTAATCACGCCCTAACAGCGGCCGAAGTGTTCTCGTTAGCCAAGGGAGCGGACCCGCGGACCGTGCCTGCCACGGGTCGCCTGGGGATCATTAATCGCAGTTATCCTTGGAACGTGGGAGAGCCCTGGGGCACGCCGGGAAACTTCGGCGTGCGGGCGCTGCGGGACGCGGAAGGCCCCAATGTTGTGGGTGGCACCACGCTAAATGGCTTGGGTGATGTCAGTTATATTCTGCGCAATAAATCCGCCATTACCCGCTTCAACAATGATGCGTGGATCGATAGCAATAACCTCTATGGCAAAATTTCCTTCCGTGATCCTGACAACTCCGGAGCTACTGGGATCTACGCTGGACCCACTGCGGCAATTGCCGTTCCTGCCATTCCGCCTAACACCACCAGTTATTACTACACGACACCTTGGAATATCGCGGGCAATGAAGACCACGCCATGATGACCGCCACTGGCTGTATCCGCATTCCTGCGGGCGTAGCGGCGGCCGATAATAAATGGACCTTCTTCCACGGCGGGGACGATGGCACCCAACTCACGATCTACAACCAGACGTGGTTCTCTCGCTCCAACGCGAATTCTCTCATCAGCGGAGATGTCTCCGTGCATGGGGCTACGGGCGGCAACTCCAATGTCTTCAGCACCATTGTCCTGCCGCCGGGAGATTACAATGTGCGCTTGGATTATTATGAAAAAACGGGTGGTTCCTGGGTGGAACTCTGGGCTGCTCCCGGCACCCTGACGGCCATCACCCAGATCGCTCCACCGCGTGGGGCGGATCCTTGGCGGCTCGTGGGAGACACGTCCCAAGGGGGCTTGGCACTGGTGGACCAAGTGCCGCTGGTCGAGCTATCCTGCGATACCAATGTCATCATTGGCACGCCTCCGTCACAAATTAAGCTGACTTACGATCAACGTTTCTGCGACAGCCCTAGCATCACCCAGACCCGCGCAAGTAATGGCACCACCACGCTGCAAAGCCTAACCAGCAATCGTGGCGACATCATTCTCAGCCCAGCGCCAACGGAAACCACCACCTACACGCTGGCCGGGACTCATGCGGGAAATACCGTGACCAAAACCGTGACCGTTTACATCAATCAAGCCCCGGTCATCACGAACTTCACCGTGGCAGACAATACTTTGGCACCTAATTTCGGCTCTACCTTCAGCATTGGAACCATCGGCGGCACCTCCTGGAGCATTGATAATGGGGTCGGCAGCGCCACCCTTACCACGACTGCGGGCATCAATTCCGGCACCAAAGCATTTACCGTTTCCAATGGCACCGCTCCTGGCACTTACACTTATACCCTAACCGCAACGAATTCTGTTGGTTCCACCACCGCAACGTTGCTTATCACCGTGGCCCCACCTCCGGCCATCGCTGCGTTTACCGCCACTGCAGGCGCTACAGGGACAGAACCGGGCACCATTTACACCGTGCATTACGATGTGACCGACGCGGACACGGCAGTCATCAGTCCTCGGTTAGGAAACTTGGCACCGTCTGCGGTTCGGACGTTCCTGGGTGACGCCTGTGACTATCCCGGCAGCACCACGACCTACACCATCACGGCCACCAACATTTACGGCACGTCCACTGCCACCACCACCGCCACGATCAATGCGCTGCTGGGCTTGGATGCCAATGGTTGGACCATGACGATGTATAAAGCTGCCACCGCCGGCACCATGACAAACCTCGCCAACACGGATGCCCTCATCGCTGGCACAGCTGCGCGCGGCACCGTTGTCGTCGGCGGCGTGACCACGGCTACTCCCATCCCGAAGACCAACATTCCTCGCATCAATTTCGCTAACAACACCGCTTCCGGCGTCTTCGGTGGCGACACTTGGCCCACGGAATTCGGTCCCACTACCACCACCGACATGGCGGCGGTGGGCACGGCTACCATCGTCGTCAACTACGCTGACGATTACACTATCAGCATCAACAACGATGACGGAGCCCGCCTCCAGATTGATTTGAACAACGATGGTGATTTCCTGGATCCGGGCGAGGAAGTGATTGTCGATGACGCTGGTCACGGTCCCATCACGACCACCAATGATCGTCACCTAACTACTGGGCCTCACGCCATTCGCTACACGTGGTTCCAAGGCACCGGCGGCTATGCCATGGAAGTGTTTTTCACCACCGCACAAGGCACGAATGTCCTTTTCGAGCCCCTCGCTGCCCCCGCTCCCGCCATTGTCACCAGCGGGCTGATCATCAGTGAGTTCCAGGCTAGCAATAGCGGCACCCTGGCAGATTACGATGGCCAGAACTCTGACTGGATCGAACTCTACAACGGCACGGCGGCCGCCATCAATCTCTCCGGCTACGCCCTAACAGACGATGCCGCTCTACCTGCCAAATTTAAATTTGCCACTACCGGAGCGCCCACGATCCAGCCTGGACAATACCTAGTGGTCTTCGCCTCCGGCAAAAATACCGTTTATCCCACGGGCGAAATCCACACGAATTTCAAGCTAGCTGCCAACTTCACCTTGCCAGCGACCACCGGTTACGTGGCCCTGACCAAGGATGATGGCACCGCTACGAACACCTACCTCACGGTCAGCTCCTACACCTATCCCGAGCAGAAAAAGGACCGCTCCTACGGGATCTCCGGAGCTGGCCTGAACGTGGGTGTCATTGTTGTGCCCACTCCTGGGGGCCGGAACTACGCCAGTTATCTCGGCTTCGTGGGCGACACGCATTTCGATCATGATCGGGGCAATAATTACACCGCACCTTTTAATCTAGCCATCACTACCACCGATCCTGCCGCCCAGATTCGATACACGACGGATGGCTCGGAACCCACGATTTATAAAGGGAACATTTACACCGCTCCATTGCTGATCGATAAAACCAGCGTCATCCGAGCGGCCGGTTTTCGTAAAAATTATGCACCCACCAACATCGACACCCAGACTTACATTTTCGTGCCGGATGTCGTGACGCAGAATCGCGCCCAAGCCATTGCGCAAGGCTGGCCGAATGAGCCCAACGGAGTTGCCGCCCCCACGCTGAACAGCCAAGTCTTCGATTACGGCATGGATCCGCTCATCACTACAGGTAATGAAGCCGCCATTCAGGCAGCCCTGAAGGCTATTCCCAGCCTCTCACTGGTGGTTGATCCCGCCAGTTTGTTCGATAAAACCAGCGGCATCTTCGTCAATCCCAGCCAGCGTGGCAAAGCCTGGGAACGCGTGGGCTCGTTAGAGTTGATCAACGACGTTTACGCCGATCCCACGCTCGCCACGAAAGATCCCCTCGTCGGTGGCAATGGCCAATTCCAAATCGCCAGCGGTGTGCGCATCCGCGGTGGAGCTAGCCGGGCCGCAGGCAACCCAAAACGAGAGTGGCATATGTATTTCCGTTCTGAACTCGATGGATCGTTGAGTTATCCGCTCTTCGGAGCCGACGGGGGCAGTAAATTTGACCAGTTCGACATCAAGACCTCTAACAATTACGCATGGTCTTATGCCCCGACGAATTCCCAGTTGGTTTACACCCCGCCTGGTGGTGTTTCTACCACAAAACGCATCAACATGAACACCATGATGCGCGATGTCTTCGCTCGTGATACCCAGCGGGATATGGGCCAGCCCTATGGTCACGGTCGCTACTATCACCTCTATGTAAATGGCGTTTACTGGGGCTTGCATGAAATTGAGGAACGCACCGAAGCTTCCTATGGCGAGACGTATCTGGGTGGAGACAAAAACAATTACGATGTCGTCAAATCCGCCGGCAACGCCAACGGCTACAATACCGAAGCCACGGATGGCTCCATGCTCCAAGGCACTTCCGCCAATCCTGGCAGCGCGTGGGCACGGCTCTGGTGGCGCGCTCGCGAGCTTCGGCTCACCGCTGGACTCACCGAGGCGCAGAGAGACGAACGTTTACTCGATCTGATGGGCATGAAGCCGGACGGCACCCCATGGAATGACTCCGTGAACCATCCCGTGCTCTTGGACGTGGACAATCTGGCGGATTATTTGATCACGTCCTTCTACTGCGGCAGCTACGATGCCCCCATGTCCACCTTCGTCACTGGCGGATCTAACAACTGGTTCGGCGTGAGAGATCGTAACGGCAACGAGGGCTTTAAATTCTTCGCCCATGATTTCGAACACGGTTTCGGCACCGATTGGAACAGCGGAGCGACTGCGGGCACCATCACCCGTGGCAGCGGCACCACGGGAGGCTCGGTGGCCGTTCCTGTAGGCATTCAGATTGGAACTTCGGTCACAGGAAATACTGGCACCCCAGTGACTTACGCTTCCACCGCTTGGCAACTCCATTCCACCGATGCCCGCAGCTTCGACCGCACGGGCCCGTGGGGTGCGGGTGATGGCGTGTTGGGAGGTTCCGTCAGCGCAGCGGACACCAATGCCAAACAAGAGCGCAATTGGAAAGGCCAACTCATGTATGAACTCACCGTGACATACCTCAAGAGCAATCCACAGTTGATCCACGAGGACCTCTGCTTCAGCCGGGAATACCGCCGTCTCTTTGCAGACCGCGCCTACAAACACTTGGGCCGCACGGGTGGTGCGCTCACGCAAACAGAAGTGACCAAACGGCTCGATTCCCGCGCCACCACCGTGGGCAGCGTCATCATTGGCGAATCCGCCCGCTGGGGCGATGCCAAAGGGCAGGCGTTGGCCGACTATCAAGTCTCCTCCTGGGTCAATGCGAAAAATTTCCTCTATGATTGGGTCGCGCGCGGCAGCAACCAAGCCTACACCGCCTGGCTCAACAACCCCGCCACCACTGGCATCGGCCGCACCGCAGAAATCATCAAGCAACTCCAGAACTACCGCGATAAAGCCAACGCCAGCGGAGTCACCTTTGATGCCGCCACCCCGCCGAATCCCAACGATTCCAGCCTGTTGAGTCTGCCGCTCTATCCTATCATCGGCACGCCCACCTTCGATCTCGCAGCGGGAATTTATCCCGTGAATACCACGCTCACGATCAGCAATAACAATACGACCGGGGCCACGACCTACACCATTTACTACACCACGAATGGCACTGACCCACGGGCGATCATCACTGGACTCCCCTCCCCCTCTGCCATCAGCGCAGGCACCGGAGCCACGGGCACGGTCAACCTCGCCACCACCGGCATCGTCCAAGCCCGCGTCTATGACGGCACCACTTGGAGCGGTCTCTTCGAAACCAGCTACATCATTGGTGCCCCCGCCACCCATGCCAATTTCGTAATCACGGAAATCAACTACAACCCCGCCGGAAGCGTCAGCCCCGGTGGTGCCGTCAATCCGGGCACTGCGGCAGATCCTCAGCTCTATGAATTCATTGAACTCCGGAATGTTTCTGCCACCACCCTCCAGCTCACTGGCGTGAAATTCAGCATTGCCATGGACTACACCTTCCCTGACGGCAGCACCTTGGCACCTGGCGCTCGACTCGTTGTGGTGCGTGATCCCGTCTCCTTCTCCTCGCGTTATCCAGCCGTGCCGGTCGGTCAAATTTTCGGCCCCTGGCTGGGCGCCTTAAACAATGGAGGCGAACGCATCACGCTAACGGATGCCAGTGCCGCCGTGATCCAATCTGTCTTCTACAATCCACCCTTACCCTCCACCGAAGTCTGGCCTGCCGCCCCCAAAGGCAACGGCCCCACGCTGCTCTTCCTAACCCCCAACGCTCCTGCCGCCAGTGCCGCTAACAGCGTCCCCGCTGAATGGACAAGCCACCTCGTCAATCTCGGTAATCCCGGCGGCCCCGACTTCGGCTACATTGCCTTCCAAATGGCCAACGCAGCCAGTTCCAATGGCCAGGGCGACAACGACAAAGACGGCATTTCCGATCTCATCGAATACATCCTTGGCACCAATCCCACCAATGCAGATGGAGCCGCCAGCAGCACGGATAAACTCCCCACCTCCGCCCTCATGAACCTCGTCGTCGGAGCCAATCCGGCCGAACCCTATCAAACGCTGACCTACACCCGCGCGCCCAATACCGCGGACGTCACCGTAGCCGCCCAGACCTCCAGCGATCTCGGCAATACCGACGCCTGGACCGCCGATGCCGTGCTCGTCAACACCACCGTAAATGGCGACGCCAGCACCACCTACGTTTACCGCTGCCCCCAACCCTACAGCACCGACAGTCGCGAATTCATGCGGCTGCTAGTCACCCTGCCCGCACCGTAGGGAATTTTCGTGGAGGGCGACGTTAGGAGACCCGCACCATGCAGAGCAGATTCTACTTGGCGTGGCGTGGGTCTCGTCACCTCGCCCTCCACCATCCACTTACATCTTCCAGCCTTCGCGATACCGAGGCGTTAGGAACGCATTCGCCTGTTCATCATTCGTAAATTTCATGGCTGCAGAATCCCACATTAATCGGGTTCCAGTGCGACAAATCGCGAGCATGCCTAACAGGACGATTTCGCTTCCAAGCGCGGAAAAATCCGTGAATCCGCTGGCCGGGCAAGTTAGCGTTGAGCAACTTCGCATGAGTGCTGCATCCGCTCCCGTTGCTGTTGGAGTTGGTCAGATTGAGCGCTAAGGTTGCACAGCGGTTGTGTGGCCAGAGCGGCTAGTATGTTGTATGGATTAATGTGCAGTAGTTCTGGCGGGAAAATCCCACTGCCAGAGCCACCGGGGTTGAGGTATGCTTTTGTCTGGGCCCAATAGAGCGAAGCCGCATTTTGTTTGCACCAACTGTCTGGGAACATGCGTCCGATGCGCTCCCAATTTCTCGAAGGTGCGTTGGATCTGGGGATGACAGGGGGCCTGTGCTCTGCCAACACCAGCAACTCGCTCCAACTCGGTTCTTTTTGTTGGAGGATCTCTTTCATTCTGAATAGCATTTGGCGACGCAACAGGGACGGAGCCGCAGACCGTAGATCTAGCTTGCGTAACTCCGCTGCTATCATGCCCAGATCTTGGCCCCGCCAGCCTGGATGAGCCAGACACACCTCTAAATATTTCTGCATGATGCCTTCGAACGCCATGTCCACCAGTCCGGTCACGATTGTTGTGCCTTCGGGTTGATGGAAAAGTTTCCCCGTATTCACCATCGCCAGCACAGACGCCCGTGCGGCTTCAACTTGCTGGCGCTCCAGCAATACCTGAGCACGCAGCGACAACCACCGATTTATGTGCTCACAGAATTCAAAACCGTTACTAACAGCGGCAAGTGGACGTCGGACCACCAAGTCAGGCTCGCCTGCAGCCAGAGTGTAGGGGCACCAGCAGGTGTGCGGCCGTTGACTGGCTTCGTTGATGCCATCTGCATATTCGTTGAGCGAACCTGTAGCTGCTAGGAGCATAGACTTTAGTTCATCAGGATTATGTCCTGTGCCCACGGAGGTGCTAGTCAGAAATGTCATGTATTCCGACAAACTAACTTCCGGCCGGCCCGGGCGGGGTGGGGGCGTGGGCAGCGCCACGTCATACTTTTTCTGAAGCTCACCGAAGTGCCATTGCAGCGGATTCTGGGCTGTGACTGGTCCCGAGTGTGCCGCTAAGGCTGGAGCGAAGACAGGGTGCATGGCCACATTGTCGGAATCCGCCAAAGGTGTTGGAACCGCAATTTCCGCCCAGGAGAATCCGCGAGCCGCCATGTCTGCCTCCACGGCAGCCCAGGCCCGTTCCGCACGGAAGTGTTCCACCATCAATCCGATTCCCCAGACTAACGCCAGCATTGCCAATACTCGTCTCACACGACGACAGAAAAGGACACGCATGATCCGCCGGGGCCAGCGTGGTCGGGGCGTTTGCGCGGACGGAGAATCAATTTGCATGACGTTAGTGGCTAAAGATTGAGCTTTAAGTAAGTATATCCTCGGATAGCTGAACTACAAGACTTTTTATGGAAATTATAATGGCGATGCGATTTATATTGACGAAAATTTAGCCCTGAATTTCCTCAAACAAGGCGAAATGGTCGGGCGTATTTACCCCAAAAAATCCGCCTTCAGTCACGCGTGTCACGCGTGTAAGCTTGCGTATCCCGCTTGACTCTGGCGGCAAATTCACGGCAAACTGCCAATTAATCAAATCCTCATCCGAGTTCCGATGACTTCCCCAAATCCTCCCTCCTTCTTCCTCACATTCGCCAGCATCCTCGGCTTGGCGTTTCATGCTAGTCCTGTCTTTGCAGAGGCTGCTGCGCCTGCCGCAGCCACTGGTAGTTTCGCCCGCCTAGGGCCTGCGGAAACAGGCGTGGATATGGTGAACACCATGAATGTGGACCATCCCCTGAGCTATCTTTATCACAGCGGCATGACGTGTGGGGGCGTGGTGGTGGAGGATTTGAATGGTGATGGCTGGCCGGACTTGGTGTTCGGTGGTGGACGCGAGGCCAGCCGCGTTTACCAGAACACTGGCAAGAAGGGCGAGATCAAATACACGGACGCCACGAAATCCTCTGGTCTGAAATCCGGCGGAGGCAACGAGGAATGGGTGGCTGGTGTGGCTGCGGGCGACGTCAATGGCGATGGCAAGACCGACCTCTACATTTGCCGCTACATGCAGCCGAATCAGCTCTGGTTAAACGCGACCGGCTCGGATGGGGCGATCAAATTTACGTTGGTGCCGGACTCCTGTGGCCTGGGCGTGATCGACTGTTCCCACAGCGCGGCGTTTGCCGACTATGATGGCGATGGCGATTTGGATCTCTACGTGCTAACGAATCGTATTGAGGATCCCGCCGGTTCGCAGAACGACATGTCGAAACTCACGGAACCTGGACCGGGAGGAGTGCCCGTGGTGAAGGCGGAGTTTCAAAAATATTACAGCATGTGGCGCTATGATTTTGATCACTGGGGAGCTGAGGCCACGGGCACGCCAGATTTCCTCTTCCGCAATGACAGCAAGAATGGCGAGGTAAAATTTACTGACGTTACCAAGTCCGCTGGGATCGAGGGACGGGGCGATGGACTCAGCGTGACGTGGTGGGATTACAATCGCGATGGCTGGCCGGATCTCTATGTCGGGAACGATTTCATCAGTGCGGATAAACTTTACAAGAACAATGGCGACGGCACCTTTACCAATGTCATTGCCGACGCTGCGCCCCACACGCCTTGGTTCAGCATGGGTTGCGACCAAGGCGATGTGAATAACGATCTCTGGCCGGATCTGCTGGTAGCGGACATGAGTGCCACCAGTCATTTCAAGAGCAAGACTACGATGGGCGTCATGGGCGGGCTTGATAACAAGCGAGTCTATCACTCCACGCCCCAGCAGCAGATGCAGAACACCCTGCTCATTGGCACCGGCACGGAGCGCTTCAGCGAGGGCGCACGGCTCTATGGAGTCTCCAGCACGGATTGGACATGGGCCGTGAAATTTGCGGATTTCGATAACGATGGCTGGCAGGATGTCTATTTCACCAATGGCATCAGCCGGCACATGAATGATAGCGACATCAAGATCGAACCCGAAGAACTGCTGGGAAAACACATGTTCGAGTTCTGGAAAAATGGCGAAATGCGCAAAGAAAAGAACCGCGTCTTCCGCAATTCCGGTCACGCCAAGTTCGAAGAGATCAGCGATGCCTGGGGCCTCGGTCACGTCGGCGTGAGTTATGGCGCGGCTTATGCAGACTTGGATGGCGATGGCGATTTGGATTTGGTGACGGTCAATTTGGAAGAACCCAATGCCATCTGGCGCAACGATCTCAAGGGCGGCCATTCACTGGTGGTGGAGCTTAAAGGCAGCCGAGGCAACCCGCATGCCATCGGGGCGGAAATCGTGGTGAAGACCAAGGCTGGCCAGCAGTTGCGTTACCTGAGCCCCCAGACAGGATACCATTCCTACAATGAACCCGTGGCTCACTTTGGCTTGGGCGCGGAAACGGAAGTTGCCGAACTAAAAATCCGCTGGCCCGGCAAAGACGGTGGCGAGCACGTGCTGACGAATGTGAAGGCTGACCAACGACTGACAGTGGACCGCCCCGCCAAGCTGGACCCCCGCACGCCCGATGTGCCCGTGCCTGCTCCGCTCTTCAAAGAAAGCCAGGCGCTGGCCATGCTGAAAGTTAAGGACACCGGCTGGGAAGCGGACTTCCAACGCCACGTGCTCCTGCCTCACAGCTACAGTCAACTGGGCCCCTGCATGGCTTGGGGCGATGTGAATGGCGATGGCAAAGCGGACGTGTATTTCGGCGGCAGCGCTGGCGAATTGCCCCAACTCCGTCTGGCCGATGGCAAAGGCGGCTTTGTGGCCAAATGGAATGAACCATTCCGGGCCGACAAGGATTGCGAAGACAGTGGCGCAGTGTTCTTCGATGTCGATGGCGACAAGGACCTCGACCTGTGTGTCGTTAGTGGCACGAATGAATTCCCCGCAGATGCCAAGGAGCAGCGCGCGCGCCTTTACCTCAATGATGGCAAAGGGAGTTTCACCACCGCCACTGGTTTCCCTGTCATCAACGTCTTCGCAGGTGCCGTGGTGGCGGAAGATTTCGATAAGGATGGCAAAGTGGACTTATTCATCGGCGCACGCTGCAAAGCCCAAGACTGGCCGCACAGCGATCGCAGCCGACTGCTTCGCAATGTTTCCGCCAAGGGGACCGTGAAGTTTGAAGATATCACTGATAAGTCCGATGGGCTAGCCAAGGTCGGCCTCGTCAGCGGAGCCACGGCGGTGGATGTGAATGGCGATGGCTGGATGGACTTGGCCTTGGCTTGCGAGTGGGGGCCCATCAAATTGTTTATCAATGACAAGGGTTCGCTGCAAGATGGCACCAAGGCCGCCGGCCTCTCAGCGGTGGTGGGTTGGTGGCACGCCGTGGTGCCAGCAGATCTCAATGGCGATGGGAAAATGGATCTGGTGGCCAGTAACATCGGCCTGAACACGAAATACAAGACGCCCGATGCCGAGCACCCGCAACTGACCTATTACGGCGTGTTCGATGATTCGCAGACGTGGAACGTGGTCGAAGTGAAGCGCGAGAAAAACGATCACGGTGAGTTTCTCTATCCCGAACGTGGCCGTAGTTGCTCCAGCACGGCCATGCCGTTCATTAAGAAGAAATTTGATACGTTCAAAGGATTCGCTGTCGCCAGCCTGACGGAAGTTTACACCGACGATAAACTCAAGTCCGCGGAAAAATACGAAGCCAATGAATTCCGCCACGGAGCTTGGATGAATGACGGCAAAGGCAAGTTCACCTGGGCTCCCTTCATGCGGGAAGCTCAAAATGCCGTGGTCTTCGGCATTGCCGCGGCCGACTTCACAAGTGATGGCAAGGTGGATCTCTTCCTGGCCCAAAACTGGCTCTACGGACCACAAATCGAAACTTCCCGCTACGACAACGGCGTGGGCATGTTGCTCAAAAATGATGGCCAGGGCGGCATGGTGCCGATGGCTCCCCTCGCCAGTGGCATCAACATCCTGGGTGATATGAAAGCCGTGGCCGTGCAGGACATCAATGGCGATGGCAAACAGGACATCGTCGTTACTCGCAACTCCGCCTCCACCGTCGTCCTGCAAAAACAATAGCAGCCTGGGCCGTCACCCCAAACTCAGCCGGAAGTGCCCTGCCGAAGGTTCCCTGCCGCTTGAAATGGAGGCCAGCAGGCCAAACCGACTGCTGCGCATCACCACCAGACGATCTGTTGACAATCCAAAACTTACCCCTTGAAAAAATCCACCCGGTCCGCCCTGTCCACTCGTGTTGCCCAAGTAAAATACTGCTCGCAGAGACAGTTTCAGGGAGTATGTTTGCTCAGTGGCTTTTCCCATTCTTCAATATGTCCCACTTAGAAACAGATTTGCTGTCCCACAAAAAGCAGGGCCCCCCGCCATTTGATCTTATTACCCAAAGGCGCGCCATCCCTTTCGACGAGGATCAATTCAGGGCTGAGATGGAGGATGTGTCCTTGATGCGGGAGTTAGTGGGCGTCTTCATGGAGGATTCCCAGACGCTGCTGTCCGAGGCTTGTCGAGCGCTGGCTCAGCAGGATGCAAGCTCGCTGCACCGGGCCGCGCATGCACTCAAGGGAATGGTGGGCAATTATTCCGCAGCACCCGCCCTGGCGGCGGTCTCCCTCCTCACTGAGAGCGCCCGTTCAGAAAACCTTGACCGGGCTGCTGAATTGCTGCCACGGACAGTCGAGGAATTTTCCCTGCTCAGTTTGGCACTCCAGCATTTCCTCAAACGGCTTTAACCACCGCTAACATGGCAGGTTTACTCCATCCCCGGATCCTCGTTGCGGAAGACGTTCGCGCCATTTCCATGCGCATCTCGCATGTGCTGCAAGGGCGGGGCTACGAGGTGGAGATCGCCCGGGATGGAGAGGAATGCCTGGAGCGGATCGGCGTGCAAAGGCCGGACCTGCTCATTCTGGATCTCATGATGCCTCGGCTCAATGGTATCGAAGTGCTGAAACGGTTGCGCGAGGATCCGGCCACGCAAGATCTCGCGGTCATTGTCTGCACTGCAAATGATTTCAGCGCGGACATGGAGCAGGTCCATGAACTGGGGGTGGTCGGAGTTATCATTAAGCCGTTCGATCAACATGCGCTGGCAGAAACGGTGGATCGTTGCTTCAACCGGGAAATTGCCAAAGCGCCCTTGAGCCATCTTCCTACTGCACCCACGGCAATATTTGCCCCTAAGGTGGACGTGAATCGCTCCCGCATTATCCTCTGGGGCACCCGCGGGTCCATCCCGGTGTCCGGGGCGCGTTTCCTGCGTCATGGTGGCAATACCTCCTGCATGGAATACGCCTGCGGTAATGATCACCTCATCTTCGATGCCGGTTCCGGGATCAAGGACGCTGGGGATGCGCTAGCGGCCCATGGTCCACGGCATCTGCATCTGTTTATCACCCACACTCACTGGGATCACATTCAGGGTTTTCCTTTCTTCACCCCGATCTACCTTCCTAATTTTGAAATTACAATCTATGGGGAACGGGGGTTTGGAAAGAATCATGAATCGCTCCTCAGCGGGCAACTCGATCGGGATTATTTCCCCATTCAACGGTCTAAGCTTGCAGCCAAGGTCAATTTTCGTTTCCTCGATGACGATCCGGTCGTGATTGGCGACATCAAGGTCACGCACGAATTCACCCATCACCCAGGGGCCACCGTCGCCTTCAAGATCGAGCACCATGGCCGCACGATTGTTTATGCGCCGGACAACGAATTTCTTCACGGATATCTTGGTTCACCCCAACGAATTTCACGGAACAGCGAGATTGTCATCCCCCAAGAACCAGTCGTCGAGTTCATCAGTGGAGCCGACCTGTTGTTGCACGAGGCGCAGTATCTGTCTGATGAATATAGCAGAAAGATTGGCTGGGGCCACTCCAACCTCGCGAATGCCTGCGTGCTGGCCAAGTTGACCGGAGTCAAGCAATGGACGGTGATTCATCACGACCCAGCCCATGACGACGCCTATCTTGACAACAAGCTAACGCTTACCAGACAGATCTTGCAGGATATCGGATGCCCCACCCAGGTGGTCCACGGGCATGATGGCATGGTGGAATATCTTTAATACTACATTGTTAGGGATCACACGTCTGATGCTTCCGCCACATCTCCGCCCGCAGTTTCCTGATCCTCTCCCGGAACGCTGGCGAACTTCTCCAGGGCGGAAAATAATTCAGCGGATCTGACCGGCTTGGCGATGTAGTCGTCCATCCCGGCGGCCAGACATTGTTCCCGGTCACCCCGCATGGCATTTGCCGTCATGGCGATGATGGGTAAATGACCGCCGTGAGCGGCCTCCCATTTCCTGATGGCCGAGGTGGCCTCATAGCCATTCATTTCCGGCATTTGCACATCCATCAGCACCACATCAAATTTCTGCTCCTGCACCAATGCGAACGCCAACTTGCCATTTTCAGCTAGGGTCACCTGATGGCCTCGATTTTCCAGCAGGTTCGTCGCCACCATTTGGTTGACGCGACCGTCCTCCGCAAGCAGAACTCGCATCCTTGGAACCTCTGGCGGTCTTTTCGAGATGCTCACAGCAACGGCTTTGGTGTCGCGGCTGGCGCTTCCCATGATTTGAGTGATTGCGTCAAGCAGATCAGAGGACTTCGCTGGTTTGGTGATCCGACGCGTGATTCCGATCTCATGCAGGCGGCTCTCTGGCTCATGGAAGGCACCTGCGGAGGAAAGGAGAATGATGGGAGGCGTCTTAGCACCAAGACCGCGTTGGATCGCTTCCGCCGTCCGCACGCCATCCATGTCCGGCATCATATAATCCAGCACGATCAAATCAAACTGATGGGGCTCCGAATCACCAGAAATCAACCGCAGAGCCTCTGCTCCGCTCTCCGCCATGGTCGGTGACATCTCCCAACTCAAAAGCATTTCCTCGAGAATCGTGCGGTTGGTAAGGTGGTCATCCACGACCAGCACGCGTAACCCTGCCAGGCCGTCGGGGATGGAGTGTTTCATGGCATCCGGGATCGTCTCGAGTCCCAAGAGCACGGTAAAATGAAAGGTGCTGCCCACGTCCGGCTTGCTCTCCACCCACAGCCTGCCTTTCATCAGGGCGATCAACTGCCGGGCAATGGCCAGACCCAGTCCGGTGCCCCCGAACCGGCGGGACGTAGAGGATTCTGCTTGGGTGAAGGAGTCAAAGATCACACTGAGTTTCTCCACGGGAATTCCAATGCCGGTGTCCTTCACTTGGAAATGCAACGAAACCCCATCCACCGTCCGGGACTCTATTCCGACGGACACTACCACCTCCCCATTCTTCGTAAACTTGATGGCATTTCCGACCAGATTCACCAACACCTGCTGAAGCCGCTTGAAGTCCCCTGCCAGATAGTCCGGAACCAACGGGTCTATTCTGTAGGCCAATTCGACCCCCTTCTCCGTGGCGCGCACCGAGAGCGAGTGCAGCGTATCTCCCACCCCGTCTCGCAAATGAAATGGATAGCGGTCCAGTGCCAGTCTTCCTGCTTCAATCTTTGAAAAATCCAAAATATCATTGATAACACCCAGCAGTGATTCTGAGGAATTTTTCACAATCATCAAAAACTCCCGCTGCGTAGGATTCAGTTCCGAATCCAGCAGCAGTTCGGTCATCCCCATAATGCCATTCATGGGAGTGCGAATCTCATGGCTCATGTTCGCCAGAAACTCACTCTTGGCCCGAGCCGCCGATTCCGCATTTTGCTTGGCCTGCCGAAGTTCATCTTCGGCTAGCTTTCGTTCCGTGATGTCCCAGTTCGTGCCGATCATGCGGACTGGCTGGCCCGTGGCGTCGCGTTGCACGATAGCGTTTGCCTTGATAAAATGCACCGAGCTGTCCGGCCAGACCACACGGAACTCTGTGTTGAACTCCCCCTCACCACGCAGAGCCCTTTGAATTTTCTCCCGTTCCTGCGGCAGGTCCGCAGGGTGCAGCCCCGACTCCCATGCCTCATAGGCCCCGGAAAAAGCATCTGCGCTAATTCCATACATCTGATACATCCGCTCATCCCAGATCAGTCCGTTGTTGATCACATCGAAATCCCAAATCCCAATGGCCCCCGCCTGGGTTGCCACCACGAGCCGGTCGGAGATCGCTTTGATCTTTTCCGCCGCCGCCTTGCCTTCGGTCACATCCGTGATGGATCCCGCCATCCGCAAAGCCTTTCCCTCCTTATCACGGATTGCCAGACCCCGGGCCCTGAACCAGCGGAAGTCACCATCCCGGTGGCGCAACCGGTATTCCACATCATAAGGATACCCCTGCTCCAGGTGCGCTTTTACCGCCGCCATGGTGGCGTCGAAGTCCTCCGGGTGCAGCCGCGTGGAAAACGCATCAAACCGATCTGCGAACTCATCAGGCTCGTAACCAAGCAATTCTTTGAACCGCGGGGAGAACGCCACGTTGTTGCTCGGGATATCCCAATCCCAGATACCATCATTGCTTCCCCTCACGGCCAACGCATAGCGTTCCTCGCTTAGAGACAAGGCCAAGGCCATTTCCTGGCCTGCGGCCATAGCCGATTCCAGTTCACGGATGCGAGCCTGCAACTCCCTGATCCTAGGGGTATCCCCATCGGGTTCTCGCGTGTCAGCCAGGGCAGGTGAGTTAGTCATGGTTTTCGATTGGGGGCGCGCACTGACAGGGAGATATACATTCAAAACATCGCCCCTAGAAGCATAGCGCCAGCTTCCCTCGTTGCCAAGGAATTAATCGCAGTTGTGGTTAGGGTATGTTTTATAACACCTAGCGTAGAGGGAGTGCCCTCGCTCCCAATAGTTTCAGGGACGCCCTCGTCCCCGGCTGCCCCGCCGCTGCCTCTTGGGAGCGGGGGCGCTCCCTTTACAGAGAGGGGAGTGAGGCCGCTCCCCCCTACAGTTCCCGGGTCAAATATGAAAGAAGTAAACTTGAAAGAAGCAACTTTTCCATCCACCTGTCAACCAGCCCAAGCCCACACCCCCGCATCCCTTCGTTACCAATGAATCCTCCCGTCCTAAAATTCCTCCGCCCCAGCACTCTGGCGCTGCTTCTGCTAACCATCACCTGTCACGCCGAACCCAAGCCAGCAGCAGAACCCGTCAAAGCTCCCGATGCAGCCGAACTCCGCAAGCTAGCCGACAAAGGCGATGCCGCTGCGCAGTTTTCCCTAGCAACGTTGATTTTCTCCGGCGGAGCGAAAATGGGTAAACTCGAAGAGGCTGCCAGTCTGTTAGAGAAATCAGCCGATGCCGGCCACGTGCCCGCTCAATTAGCGTTCGCTCGATTTCTCCTCAGCGATACCCCCGGCCGCAAACCGGATCCAGAGCGCGCTAAATTCGTCGTCCAACAAGCGGCCGAAAGCGGTTCTGCGCTCGCTCAGACCGCTTACGGTCTGATGCTGTTAGGCGAAGTGGATCTCAAAGCGCGTGACGTTAGTTTCTCCGCTCCAGTGGAATGGCTGAAGAAAGCAGCCGAGCAAAATGAACCCGAAGCCCTCTGCCGCTTGGGCATGCTGCATTTCAGCGGCCAGGGGGTGCCGGTGGATCCTCAGGCGGGTTGGAAGTTAGTCTCCAAATCTGCCAAGCTCGGTTTCCCGCTGGCGCTCAATGAAGCCGCCGTGTGCCTGCAAAATGGACGCGGGGTGGAGCGGGACCAAATTGCGGCTGTCGGCTACTATCATGCCGCCGCCGATCTGGGCAACCTCCCCGCCATGGTCAACCTAGCCTTGTGCTATGAAAATGGCGTCGGCATCCCACAGAGTTACGCTAATGCCGGAGCCGCCTACGCTCGCGCAGCGAAACTCAATTTCCCCATTGCGCAAATGGGGTTGGCCCACCTCTTCGAAGAAGGTCTCAGCACCAGCAAGAACCCCGTTTACGCCTACGTAAACTACGCCCGGGCCGCCCTCGCCATTCCTGAAGCCGCCAGCAAACGCGATGCCCTCAAGGAAATTCTCACGAAAGACCAAATGGCCGAAGCCAGGAAAATGCTGGAGGAAGCCCCAACCTCCTCAGGAGCAAATTGAAAAACCCGCCCTAGCCAAGGGGTTCCAACCAGATTTCAACGCTGCGTGAGCGACATCACACTCGCAGCGTGCCGATCGCAAAGAAAGCTAGGGAGATGAGGGTGCACAAGCAATACATCCCGATGCAGATCCACAGCCCACGCTGCCGTTTTGCCACGAGGTGAAGTTGTTCATAGGTGGGGAAACGGACCAAGCGCTTGGAGGACGCTCCAAACCAAATCAACATGACAATCATGCCAATGGTCGCAAAAGTGGAGATGGCTGAAGTGATCAACATGATGTGAGCCAGCCATTTGATTTTGTCTGGCACCTCACCTCGCTCACGAGGAGGGGCGGGGATTGCCGCCTCCAGTTTGCAGCAGAGCTTGCAGCTGTTCCTGACTGACAGGGCCGACGGCTTGTCCCGCAGGATCGGTGTAATAAAATTCCATGAGTGATGTGGATCGGATTTTGAAAAAGCTAGCGGGAATTCACGGCGGTCACAAGTTAAATCGAATCAGGTGGATGTTAGGGGCTTGGCAATTTAGGTCGAGGTGACAACGCGCAACCGTTATCCCAGCCAAGCAACAGGGGCACGCCCGCCTTCGCAGCTGAATCAAAACTCCTCTGCCAAAAATGCCTTCAGTTCCTCAGGTGAGGTGAGGACCTTCTCTGATTTGAAATTTCTGGCCACTACGAGCAAGGGCTTGTCACCCTCGGGCTTCAGCGCGCTTAGTTCTTTGTTAGATGCTTTCAGCAGGGACTCGCTGGGACCGCCGTCCAAGTAAAGGACGTAAGAGTTGGGGCGGTAATTTTTCAGCAGGATGGCTTGGAACGCTTGGATGGCGGGGTCGCTTGGTTTCCCGCAAAGCAGGAACTGACAGCCAGGGCGGCTGTAGAGGTCATAGGCGCCCAGCATGCGCACGTGGGTGGCGGGACCCGCGGGAGTGGTGACACCTTTCGGCGGGGCGGCGGTGGTCTCGCCTGCAAAGGCATTGAGCGTGGAGCCGGCCCGCTGCCGGTAACTAGCATCTCCCAACAAACGGGACAAGCGAACCAGATTGGCGGCTGCTGTAGCGTTGGGCGCGAACTCACTGGCTTCATCGCTTGATTTCATGGCGATGAAGAGGTTCGGATCGGTGGGACCATCCCAGTAGCCCCCTCCGGCGGTATCCCACAATTCCTTATCCATTCGACCTTGCAGGGTGACGGCCCGCTCCAGCCAGGTGGCCTCGCCCGTGGTCTCATAGAAGTCCAGCATGGCCTTGATCAGCAGCGCATAGTCTTCGGCAAACCGGGGCCGCGTGTAGTCGGCATGGAGGAATGAGGTGTAGGTGAACTCGGCCGCTTTGACGGCTCGTTTCAAGTAATTCGGCTGATCCAATTGCGTGGCCCCTTCCAGGAAAGCGGAGATCATGACTGCATTCCAAGCGGGCAGAACTTTCTCATCACGCAGCGGCCGCAGTCGCATGCGGCGGGCGTTGAGCAATTTGGCGTTGCCCTCGGCCGCCATGGCGGAAACTTTCTCCAACGGCAGATTCAGCGTTTTGGCCACCTCTGCCAGCGGCTTGGCCAGACGGAGAATATTTTGCCCGGGGAATCGTTGAGTCTGAATTTGCATCAGCTCCACCGGCAAATTACCGCTGTCTGTCAGCGCATACATCTGAGCCATCACGGGAGCCAGTTCCGGCCCCACTAGCTGATCGATCTCAGCCTTGGTCCACAGGTAATATGCCCCTTCCCACTCCCCCACCGCCAGCGAACTGAAACAATTCTCCGCGCAATAAAATCCACCCGCTGGGTTGTTCAATTCCGCCTCGACATAATCCAAGGTGCGTCGCGCTACTTCGAGGAACTCAGACTTCTTGGTGAGCATTCCGGCATGCAGGAAGGCCTGGGCCAGATAACCTTGATCGAAGAGCATTTTTTCGAATTGGGGCACAGTCCAGGCTGAATCGACGCAATAGCGATGAAATCCGCCTCCCAACTGGTCCTGCAGCGCTCCGTTGGCCAGCTTCTCCAAACTGTTGGTGGCCATCACGCGGGCGCGGTCGGAGCGCCCGTAGGCCGAGCGCTTTTTCACGGAAGCGTATTCCATCAACCATTCGATCACCGTCGCTTGGTGGAATTTGGGGGCTCCGCTGAAGCCGCCATACGCCGGATCATAGGCCGCGTTGAATTTATCGTAGGCCAAGTCGAAGGCCGCTGCGTCCAACTTGGAGGCCCCATCGCCCACTTGCATCCGGGCTAATTGCTGACGATACCCCAGGCGATCATTCAAGGCCCGGGGGCCGTCCACCGTCAGCGCTGCTTTCTGGTCCTTGCTTCCGTCCAAACGGAAAGCGGCTTCGCGATTCACGTAGGCTGGATCCTGCCAATCGTTGACGACGTGTTCGATCGTCGTTTTGAAGCCGGTCGTTCCTTCTTTCGTCAGCGGCGGTAGATAGATCGCGGTGTGCCACGGCAGCCCCTTGGGAGTCAGCCACACATGCAGCGGCCAACCGCTCTGATTGCTGCGGATGAAGGCGTAGCGCATGTAGGTGTTGTTGAGATCTGGTCGCTCTTCGCGATCCACCAACACATTAATGAAATGTCGGTTGAGGTAGCCTGCGATTTTGGGGTCCGTGTAAGTTTCCCGCTGCATTTTCAGCGTCCACGGACAGGAGCTATAGCCGATGCACACCATGACTGGCTTGTTTTCGGCCACGGCACGTTTGAAGGCCTCTTCGCCCCAGGGATACCAGTCCACGGGATCGGTCTCGTGGCTCTTGAGAAAGGGGGAATGAACCAAGGCCAATCGGTTCATTTCTTTTACGACCGGGGTTTCGTCCGGCCGTGCCTTCACCTTGGCTTCCGGCTTCTTGGTGTCACAAGAGACCAGTCCGAGGGCGCAGCACAGCAGGAGGCAATAAGGGAAGAGCGATGAAGGAGTCATGAAATTGGGGCGCATCATGCGGAAGATCACGCGACAATGCAATCTCAAACAATGCCCGATCACTCACTCCGCCAAGCACAGGCTTGGAAAGATTTCGCCACGCAAAATAAGAATTTCGTGAAACTTTGTAACGCTGCGCAGAAAAATGCGAATTGTGAGATAAGCTGTGCTGTCGGGTTCATTGGGAGCCAGGCCGGGGCAGTAAAACTAGCGACCCCATATCCTACCTATGAAACCTAAAACCATCCTGCTCAGCCTCCTTAGCCTCCTTTGTATCGGAGCCATCAGTTGGCTTAGTTTCTGGAACAAGCCCCCCATCGGCGGCACCAGTGATGCAGACGGATCTGGGCGCAATTTACTCTTAGCCCCAGAACTGAAAGGCCTCCGCGTGCTGAAGCAAAATTGGACCGATGCCGATGCCAGAAGATTTTACGACACCGCTCAGGGATCCCAACTAATGCCTTATGCGTGGTGGCTGCATTTGGAGCAAGCAACCTCGGAGCAGCCCTTCCGAGATGCCGCCAACATCCGCGCCTTCGGCTATTTGCCACGATCCGCAGAGCCTACCAGCAACCCTGATGGCTTGCCCATCGGTTTTGTGAAAAATGGGGTCGCGCTGGGAATGACCTGTGCGGCCTGCCACATCGGACAGATCAACTATCAGGGAACCGCTTGGTTGATCGATGGTGCTCCCACCTTGGCGGATGCCGCCACCATGATGAAGGAAATGGCAGCCTCCCTCAGTGCCACGAAAGATGACGCGGCCAAGTTCGCTCGGTTCTCCGCTGGGCTCCTGGGGAAAGCCGCTGCACCAGAGGCCATCGCTGCGCTGAAGGCTGAACTGCAGGAAGTTTATGATCGACGCGCCCTCTACAACGGACGCAACTTGCCCACGGTCAAAGCGTTGGAGTTTGGGCCCGGTCGCTTGGATGCCTTCGACGCCATCTTCAACGAAGTAGCCGTGCGCTTCGCTCAAGTGCCGGACAACGAGACCCGATGCGACGCTCCCGTGAGCTATCCCTTCCTGTGGGATACGCCCCAGCACGATCGCGTCCAATGGAACGGCTCGGCTCCCAATACGGTTGTCAAAAACATCCACATCGGAGCGCTGGGCCGCAATGTGGGAGAGGTCCTGGGAGTCTTTGCCGACGTGGACACCACGACTCAAGAGGAACCGCTGGGCGGGTATCCATCCTCAGTCAATACGGGTAGCCTGACCGACTTGGAAGACTTAGTCCGCGCCCTTTGGTCTCCACAATGGCCGGAAGAATTCGGTAAACTAGACCAAGGGCTCGTCAGCAAAGGTAAGGAACTATTTGCGGCCAATTGCATCAAATGCCATGCGGAAATCAACCGCACCGATCCTAACCGGAAAATCATCGCCAAAATGGATGACGTTAAGACGGATCCCAGTATGGCGCGCAATGCCGCCACGCGCACCGCCCGCAGTGGAGTGTTCGCAGGACGGATCTTCGTGCCCGCAGGCTTGATTCCCCGCAAACTCCAAGCGGTGGAACCCATTGGCAATCTCCTCAGCCACCTGGGCCAGCGGGTGCTGGTGGGCAAGCACGACCTGATCAACCCGCAAGACAAAACGTTTAATCTGGATCTGGCGGCGGTAATTCAGACGGCGGATGACAAAATTACCACGATTCTAAATGATGTAAAAATCGTCGATGGAGAGGTCCACAGCGCCAGCGTCAAAGGGTTGAGCGATCTGAAAAACGGTGCGGAGACAGTGGTCGATGGCAAGGTGAACGTGGAAGCGCTGCCAGGCGCATTGAGGGAAAAATTCACCAAAGTCGAAGGTGAGGTGGAGAAAGTCGCCCAACTCGCGATAGGTGACGGCCCTGAAGCCACCGTGATTCTGGCCTACAAAGGCCGCCCGCTCAATGGGATCTGGGCCACTGCACCCTACTTGCACAATGGCTCCGTCCTCAACCTGGATGAATTGCTGAAGCCAGCGGCTGAGCGCCTCAAAGCATTCAAGGTCGGCAGCCGGGAATTCGATCCCAAGCATGTAGGACTGGTCAATGATGGCAACTTCACCTTCAACACCCAGGCGCAGCCCGGGAATTCCAATGTCGGTCACGAATATGGCATCTTCGATGAGGCGCAACGGGCTCAGTTGATCGAATATTTGAAGTCACTCTGAAGGAGAATTCTTTGCGGAAGGAGGAATTTCCGGCCTTGCCAGTTGGAAATTCCTCCTTGGCGCGCAAAGTTTGCAGAATTTTCTTTGCGTTTTCCAGGGAAGTAGCTTAATTCCGCCGCTCCTCACCCGAAGGCCCCCGCCGTGCTGCCTTCTTTCCCTGCTAATTTAATTCAACCCGCATGGCCCCGAGGGCCGACAAATTTAGTTATGAACAAGATCCAGAAAATCCACCAAGAGCAAATGAAGACCGACGTTTCCCCTGTGAACGTTGGTGATACCGTTAAAGTCCACAGCCGCGTTGTTGAAGGCGGCAAAGAGCGGATTCAGATCTTCGCAGGCATCGTCATCGCTCGTCAGGGCATCGGCGTCAGCCAGAACCTCACCGTCCGGAAGATTTCCTATGGTGAAGGCGTGGAGCGGGTGTTCCCGATCCATTCCCCCAAAGTAGCCAAGGTCGAAGTGACTAAGCGCGGGAAAGTCCGTCGCGCCAAGCTCAACTACCTCCGCACCCGTCTGGGCAAGGACGCCACCACCGTCAAGGAAGTGAGCCGTCAAGTCGCCACCGCATAATTTGCGGCTGCGCCAATGCAGTTTATCAAAACCGCCCACGGATGAATTTCCTGGGCGGTTTTGCTTTGTCTGGCTCTCGCCATCTTCCCTTTGTCTTCACTTTTAAACTAACATGCGCCTTCCCTTCTTTCTTCTTCTGCTCAGTCTTTCCTTGCTGCCAGCTGCGTCCGCGGTGGTGGCACCACCATCGCCTGAAGTGGTGGCTGATTTCAAACTGGATGCCGCCTACACCAAGTGCGTCCTCGTGGGGAAACTTCCCGTCGTCGCCACCCGCCGCACGGAGGACCGGGCGTTGCTGGAGGCCGCTTGGCTGATTGGCCACATGCTCGACCCCGACTCCCCCGTCCTGGCCGCCATGGCCCAGCAGAAAGTTCGTTTCGCCATCATGGCGCAGGATGAATACACCACCGCCATCCCTGAGCACGCCTCCCTGGTCCCCGCCCGCTATTGGGACCGTCGCGCCCGCGGCTTGGGAGCCTCCCCGGATCGTCCTGCCGTCACCTGTGGAGCGGAAAATTTACTCTGTCTTCCCGGAGACCCCTACGGCACTGAGAACATTCTCATCCACGAATTCAGCCACGCGATTCACCAGATGGGACTCAACCTAACGGATCCCACGTTCGATAAGCGACTCCAGAGAACCTACAAGACGGCTGCGGCGGCCGGCCTCTGGAAAGGAAAATACGCCAGCGTGAACCACGCCGAGTATTGGGCCGAAGGGGCTCAGAGTTGGTTTGATACCAATCGCGAAAATGACCATGATCATAACCACGTCAATACCCGGGCGGAATTAAAGGAATATGACCCCGCCCTGGCCAAACTCTGCGAGGAAGTCTTTGGCGACAAGGAATGGCGCTATCAACGACCAGAGCAGCGTGCCGTGCTGGAACATTTTGCTGGCTGGGAGTTCTCCCAAGCACCCAAATTCTCCTGGCCAAACGAATTGGAACAATGGACCGAGAAAGCACTCTCCAATCCTTCCCTTCAGCCGTCAGGTCTGCTCCCAGTGGCTTGGAATCCACTGGGAAAGGACGGCAAACCACCCGCCTCCACGAATCCTGAGGGCAAAGACTGCAGCCTCATCATCGCCAACGCCACCGACCGGGAACTCAGCCTGTCCTGGGTGGACCCTGCGGGAAATTTAGTCCCTCATGGGACTCTGCGCGGTAAGTTCGTTTCCATTCAGCATACCCGTCCCGGCCACGTGTGGCTGATTACGGAAGAGGACGGAACCCCGCTGGGTTATGGCGTCGCAAAGCCTGGCGATGGACGCGTCGTGGTGGTGGAAAAGCCGTAGAATATTTCTGTTTGATTGATACTACACAGCCATTAAAAGAAAATCTAAATGAGAATTGGCATTTTCCTCTTGCGCGAGTTGTCGGGTGTGGTAAGAATCCCGCCCCCCGCTGGTCAGCACCAAGCGGATGGATGCGTTTCGTCACCGAAAAGCGGGCTTGGTTGCCCACTTCCCACGCGCACCGCAACTCCCACTACATCGCCCTCCGGGCACCCTCACCCTCCATTTTTTTTGCCATGAAAGTCAGACCCTCTGTTAAGAAACTTTGCGATTCCTGCCGGATCATCCGTCGGGAAGGCGTCGTGCGTATTATTTGCAAAAACCCACGTCATAAACAACGTCAGGGTTAATTCGTTTTCCTCTCCCACCCAACCTCCAGACACTAATTCAACATGGCCCGTCTCCTCGGTATCGATATTCCCAACGAAAAGCGCGTCGAAGCTGCTCTTCCCTACATCTACGGCATTGGCCCCAGTTTGGCCAAGAAGATCCTTGAGCAAACGAATATCAACCCCAACACTCGTGCTGGTGAGCTGACCAATGAGCAACTCGGAGCCATTATCGCTAATATCCAAGCGAATAATTATGTGGTTGAAGGCGATCTCCGCCGGGATATTCAAATCAATCTCAAGCGCCTCCAGCAAATCAACTGCTACCGTGGGCTGCGTCATCGTAAGGGCCTGCCCGTTCGTGGTCAGCGCACTCACACCAATGCCCGCACTCGCAAGGGCAAGCGGAAGACCGTCGGCGTGCAACGCGCCAAGGGTAAATAATCCTTAAGTCGAGCCCACCTCTCTCCTCAACCTTCCTCCCGAATCCTATTATGGCCGACGAAACTATCCAGCCCGCCGCTGAACCAACACCTGCTCCCGTCGCTGAGACGGCAGCCCCTGCCGCTGCCGCACCCGCCGCAGCCGAAGCTAAACCAACGAAAGTCAAGGGCGCCAAAGCCGCCAAAGCCGCTGCCGATGCTGCTGCTGCCGCGCCTCCAGTGCATGAAGCCCCTAAAGACGCTCAGCAATTGCTCAATCCTGACGAAGAAAAAGTCAAGATCGTCAAGCTCAAGGGCAGCAAGAACATCACCGTTGGCGTCGTCAACGTGCTGGCCTCTTTCAACAACACCATCGTTTCCGTGACCGACGTTCGCGGCAACGTGATCGGTTGGAGCAGCGCTGGCAAGATGGGCTTCAAAGGCAGCCGGAAATCCACCGCCTATGCCGCCCAACTCGTCTCCCAAGACGCTTGCCGCCAAGCCATGGGCCATGGCATGCGCGAAGCCGAAGTGCGCGTCAAAGGTCCTGGTTCAGGTCGTGAGTCCGCCGTTCGTGCGGTCCAAGCCATCGGGATCGATGTCACCATCATTAACGACGTGACCCCCATCCCCCACAACGGATGCCGTCCACCCAAGGCCCGTCGCGTCTAGTCCTCTTTATTTTTAAACTCCCTTACTCACTTACCCTCTCTTAAATCATGGCACGTTATACTGGGCCCAAAGACAAAATCAGCCGCCGCTTCGGAGTCGCCATTTTTGGCCCTACCAAAGCCCTTGAACGCCGCGCCTTCGGCCCCGGCCAACACGGTGCCCGCAGTGGCCGTAAAAAGCAAAGCGACTACTGTATCGCTCTCGGTGAAAAGCAAAAGCTCCGCTACCAATACGGTATGTTGGAAAAGCCTTTCCGCCGCTTCTTCGCAGAAGCCCAACGCCGCAAGGGCGTTACCGGTGAAATCTTGCTCCAAATGCTGGAACTCCGCTTGGACAACGTCGTTTACCGCCTCGGTTTCGCCAACAGCCGCAATGCCTCCCGGCAATACGTCGGCCATGGCCACGTCCGCGTCAACGGTGGCAAGGTCAACATCCCGAGCTACCAGTGCAAGCCTGGTGATGTCATCACCCTCAAAGAAACCGCCCGCAGCCAACAACTTGGCCAACGCGCAGTGGACCTGACGCAAGCCGTGCCGACTCCTGAGTGGGTCAGCGTGGATCGCGACAAGCTCACCGGCACCGTGGTGCGGATTCCTTCCCGTGAAGAAATCGATCCGCTCGTCAACGAGCAACTGATCGTCGAACTTTACTCCCGCTAATCTCACCCGAGACTCCGCGAGAGCTTATCCCTCCCCTTTCGAAAAGGCGGTGCACTGGAAACAGTGCCCGCCTTTTTTAATTATAACCGAGTGTGGCAGCAGTCCGCTGGACTGCTTCATTCCCAGCAATCCCGTTCCCAGCCAGCACTGGGACAGAGCGTTGCAACTCAGCTTTACGCTTTGCCAACCATACATAAAAAGCAGTCCAGCGGACTGCTTCCACTCTCCTCAGCCAATGACAAACCAGCCCAAACCCAACCAACGCTACGTCAGTCAGGCCGAGCCTGAACTGGGCTTGGGGATCATTGTGGAAGTGGCGGCAGGATTGGTGAAAGTATGGTTCCGGGCCGCCCGTGAGCGTCGGCAATATGCGCTGGCCACCGCTCCCTTGCGGCGGGTGCAGTTGCAGGTGGGAGATAAGGTGACGTTGCAAAACGGTGCGGAAATTGTGGTCGAACGGGTTTCTGAGCACGCTGAATTTTTCACCTATCACGCCGCAGGCCAGGCCTATCCGGAAACGGAACTGGCGGACGCGCTCAGTTTCAGCAAGCCGGAAGCGCGCCTGCTGGCAGGCCGGGTGGACGAGAACGTGGTGTATGATCTGCGCTTGGAAGCGCTGTATCGACGGGCCCAAATGAGATCGTCTCCGGCACGCGGTTTTGTTGGTGGACGCGTGGAATTGATTCCGCATCAACTCGCAATTGCGCACACTGTTACGGAACGTTTGCGACCACGGGTCTTGTTGGCGGATGAAGTGGGCCTTGGCAAAACGATCGAGGCCGGACTGATTCTGCATCGCCTGCATCGCACGGGGCGAGCGGAACGCATTCTGGTGTTGGTGCCGGAAGCCTTGGTGCATCAATGGTTCGTGGAAATGCTGCGCAAGTTCAATCTGCGTTTCCGCGTGGTGGATGAAGCGCATTGCGAAGCCGTGGAATTGCATCAGGAAGCCACGAACCCCTTTGCCGAGAGCACGCTCATCGTCGCCAGTGTCACCTACCTGGCGCAGACTCCAGAACGCGCCCAACAAGCCATGGCGGCTGGTTGGGACTTGCTGGTGGTGGATGAAGCGCATCATTTGGCCTGGACTCCGGACGCTCCAAGCGCGGAATACACGTTGGTGAAAACGTTGGCTGAAGCCACGCCCGGCCTCATTCTGCTCACCGCCACGCCCCAGCAACTCGGCCTGGAAGGCCACTTCGCGCGACTTCATTTACTGGATCCCGAACGCTATCCGGAACTCGAAGCGTATCGCTCAGAGACCGCCCGCTATGCGCGTGTGGCGCAGGGTGTGGCGCGATTACAGGAGCAGAAAAATTTAACCAAGGCCGACTTGGCCTTGTTCAGCGAGCAGTCCCCGCACGTCCGCGCGCTGGCGACCGCCTTGGCACAAGGGAAACCGGAGGCGCGCGCCGAGTTGATCCAAGCTCTGTTGGACGAGTGCGGGCTCGGTCGCGTGGTCTTTCGGAATACCCGCCGCAAGTTGCGGGGCTTTCCGGAACGTAAATTGCATCTCGTCCCGCTCGAAGGTGAAGCGGATTTACTAACCCTCCAGACCCAGTGGTTAGTGAAGCTCCTCAAGGCCCTGCCGCAGGCTAAAATTTTACTCATCGTCTCTGCACGAGAAACCGTGGAAGCCCTGCAAGCCAGCCTGCAGGAAGCGATGCAGGTCAACTCGGCCATGTTCCACGAAGGACTGACGCTGCTGCAACGTGATCGGCAGGCCGCTTACTTCGCGGAAACGGACGGCGCGCGACTCTTGCTCTGCAGCGAAATCGGCAGCGAAGGACGCAATTTCCAATTTGCGCATCACTTGGTCTTGATGGATTTGCCGAGGAATCCGGAACTGCTCGAGCAGCGCATCGGACGATTGGATCGCATTGGGCAAAAGGAAACGATTCACCTGCACGTGCCATTTCTTCCTAACACGGACCAAGCCGTGCTGGCTCGCTGGTATCATGAAGGCTTGGATGCCTTCCAAGAAAATCTGCCCGGCGGTCAGGAAATTGCCCTCGCTCTTGATGAAGCATTGAGCCGAGCCCTGGACGAGCCGGAGAACGCTGTCGTCATCCAAAAACTCTTGAAAGCCAGCAAAGCCGCCAAGGATCGCGTGACCGCGCAGTTGGCCGCAGGTGAAGATCGGCTGTTAGAGTTGAGCGCGCCCGTGGGAGAACCGGAGATTTTACCCTTGCTCCGCCAATTGGATGCGGACGTGAATTTCGAATCGTTCCTGCTGCGCTTGGGCGATCACTGCGGCCTGGTGCGGGAGGAACTCGGTCCGCGCACTTACGTTTGGCATCCCGGCCACTTGGTGACCGACAGTCTGCCGGCCATGCCCGCCGATGGTCTCACCGTCACGTTCGATCGCTCACAAGCCGTGATTCGGGAAGACTGGGATTTCCTAACTTGGGATCACCCCGTCGCGTTAGGAGCCTTGGATTATCTTCTGGGCAGCGAACCCGGCAATGCCGCTTGCGTGCACTGGACGAACGCCTCGAAACAAGGCCTGTGGCTGGAAACCATCTTTGTCGCAGAATGCATTGCCCCCGCCGCCTGGCAGGTGGATCGCTTCCTCCCCGCCACCCCAGTGCGCGTGGTGGTGGCACACACAGGCGAGGACTGGAGCCAGGATCGGGACCTCGTGCGGGCGAAATTTCAGGATGCGGAAATCGAGCGCCTGCTGGAGATCAACGGCATCAAGGACACCCTGCTCCCCAAGTTGCTGGAACAAGCGCGAGAACTCGCAGCACAAAAATTGCCTCGCCTCATCAAAGCAGCCCAGAAGCGCCTGAACCAACAGTTGGATGGCGAGATCGCACGCTTGGAAAGTTTAAGGCAAAAAGGTAATCATGTGAACAGCGAGGAAATCCAACAACTCACAGCCCATCGCAATGTGCTCGCAGAAACTCTAGCCAACGCGCAACTTCGATTGGATGCCACCCGTGTCATCCAATCATCCTAACCTGCTCCTGATGATTCGTGGCCCGGGACGTCCCTGCGAGCCAGTCGGCCAAGCCGAGCGGATCCTGGATGCGGACGGTCCGGCCTTTGGATTCGATCAAACTGAGGGTTCGCATTTTGGCGATGGTGCGGGACAGCGTTTCATTGCGAATGCGCAATTCACCAGCCAGCATGGTCTTGGTGATATCCAGTTTGATCTCAACGGGGTCCGATGTGATCGGCTGCGGACAGCGTTTGAGCAACCAAATCGCGAGGCGCGTTTCGACATCCTTTTGCGTCAGGTCGTCGAGCGCATTCACCAGCACTCGCAGATGCTGACTCATGGAGGCCAACATCCGCAGCGAGAGATCGGGGCGGATTTTGAGGAGATCCAGAAATTCCGCTCTGGGAATGAAGACCACATGTCCGTCCTCGACACAGCAGGCATGGGCCGGATAGCCTGAGCCATCCGGCAGGGTAGCCTCGGCAAATGATTCGCCTTTTCTAAAAATGTGAATGGTCTTCTCCCGGCCATCGGGAGCGATCCGATGCACATTGATGGCTCCGGAATGGGTGACGAAAAATCCACTCGTCGGTTCCCCTTCCCGGAAAAGAAATTCCCCCCGCCCCACCCGTCGCAGGGAAGCAAACTCCGCGATACGCTGCAATTCAGCACTCCCGAGGCTTTCAAACATGCGGCAACCGCGCAACGCTGAGAGCAGGGCAGCGGAGGAAATGGCGGAAGAGAGAGCGGACATGGTTCACCGTTACTGAAGGTAGAAGAGATTGGCAATCCAGAAAAATTGGGGCGGTCCCGCTGGAAATTCAGGTGTTCAGATTGACCTGCGTCAAACGGCAAGGCCGGGCGGACTTGCCGCAGACAATTAAAATGACATCATATGATGAACCCAGACACCATCTACCATTCACCTTATGATTCGCTTTAGACATACCCAATCGGCCACATTACTCCTTGCTTCTCTGGTTCTCACCAGCTGCGGAGATCGCGGATCTTCCAGCAACGATGCGCTCGCCCAAGCCGCCTACGCCAAAGAAATGGCCAAGTATGGTGCTCCCGCGGCCCCTGTAGCTGCCGCGCCTGCCTCCGCTGGTGCCGCTTCCGATTTCACAGCTGCTGATGCCAAGAATGATGTGGTTACAGGTCAGGAAAATGCCGCGCTGACGGATGCCCCGCTGGTCCCTCCTGTCATCACGCGCACCAATGCCACCAAGGTAATTGTGAAATTGGAAGTGCGCGAAATCGTCAAACGCATGGCCGATGGCGTGGACTACATGTTCTGGACGTTCGGCGGTAGTGTGCCGGGGAAATTTATCCGTGTGCGCCATGGTGATGAAGTGGAATTTCACCTTGCGAATCGCCCCGACAGCAAAATGCCGCACAACATCGACCTTCACGCTGTGACCGGTCAGGGCGGGGGCGCGGCGGCTAGTTTTACCGCTCCCGGCCATGAATCTGTCTTCTCATTCAAGGCCATCAATCCTGGGCTCTACGTCTATCATTGCGCTACGGCTCCCGTCGGGATGCACATTGCCAATGGCATGTATGGTCTGATCTACGTGCAGCCGAAAACGCCGCTGCCCGCCGTGGATAAGGAATACTACGTCATGCAATCCGAGTTCTACACCAAGGGAGCCTATGGCGAGGCCGGCTTGCAACCCTTCAACATGGAGAAAGCCCTCACCGAAACTCCTGACTACGTGGTCTTCAATGGTTCCGTCGGTGCCATTGCCGGAGACAACGCGATGCCTGCCAAGGTGGGTGAAAAAGTTCGTCTGTTCGTGGGGAACGGCGGGCCTAACTTGACCTCCTCCTTCCATGTCATCGGGGAAATCTTCGACAACGTTTACACCGAAGGTGGCACGCTGCCAGCCCAACATCAGGTGCAAACGACGATGGTTCCTGCTGGCGGATCGGCCATTGTGGACTTCGCCACGGAAGTTCCGGGGACTTACATCCTGGTGGATCACTCCATTTTCCGCGCCTTCAACAAGGGTGCCATCGGTATGTTGAAAGTCACGGGTGACGAGAACAAACTCGTTTATTCGGGTAAACAAAATGATCTCGTCTATCAACTCGAAGGTGCTACTGTTCAAACAATTCCCCAAGCCAGCAGTCTTCAAGCCGCAGCGGGTAACAAGGAGGAGCGCATTGCTCGCGGCAAAATGATCTATACCACCATCTGCATGGCCTGCCACCAAGCCGAAGGTCAGGGCATCATGCAAGCCTTTCCTCCGCTGGCGAAGTCTGATTACCTGAATGCCGACCCGAAGCGCGCCATCAGCACCGTCTTGCATGGCCTGACTGGTCCAGTCACCGTCAATGGTGCGGTTTTTAACAGCATCATGCCGCAGTTGGGCTTGAACGACGAGCAGGTGGCCAATGCCCTAACTTACGTTTACAACCAATGGGGTAACAACGGCACCGAAGTGCTGCCGGACACCGTCAAGGAAGTGCGTGCAGCCGGAGCCCCTGCTCCTGCGGGTGCGCCGGCTCATTAATCCTTTCCTATGAAACAACTCCTGGGAAATTTTCTCTGCTCCATTTTACTAACCGTCGGCGCGCTTGGCGCACCGGATGCGCCCACGCCTCCACCGGGCATGATTTATCTGCCCGGTGGAACTTACAAGCCGCTCTACGCCAAGGAAGTAAAACCACGCATTGCGCCTGGGTGCTTCCTCAGCGAGGTGCCCGTGACTAATGCCCAGTTCCTTGCCTTCGTGCGTGAGCATCCGACTTGGCAGCGCTCCAAAGTGTCCAAGGAAATGGCCGACGCCAATTACCTGCGTGATTGGGCGGGCGATCTGGATCTGGGTCCGGAAGCAGAGAAAATGGCGAAAGCTCCCGTGACGAACGTTTCCTGGTTTGCAGCCCGCGCTTATGCCGAGTCCCATAGCCAACGCCTGCCCACGCAGGATGAATGGGAATTTGCCGCCCGGGCGGATGCCACCCGCATCGATGCCAGCACGGATCAGCAATTCCTTCGCAAATTGCTCGAATGGTATGCCAAGCCCACCCTCGGCGTGCTCCCGGACGTGACCACGAGCGAAGCCAACGTCTATGGTCTGCGCGGTCTCCATGGCTTGGTCTGGGAATGGGTGCATGATTTCAACTCCACCATGATCGTCGGAGATTCCCGGGGCGATGACTCACTGGAACGCAAACTTTTCTGCGGGGCCGGCTCTCTGCTCGCAAGTGATGTTAGCAATTACGCCGCCTTCATGCGGTATGCGTTTCGCTCCAGTTTGAAGGGAAACTATTGTATTGGCAGTCTTGGCTTCCGCACTGCGAAATCCTTACGGGAGGATCCCCCAACCGCACCGACAGCAGTCGCTGCTTCACCCTACGAACTGACTTCGAAATGGGACTCGCTAAATAAAAAGGACATCCAGCTATCGAGTCTCGCAGGCAAAGTGCGCGTCGTGACCATGGGCTTCACCTCCTGCCGTTACGCTTGCCCACGTATCGTCGGGGATCTGCAACGCATCGAAACGGCCCTGGGCGCAGATGCGGCCAAGATCGGTTTTGTCTTCATCTCCATCGATCCCACGCGCGACACTTCTGAGAAACTCAAAGCATTCGCCACCGAGCGAAAAATCGATTTGGCGAATTGGGAATTTCTCAATGGCTCCGCCGAAGGAATTCGGGATCTCGCTGTGACTCTGGCCTTTCAATATCAGCAAGTGGAACAAGACTTCGCGCATTCGAATCTCATTGCGGTGATCGATGCCCAGGGCAAAGTCATCCATCGCGAAGTAGAAATCGGTGCTGATATCAAACCGTCTGTCGATGCGATCAAAAAACTCCTTACCACTCCCTGAACTCCCATTTCATGAAAGCCACTACCCTAACATTCGTCACCGTCTTAAATTCCCTCGCTTTCGCAGGCCCAGCACCAACGCCAGTCATTCCAATGGTCCCTCCTCCAGCGGCCAATCCATTGTCCTTCGCAGACGGTCGCATCACCTTGAGCCTGGAAGATCAAACGCGCTTCGAGTTCCGCGAAAACAATTTCGATTTCAACAATTCGGTCAACTCAGTAAACGATGACTCGTGGCTCCTCAATCGGTTCCGCGTTGGTCTCCTGTTGAAGCCCACCAGTTGGATGTCGCTTTACATCCAAGGCCAGGACAGTCGCGAAATCGGCAGCAATCGTCCCAATATTCCCGGCCAGTTCGGTGCCGAAGGAGACAACCCGTTCGATTTCCGCCAAGCCTATCTGGAACTTGGTGATAGCAAATCATCCTCGTTGACCCTCAAAGTTGGCCGCCAAGTCCTGCAATATGGCGATCAGCGGCTCATCGGTCCCTTGGAATGGAGTAACATATCCCGCACCTTCGATGCCGTGAAACTCCGCTGGACCGGCCAGGACGGCTTGTGGGTGGACGCATTCGCGTCCTCCGTCGTCGTGCCAGACCGCACCGGCTTTGATCAAAGCGATCGTGACAGTGTCTTCTCCGGCATCTATGCCCACCTTCCCAAGACCGGCCCCCAGGACACGGAAATCTACGTCCTGCACCTCAACGACGAAGATCGCGATGATCATTTCCTAACGTTCGGAACCCATTGGAAATCCGTTCCAGAGGCGCTTGGAAATTGGGATTATGAAGCTGAATTCGCCTACCAAAACGGCACCGCCGCAGGCAAGGATTTATCCGCCTGCGCCACCTATGTCGAAGCAGGCTACACCATTCCCGTCAGCGGCAAACCCCGTCTGGGCTTGGAATACAGCTTCGGCAGTGGCGACAAAAGTGCCGCCGACAACGACCAGGGCGCATTCCAAAATTTGTTTCCCACCAACCATCCGCATTACGGCTTCATGGATTTGTTCTCCTGGAGCAACCTGCATGACGTGGTGCTCCACCTGAGCGCCAAACCCATTAAGCAAATCACTGCCGGAGTGGACGTGCACGCGTTCTGGCTGGCGGAGACAGGTGATGCCTGGCGCCGCGCCAACGCCAAGACCACCGTGCGGCCCGTCACCAGCTCCGCCAGTTCTTTTGCTGGCACCGAAGTGGATGCGCTTGTGAGTTGGAACCCCTGCACCTCGTTCACCCTCACCGCTGGCTATTCACATTTCTTTGCGGGAAACTATCTGAGCAGCAGCGGCCAGAGCGACGATGCCGATTTCGTTTACCTGATGTCAGGTATTAAATTTTAGTCCCCACAATTCAATGTCCCTCCCAGATCTGAACGGCCGCCCGGAAATAGAACTGCTTGTCAATACGTTCTACGAGCGAGTTCGCGAGGACGATCTGCTAGGCTTCATCTTCAACGACGTCGCCAAAACCAACTGGACCACGCACCTTCCGAAAATGTATGCCTTCTGGGAAACCGTCATTTTCCGCAGCGGTGGCTACACCGGCAACCCGCTGGCCGCTCATGCGAAATTGACCCCGCTAACCCAGATGGGGAAACCCCAGTTCGACCGCTGGCTCACCCTGTTCAAAGGCACGGTGGACGATCTCTTCGCAGGCGAACACGCCGAACACATCAAGAACTGCGCCACCGATATGGCCAATGTGATCCACGGCAAAATCAACGCCATCCCCGATCCCCGCTTCGATCCCGCCAACCTCACCCCAGAGCAACGCGCCCGTTACGCCGCCTATAAGGAAAAAGCCACCGCCGACACCCCCTGAGCCCTCCGCTCAACGAACCGTGACAAAGCCACCTTGGACTGCGGCAGCCTGCTGCCGCTTTCCGTCCCACAACCTGCTGCGGATGGCGCAGTGTTGCGCCATGATCAGGAGTTGTTCATGGCCCAACGGGCCAGACGAAAACTCATCATCCTCATAACCGATGGCCGTCCCTGTGATTACGACCGTTACGAAGGCGCCTAAGGCATACACGACGTCAAAAAGGCCATCAATACCGGCCACCAACACAGTTCTGCTCCAAAGTAGCCCGCACCAAATCGATTCCTTACGGACTAAACAGCGTAGAGGGAGCGCCCTTCCAATCTTTGTTTCGGGGACGCCCTCGTCCCCAGAGCTTGCCAGTGCGGTGAGCGAGGCGCTCACCCTACCGTTAGTGCATTGTGATCAAACACTAGATCCCACCAGTCACGTAACCAAACTTCAGTCGGAGAGACGCGCGGGGCCTGCTGGGGATCATCTGGCTTCCTGCCATTGTGAGGTGTCACTACGGGTTCCGAAGTGGCGGACATCGCAGATCACTTGACGCTGTGGGGGCGCAACGAAAAGGCGCGAAACGGAAGCGATCTCTCGCCTCGGCTCCGCGCCTTGGTTTTTTACTTGCAGCAATACCAAATGCTAGAACTCCAGGGTGGCTTGGACGTAGGCGAAGTCGGCGTCGGACTTGCTTCCGGTGTCACCCAGATAGCCGCCAGCGAAGAAGTGGCTATAACCCGCCAGGAAACTGAGGTTCTTGGTGGCTTTCCAGCTCACCGTCAGGTCGATCTCAGAGCCAGCAAAGTTGCTGGCATCACCTTTGATGGGGCGCACGGCGGTAGCACCGTTCGCACGATACCAGGCGTCGTTAGTGTCAGCCAACCAGAGCACATGATAGTCCAGCATAACCTTGGTGGAGGCCGTTGGGGTGATACTGCTGGTGAGGGCGATTTCCGCCATATTCTGCCAACTGAAAGTGTCCATATAGCCGTAAAACATGTGGTTCGTAGGAAACAGATTTTGGAATGTTTCCACCTTGCCGTCCTTGGAGTTGCCGTCACCTGAGCCATAGTTGGCTTCAATACCGATCCGTGGCTTCAAGCTGGAGGCCAGCCAGTTGTAACCCACGCCAGCGTGCCCGGCGTAAGCTGTCAGGGACTTGCCTTTGACATCACCAAACTGCACCGCTCCCTCAATGTCATAATCAACTCCACCCAGTTTCTTGGGATCGCCTTTGAGGTGTGTGCCCAGCGTAATGAAGTCAGTGTCTCCGGTGGCGTATTCCTCATGCAGTTGGAAGGCGTAGAGTTCGGTGGCTTGGAAATCCAAGGCATTGGTGGTGAAATAGACTCCACTGAAAATTTGATTCCGTGTGCTGTCGCTATTGATCCAGTCAGATTTGTTGAACTTTTTGTCCTCCATTTTCACCAGCGAGGCGGAGAAGAGATCAATCGTGAAGCCAGGATCGACATAGCGCAATTTCACCGCATCAAAGGTGCGGGACGGATTCGACCAGTCCAGCGGGCCAACCAGACGTTGGTCGCCATAGCTCAGCACTTGCCGTCCTGCTTTGAGGCTGAATTTCTTGGGATCGCCAATTTCGACATAGGCTTGGCGGATATCGACGGTGTCATCCCCTTCAGCACCCAGGCTGCCGATCACGTTCGGGCGATCCGCTCCGAATTCGCGAGTATCCTGCGCTTGCACATAAAAGGTCAGCCAGTCCAATGGGGCCAGCTTCACTCCCAGACGGGTGCGCTCCAAGAGCCAGGAGTCATCCGTTAGGGAATCAACGCCACTGTTGAAGTCAAAATTGTTTTCCCGAGCTTCGAAGCGCAGGCGCTCCTGGAAATCGAAGACCAATTTCCCGCCGAAGAAGGAGAGTGGATTCTTTTCGGTGGTTGGCATCGGAGGCGCGGGCGCCTTGCCGGGAGCGGTTGGTCCAGCATAAGCCGGTGCGCTGAGCAAGGTCAGCGCAGAGAAATAGATAAGTGGAGTTAGTTTTAGTTTCATCAGTTTGTTTGTTTTGGGTTTGGGTTCGGTAGGATGCAAGAAAGTTTAGGTGATTGGCACGCGGGACCACGTCTCCAGCGGCTGCGGAGTTTTTTGAGGAGCATGGCAATGGAAGCAGTTCGCTGCCTTCAGCCACACTGGAGTTCGGCCACAGCAGTGGGCCCAGGTAGTTGGGATGACATGGGTGCTAGGCCAGCAATTTTACTGGGACGCAGATGGGAGCGATGGTTGAGGAAATCGAGCAGATCATTGCGCAGCTCGCCATAGGCTTCGGTCTGCATCAGTTCGGTGCGCTTGCGGGGCCGTTCGAACGGCACTTTGACGATCTCTCCGATCTCCGCTTCCGGACCGTCGGTCATCATTACCACGCGGTCGCTCAGGTAGATGGCTTCATCCACATCATGGGTTACCATCAGTGTCGTGATTTGAAATTTCTTCCAGAGGTCCAACAACACGCCATGCAACTCGATGCGCGTGAGGGAATCCAACATTCCAAAGGGTTCATCCAGCAGCAACATTTTCGGCTGCAGGGCAAAGGCGCGGGCGATGCCCACGCGTTGCCGCATGCCCTGCGAGAGTTCACCCGGAAACTTATCCATCGCTTCCGACAGACCGACGACGCTGAGGTAGTATTCGGCAATTTGCTTTCGCTCTTGCTTGCTGGCCGTGAAGTAAACTTGGTCCACTCCTAGCATGACGTTTCCCAAGGCGCTGAGCCAGGGCAGGAGGCAGGGAGATTGGAACACCACGCCCCGATCTGGTCCGGGACCGACGCTTTCTTTACCCGCCAGGATGACGCTGCCGGAGGTGATGTCCGTCAAACCAGCCACCATTGAAAGCACAGTTGATTTGCCGCAACCGGAGTGACCGATGAGCGCACAGAACTCGCCTGGAATCAGCTTCAGACTGAACTCTTTAACAATGACGCTGGGACCCGTGGCGCTGGGATACGCCTTACTCAGGCGATCTATTTCCAGCATGGGAAGTTTAGGAGGGGGATTCATGAGGAAAATTAGCGGGGGTTAAGCTTGAGTGACTTCCACTTCTTCGGCATTGACTTCATAGCGCCGACGGGGGCCACGGCGTTGCAGGAATTGCAGGGAGTTCTTGGTCGTGAGATCTTCCGGCAGAATGTCCGGCAGCACGAACTTACGCGTCAGGGTGGTGCGTTGGGCTCCTTTGGCAGCAATGAGCCAGTCCACTAATTCGGCGCGAAGGGCTTTGAACTCCTTGGAGGCCCCGATGGTTTTGCGATCCCGTGGGCGCGGCAGTGGCACGAGGATTTCCGGCCCGAGTTTGGCGGCAGGGCCGGGAGTAAGGGGAATGACGCGGTCAGCCAACAGCAAGGCTTCATCCGGGTCATTGGTGATCCAAATCACGGTGGTGCGCGTCGCTTCCCAGATAGCGGAGATCTCATCCTGCAAGGTGGCGCGGGTCAGTGCATCCAAGGCACTCAACGGTTCATCCAACAGCAACACTTTGGGTTCCATGGACAAGGCGCGAGCCACCGAAACGCGCTGTCTCATGCCGCCGCTGAGTTCCTTGGGGAATTTCTTGGCGGCATGACTGAGATTCACCATTTTGACATATTTCGCCACGTGCTCCGCGCGCTGGGCTGCTCCCCAGGTGGGAAAGGCTGCCTCCACTGCGAGCGCGACGTTTTCCTCCACGGTAAGCCACGGCAGCAGAGAGTAATTCTGAAAGACCATGCCGCGCTCCAATCCCGTGCCCGTAATGACCTCGCCATTGAATTTCGCCTCTCCGCTGGTGGGCTTTTGCAAGCCAGCAATGAGGGAGATCAAGGTGGTCTTCCCGGACCCAGAGTAACCAATGATGGAGACGAACTCCCCTTGGTTCACCGTCAGGTTAGTGCCCTGCAGGATGACGTTGGAGTCGAAGGCCTTGGTGACGTTGTTTAGTTCAATGAGCGCCATGATTATGCAGTTTTGAAACGACCTTCGACCACGCTCATCAGGCGATCCAGGATATACCCGACCACACCGATGGTGAGAATGCAGAGAATGATGTGGGCGTAGCTACTGGCATTGTATTGTTGCCACAGGAAACCACCCACCCCGGGTCTGCCCGTCAACATTTCCACCGCCACAATGACCAACCAGGCGATACCCAGAGAGAGCCGGAAGCCAGTAAACATATAGGGCAGCGTGGCCGGTAGCAGCACTTTGAGCAGAGTTTTCCCCTTCGAGAGCTTAAGCACTTTAGCCACATTCAAATAATCCTGAGGCACCGCACGCACGCCCACCGCAGTATTCATCACCGTGGGCCACATGGAGCAAATGGCGATGGTGAACAGGGAAGCCGCATCCGATGCCCCAAACGTGGTGCGCCCTGCTGCATCCAGCACTTTGACACCACTGAACAAGACCAACCCTAACGGCAACCAGGCGAGCGGGGACACGGGACGTAGAATTTGAATCAACGGGTCAAAGGCTTTGGTAAACGTCTTCGACAACCCCAGAAAGAACCCCAGTGGAGTGGCCACCAGCAGCGCCAGGAAATATCCTTGAGCCACCAACTTGAGCGACAACCAAGTGAACCGGAGAATCCCTTGATCCAGTTCTCCGCGCTTGGCGAAGGGTTCTGTGATATAAGATTTACTGGCCGTCCACGTCTCCACTGGGGTTGGTAGATCTTGCGATAAACCAACTCGCTTCGTCGTTGTCACCTTGTCACCCCAGTCATCAACTTTGGTAACGGTGACATTGCTTCCTGCGATCATTTGCCAGATCAGGCCACAGGCCAACAGCGCCAAGACTGGCAGCAGCAACGATTCGAGTTTGAGTTTATGCAGCAATTTCATGAATTTAGTCTTTTAACGTTTTGACACTGAAGCTCTTGGCATAAGCCTCGAGATCCGCTTTGGGATCGAAGGAAACCTTGTCGAACAACGTCTCGGCGGAATCATCCAACTTGCCGCCGGCGTAGCCAATTTCCTTCATGGCTTCGTCATAGATATCACCGCGCATCACTTGCTTGGCCACGCCCTCATAATCTGGAGCGCCTGTGGTGAAGCCCCACCGGCGGAGTTGCGTCAGCCACCATTTGGCATACTTCGGTTGGGGGTAGTTACAGTTGCGCTCGCTAAAGATCATGTAGTTAGGATCTTTAATCTTGCGACCATCACCCATGTCATATTTCCCTTGGAGGCGGCCCAGCAGCGCCTCTGCGGGAGCGTTGATGTAAGTCGGAGCGCTGACAATCTGGGCTTGCTCAGGGCGGTTCTCCATCTTGTCCAACCACACGCTGGCTTCATGCAGGGCCTTGAGCACTGCCTTCACGGTCTTGGGATTCTTCAGCGCGAACTCCTCACTGAACGCGCAAACTTTCTCGGGATGATCTTTCCAGATCTCTTGGGTCGTGATAGCGGTGTAGCCCACTTCTTCAGCGATGGCCTTGGCATTCCAAGGTTCGCCCACACAGAATCCGTCCATCTTGCCCACCTTCATGTTAGCGACCATTTGTGGAGGCGGAATTGTGATCAACGAAATATCGGCCCCACCGCCCATAGCATCACCAGGATTGATCCCGCCAGCGGCCAGGTAGTAGCGCAACCACATGGCGTGGGTTCCGGGCGGAAAGGTCATGGCGAACGTCATGGGATTGCCACTGGCTTTGGCGGCATCCACCAGTGGTTTGAGTTTGCTGGGATCATTGGAAATTTTGCCGGCCAATTCCTTCTTTATCGTGATGGCCTGGCCATTGCGATTCATAATCCAAGGCACGATCATTGGTTTCTTCGGAGCCCCACCGAGCCCCATGGTGGAAGCAATCGGCATCCCCAGCAGCATGTGCGTGGCATGGATGTCGCCATTGCTCAGGGAGTCCCGAATGGCCGCCCAACTGGCCCCTTTGGAGACGGTGGAGTTGATGCCGTATTTCTTGAAGAGTCCTTTTTCATGGGCAATGACGATCGGGGAACAATCCGTTAGGGCAATGATGCCGAATTTCAGATCCGCGACTTCCGGGGCTTCGCTGGCGTAAGCGGTCCCAGTAAAGGCTTTCGGCAGGCCAGCCAGCAGACTGGAGAGGGTGGTGGTTTTGAGAAGTTGGCGACGATTCATACTTTTGAGTTGGGTTATGCAGTTTGGGTTAATTTAACGGGGCGGGAAATTTTGCTGTTTGGCTTGGCCTTGGCGGGTTTGATCGATTTGGTAGTAGGTGATGGCGCCGTGCTGGATAGCACGCCCCAGGAGGCCGCAAAGGCCTGCTTCAAGGCGGTTTCCTGCTCCGGCACCACCACCCCGTGGCGTCTCAAGCCACGCAGCAACCAAAGGGCTTTCTCCGCCGTGGGTGTGTTCGCATCATGGCGATGGAAATAGTGGAAATTCTCCGCCGAGGTGGATTGACCCGTGCCGTCGAGGAACGGTCCCACCAGCGAGGCCCGCAACGACGCAAGGTCGGTGGAGAAATGCCCACTCCGATGAAGGATCTCGGCTACTTGCGGACGATTTTTTGTTTCATCACACCAGGCAGAGGCCTCGCGCAGCGCTTGGAGGAGTCGGCTCGTGGCATCGGGATTGGCGCGGGCGGTGTTCTCGTTTAGTAAGAGCACTTTTTCCACGTGCCGTGGATTCAACTCAGCCGTGGTGGCTGCCACCCAGCCCTGACCACCGATCACCGCAGCCGAATTCCACGGTTCGCCTGAGCAAAATCCGTCGATCGCACCCGAGGCTAGTAAATCAGGGAGGAGCGGTGGTGGCAGCAGCACCAACCGAACCTCCTCATCCACCCGCAAACCGCCGGAAGCGAGCCAATCACGCAGCAGGAAATAATGGGAACACCATTTCGAAATAACTCCCATCGTCAGCACCCGATTCTGATGCCCCCGGACATACTGGGTCAGGCTCTGCGCATCGCGCACCCCGGCATGATATAGGTGCCGACTCAGCGTGATGGCATTTCCTTGCAGGCTGAGCACCAAAGGCGCAATCACGGGGCAGCTGGGACCATTGATTCCCAAGCGCAGAGCCGGAGCAAGACCGGCTACCGCCACTGCTCCGTCCAATTCACCAAAAGTCAGCTTCTCCCGCACCGTAGCCCAACCGATTTCGCAGCAAAGATTCACTGAAACATCATACTTTCGAAAAAATCCTTCATGCTCTGCTACAAGCAAGGGAGCGCTGTCCGTAAGCGGCAGAAAGCCTAATTTGGAGGCGTGGGTTGATGAAGCAGGGTTTTTAATCATGGACGGAAACTGTTGCAACACCTGTGCCAACCCCCTGAACTCAAAACTATGAGCCCTCGTGGAATAATTCCTGCTGATGATGAATTCCATTCATTCATACCATCCATGCAAGACCTCCTAGATACCAGACAACTCCGCGCCTTTGCCGCGCTCGCCCGCTGCGGCAGCTTCACTGAAGCTGCAGGCGAGCTAAATCTGACCCAATCAGCAGTCAGCCATTCAATGAAGGCACTGGAGGATGATCTGGGGAGCAGACTCTTCCTCCGCTCCGGCAAACGCGTGCTTTTGACGCAGGCAGGCAAAGAACTTCTCAGCCACGCAGAATCCATTCTCCGCCGCATGGGTATGGCGCGCGATGCCATTAGCAGCCTGGAGAAATCTCCCCGGGGGCGCTTACGGATTGGCTGCAGCACCGCCGCGTCGCAGTTCATTCTGCTCGCGGTGTTGCGGGAGTTTCGGGATAGTTTCCCCTTATATAATGTCACCGTGCTGCCTGGAGAGACTCCGGAAAACATGCAGCGTCTGCGCGAAGGCGAGATTGATTTAAGCATTTCCTTGAAACCCCATGAGATCACTGGACTCACTTGCCAGCCTTTATTCTATGATCATCTGGAACTTCTGGTGGCGGCCAATCACCCCTGGGCGACCACGCCTCCCACGGCGTTGGCAGTTGCGGAACAAACGCTGATCGTTACCAGTCGTCGGAGTTATACCTGTGAACTGTTTCGCAACCATCTGCTGGGACAAGGCGTGCGGGCAAATAATTTCACCGAACTGGGCAGCATTGAGGCCATGAAGCAATTTGTGAAGCTCGGACTGGGCACGGCCATTGCGGCACGCTGGACGGCCGAGGAAGAAATATCGCGCGGGGAAATTTCCTGCGTTAGGATGCCGCAGGGACCCATTCGACGGGATTGGGTGGTAAGCCATTTGGAAGACCGGGCCCTCAACTTAGCTGAACAAACTTTCACGGGACTTTGCATCCAAGTGGGACGCAAGTTCCTGATTAAGACCGAGGATGGGGCGGCACTCCAAAAATTCGATCTGCGTTAAGGAAGCGTCACCCGCAGGCGCACGAAACGTTTGTTACTCGATCCTGCTGGGACCGTCGCAGTG
Organism: Verrucomicrobiales bacterium; assembly: GCA_031411295.1. Classification (GTDB taxonomy): domain Bacteria; phylum Verrucomicrobiota; class Verrucomicrobiia; order Verrucomicrobiales; family V1-33; genus JAGNEJ01. The sequence continues at coordinate 5,661 of JANOAV010000124.1, read as the reverse complement.
ATCGTCTGCACCGAACCAATCGTGCTCGGAGCACCCAACGTGACTCCGCCAACACTCCAAGTGCTGGCCGCCATGGCGTCACTCCACTCTACGATATAACTCATGGACGTGAGTGCGTTGACATTGCGGGTGAAGGTGAAAAGCAGGTTACTGCCACTGCGTTGCAGCGTTCCTGGAGCCATGCTGGGGGCGTTGGGAGCGGTGCCAGTGGCGAACTCCATGAGATTATTCAGGCCATCGTGATCTGGGTCGGCAGCGTTGGCGGCATTTCCAGCATCGGCAGTGGAGCCGAAGTAGGTTTGTCGCCAGATTTCTATCTGCGTTAGGGAAGCAATCGAAAGGATGGCGGTGGCACTGGTGGCAACCTGGCCATCGGGGTTGGTCACCGTTACGCTGCGCGCGCCCAACGTGGCGTTGGCCGCTACGGTTAGGTTCAGGGTCACATGGGTCGGATCGGTGTAGGCAACACTGTTGACCGTAACCCCAGTTCCACCAACACTGGCGGTTAGCCGATTCGTGAAGCCTGCCCCTGGATCGAAGAAACCAGTCCCTGCGGCGGAGGTGCCAGTTACCACGACATTCGTGTTCGTCACTCCCGGAGCCACCGCAGCGGGACTGCAACTGGAGGGAACCGCCGGAGCTGGAGCTTGCAGGCGCACCACCCGCAGCCCGTAGGTATTGGTGGCATTGCAGTATTGCTGGATCGTCCACATGGTCATGTCATCCGATGGATCCAAACTGGTCATCGAATAGTCGCCCCACCGACGCGTGCCGAAGCCACTGCCGTCATCTCCGGGCGGATTGTAAGCAGTAGCAGAGGCCGTGTAGAGCAGTGGGGTCTGCATCGTGCCTGGAGCATCGGTCGCCAACCGCCCCGCCGTGGCGGCATTGATGTATTCATTGCTTCCAGAGGTGCTGAATCCCATGGCCGCATGCCCCTGGCCGGACACCATAATGGATGGCACCAGATAGTGACGCTCCGTCGTGGTATTGGTCGCACTGCTAGTAAATACCGTGCCGGACTGAGTAACGACGGGGGTGGTGCTCAGGCTGGTAATATCATACCAGCGGGCTCCGTTGCGGGTCATGGTGCCGGTGCTAGCACCGGTATTCGTCACGCCGATGGCATGGGAGGTCCAGAGATGACCATTGCGTAAGTGAGCCGCCATTAATCGATCGTCGATCGGGTCCAAGAGGCCGCCCACCGGATCATTGTTGCCCTTATGGGGCACCGCGAGTGGAGCCGCTGTCATGGGCACCGTGATCGGGATGTTCCCCGAGATGGTCGGATTACCACCGGGATCACTCACCCGACGAAGCATGAGTCGCCCAAAGAGCGCGCCGTCCGTGCCAATGAAATAGCCCTCCGAGGCAGCGGGATCATAGTTGTCCACTCCCTGCTGCACGGTCGAGCCATTGCCGGCCACAACCAAATTACGAAAGGCCTTCACCACAATGGGCCCCGCTCCCAACACGGAACTTTTTCTAATAACAAAGGCGGTGCTCCCCAGCAAGACGTCCGAGGAGCTAAAGATGGAAACCCCTATGTAAATCGCGTTCGCATCCACCGCCATCGTGGGATAATCCGCGAACGTCCCCGCATCTCCGGCGGGCGAAACGGTATTGTGTTGGAATGAAAAATGGGTCCAGACAGTAGCACCCGTGATGAATTCATTGTTGGTGACCGCCAGCAACAGCTTATTATTCGTAGCCGCATCTGCGAAGCAACTGACGATCCAGCGCTTCGCGAGCCGATCATAGCGCACGCGGGGATCTCCCGAGAAGTCGCTGCCGCGAGTGCTGGCAAAGAAGACATCCAAATCCGCATTCAGCGATCCCATGACTCCAGTCGCTTTCTCGAACGAGCGGATCCGTCCATTGATGACCATCAGAAACTGCGCAGGCCCCGCCACGCCCATGGAGTCTGGAGGAAAACTATCCGCCGTGTCCGCTTGCACTGCCGCGCTGAAATTCAGGCTCAGCGTTTGGGGAGATTTCGGAATAATGCCTGGCCCCAGCAGGGCCTCGAGGGAGTATTTGGAGGGAGCGATCGTTTCGGGCGCAGGCGGGGAGAGCGGATTTTGTGGTAAATTCTGTCGATCGGAAAAGCGACCCCGCCGCCGCAACGGCCTGCGAGCCGTGGGAGCAGCCTCCCAAGCCGCCTGCCGAGCCATAATCTCCCGGGTTGTCTCCGCGTGCCCAGCCTCCCCCACCCACGGAACATCACCGTCAGCTTGTGAAAAACCAAATTCCAAGAGAGTTAACGAAAGAAAAAAGACGAGCGCGCGCATCAGGCCACTAAACGCGATTTCGTCCTGTGCTGTCAATCCAGAACCATCCCCTCCCAGGGTGCGCCAGCCCATCCGCCATTCGTTCCGCACTCCCGGCCAACGGTTGGCTTGCGCAAACCCTGGCCTCGCAGAATGATGCATCCACCATGTCTCCTTTTTCTAACTTTATTTGCGGATACTTGCTGGCGGTTTCCACTGCCGTGGCGGCAGATTTCCCAACCCCAACCAACAATCAGCCGCCCACCAACGTGCCGCTCACGCCACCGGCCGAGGCTGTGAAAATGCTGCATTTGCCGCCCGGCTTCAAGGCCACGTTGTTTGCGGCCGAGCCGGATGTGCAGAACCCCATCGCCATGTGTTGGGATGAACATGGGCGCTTGTGGATTGCGGAAAATTACACTTACTCGGATGTAAAGGAACGCTTCGATCTCAAGCTACGAGATCGCATTTTAATCTTCGAGGACACCGATAACGACGGCCATTTTGACAAGCGCACGGTCTTTGCAGAGGATCTGCAAATGCTCACCAGCATCGAACGAGGCCAAGGTGGCGTCTATGCCATGTGCCCGCCGCATTTGCTATTTATTCCTGTGAAGGACGACAAACCAGTGGGTCCACCACAGATCGTGCTGGATGGATTCAGCGCCACCGCATCCAGTCGGCATACCTTTGCCAACGGCTTGAAATGGGGACCGGATGGCTGGCTGTATGGTCGCGTGGGTATCACTAGCACGAGTTGGATTGACGTTCCCGGCACCCCGCAGGAACAGCGGAAACCCACGGCGGGCGGCATCTGGCGCTACCATCCGATCAAGAAAATTTACCAACCCTACTGTCACGGCACCACGAATCCCTGGGGCATGGATTGGGATGAAAATGGCGAAATGTTTTTCATCAACACCGTCATCGGCCACTTCTGGCACGGCATTCAAGGCGCGCACTTCAAGCGCATGCATGGCGACGATCCCTATGAACACATCTATGATCTCATCGACCAACACGCGGACCACTATCACTGGGACACGGGCAAGAAATGGAACGAAACACGCGATGGCAAAGGCCTAACCGACACGCTGGGAGGCGGCCACGCGCATGTGGGCATGATGATTTACCAAGGGACAAATTTCCCCAAGGAATATCGCGGCAAAGTCTTCATGAACAACCTGCACGGGCATCGGGTCAACGTGGATCGCATTGAGCGCGAGGGCAGCGGCTATGTGGGCAAGCACGAACCGGACTTCCTGAAGATGGACGATCCCTGGTTCCGGGCGACGGAAATTCAATACGGCCCGGACGGTGGCGTCTATATCTTAGATTGGTGTGATGTGGGGGAATGCCATGAAGAAGACGGCGTGCACCGGACCTCCGGCCGCATTTACAAGATCACTTACGGTGATCCCGTCAAACCAGCAGAGACGGACGTCACGAAATTGAGCGATGAGGCGCTCGTGAAATTACAATTGAGCGACAACGAATGGCTGGTGCGGATGGGGCGGTGGGAGTTGCGGGAACGGGCGCTCAGGAAGCCTCTACCACAAGGGTTTCTGGTGCCGTTAATCCAGGAGGATGCGTCGGGTAAAGAATTGAAGCGGAGTCAGAATATGGACCTCACGATAGCGTGGATTCCGTCCGATGAAAATCTTACCCCGCCAATTAGGCTAGCAGCTCTTGGCCCATTCGATCATGAATCTGCTTTTAACCTTGAGCTTCGACTTAATCTGTTGGACCGCCCAACATCGTCGCTGCAACAGTTTTTCAAAAATGGCAGCGAGAACGCATCTGCTATCAAATCCGTCACTAAGAATGAACAATCGCCATTGATCCGGCTAACGTGGGCATCGCTCTTGCAGAACCTTCCCATGGAGGCTTGCGTGAACGCAGCTCAAGGACTCTTGTCACACCCTGAAGACGCCAAGGATCACAATCTCCCGCTCATGTATTGGTTTGGTATCCGCCATCTGCCGCCGACGGAACTCCTAAAACTGGTGAATATCTATAGCGTGCCATTGGTGAACCAATACATCGCTCGACGTATCACAGAAGAGATCGAGAAAGAGCCCGCAGTCTTGAATTCACTGCTGGGAATCGCAGTGGAAACCCAAAACGAATATTTGTCAGCCACCATCCTTCAAGGAATGACGGAAGCGCTCAAAGGTTGGCGGAAGGTAGCCAAGCCCGCTGCATGGGATGCGTTTGCCGCCCTGTTAGCAAAACGTGAAGGCCCCGCAGCTCAACAGTTGCAAAGCCTCAACATCCTCTTTGGCGATGGCCGGGCCATGGATGAAGTGCAACGACTGGCGTTGGATAACAACGCCCCGCTGGAATCGCGCCGCACCGCTCTGCGCACGCTCATCAAAGCCAACGTCCCCGATCTCCGCAGAATCTGCGAGACCGTGCTGAACACCAACAGCCTCAGCGTGGATGCCATTCAAGGGTTCGCGACATTTGATGATCCTGCCTTGGCGGAAAAAATCATCGGCCGCTATCAAGGGCTTTATCCCAACGAACGCCCACAGGCCATCGCCACCCTCGCCACCCGACCCAGCTTCGCCAAAGTGCTCTTGAAGCACGTTCAAAGCGGCAAAATTCCCCGCACGGACATCACACCAGTGGTCGCCCGGCAAATCCGGAACTTCAAGGACGAGGCCTTATCCAAAGAGCTAGCAGCTGTGTGGGGCGAAGTGCGTGAGTCACCGGAGGACAAACTAAAATTGATCGCAGCACTGAAAACCAAACTCACGCCAGCCTTCATCAAACAAGGCAAACCCGAGCAAGGACGCGTGCTCTTCACCAACCTCTGCGCCACCTGCCACAAACTCTATGGCGAAGGAAACCTCATCGGTCCAGACCTGACGGGAAGCGGGCGACATGAGATCACCTACCTCATCGAGAACATGGCCGATCCCAGTGCGGTTGTTTCCGCAGACTATTCCTTGAACCTCCTAACCATGAAAGATGGACGCGTCCTCAGCGGCATCCTCTCCGGCAAAACCGACCGCACCCTAACCGTGAAAATGGTCGGCTCGGAAGCCACCGTGGAGCGCGGTGACATTGCCAAACAAGAACAACTCCCCACCAGCATGATGCCAGAGGGTCTGCTCACGGCCTTAAATGATCAGCAGTTGAGTGATCTCATTTCCTACTTGATGGGCAATGGGCAGGCGGAGTTGCCGAAGTGAACTCAGACAACCAGCCCTGCGCCTGACTAATAATTTCCAGAGGGGAAAACGCATGAGCCACCGGGAGAGGCTCACGGTTCCATGCGAAGATGCAGCAACATCCGCTGGAGTTCCGCTTTTAAGCCAATGCCTTTAAGGATTCAAAAATATCTGGAATTCTGTAATTTCCCATGGCGCCCTGCCAGCTTCTG
>JANOAV010000123.1:0-80085 GCA_031411295.1 Verrucomicrobiales bacterium | reverse complement strand
ACGGTGAGCCAGAGTTGGGTGGTGTCGTTGATGAGCAATTGCTGATACCCCTGCGGGACACCGTTGTTTTCCGACGTCGTCACCATGGCAAATTTCACGGGGTATTCCTTGCCGCTTTCTACTTCGCGCAGGCTGAGTTGGAAGGGCTGCGCTGCCGCTGGGGCGGTTGGTTCGGCAGTCAGGGTTAGCGTGACTGCGCCCCCTTTTTCCGGCACGTCCACTTCGTTGGCGGTGATTCCCCTAGGAAGTTGCTGGGCGCTGAGTTTGAGTTTCGGCTGGAATCCTTTGGTTGGGGTCACGGTCACTTTCAGTTCTACAGTTTTTCCGGCTTCTATTTTTGCCGAGTGCTCGGCTATGGTGACCGTGACGGTGGGGATCGCTGGCTGGAGTAGCAGTCGGTAAATGAAGTCTTTGCCGCCGCGCTGAGTCACTTCACCCACGACAGCGGTGTAGGTGCCATCAGCGGGTGCAGTCCAAAGGATTTTCGGATCGTTCGTGCCTCCAGAGTCGTCGTTGCTGGCTAGTTCTTTACCTTCGGCATTGCGGATCTTCAGCCAACCATCGAGCGAAGATGAGTTGCTGGGATCACTCAGGGCAAGTTCGAGCGCAGTGTCCTTGGTGGTGGTGAACGTGAATTGATCTTCGTCCCCAGCGGGATCGATGCGACCGCTGATGGCGGAGGGGATGGTGAGGGATTGCGGCTCGGTGGTTTCGGTTAGTTCCGGAAGATCGCTGAAGGTCACGGGAAATGATCGAGGGGTGGCTTCTTCAATTTCCATCTCCGGACTGGTAAGGTTCCAGCCTTCCAAGTCCACGATCGTTTTCCTGCCATGTTGAATCGCCAGCGGCCACGTATGGCGCACGTAAGCTTCCGTGGAAACGTGCAGACGGTAAACACAATCCACTCCGCCTGCGAAATGAATATCCGACGACGCGGGATACTTTTGCCCCATCGTTTGCAGAAGGTAGTTTCCATCCGCCGGAGCCGTGAAGACCAGGAACGGATCCATAGTGGCAGGACCGTCATGATTGAATGCCAACGTAGTGCCCCGACTATCCACCACCCGCAACATGGCGTCGAAACCTGCCGCCAGAACATACGCTTCCACCCATGTCACCATCGTTTGGCCTTGCTTCAGCGGGACTTGGAAGGAATCCACATCGTCTGACTTGTCAAGTTTACCATTGATCGTGGCCGTGCTTCCTGACAGAATTTGCGGAGCATGGAAATCATCATTTGGTTCCACTTCCAACGTCTGTGACGTGGCGGCAACATACAGTGAAATGGGAGCCGAAACGGTATCCGCATCGAAGACTCGGAAGAGGTGCGGCCCGGGCTTAACGTCCGCGTTGATCGTAACCTCAAATTTACCTGCGTCCTTCGCTGGCACGAACGTGATGCCAGGCGCATCCACCCAGACCTGACACGGCCACGGGGCAAACTTTCCCGTGAGTTTAACAGTCGTCGTTGTGCCCACCTGAAGTCCCGCTGGATGCAGATGCGTCAGCGTGAGTTCCGCCTGGGAGGCCGTAAGCAGCGCAGCGCACACAGCAATGAAGTAGGCAAAACGCATCAGCTAGACGAAGAGTTCCTTGATGAGTCGGCCGTCGTTTACCAACCGAACAGGGCGTCCGCCCACGGTTTCCAAGTGCTGAGTATGATCGATGCCCATCTTGGTATAAATGGAGGCCGCAAAGTCTTCCGGGCGATACACGTTTTCTGATGCATAGTAACCACGCGCATCCGTCGCCCCCACGATCTGACCGCCGGGAATTCCAGCGCCAGCCATGAGCACAGACATGGCACCGGGCCAGTGATCCCGACCGCCTTTCTCGTTGATTTTCGGTGTGCGGCCGAATTCACCTAACAGCACCACCATTGTGGTCTCCAACAATCCACGCTCCGATAAATCATTCAGCAAAGCCGTCACGCCTTGATCCAATTGCTTGAGCGCATCGCCTTTATAGGCCTTTTCGATTTCACCATGGTGATCCCACCCACCCCAGTTCACCGTGACCCAACTCACTCCCACCTCCACTAAACGTCGCGCCAGCAGGAACCGCTGGCCCATGTCGTTGCGACCATAGCGCTCGCGCACCTTCGGGTCTTCCTTCTGAATATCGAAGGCCTCCTGCGCTTTGGCGGAGGAAACAAGATCGAATCCCTGCTCGTAGAACCGGTCGAACTCCACCGTAGGATCCTCCACCAGCTTATCATTGAAGCGTTTCATGCGGTCCAACGCGGTGCGTAAATCGCGACGTGATTTCACCCGACCTTCCGCCAGATCTTTCGGCAGCACCACATCATTCACGCGGAAAGAATCCGCGTTAGGGCCTCCTGGAATAATGAACGGAGCGTGTTGCCCGCCGAGGAAATTCGGCCCGCCTGATCGCGTGTTACTGGGCATGGCCATGTAGGTCGGCAGGCCGCCCTGCACGCCGCGCGTATAGGAAACCATGGAACCCATGGACGGATGAAAGGTCACGAAAGCACCACAACCCACGGGCACCGGCGTGGGTGCCCCAGTCATCATGTAATGATTTCCCCCGCCGTGATTGGGATCCTTGTGGCAGATGGATCGGACCACGGTAAATTTATCGAACACGCCAGCCAACTGCGTGACGGGCTCGCTGAAATGCACCCCGGGCACTTTGGTGGGCACCGTTTTGAAAACGCCCCGAATCTCGGCCGGAGCCTCAGGCTTGGGATCAAAGGTCTCAAAGTGCGAGGGCCCGCCATCCAACCAGATCATGATGCAATTGATCGGCTTGCCGTTAGTGGGCGTGGCTGCCTGAGCCTTGAGCCGCAAGAGATCACACAGACCATAGCCCGCAATGCCGCGCAGGCCCAGCTGAATAAAATCACGCCTGAGCATTCCGTCGCAGTTGAGATGTGTGGCCATAAAGTTTACTGGTTAGTGATTAAAGACAAATTCAGCGGAGTTCAACAGCGCCCAGAGGAGGTCCTCAATGGCTGGTCGGCGGGAGGCTGGATCCTCGGTAAAGGCTGCCGTGGCCACGGTCAACTCTTCCTCCGTGGGCGGGCGGGTGTAGCACGCGAGGTAAAGTTCATGGACGATCTCGCGAGGCGCAGCAGTGCCTGCGGCCAGCGCTTGCAAGCGCGAGGAGGGTTCCTTGCTGGCCAGTTTTTGCTGGAGCATTTCCGAATTCATCAAATGCAGCGACTGTCCGATTGAGGGCTTCAGGTTCCGTTCGCACGGGCAATCGCTACTGGAGTTCGGGCGACCGAAGGCATCCATGGTGCGGGATTCAATCTTGTAGGTCCATGCTTGCACCGCTCTGCTGCCAACGGGCATGCCGGGATATTTCGTCGGCACACCCGTGATATCATCCATCGCATCCGCCATCATTTCCGCGGCCATCCTCCGTCGATAGGCCCGTGAGAAGTTGCGCGTATCCGCCTGGTTCGTCTCGTTGGGCTCGCAACTCAACTGATACAGATGCGAGTTCAGAATCGTGCGCATCAGCGCCTTGAGATCATACTTGGAACGCACGAACTCCTGCGCCAGTGCGTCCAGCAGAGCAGGATTGCTGGGCGGATTGGAGAGTCGGAAATCATCGACCGGGTCCACGATGCCTTTCCCGAAATACTGACTCCACACGCGATTCACCAGCGCCTTGGCAAACAATGGATTGGCAGGATCCAGCATCCAATCAGCCAAGGCGCGTCGTGGGTCAGATTTCTCCGGCACCACGGCGGGCGGTCCATCCGGAGGCTGTGGTTTCATGACTTCGCCAGTGACCGGGTGTTTCAGCGCGCCTCCTGCCAGCACAAAGAACGTTTCGTTACCACCGGAGATGGGCGCGGAAATGCCACCTCCCTTTTGTTTCAAGGGAGCAAAATAAGCCGCCATCTGATAGAAATTTTCCTGACTCCATTTCTCATTAGGATGATGGTGGCACTTGGCGCATTCCAAGCGGGTGCCGAGGAACAGTTGGCTGAACATGGTGGTAAGTTCCGCGGGTTCCCGTCGATCCCGATAGATCACCGCCGGGCCGAATTGATGCGTGTTCCCCTGCGTTAGTAAAATTTCCCTCACAAATTCATCGTAAGGCTGATTCTTGCGGAAACTTTCGCGCAGACAGTGGTCCAGCAGCAGCACGCCCTTCACGCCCACTCGGTCGGGATTGGGCCGCAGCAAGTCCGCCCACTTGGCCGCCCAGTGATCGGCATAAGCCGAATGTTGCAGCAAGCGATCCACCGCCTTGCTGCGCTTCTGGGGATCAGCATCCGCCAGGAAACTGCGCGCTTCGTCGGGAGTCGGCAAAATGCCCAGCGTATCCAAGGAGGTCCGCCGGAGAAACTCACTGTCAGTGCAAGTTGCAGAAGGAAACAGACCCAACTGACGGAACCGGGCGTAAGCCAATTCATCGATAAAATTGGCCACTGGCAACGGATGATATTTCTCCTCTGCCAGTAATTGATCCGCCGGCACGATGACCGCCGAATCCCCCACCAGGCCCATGTAGCGGGCCACGACCACGGCCTGGCCGCTGAGATGGTCCACCGTGAGTTTGCCATCGTCCGTCACCGTGACGATCTGTTTATCGTTGGAAGCAAACGACGCCAGATCCGTGACGTCGAGCATGGAACCATCCGAAAAATGCGCCTGCACTAGCAAACGCTGGGTTGCGCCTTTGTGATAGCGACGTTGGTGTGGCAGGACTTCCACTTTGGTCAGGCTGGGTTCATTTTCCGCCCGATAGATCATGCCAGATGCGATCCATTGCTCCAGGGTGTGCGCGAAATCAGAGTCGCGCTCGAAACGCTGCCCGCCTTCGTGCGGCAAGGTTTGCGTGGCTTTCAGCAGCAGTAAACTTTCTTCAGGTGCGGAAGGAAAGACACGACGACCGCGCGCGCCCCAGACGATGTTATGATAGTCCGCTTTGGCATCGAAGGAAAAGACGCTGAGCTTGAATCCATTCTGTCCATCCGCCTTGGCATGACACGCCCCGGCATTGCAACCCGCCTTGCCAAGAACTGGTAAGACCTCGCGCAGAAACGTTGGCGGAGCGATGCTGGGGGGAGTGATCGTGACTGTAAAGTCCAATTGCTGTCCGCCCGCGCTGGCCTTGATGACACAAGCTCCCGCAAGTTTACCCCGGAGGATTCCTGGTGCTTCCAGCGTGGCTTTGTCAGCTGCACTCAGGGCGATGACGGCTTGGTGAGTGACGTCTGTTTCAAATCCATTTGCGCCTTTTGCCGTAATTAGAAACGACGCCCGTTGACCTTGCTGCACAGTCAACTGGGCGGGCTCGGCTGTGATAGAAACGATGCCCTCCTGCGCAGAGGCGAAGCATAGCAAACTAAGCAGTATCTGGAGTAGGAAAAAGCCTGTAGAGGGCGAGGTAACGAGACCCCGGCCTTGCCAAGTGTGACTGGCTTTGCGGGATGCTGGTCTCCTTACGTCGCCCTCTACGGGCGTGGCGGGATTAAGTTGGTGGTCGCTTCTATTCATGGCGTTGGTTTGATCGACATGAGGTCAAGATTTTGCAGCAGCTTGCCATCCTTATCCCAACTGAGCAGATGACCTGCGCTGGAGCCGGCAAAGATGCGCTCACCATTGTCGCTCACGACCACGCAGTTGAAAGCCGCCTCGGTGCGGCCCATTTCGCGTTCGTTGGCAGCTTCCGAGCTTTGGGCTCCGGTGTGCGATTTCAAATCCTTGTAACGCAACAAGACACCTTCGTCCGTCACGGCAAAGACCGCCGGGCCCGTGGCATTCCACGTCACGGCATTAAATGAAGTCGTCTTGGTTGCCAGCGCGATAGTGTTCTCGTGCGTTTTGACATCCCATACTTTCAACTGACGATCCGCTCCCGCCGTGACTAACTGCGTTTGATCCGCATTAAACGCCAAGCTCAGCACCTGGGTGGCATGTGCTTCGAGCTTCGCCAATTCCTTGCCAGTGGCCACTTCCCAGAGTTTCACCAACTTATCTCCCCCAGCCGTGGCGAGTTGCAGTCCATCACTGCTAAGCGCCAGTGCGAAGATGGTGTCGTCATGGGCGGGCCAGGATCGGATGAGTTGACCGTTCGATAAATCCAGAATCCTGACAATGCCAGTCTCCGCTGCTTGTCCATCCGCCAGGATCACCTGCTGACCGTTGGGTAAAGGTTTCAGCGCCATGATGCGGTCCGTCAGCCCAGCGATGATTTCACGCTGAGGAGTCAGCGCGACAGCATCCCAAACCACCACCCGACGGAACGAGCCCGTGATCAATCGTTTGCCATCCGGAGTCCAGGCCACCGATTGCACGGCATCCAAGTGGGCGCTGGCTCTAGCACGAAATGCCAGCGCATTCGGCACCACATCGAAGAGCACGAGTTCATTGCGATACCCCACCGCGAGTTGATTTCCATCGGGAGCCAACGCCAGCGCCAACACCGGCTGAAACGAAGCTGGCAAGGGCGCCAGCGAGACTGGGCGCGCCACAGATGGCTGACCAGCCAAGGCGGCCGCATCCCACGGAGCGCCCGCCGCAACCCAGGCACGCAAGACCTCGATCTTCGCTGACGAAAATTGGCGTTTCGGCGGCATGTGCGCATCTGCTTCCGCTGCGAGTGATTTAATTAAGCTGCTCTCGTCCGGCTTCCCCGGAACCACCACCACGCCGTCCTCCCCACCTTGCAACATCGTTTCCCGAGTGGTTAATTTTAGACCACCTTTGGTCTTTTCATCATTATGACAGGAGAGGCAATTCGTTTTCAACAATCGCATCGCCAGGGCTGGAACAGGCAACTCTGGAGCGGAAACCGCAACCCCGCTGCTGGCCAGCCAAAGGCAGGTCAGGCACGGGGAGGAAATGATGCGGAGAAACGACATGCAGCGTGAGAGGATTGCATTCTGAGGCAGAAAAGGGGCAGGAACAACCCCACTTGTGCGGGTGGCACCCGCGTCGGCGGGTCGAACCAAAGTGGGAGCAGTCCAGCGGACCACTTTGACTCTCAGTGATACGTCTTCGGGCCGTGCTTTTTAAGAGGATTCTCTTTACCGAAGGCAACCGAATGGCTATAACTTAGGCTATGCCACGAACTCTCCTTCCCCTCCTAATGTTCTGTTTATTTCTGCTCCCCGCTCAGATCCGGGCGCAGGTAATCATTACTGAGTTCATGGCGAACAACGTGGAGAACATCATTGATGAGGACGGGAGCCATGAGGACTGGATTGAAATTTACAACACCAGCCTGGGCGTGGTGAATCTGAGTGGGTGGTATCTCACGGATGATGCCGGGCAGCTTCGCAAGTGGGCATTTCCGGCCAAGTCGCTACAGCCTGGACAATATCTCGTGGTGTTTGCTTCCAACAAGGATCGGCGGAATCCGTTGGCGAATTTGCATACCAATTTCAAGCTGAGTGCGGGTGGTGAGTTCCTTGGACTCACCAGGGCGGAAACGAACGGTGGCACCACCATTTTGCAGTCCTGGAATCCGTATCCACCACAGGCCGCCAATGGCACGTATGGCACTGCGCAGACGGGCACCCCTGCCAGTTTGATCACTGCGACTTCGTCGGGGAAATGGCTCGTTCCCAACAACGGAACGCTGGGCACCACTTGGCGGAATGAAGTGTTTACAGAGACTGGCTGGAGTCCCGCCACGGCTGCGCTGGGCATGGCGGATGTGCCTGCGGTCGTAGGGGAGCTGAATTTGATGCATCGGTATAACGCCACCACGGCCACCCTAACCTACGACAGCTCCGGACTCGGGCGGAATGGCACGAACAGTGGCGTGGCATTTCTCGGGTCCGATACTGATGCCGGAGCCGCTCCGCTCAAGCGCACTGGCGTCATGCAGTTCGTGGGCACAGAGAACGATCAATTTTCGATCCCAGCCAATGCCGCTTACAACGTGGCCGCCTCCACTATTTGCTTCTGGATGCGGGCGAATCCACCCACGGGTTCGGGAAACTCTGGCGCCATGCTGTGGGATCGGCGCCCGGACTACGGCTCGGCCGGGATCGTGCTGGTGCAGTTGGACGATGGGAAACTTTATTTGCAGTCTAACAACGACTATTGCTCGTTCGGCACTTCGTTAAATGTCAGTGACAACACTTGGCACCACGTGACCGTGACGATGAATACGGGCGCTGGGCAGGCCGTGACGATTTATGTGGATGGAGTTTCCGCCGCTACGGCCAACAACAGCGCGGCTTGGGGCTGGACTGCAGCCCAGGCCATCGAACTGGGCCGCTCGCATGATGCTTATTGGAAACGCTACACTGGCCAGATTGACGACTATCGATTCTACAATCGCCTCCTAACACCGACGGAAATCGCCCAGATTGCCAATAGCGCGGACAGCGTGATGGGCACTACGTTGTTCAGCACCACGGGCGTGGAAGCCACGGACTTCACCACGGACGTTTCCGCCATGGCGGGCACCAACAACTCCGCCTATGGGCGCATTCCATTTACGGTGGCCAATGCCGCTGCGCTGAGCGGCGTGCGACTGACCGTGCGCTTTGCTGACGGCTATGCCGCGTGGATCAATGGCACACTCGTAGGCAGCTACAACGCACCCGCCAGTCCAGCCTGGAACAGCGCGGCCACCACGTCTCACGATGCAGGGCGGAGTCGGCTCACCACCATTAGCCTTGCGGCCGCAGGCATCCACACGGGCACGAACGTCCTCGCTATCCAAATGCTCAACAGCGACATTGCCGATGCCAACGTGCTGCTGCGGCCCACGTTGGAAGGCTTCCCTGCCGTTAGCGGCACGGCCAGTTATCTCGCGACGCCCACGCCAGGCGCTGCCAACACGGCTGCTCAGACGACAGTCGGACCGCACATTTCCAATACCACGAAGAATCCGGTGCGGCCGGTGGGAGGCACCGGCAGCGCTCCGCTGACCGTCACCACGAAGGTCGTCGCTTCGTTGAATCCCATCGTCAGCGTGCAACTGGCATGGCGCACCATGTATGGTGGGGAAACGTTGGTGGCCATGACCGCCACCGGCGGAGGAAACTATACTGCGCAGATTCCCACCATCGGACTGACCGCAGGACAAATGGTGCGCTGGCGCATTCTGGCGCGCGATACCCTCAGCAACCTAACCACTGATCCGCTCTTCATTGATCTGGATGGCATTGCCGGTCAGGACACGGATCAGTATTATGGCACCGTGGTGCAGGAAGCGGTCAATACCACGCAACTGCCAGTCATGCTCTGGTTCGTGGCGGATCTCAATGCGGCCAATACAGCGGGCGGCACGCGCTGCAGTGTGATGTATCGAGATAAATTTTACGATTATGTGGCAGTCAACATCCATGGCCAATCCACGCAGGGTTTCCCCAAGAAGAGTTATAATTTAAATTTCAACAAAGACAATCGTTTCAACTGGGCGGCGGGCGAGAAGGAGATTCGCAGCGTGAACCTGCTCTCCAACTATGCGGACAAAGCCAAGCTCAGGAACACCATGGCCTACGAGAGTTGGGCGGCCAGTCATCATGCCGCTTCGCATTTCGCGAATCGAATTCATGTGCGCCAAGTCACTGGCAGCGAGCAGACTCCTTCATTTTACGGGATCTATGACCTGGTGGAAGATGGCAATGAAGAGTTCCTGAGTCGCTGTGGCTTGGATGAAAATGGCGCCCTCTACAAGATGTATAACTCACTGGAGTCCGTGGCGGGCGGGGAAAAGAAGACGCGGGAGTTCGAGAGCAACGCAGATTTGCAGGCACTGATCGATGGCGTGAACCCCAGCACCAAGAGCCTGGCGCAGCGTCGGCAGTATATTTATGACAACGTTAGCATTCCCACATTGGTGAACTTCTGCGCCATGCACAGCATGATCCTGAACACCGACTGGGGGCATAAAAACTACTACATTTACCGCGACACGCTGGGCACCAGGGAGTGGTTCACCCTGCCGTGGGATCAGGATTTATGCTTCGGTCATACCTGGACGGGCGCGCAGAATTACTTCGATGACGATACCCACAGCCAGGGCGGCTTGGCCGTTGGCGGCGGTGGCAACTGGCTCATGAGTGTGCTCTACGCTGCGCCTGAATTGAATACGATGTTCGTGCGGCGGATGCGCTCGCTAATGGATCAGTTTCTTGTGAGTAGCACCGCCACCACGGGTCCATGGGAAACGCGAGTGACCGAATTGCTGGATCAAATTGATCCGCCCGGTGCCACCTACTTAACCGATGCCGATCGGGAGTTGCAGAAGTGGGGTTACTGGACGGATGGCTATGCTGGTGGACAGTTGTTTACGGGCACGCTGGATGCCGCTACCCATGATCACGGTGCTCGGAAGCAAGTGGCGCGCATTCTCAACAGCAACCCCATTCCGCCGAACCCGGGCTCGTTAAATAACACCTCTGCTGGTCTGGGCAATACCACGTTCGCTTTCCTGCCGGGCCGACGCTCTTTCCTCTACACGCAGAACCCCACCAGCAGTGGGATGGGCGTGCCAGCGGCCCAACCGCTCAGCCCCACGCTGTCCATTGAGCAAATCGATTTCAATCCTCCTTCCGCCAACCAGAACGATGAATATTTCGTGATCAAGAACACGACTGGCAACTCCGTGGACCTTTCCACTTGGACGCTATCAGGTGCGGTGGAATATACGTTTCCCGGTGGCACCGTCATTCCGCCCTACACCAACGGCACGGATAACATCGGCCTACTGCATGTAGCCAAGTCGCCCTCCGCCTTCCGCTCCCGCACCAGTGGCCCCACCGGTGGGCAGTATCGCTTGGTGGTCGGACCGTTTAATGGATCCCTTTCTGCGCGTGGCGAGACCATTGAACTGCGGCGGCCCGATGGGACGCTCTTGCAGAGTCAGGCGTTTGCCGCAGCCCCCACAGCGGCTCAAAACCAATTGCGGGTTTCGGAAATCAATTATCATCCCGCGGATCCGACACCTGCTGAAGCCACCGCCATTCCCGGCGTGAGCGCCTCGGATTTCGAGTTCCTGGAACTGGTCAATACTGGCGCCAGCGCGTTGAGTTTGGCGGGATCGCGCTTTGTGAAGGGAATTGATTTCACCTTCCCCCTAGGAGCTAGTCTGGCGGCGGGAGCCCGTGTGCTGCTGGTTAGTAATCAGGCGGCCTTCACGGCACGCTACGGAAATGTGGGCACCATCGGCGGGCAGTATTTGGGGAATTTATCGAACTCTGGCGATACCCTGCAACTGCTGGACTCTGTGGGCGAGGAAGTGCTGGAGTTCCACTATGAACCCAGCTGGTTCCCCCAAAGCGATGGCGATGGCTACACGCTAGTCACCCGCAGTGCCGCCCCCAATTACGCTGCCTACGGCACCCCCAGCGCTCCGCTGCCCACCGTCTGGGCCCTGAGTGCGAATAAAGGAGGAAGCCCGGGTGCAGCCGACACCGACTTCGCCAACGGCTATGAAGGCTGGCGCTTCAACTACTGGGAGCTAACGGAACTCACGACGCCCGGCGCGCTCGTGGGCGTGGAGGATGATCCTGACAACGACGGCATGAACAATTTCGCGGAATACTGCTATGGCCACAATCCCCGTGTAGCCGACACCAGCGCGCTCTCCACCGCCAGCACGGTCAACGTGCTGGGCGTGGACTACCCCGCCATCACCATCACCCGACGTCACTTGGCGGTGGATGTGGCCTGGAGCATCGAAGAATCCAGCGATCTCACGGACTGGCAAGCCACCCCCATCCTCATGAGCACCCAGCAACTGCCCAACAGCCTGGAACAAATCACCGCCCGCTCCCCCAATCCCAAATCAACCATGCGCTGCTTCCATCGGGTCAACGGATCGAAGAATTGAAGAATTGAAGAATTGAAGGATTGATGACTGATGGTTTTGGATTGGTATTACGTGTCGGCGGATCGTATCCACTCGTGCCATTCGTGGTCAGAAATACTTCTTCCCGACTCCGCAGGTTAAATTTCCCGATTCGGCATTCGACACGCGGGAAATTTCCGCCACACTCCGCGCATGGCAGAAGGCGAGTTAACCCCGATGATGAAGCAATACCACGGCCTCCGCCGGGGATTGCCGGAGGACTGCATCCTTTTGTTCCGGTTAGGCGACTTCTATGAAATGTTCTTTGAAGACGCGGTCACGGCCGCCGGGATCTTGAATCTAGCCCTGACCAAGCGCAATGGCACGCCCATGTGCGGCGTGCCGTATCATGCCAGTGAAGGCTACATCCGTCGCCTCGTGCAGGCGGGGAAACGGGTGGCCATTGGCGAGCAAGTCGGCGATGCCGTTCCGGGCAAACTCGTGGAACGCGAACTCTCGCAGATCATTTCCGCCGGCACCGTGCTGGATATGAACATGCTGGACAATCGCCAGAACAATTATCTGGCGGGCGTTTACAAGGACGGGAAGAAATTTGGGCTCTCGTTTCTGGATCACACCACGGGGGAATTTCGTTTAGCGGAATTTCCCAACTTGGCTGCCGTGCAGGATGAAGTGACGAGGATTAATCCCGTGGAAGTGCTCTATAGCAGCGAACAGACGATCGACTTCGGAGCTATTAAGTCCGCTTCCGCCGCCGACGGTTATACCTTTCTCTACGATCAAGCCTACCAAGTGCTGCGCGACCATTTTGCCGTCCAGAGCTTGGATGGGTTCGGTTGTCATGGCCTGCGGGCGGCCGTGGGCGCCGCTGGGGGCATTTTACATTACGTCAAAACGACCCTGCATCGGAAGGTGGATCACCTGCGGAAACTGCAAACGTATGAGCCGGAAAATTATGTGCTCATCGATGGCGCCAGTCGGGGCAATCTCGATCTCGTAAACCATCGGGGCGGCAACGAATACACGCTGTTGCATGCGCTGGATCGCACCCACACGCCCATGGGCGCGCGGAAGTTGCGCGATTGGATTTTGCATCCGCTGCGGGATTTGGAAACGCTGGTGGCGCGCCAAGATTTCATCGCCTCCCTGCTGGCGGAACCCTTCATTTTGACCAAACTCCAGGAAGCCCTCAAAGGCATTCGCGATCTGGAACGCACTACTGGCCGACTCGGCCAACTGAGCGGCAACGCACGGGATGTCCAAGTTCTCTGCACTTCCCTGCAACAAGTCCCCGACCTCCAAGCGCATTTCCAAGCGTTGCTCAGCAAGCAACCGGAGACGGACAGCGAATCCGCCAGCCTGCTCCAACTCTTGCTGCCCCGCTTGCGACATTTCCCGGAACTGGTGGACTATCTGCGCAACGCGATTGTGGATGAACCACCGGCCAGCTTGAAAGACGGTGGTATTTTCCGGGATACGTTCTCCCCGGAGCTCACCGAACTCCGCCAAGCATCCACCAACGGCAAACAATGGCTGGCTGACTTGCAGGAGCGGGAAATTAATCGCACTGGCATCAAGTCACTGAAGGTGAAATTCAATGCCGTCTTCGGCTACTTCATCGAGATCACGAAATCCAATGTGGGCCAGGTGCCCGACGATTACGTCCGCAAGCAAACCACCTCCACAGGCGAACGCTATTACACGCCGGAACTCAAGTCCATGGAGGACAAAATCCTGGGAGCGGACGAACGCATGAAGCGCTTGGAATACGAGGCCTTCTGCCAATTGCGCAGCCACATTCTAACGCACATGGATGACATCCAGGATACGGCGGATGCACTGGCGGAAGTAGATGTGATTTGCGGACTGGCGGAGACGGCCCGGCTCTACAACTACTGCCGCCCGCTGTTGAACAACAGTTTAAACCTTCACATCAAGGATGGTCGGCATCCGGTGGTGGACCAAAATTTGACCGACGAGAAATTCGTCCCCAACGACACCCTCCTAGAGCCGCAGAAGAATCGCCTCCTGATTATCACCGGACCTAACATGGCGGGTAAGAGCACCTACATCCGGCAGACGGCCCTGTTAGTCTTGATGGCGCAGATGGGCAGTTGCATTCCCGCCAGCCAGGCGGAAATCGGCTTGGTGGATCGCATCTTCACCCGCGTGGGGGCCAGCGATGACCTTTCCAAAGGGCAATCCACCTTCATGGTGGAAATGAACGAGACCGCCGCCATCCTCAACAATGCCAGCAGCCGCAGCCTCGTCATTTTGGACGAAATCGGCCGCGGCACGGCCACCTTTGATGGACTCAGCATCGCTTGGAGCGTGGCCGAGCATCTGCATGACACCATCCAGTGCCGCACCCTCTTTGCCACCCACTATCACGAACTCACCGCCCTGGCCACCAAGCGGGATGCCGTGCAGAACTACAACGTGGCGGTGCGCGAGTGGAACGACCGCATCATTTTCCTGCGCAAGATCGTCGCTGGTTCCGCCGACAAATCCTACGGCATCCAAGTGGCCAGACTGGCGGGACTCCCCAAGGAAATCATTGATCGCGCCAAGGAAATCCTGAGTCACCTCGAATCGGGCAACATCACCACCGAAGCACAACCTCCCAGCGCGAATACTCCGGCAGAACCCAAAAAAGCCCGGCAACGCAGCGCCCAAGCAGTAGACGGACCGGACAGTTTACAAGCAGAGTTCGCGCTGTTTTAGATGGAGGCGCTGAGTGGGGTCGCAGTCCGCTGGACTGCGGTAGCTGGGCGCAGTAAGCAGTCGGGCCGACGGCTCCACATTCGTTGCAAATGCCACTCTGGTGATCCATCCTCCAGATGCTCAATTTCCGCGTCCCCCACCTGCAGTCGGAAAGGCCTCCCGCAACCGCACGCATTCGGCAGGATTCCAACTGAGAATGCTAAAGACTCGCTGCCCGATTTGTTTCCGCGCATCAGGGTCCTGTAATCGCTCCGCTGCCTGCAAGGCTAGTTCCGGTTCAGTGTCGGCCCATGCGCATGCGACTTGTCGCCAGCAAGATTGTTGTGTGACTGGGTCCAGCAGTTCACTCGTTAGCAAACCCCTGCAGCGTCCGCCCAAGGCCCCGCACGGCTTCGGAGAATGAGGCGAAATCCAACTCTCCCACCGCATCGGCTTCGGCAAACGTGGTGGCCTTCCGCAAGTCGCCCGTATCAGTGACTCGCACCACGGGCAGGCCCACCTGAGCGAAGGCTAGGGCGGTGGGGCTTCCCATGTCTGCCACGCTGAGCGCCACCCCAGATAACGTGGAATTTCCGGTGAAACTTTGGGCGAACTTTTCGGCCAGCGATTTATTGGCCGCCGGCCCGACCCAGGCGAGGAAGTTTCCTGTATTGGGTAACGCCACTGGACTACCTGGCCATGGCTGTTGGGACTGGGGGGTGGCGTTATATTTCCCCAACTGATCCAACACCAGAGTAACGAGGACATTGCTTCCCAGCGCCTGCAACTTCTTGGCGAGCACTTCGGCACCCGTGGGCGCGGGCCCCAAACCGTTGGCCAGGAAATGGAATTGCAGCGTCCGCTCGTTTTGGGTGCGCAGGAACAGATTCGCCAACGATAAGTTTGCCGCCACGCCCGAGCCATTGGCATTGGCCCCGGCCGCACTGGGGGCAGAATCATAGTGGGCCACCACCAGAATGATCTCCTCTGGGGAACGGTATCCCTTCACTTCCACGGAGAGATTGCTAACCTCCCGACCACCATAAGGGAAATTGACCCGCGTCACGATGGGAAAACCGATGTTATTGATGCCCAGGGTTCCTTCGATAAACGCTGCGGTCTGCCGGGTTTTCAGAGGATCATTGCTGGGGCGACTCGCCAGTTCGGTGGCCAGACGTTTGACATTGAACTCCAAATCGGTCTGCGCCACGGGCTTACTCGTGGCCTCATTCTTTGGTTTCTTGACCGACGCATCCGGGTGCTTAAAATGCCAAATCATGGAGGCTCCGCCCAGAAAGAACAGTCCCAGCGGAAGTCCCAAGACAAGGTATTTGATGAGCTTAGGCTGATTCATGAAGGTGGCGGAAGACTAAGACAGGAACGTTCCCCAAACGTTGCTGGAGGCCACGTTCGTGCAACCTAGGAATATTTCACATTGCGCCCGGGATCCGTTTCGTAATCCAGGAGCAGACTCTCCGTGGTGTTCGCCCGCACGACTTCCTCCAGAAATTTCAGGTAAACGGGATCGTCTCGGAACATGTTCTGTTTATGCCGACTCTCGAAATCGAGCGAAACAAAAAACGGCCACTCGGCACTGGCTTCGATTTTCTTGCCGGAGCGCACGCTGAGCACTTCCGGAATCTTCAGCAGGAGACTGCGGGTTTTCCGAATCATTTCCTCGATGACCTCAGGGGTCACCTCGGGGCGAAGTTTATAGAGCGCGACGTGGTGGACCATGCTAGTAAATTAGTCGTTCCACTTGAGCGCACCCTTCTTCAGGACATAAACGTAAGCCACTCCCAAAATACCAGCGAATCCAGCCATGGACCAGAATACGGCCGTGCCGTGCTCCAACAGATTCCGGTAAACTACCGCCCAGGGATACATGAAGACGACCTCGATATCGAAGAGCACAAACAGCATCGCCACCAAATAAAATTTCACGCTGAACCGCGGCTGAGCTTCCCCAATCGGCAACATCCCGCACTCATAGGCCGAGTCCTTGGTCGCATTGCGTTTGGCTGATTTCCCCAGCAGATGACTCATGATCAGCATACTGGAAGCCAAGCCGATGGCGGCAACGGCTTGCATGAGGACAGGGAGGTAGGACTGAAGCATGGGGGAATATGAGGGTCGAAATCGTGACAGAAACTAAGTGGAGCACAGCCCCGGAACCGAGACAAACGAAAATCTTAAATAAGTCCTGATGTTTCCCCGATTGCCGCCGGGCGGATTAGCATTATGATGAAGCACCCCCCGCGCCAATCAATGTTCCATCAACTGCTCCTCCTCATTAAGACGAATTTCCGGGCCTTCCGGGCCAAGGCTCGACGGAATTATCGGGAATCGAAGTTGCTCCTGGCCACACTGACGCTCTTTCTGCTGTGCTATCTGATCGTGGGCTACCTGCTGTTCTCCAAGGGGTTGGGGTATCTTTATGCCTTGCCCGGGGTGGGCCTGCTGCTGGTGGAGCGGGTGCTCTACATGCTGTATTTTTTCTTTTTCATCATGCTGGTGTTCTCGAATGCCGTCCTGCTCTATGCGGGACTTTTCCGGGGCAAGGAGACGGGCTGGCTGCTCACGCTGCCAGTGGATCAGCGGGCGATTTTTTGCTGGAAGGTGGTGGAATCGTTCATTGTCAGCACGTGGGGCTTGGCCATCCTGAGCGCCCCCATGTTGCTGGCGTTTGGCCATGTGCTGGGTGCCGGGCCAGCGTTCTATGTGAAGGCGGCCCTGGCCTTCGTCCCGTATTTCATCCTCCCAGCCACCGTCGCTGCCGGGATTGTGGTGCTGATGGTGCGGCTGTGGCGCCCCTTCGGAAAATGGTTGCTGTGGGCCCTGGGCCTTTATGTCGTTTATCGGGGGATCGATTCCTTCATGCTGGCGCGACACTTGGCGGTGGAAATGGATCCAGGGACCAATGCCTCATTGGCCATCGAGCAGGTGTTCGGGCACACCGCCATCACCGTCCACCCGCTGCTGCCAAGCACGTGGATGAGTGAAATGATCCTCCACTGGGCGCGGGGATATGAAGCGCGAGGGCTCTTTTATAGTGGCCTGATGCTGAGCTATGTGGCCCTGGGCCTCTGGCTCTGCATGGAATGCTTCAGCCGGGCCACCTTCAAATGCTGGAACACCAGTCAGGCCAACAAGGCAGCCAACACTTGGAAAAGATCGGGACGCGCCCATCTCAGTTCACCAGACGAGCAGGTGGCCCTCAAATTCACCGCGCACCGGAATCTGTGGCGGTGGCTGGGGGTTAGTCGCGTCAATGCCGCCCTCCTGCAAAAGGAAGCGCGCGAGTTCCGTCGCGATCCCTCGCAGTGGATTCCCTCGACCGTGCTCTTCGGCCTGCTGTTTCTCTACTCGTTCAATATTCGCTACTTTGCGGCGGACCCTAATGATCCGTTTTGGGTCACCCTGATCAGTTTCCTGAATTTCGGCGTCTCCGCCTTGGCGGTGTCCACTCTGTGCACGCGATTCATTTACCCCTTATTTAGTCTGGAAGGCCGCCGACTCTGGATTTCCGGGCTCGCCCCCTTCCCGCTGAGCCGGGTCTTTTGGATCAAACTTGGGCTCTTTTCCGGCGTGATCGCCCTGATCACTTCATTCCTCATGTTTCTAAGCGGAACCAGTTTGCTGTTGCCTTGGTCCACCATTTTCCGCTTCATGGCTGCCATTTGCTTGGTGAGTTTGGGGCTGACTTCGCTTTCCTTGGGATTGGGAGTGCTATTTCCTAATTTCAACGAGCCAAATCCTTCAAAAATTGTCTCTGGCTTCGGAGGAACACTGTGCTTAATTCTCAATTTCCTGTTCATTTTACTCTTTCTGGCCTGTTTCATTTTCCCTACTAGCTTAAAAATGAAGGGAATGGGTGAGGCTTTTGAAAATTATTCGGATAGTCTAAATATTTTTTGCACCGCGGGACTCGTTGGTTTAGCGGGAGTTACGACGCTAACACCGATTTTTCTTAGCCTCCGACGTATAAAAAGACTGGAAATGTTGAGCGGACTGTAATATTAATACCTCCGTAATACTTTTTCACTTTTTCTCATGGCTACCAATTCTGGAAATATCAAACGCACTAAGACGACCCACCAACATCTGGTGACCCTCACGGGCGAACCGCCCATCCTCGCCCCAGAGCAAATGGATTACGATCCTCAGCAGGACTTGGAACCGGCTCAAGACCTCTATTCTGACCCGATGGATGACAACATGGATCAACGCGTGCATCTGGCACAAGAACGCCTCTCCCGTCTGCGCAAAGAAGCAGACGAAATCGAGCGTGAAAAATCCGCACTCGAAGAACTCCGCCGCAAGCAACAAGGATTTATCCAAGGTCGCGCGGAAATGCTGGAACGCCTCTCCCGTGCCGTGGGACTGTTGGATCGCGAGAGCACCGACAACCGCCGCAAGATAGAGCAAATGATCCTCATGCGGGATTCCTTTGCCGAGCACATGGACGCAGTGCACAGCCTGACGCCCGAAGATTGGAGCCGCCAAAATTTACAGACCGAACTCAGCCGCGCGCTGGCCATCATCGAAGACGCCAAGTTGGAGTATGATCGCAGCATGACCCGGCTCCAGGCGTTCACGCATGTCCCCGTTCCGGCCGCTCCCACGGCTACAAACCACGGAGTCAACCAACCCGCACCATCATTCCTGCCCATGGGCATGAATCGGAACACCTTCCGCCAGTGGGCCTTCTGTGGCTTGGCTTTCAGCGCACCACTGATCATCCTCGCAGTGCTGGCGGGACTGCTCGCACTGATTTTCTAACCAACAATTTCACTCTTCCTTGTCATGGCCAATAGTAAAAACTCGACCAAAGCTAGCCGCAAACAAACCGCCGAAATGGAAAAGCGCCTCAAAGCGCTCCATAAGGAGGGGGAAAGCGTGAAACGGGAACTCAGCGTGCTGGAATGCAGCATCGTTGCGCTTCCCGCCACCTTTCAGGAAAATCGCCTGAAGAATTGGAACATCCTGCCTCCGCCGGAAGAGTATCGGGTCCACAAAGGCCCGCAGCAACTCCCACGGGTCCACCAAGCCAGCATCCAACAGGCCCGCACGCAACAAGCCTTGTTTGCCCTGCTGCTGGTGGCTCTCTTCGTGAGTTTCGCCATGTGGTTCGTTAATCAGATCCAGACCCAGCATCTGCTGGATTAAGGTTGGCGCTGACCGTAAGCTTCGATCCATCGTAACTCAAAGCAAAAGCCCCCGGGAAGAAATTCCCGGGGGCTTTGCGATTGCGGAGGGTAAAGGCTTTACCCAGCTTGATTAGAACTGAATCGCGATCCCAGTGGACAGCATCAGATCGCTTTTATCCTGACCTTTAACCGGGGTGCTGTCATAGGTGTTAGTCACGGCAGCACGCAAGGCCAGATGGTCGGCAAAGTAGAAGTCAACAAACACGTTGGCAGTGAGGATGTAACTGTCGAACTTACTGACGTCCGGGATGTAGGTCAAACTCTCACCGATGGAAACGGACTCGCTCAGCACCAGACTGGCTTTCTGCGCTGAGTAGAGCGCGAAATAAGAATCAGATCCGTCCCCGGTTTTTTCGAAAACATAGGCTGGACCGGCTTCCACGCTCACCTTGGCCGTGTCGGTCTTGACGAGATAGGCTCCTAACACGGCTGTCGGGGTGAACCGATAATCGACTCCAGCAGCATTATCATGCGTAATGCCGGCAGCGATCCCACCGAAGAGTGAGCCACCGAAGACCCTGTTGTATTGAGCGTTCGCACGGGCATTCTGCTGCGTCACGGCACTGTCAATTTCACCGTAGGCACCACCGAGGCCCAGCAGGATTTCGTTATCAGCCTCACGATACACGGCATCGTAGGAAGCGGTGGCCAGCAGCGTATCGCTGTTGCCATTGCTCAGAGCGAAGCCAGCGGAGGCTGATTGCTGCCAACCAGTGGCGGCGGCAGCAGCAGCAGCGCGCTTTTGGAAGAGCGTGGGACGAGCAGCGGGAGCTGGAGGAGCAAAGCCCTGAGCGCTATAGCTGAGGCCAGCCAACGCAAAGAGATTGTTTTCTTCAGTGCCAGCGGCTGGGGTGTTGTCATAGGCGGTCCCGACCGAAGCGCGGAAGGCCCAGTGGGCGGAGAATGGCACTTCCAGGAACAAGTCAGCCGTTAGGAGGAAGTTTTCGAAATCTTCCAACTCGCTGCTGAAGGTGACGCTTTGACCGATCTTGGCACCGCTGGAAAGCGTGTGGGTGAAACGCTCTGCGGCATTAAAGGTCACGTAATCTGACTTCACGCCGCCCTGCTTTTCGAAGACGTAACCCAGACCCGCTTCCACGGCCAGCTTGGTCGCATCCTGATTAATCAGGCGATACCCCAGCACTGGGCCCAGTCCGAAGCGATAATCGAGATCCGCGATTTCGTCATAACGGAAATTGGCTCCCAATCCGAGGTAGAACTCAGGGGTTAGGTTGTAGTTCATACCAGAGAACAGACTGAGTCGATTCTGGTTCACCACGGAGTCGCTCTCGCCATAGACATAGTCCGCCGCGAAGGTGAATTCATTGGCTGGGGTGACGTAAGTTGCGAGGAATTGAGCCCCGACCGCCAAGGTGTCGGAATTCCCTTTGGTCAGTCCAAGCCCTGAGGCTAGAGAGACGTCCCAGGGACTGGCGACTGCTGGGGACAGGACCGGCTTCTTGCCGTTACCGACGGCTACCGTGCCGGCGGAGGCTGCGGAGCAGAGACCTAAGATACTTGCGAGGGAGAGCAGTTTGCTTGACTTCATTTTTTTGTTTTGAGTTGAGCGTTGGGGAAACGCAGGTTGTTAGCATCCTGCTAGCAGCAATTGGCAAGAGTGCATTAAGATAAGTTCATGTCCTCGCAAGTGAATAATAACCATTTAATGGTGGAATTATTGGAAATTTTGGAAATAATTACAAGAAATGGTATTTTCCATCCGTCCGCTGCTGCAAAAGTTCACACCTTGGGAACTTTAGCCACCGTCAGCGACGAAAGCATTTCGCATCGATCTGCTCCGGCTACACTCGAGTCCTTCAGCCCCAGAGCAGCCATCGATCGGTTGTCTGACTATTTAGTCCCGCAAGTCGAGGGCTCCGTGGCGTGTTGCATTTTACCGTTTGCGATATTACGATCTCCAGACTAAAGAGGCGGTTACCTCTAATTATGAATACATCAGCTAAAAACGGTCAATTCACGGTTAAAGCCTATCAAGGCGACGCACGGACTCTGTTGGCGTTCAATCTGCCCAAAGCGCGAACCAAAAATCTTGCTGGCTTCACGATTCAATGTCAGCCGAAGGGGAAGGAATCCTACTTCCTGTTCAACACTTTGCGTTTCGAAACGCCAGCGGACCACGAGCAGGTCGCCAGCGAATCACCCAACTCAAGCGTCAACGCGCCGATTCACAAATTCCGCTGGGTTCATGTGCCCGGCTCCGATCATCAGGGCACCAGTCCGTTTTTTGGAGACTATACCTACACGGTCACCCCACGCTATTTTAACGCGAAGCAATCGATGCTGAAACTCGACCCCACCTTGTCGGTATCGGTTACGCTGCCGATGCAGCCGTTTACCACGGACGACGTTAGCGTGGGATTCACACGTGGCTTCACACAGTCGCAGGCTTTCGTGCGGCACTTCGGGAAGAAGGCGATCTTTCGCCCGAAGAAGAAGGAATTGCTTTTCGACACCTCACAGGTCTCCGGCAAGAACGACGAGGGCAAGAGCTACACATTTGCTGACCAATACCAATGGCTCGGGTTCACCGCCCGCAAACGCATCTTCGATATCACGAACGAAGTGGTTAAAAACAAGAACCTCCGGCTGGATGCTTTTGCTTACGATCTGAACGAACCGGACGTAATTAAAGCGATGCTCACACTCGCTGCACAAGGGCGCATCCGCGTGATCCTCGACAACGCCCCCTTGCACCACAATACGACCAAGCCGACGCCCGAGGATGAATTCGAAAAGGAGTTTACGAAACAGGCCAAGGCCCCTCCGCAACTGCTGCGGGGGCATTTCGGGCGCTTCGCACACGACAAAGTTTTCATCGTGTCCGACGACAAGAAAAATGCGCTGAAAGTGCTGACAGGATCAACTAACCTCTCGGTGACTGGGCTTTACGTAAACTCGAACCATGTGCTGATCTTCAACGACCAGAGCGTTGCCTCCACCTATGCCAAGGTTTTTCAAACCGTATGGGACAAGAAAGTCCAGAGCGATTTCAGCAAGACCGACGAAGCGAATAAACCTTCCGCGTTCACCTTGAAGACCGGGCCAAAGATGGAGATTACATTTTCACCGCACACCGGGAGCGTGGCGAAAGGCATCCTGGACGGCCTCGTGGCGCGCGTCGAAAAGGAGAAAACGCAAAGTAAGGGCAGCGTGCTTTTCGCTGTGATGGGGATGGACGAGACCGCCACTGGCCCAGTTTTCCCCGCTTTGCGAGCGATTCACAAGACCGAAACTATCTTTAGCTATGGCATCACCGACACTACCAAAGGTGTCGCGCTCTACAAGCCGGGCAATAAAACCGGCGTGCTCGTCACCGGCAAGCCGGGAACGACCGTCCTGCCGCCCCCGTTCAACCAGGTGCCGACCGTTGGCCTGGGGCATCAGGTGCATCACAAGTTTGTCGTGTGCGGATTTAACGGCAAGGATCCCATCGTCTATTGCGGTTCATCCAACCTCGCACTTGGAGGTGAGCAGCAAAACGGAGACAACCTCCTCGCGATCCGCGACGGAGACATCGCAACGGTCTTCGCGATTGAAGCACTCGGGCTAATCGACCATTTCGACTTCCTCAACAAACACGCCGCAAAAGCGGGTAAGGCCGGAAAGCCAGCCGCAGCTCCGGCAGATGCATCGAAGAGCAAAATGGCCGATGCGGTCGGGTGGCACCTATCGACGAATGACAAATGGGTCGGACCATATTACGACGAAAACGACCTTCACTCGACTGATCGCCAGCTGTTCGCTTAAGTTAGCGGGAAACCAACCCTTGCCTCTTTCCCTAAATATTCGGGATTCCTTTTCAGGGTCCGCACCAACTGGCCTAAGTTCAGCGTCTAAAACGCTGGGCGTTTCAATGAAAACATGGCCACCGTTTGCTGAGTTTTGAGCTGGGAGGTGATCGCAGCTGGTGGGGTGCAGCAGTCGGACCGACTGCTGCCACCCTCAGTCGTTCCGATTGCGAATGATCGCCTGCGGGCGGCTAGGCGTTGCGGGTATCCACGGCCTCAGAGGCGGCTCGGATGATTTCCCAGAAGCTGCCGCTTTCGAGGCTGGCTCCGCCGACGAGGAATCCATCGAGGTCTGGTTGGGCCATGAGTTCGGCGGCATTGCCAGGTTTGACGCTGCCACCGTATTGGATGCGCACGCGGGCGGCAGTCGCATCGTCAAAGAGTTTGGCGATGACCGAGCGGATGAAGGCATGGGCTTCCTGAGCTTGCTGCGGGCTGGCCACGCGGCCGGTGCCGATGGCCCAGACGGGTTCGTAGGCGATCACGGTGTTCACCGCTTGCTCGGCATCCAGACCTGCGAAATCGTCGGTGAGTTGTTGTGTCAAGACCTGCTCAATCTTGCCGCCATCACGCTCTTCCAAGGTTTCTCCGACGCAGAGGATGGGCTTCAAATGGTAGGTGTGAGCGGCTTGGAGCTTCTTATTGATCAGGGCATCGTTCTCGCCAAAGAGGCTGCGACGTTCGCTGTGGCCGAGGATCACGTAGGTCACATACATGCTGCGCAGCATCATGGGGCTGATTTCCCCCGTGAACGCACCGCTTTGCTCGTAGTGCATATTTTGCGCGGCAATGCGGACGTGGTGACGGTCGGTCAACATGCCGAGCGCAGCAGGAAGGCTGACCGCAGGCGGAGCGATGACGATGTCCACCCGTTCTTCGGCGTGGGCCAGAGGGATGAAATCACGGAGGAATTCTGTCGTTTCGACAGGATTCTTGAACATTTTCCAGTTAGCAGCGATGATCGGCTTGCGCATAAATTCAGTGTTGTTGGGTTGGGTGGGAAGTTTAAAATTTACTTGTCAGCGAGAGCGGCCACCCCCGGTAGTTCCTTGCCTTCCAACAGTTCCAAGCTGGCGCCACCACCAGTGGAAATGAAGGTGCATTTATCGGCCACACCGGCTTTCTTCACGGCTTTCACACTATCTCCACCGCCAATGATGGTGGTGGCTTCGGTATTGGCGGCAATGACTTCTGCGATATCAAACGTGCCCTTGGAGCAGGCTTTGATTTCGAAGACGCCCATGGGACCGTTCCAGAGGACGGTCTTGGCGGCTGCGATCTCTGCTGCGAACAATTTCACTGATTCAGGACCAATATCGACCCCTTCCCAGCCGTCGGGAATGCTCTCGTTCACGGCGGTGTAGCGGGTGGTGCCGACGGTCATGGTGCCGAAATCAAAGGCATCTGTAATGAGCGCGTCCACCGGAATCAGCAACTTCACGCCGCGTTCTTTGGCCTTATCCAAGGCCGCTTGCGCGATCGGTTCCCACTCGGGTTTGTAAAGACTCTTGCCCAGGGTGATGCCCTGGACCAGCTTGCGAAACGTGTAAGCCATCCCGCCGCCGATGATGACAGTATCGGCCTTTTCCAGCAGGCGATTGATGACGGAAATTTTATCGCTCACCTTGGCTCCGCCGAGAATAACCACGAATGGACGGGCGGGATTTTCCAACTCGTCGTGCATGTAGGCCAGTTCCTTTTCCATGAGCAGACCGCTCACCGCTGGGAGAAATGCGGCCACGCCCGCAGTAGAACTGTGGGCGCGGTGGGCGCTGCCAAAGGCGTCGTTGACATAGACTTCAGCCAGTTCGGCTAATTCCTTCGCCAGGGCTGGATCGTTCTTCTCTTCCCCAGCATGAAAACGCACGTTTTCCAGCAGGAGCACGTCGCCATTATTCAAAGCGTCCGCCTTGGACTTGGCTTCCGGGCCAATGCAATCGGTGGCGAAGGCGACGGTCTTACCGATTAATTTGCCCAACGC
Organism: Verrucomicrobiales bacterium; assembly: GCA_031411295.1. GTDB lineage: Bacteria > Verrucomicrobiota > Verrucomicrobiia > Verrucomicrobiales > V1-33 > JAGNEJ01. The sequence goes on along the minus strand of JANOAV010000123.1, from coordinate 54,622 downwards.
CGCGGCCACTGGTGCTAGGCTTTGCTTGGGGTCGGGCTGGCCTTTGGGACGACCCAAGTGACTGCAGAGGATGATTTTTGCGCCTTGCTCGATCAGGTTCTTAATCGTGGGGAGCGTTTCCTGAATCCGGGTGTCGTCCGTGATCACCATTTGGCCGTCTTTCTCTTCTAGGGGCACATTGAAGTCCACCCGCACCAGAGTGCGTTTGCCGGTCAGATTGAGGTCGCGAATGCTTTGCTTAGCCATGGGGTTACGAGGGGGATTGGAAGTTCGGAGTGATCAGTTAGTCAAATTTTTCTGGGTCGCATTCATAGTCGTCCCTCAGGAAGGCGTCAAGTCGAGGAGTCGATTCCGCAAATGAATTCTTCTGCTGGGTGGCGGTGCCATGGGCACAAGAGATCAGCACGTTTTGTGCCTTCGAAGCAAAATCGCCACGCTCCCCCGGAACCAGTCGTCCAGCGGACATGCTGCCACATTCGAATTACGGTTTGCGCCACCAGTCGTCTTGCTTTTCCCACTCTGGAGGAGGCGGGTTGGCCAGTTCCTGTTGCGGTGGGGAGCCGCCGGATGGTGCTCCGCTTGATTTCCGACCCGCCTTTTCCGCTAGGGAATCCTGGTATAACTCATCCAGCAGGACCAAACCCGGATCTGGATTGCGGGAAAGTCGGCGGAAACGCCAGACCAAGCATCCGATAAAGAGCCCCAGGAATACCATCAGTCCCACCATGGACCAAGCCAGCCAAGTGCCGGCGCGTTCCAGTTGATGGGCCCGGGCATCTGCGGGCACCGCGTAATGCTTGCCAGTGAACAAGGTGGAAAAATCCAACGCTACTGCGGGCAGCACCAGGGCGATCCAGAACCAGCGGGAAACGCGCTTTTTGGGCGGAACGGGAGTTTCTGAGGGTGACTGAGGCTGTGAGGACATGCTAGGGAAGGATCAGGATACCTGCCAGTCAGGCAAGGGTGATTTTGGGGTTTGTCAGGGGCATATGGACCATTCACCCCACTCGCGACCTTTACTCGGCCTGCTCGCTGGCGATCCAGCGCATGGGGATCATATGCGAATGGTGGAAGCCATGACGCGTGAAGAAGTTCTGGCTCTCGGCGTTAATCTTATCGGTCAGCAGGGTGATGCGTTTGAAGTCCTTCTTTTTGGCGAAATCGATCACATACTTCAACAGCATCCCACCGTAGCCCTGCCCCCGGTGCTCGGGCAGCAGGATTACGTCCTCCATTAGGATGACAAAACCACCCTCAGCCGTGCTAATGGTGAACAACAGGTTCACCATGCCGATGAGTTTATGCTCGTTACGCACCACGAAAATGCGACCGCGGTTTGGTTGCTCCAGGATGAGCTTCAAGCCTTGGCGCTGCTTTTCCCGATCCACGACGAAATCTTCTTCCATAGACAGGAGCGACATCACCAAATTGGTGAGTTCATTCAGGTCTTCGATGGTCGCTGGTTCCACACGGGAAGTGGCAGCGCATTGCGGTATTGTTTCCATAAGGTTGTTTCATCAGGCGGGAAGCCGCCGAAGTAATTAGAGCAAGTTTAAGGCCAGAATGCAAGTAGTTAGCGGAGTTGTTCTAGAATCATGACCCTGGTTTCTATTGCGACCCACCCCGGAGTTCTTTGGCAGGATTACCCTGGGTGCTCATAAATGCAGGCAACAAAGCTGCCACCGTGCAAAGCGACCAGGAGACGATACAGATCATATTCAAGTCCTCGGGGCGCAAATACGCGGGCAACTCGCTGAGGCCGTAAATATCGGCCGGAAAGATATCGATGTGGAGCTTCTGACTGAGCCAAGTGCGAATCGGATTACGGAAATGCAGGACGGTCTTGCCAGCAATGACGCCAGCAATGACACCCACCAGACCAATAATCATTCCCTGCACCGTGAAGATGCCCAGAATCTGCGGCGTGGTGGCCCCCAGCGCCCGCACCATGCCAATCTCCCGTCGTTTCTGCACTGCAAAGATAATCATGCTGATCATGGTGGAAAATGCGGCCACCACCACGATGATCATCAGCACGAGAAACATCATGCTGCGTTCGTTTTGAATCGCGTTGAAGAAATTCCGATTCGCGTCAATCCAAGTATGACCACCCCAGTTGGGCGGCATTTGGGGATTATCCAGCATCGCCCGGAACGTGGAATCAGCCGCCAGCGGGTCCTCGGTGGCCACCGCCAGACCCGTAATGAAATCTGAGCCCGCCTTGCCACTTAGGGTCTGCGCGCTATCGAGGGAAAAGATCACGAAGTCTGAATGCGCCGGAGAATCAAACATCCCCGCCACGTAAAATTCCGTCGGCACCAGCAATTTGCTCATTTCATCCTCGGCCGTCTTGCGCTCCTCAGGCTTGTCTTTAGTAGCCTCCCACCGCTTCCAAGCACCGCGCACTTCCTTCATCATCTCCGGGGAAAAGGTGTTCACCTTGTCCCCCACCCCCACTCCGAGTCGATTTGCCAGTTTTCGATTGATCACAATGTTATCCCCCTTGGCACCCGATCCCAGATCGAAGACTCCGCCACCCTCCGACTCAGCTATCATCATCTTCTTCAGCTTGGTCAACTGCGCCTCATTGGCAGGGTCATCGGGATCCAATCCCAGGAAGTTGGCCACCTGCGGTTCGGCATTTCCCTGCACGTCCGGTTCGATCAGGGTGATGAGATTGATGTAGGGCGACACCGATTTCACGTGCGGCATGGCCTTCGCCAACTCGCGACATTTCCTCCAATCCACCCAGTCCGGTGGCCGTGGCAGCGCCTTCCCGCTCTCATCCAAAACTTGTGAATACTCACTCAAGACGATTTCCGCCTGCAGGCCGAGAATGTTTTGTTTAATGTTGCGTTCGAAGCCGCTCATCACACCAATCACCACGATCAGGACGCCCACGCCTAACATTACGCCAACAATCGAGAGCAGCGTGATGATGGAAAAGAACGTGCCACGAGGCTTAAGATAGCGGAAGGCAAGGAACCAGATAAATTTCATGTGGCCAAAGGTCAGCACAGCTTAACATTGCGCAAGTAAGAAAAGCATTTCTGCGCCTCCCGTCTTTTTTCGATTGTTTCACGAAAGAATTCACGCTAACTAGGCGTGTTCCTCGGACCGCAGGACCACCCTCCCAAGCTGCCGTCACAAGTGAAAAGAAGCATTTCCCTCATCTGGATACCGGGCTGGTTCAGCTCGGTGGTGATGCTGTGTGCCGAGCCAAACACGGTGACCGAACTGCAGGAGCGACTCAAGCAAGCGCAGGAACAGGTGGAGACGCTGAGCGATCTGATGCAATCGCTCCAGCGCGACATGAAAGCCCAGGAGGCCGAACTCACGGCCATGCGCGAGCGGGCGTTGCGCCTGACTCAGGCCACCAAGCAAAACCCCACTGCCACCGCGGAGGAAACCGCCCGCCTCAAGGCCAAGGTGACGGAACTCGAGGCCACCGTGGCCCAACTCCAGGCTAAACTAGCGGCTCGTGATCTGGCCTCGGTCCCCGTCCTCACGCCGATCTTCTACGGACTCTCGGATCACGTTCCAACCTCCGAATACCAACGCATCTGGACGGATGTGCAAAAAGTGCTGGCGCAGGCTCCGGGGGCGAAATTCCGCCTCACGGGTCATGCTAATAAAGAAGGTTCAGAGGATATCAACTATCGGCAGAGCGCCCTGCGCGCTCAATCCCTGGCCAAGTTTCTCGTCAGTCGGGGCTTGTCGGCGGAGAAACTACAGGTGGTGGCCGCTGGTTCAACCCATCCGCTGCATCCTGCGGATTCGACTGAAGGCCGCCAAAAGAACCGCCGCGTGGTCGTCGAGGTGATTGCGGATTAGTCCCGATGGCGGTCCTCGTTTATGGTGGATTGCTGCTTGGCATCGCCACCTCGAAACGCTACTTCCGAAGCGATGAAATATCTGCTCCTGTTCTTCTGTTGCACACTCCAACTCCACGCCCAAACCTTCGGCCCGTATGCGGAGCCTGCGATGCCGTTTCTGGAATCGGTGGTGGACTTTCGGGATTGGGAAAAGCAGGGTTTCCCCAAGGAAAACCTGGTGGTGCGAGGCGTGATTCTGAAGCTGCGGAATAATATTTTCGTCTGCTATGATACGGATTTGCTGCGGGTGGCGGGGATCTGGGAGGGCGATAAAGATGGGAATTTCCTGACTTTCACGAGCATTGCCTCCATTTCTTATAACACTTTCAATAAGAAATCCGAACCCGGGCAGAAGGATCTGCCGAAGCCAATTGGGAAACCGCTGGCAGCCACTGGCCGCTACTTCGGCTGGACCATTGATGGCAAGGTGGTGCCGGATCCCCGGCCAGTTCCGGCGGATGCACGTGAGCTAGGACGCGGGCCAGTGCCTCGGGAAATGGGGCGGTGGCTGGGGGTGGATCATTCGGGCACTGTCCACTATGAGATTCAAGGTAAGCGCCTCCTGCATCGCTGGACAGTTAAGCGCACAGACTCTGTCGCAAGCATCTACATTGAACGTTCGAGCGGGCCAAGCCCAGTCTTGGATCAGGCTGGAATCCCAACTCCAGTAGAGCTTAAAAGTAGCAGGCTAGGCAGTGGAATGGCGGGGTATGGGGCATTCCTTATGGCAAAAACAGCCGCCGTTCCGGTTGCGAAGCCACATGATGTTAAATCGTTGTTTGCGCCTAAAATCACGACCACAGCAACTTTGGCCGACAACTCCGCAGCCTACGCCATCGACGACATTTCTCTTCCTCTAGCCAATCCCTGGAAACGAAATGTGCGGATGAGCGGAATGGATTTCTTTCCTGATGGCCGGGCTGTTCTATGCACGCTGGATGGCGATATTTGGATCGCCTCCGGTTTGTCAGGGGATTTGGCCAAAGTCACCTGGCAGCGCATTGCCAGCGGCTTGGGTGAACCACAGAGCGTGGCGGTGGTGAATGGTAAAATTTACACCTTCACTCGCAACGGCATCATCAAATTACACCTCGGTAAGGACGGTGTGTGTGAACGCTACGAGACCTTCTGCAATGCCTACATCCAGACCGCCGAGACGCGGGAATACCCCATGGACATGGTGAAGAAGCCCGGTGGCGGATTCTACATCTGCAAAGGCGGACAGCAACTTACCAACAAGGGAGATGGGGCCGGACGCATTTACGAAGTGTCAGCAGATGGGCGAACGGTGACTGAGGTTTGCAATGGACTGCGGCAACCGTATCTGGGCATCCATCCGAAGACCGGCGTGCTTAGCGCCTCGGATCAACAGGGAAACTACATTCCCACCAGCCCGATTCATTTAGTGCAGCCAGGGGCCTTCTACGGTTACCCGGATGCCGCTCCCGCGCCCACTCCTCCAATCGTGACCGAGGCCACGTGCTGGATCCCGCATGAACTCAACCAGAGTGCGGCGGGCCAAGTCTGGGCCGTCAATTCCAAGTTAGGATCACTGGAAGGTCACCTGCTGCACTTGGCTTATTTCAAGTCTGCGGTGTTCGAGGCCTTCCTGCCGGAAGACGGCAAGCAAGCTGCCGTGGTGCCCATGGATTGGAAGCTGGATATCCCGTTGCTGAAGGGCTCCATTCATCCGGTGGATGGATCGCTCTATCTCTGCGGGCTGCAAATCTGGGGCGCGGATGCGAAGAAAATCAGCGGTCTGAAACGCGTTAGGACTACCGGAAAACCTAATCCCCAGCCGACCAACGTGCGCGCGGTGGCGGAAGGCGTCGTGCTTACCTTTGCCGAACCCTTGGATGAATTTTCCCTGGCCGCGCCAGGGGCGTTTATCGCGCAGCGTTGGAACTACAAGCGCAGCAAGGACTACGGTTCCGCTCACTACAAACTCGATGGCACGCCGGGTCATGAATTCCTGCCCGTGGTGGGCGCAGTATTGAGCCAGGACGCCCGCAGCGTTTTCCTGCGTTTGGATAACATGGCACCGGTAATGCAGCTGCAGGTCGAGTGGAATGTGAAGTTAGCCTCCGGAATTCCCTGCAAGAATCTGGCCGAGTTCACGATTCGTTCGCTGGAAAAATTGGACTTTGCCGCTGCCAGAATTTCCCCAGCCATCATGCAGGCTCCCGGTGTTAGTGCGGAAACAGCGGATGCAAATTTCACGCCCACCGCCGAGGCTGGACACCACCTGGCCTTGCAAATGGGCTGTCTTTCCTGCCACAGCATCGATGGCAAAATGGAAGGTATGAAAGGCCCCAGTTGGTTCCATTCCTTCGGAGGCGAGGCCCTCCTAACCACCGGTAAAACGGTCTCCGTGGACGCAGCCTACATCAAAGAATCCATCCTCACCCCTACCGCCAAGGTGCGTAAAGGCTTCGCCAACCCTGACACTGGCATGCCGCCCTACCTGGGCATCCTCTCCGACCGCCAGATCGAAGCAATCATCCTCTATTTCAAAAGCCTGGCCGCGCCCTAACATCGAGTGTGGGAGCAGTCCGCCGGACTGCAGGCATGTCCCGGGTGAGTTCAGACGTCTGATTCACGGGGAGGGTGCAACGGGCTGAAGCCCAGGACTACGGTCCCTTAAAGTAGTCATCATCGCTCCGCGTGATGACCAGCGCGATTTCCCTGTCCCGCCACCGCTACGAATCACCATACGCCAGCGGCCCTGCCATGCGCCGGTGATGCCAACGCCGTCCTGCGCTAGGCAGACTGGCTCCGAACTCGAATGCGCACGCCAACGCCTGCCGTCACGCGGAGCGATGACGGCTACTTTGCGAGCAGCTTTGGGGCGGGGCCAAGTCGGTTGTGCTGCTAGCCAAACCTCGGCAAAGCTGATACCACAAGGTTTTGGGCCCTAAGTAAGCGCCATTAGGCTTTAGCGCGCAGGCCTGTCCCGGGTGAGTTCAGACGTCTGATTCACGGGGAGGGTTTGACGGGCTGAAGCCCTGAACTACTGCTCCAGCAACGCATGGAACGTCCGCAGCACAATGGCCTCCTCTGCCCCCAGTCCCTCCACTTCAATAAACAACTGACGCGCGACCTGCTCGTAAGTTAGATCATTGCCCGTGCGACGTTTCAACAGCAGGCGCACATAGCGGATGGCACGGTCGATCAGCTTCAGGTTACTGGGCTTCACAAACGTCATGAGATTGTCCTCATAGCGACCCAAGCGCCCCATGATCAGCGTGCTGTGGGTATTGAGCAGCAACTTCAGCAGGAGATTCTTCATAAAGAACGAGACCGTCCCAAAGTCGAACTCCTGCCGCAAGCCCATGAACTCCCAGCGGAATCCATTGGGAGTATCCGTGATGACGAAATGCTCGTGATGCTGACCGTTAGTCCGCACCGCGCGCTTGGCGATGAGGGCATCGGAGAAATCATAACCCGCCAACACCTCCGCTCCCGCCAGGGACCGCACGCCTTCCCACTCCAAGGGCCGGGGCGCACGCTGTAGCAGCGCCTCCCACGCGGCATGGCCATTGGGGACCCCGCATAAATGCAGATGACACCAACTGGCTGGTTCCTCCGGCTTCAATTGATTTTCAAACGACCGCAGCGTGAACGTCGGAGCACGCTCGGTGGTGTCGGTTATGACCGTCATGCCATAGGCCCCCGGCTCATACAGCACGCGACCGCCCTGAGCATATACCCTCGCTTCTGCCGCCGTGAACGGTGCCAGGGTTGAGAAATCGGTTTTTTCCAACAAGCGTTTAAACACCCCCACCTCAGCCGCCGCACCCGCCGGATCATCCCGATGCTGGATCGCAAAGCCAATCGCGGCCATGAGCACGGTGCTGGATTGCATCCGCGTGCTGCCAGCCAGCGCCATCGGGCCTACGGCCAAATTTAGTTTCCGAATGTGCTGATTCTCGATCACCCGACGCGAGCGCTCCGCCACTGCGATGAGTTCCTCATCAGGATTGCAATAGAGGAACCACGGGCGATTACTGGAGCATTCCGCCGCGCGCTCCGTGGCCCCAATGACCCAAGGCGTCTCCCCACCTTCCGTGCTCGCAATCAACAGATCACCTTCGGCAAACCCCAACTCGTCCAGTTGCCGGGCGCCATATTCCGGATGGTCCTCGAATTTCTCAATCGCCTTAATCAACGCCAAGTCCCCACCAGCCATAAACGCAATCACCCGTGATTCATAGCCCGGTGGCAACAACCCCTGGCGACAGAACAACTCCAAACTAAGCGACAGCCGCCCTGTAGCTCCGCAACCACACAGGTAGATCCGATGCCCCGCCTGCAACGTTTGCCCAATGGAGGCGGCCAGCGCTGGCAGCCCCGACGCCTTCTGCTCCATGATTTCCAGCGCGAGCAGATCCACGGCCTTTAACGCCGCAATGCCTGCCGGCAAATCCTGCTGCGCCTGACGACTCAGGTCCAACGTCAGCGGGTGTTGCGCCTCCGTATCCAATCCCCCGAGTTGGAATTGACCAGCCACTTTAAGAAATTCATCAACAGTAAAGTCCATGCGAGCACCATCCATGGAATCCAGCAAAGTGCAACCATGCCCGTGCAGCTCACATTCTAATTCGTAGCGGCACTTGTTCCACTGGGATCCTTCGCTTACTGCTAAACCATTCTCATGTCGCTCCTGCTCAAAAACTGCCACCTCATTTCCCCCGGTCTGGATTTACCTAACGTAGGGATCGAAGTCCGTGATGCTACAATTCACGCCATCCACCCGGCTGGTCATCCATTGCCAAGGGCGGACCGTATCATCGACGTCGCTGGTCGGCGCGTGCTGCCGGGTTTTATCGACCTTCACACCCATGGGGCTGGCGGCGGAGATGCCTGCGTGGGTGAGTTGGCCAGCCTGCGCACCATGGCGGCCGCCAAACTTAAAGAGGGCGTCACTACATTTCTTCCGACCACGCTGACCAGTTCCCCGGAGGAATTAACGCAGTGCCTGCAAACCGTGGCCGCTTACCAGCGCGATCCAGCGTTCGCCCAGGCTCCGGCGGTGCATATCGAGGGACCATTTTTGAATCCAAATTGTCTGGGAGCCCAGAACCCAGCCTTCGTCAGACCGCCGGACCTCGCGGAGATGGATCGGATGCATCAGATCGCCCCCATCGCCATCATTTCCCTGGCCGCGGAAATGCCCGGCGGCATGGAGTTCATCCGCGGAGCCAAGCAACGTGGCTTCATCACCAGCCTGGCCCACACCGCCGCCACCTACGCCCAGTTCGTCGAAGCTAAAGCAGCCGGGCTGACCCACCTAACGCACTTCTGCAACCAGATGACGCCCCTGCACCATCGGGAAATTGGGATTGTGGGAGCAGGATTACAAGATCCAGACATCCTCATCGAGTTGATCTGTGATCGTCTGCATCTCTCGGCCGATATGCTCCAGCTCGTCTTCCGATTGAAGCCCCTGCGCCAGCTCATGATCATCACCGACAGCATTGCGGCCTCCCACCTCCCCGATGGGGACTTCATCGTCGGCGGCCTCAGCGTTTCCGTGCACGATGGCGCAGCCCGCTTGAAAAATGGTGCCTTAGCGGGGAGCACCCTCCTGCTCAATCACGGCCTAAGAAATGTCGCAGAGCTGACCGGCCTGCCCCTGAAAGACCTCGTGGCCACCACCAGTTGGAACCAAGCCCAATCGCTCGGATGGCCGCATTTAGGGAGAATCGAGCCCGGTTACCAAGCGGATCTGGCCGTGCTGGAGGACGATTTCACCGTGTGGCAGACGCTGATCGGCGGGCGCCCCACCGAAGGCTGAGCGACCGCCATCACCGCCGCCACAGGTGTCGCTGGCCCGCAGGTGGAGGCCGTCATCCAGAGCTTCCTCGCCACGCTCCTGTCGTGTGCGGAAGTCCGCGCCACCATTTACGGAACCATGGACCCCGGCCGCCTCCGCGTCCTCGTCCCCGCCGGCTTCAGTGGACCGCCGACCGCGCGTGTAACCGCCCTCAGCAACGGCAGCATCCACAGCTACACCTACGCCAACCTCATCACCACCTAGTCCCGCACCCCCCGTATGCCGGTGCCGCATACGGCGGGTGCGCGACCGGCACCCCCCGTATACCAGCGCCGCCCCCCCCGTATACGCCACGCCCATACGCCCCCATTGCGACCCGCATACGCCCCCTCCCCAACACGCTTACGCCGTATGCGAGTCACCCCTACGCCCCCTCCCCAACACGCCTACGCCGTATGCTAGTTGCCCCTACGCCCCCTCCCTGACGCGCCTACGCCGTATCCCGCCCCCCACATCAGTTGGAGTCCCGCCTTGAGGCGGACCCACCCACGGACCAACCCACCACAGGCCAGGGCGCGGATCATTGGATTTACCGCCGTCCGGCGGACTGCTACCACCCCCGCTCATGCGATGAAGGCAGGAAAAAGCGGATGCCCTTGGGAGGCATCCGCTGGTTGGAAATGGAACTGCTGGTAATGAAGACTTACCAACTGGATTTGGTCACGCCGGGAATCATCCCTGCATTGGCCAATTCACGGAAGGAAATACGGCTGAGGTGGAAGCGGCGCATGAATGCGCGACGACGTCCAGAGACGGCACAACGGTTGATGAGACGAGTCGGGCTAGCGTCCCGGGGGAGCATGGAAAGTCCCACGTAGTCACCTTTCGCTTTGAGTTCCTTGCGGAGGTCAGCGTATTTTTCAACAGTTTTGCGTTTGCGTTTGTCGCGTTCGAGCCAAGAAGATTTTGCCATAAGAGTCGCTGTATTTAGCTAAGAAGTCAGGGGGCGCAAGTGAAAAGTTTCGCTCACTGGAATTCTCAGTGGATTTGTTGGTTGTTAGGAGGAGTGGTTGTTGGGGTTGAATGTCTGATTTGGGAGCGGCAGCCTTAGCCTTTGAAGGCGCTCTTGCCGCCACCGCCGATGCGGGGTTGGCTGGGGCCCTTGGGCTTTTCTGGCTGAGCACCACCGCCACCGAAGCGGCCTGAACCGGCGGTTGGTGGCTTGCGGGGATCGCGCTTGGTCAACTGCGGTTCCGGCATCCGTTTCACCAATTGGGTCTGGAAGATGGAAACGATGTTTTGCACGGTCCAGTAAAGGGCCAGGGCGCTGGCATAGGAATAACAGAAGACGAGGAACATCAGCGGCATGAACTTCATGATCTTCATTTGCAGCTTCTGATTCTCATCCGTGCTCGGCGGAGTGGGCTGCAGCTTCATTTGGATGAACATGGTGATGGTCATTAGGAGTGGCAGCGGATTGATGGGGAACCCAAAGAGATGCAAAACGGTGTCCGGCAGGGTCAGATCGTGCGCCCATAGGAACGAATGCCCGCGCATTTCCACGGCATGGTTCAGCATCCCGAAGTAGCCGAAGAAGATGGGCATTTGCAGCAGCAGGGGCAGACATCCACCGAGTGGATTGATGCCATACTCACGATACAGCCCCATCATCTCCATCTGCTGGGCCCGTTGGGTATCCGGGGAAGGGGGCTTCGCTTTGTAGCGCTCCTTAATCTCCGTCATCATGGGAGCCAGCAACCCCATGCGCTTCATGCTGCGAGTAGCCTTAATGTGCAACGGCCAGATGACGATCCGCACGCACAGGGTGAGAAACACGACCGCCAGACCAAAGCTGCTCGTGAGTCCATGGAAAAAATTCAGCGCCCACAGGAACAATTTACTGAGGCCACCGGTCATGCCATAGAACATGGTTTCGACGCGATCCTGCTCAATTTTACCCAGCAGGGTTCCGGAGCGGGGGCCGGCATAGACTTGATAATTGAAGCTCTGCGCCTTGCCCTTCTCAATTTTAGCAGTGGGCAGGCCAAACCCGGCGTGAATCCCTTTAACGTTCGCCACCGTCTCGCCTTCTTTAACCTTGTCCTCAAAGCGACGAGCCCACATTTTGGCATCCGACTTTTCCTGCGCCATGGAGGTCACGATGGTGGAATAATATCGGCTGTTGACGCTAACCCAAGCGGCCTGCCCCAAGGTCTCACTGATCGTGGATCGGGCTGCACGTCGCACCCAAAGGAAGCCCAACGCCTTGCTTTCATCGAAATCACCCACATGCACTTCCTGTCCTTTCCCACCCGCGAATAGTCCCACCAGAACATAAGGGTCCACTGAATGGACTTGAGTATCCGCACCAACATAGATCGAATACGAGTCTGGAGTGAAGGTTTCCTCGCTGTTATTCTGGAAGGAAATTTGCAAATCCCACAAATACCCCGGGCCCTGGAGCGGATCCTCCCCTGCCACCTGACTCCAATGCTTCGTGATGACGATGCCGTCCTTGGTGGTGGTTTCAAAAGTAATCGATTTGTCAGTCTGGGCCTTGATAGCCCATGGCTTGGTATCCACTTCCCCTTCGATCCTGGAAATACTGCCGATGGCTCCTTCGCCTTTTAGGTTCAATTCTTGGATCGTTTTACCAGCAAAGGGAGCTTCGGCGGTGGACAAAGATTTGATGCCTCCGCCGGCCGTGGTGAAGATGTATTTGGCCGCCTTGGTGTCGAACTCCACCAGTTGCTCTTTGGCTGCTGGCGGAACCGCTGGTGCTTCCGGGGTGGTGGTGGTCGGGCCTTCAACTTTGGGAGTGCCGTCGGCGGCTTTGGCCTTTTCCGAAGTGGCGTCCACCTGTGGAACCGGCTTGGGCGCAGGCTTGAGCACAAACATGAAATAATACAGCGCCAATCCCGTTAGGAGAATGACGATGATGTCCATTTTATCGAGTTTTTTCATGCAGAAAGGGAATGACGTGGTCTAAAGACGAATGACGGGGGTGGGAAGAAAGGAGGGGGAGAGTGAGGCTAGACTTCAGATTGCGGGGGATGGCAAGTGCATTTGCCGGAGGATTTAGTAATTGGCGGAACGGGATCCTCACCGAATCCGCCCCAGGGGTTGCAGCGCAGGATGCGTTTGAGCCCCAACCAACTGCCTTTGCAAGCACCATGCGCCTGCACCGCCTCAATGAAATATTGAGAACAAGTGGGAATAAACCGACAGCCTGCCGTGGGTCCACCCAGCCGATGCAGGATGGGCGAGACGGCAATCTGATAAAACCGCACACATTTGATGAGCAACCATTTCATGGCATCGGCACGGGCGGCAGCACTGACGGGACGGCGGGACGGACACCCCGGGGAATCAACTCCAGTTTCCCCGCCAAATAATGCCACTCAGCGGCTAATTCCTGAAACGACGCTTGCACCGCAATGGGCCGGGGGATCGTCACGAGCATTCCTTTTCCTGGGATGACAGGACTGGCCGTGCGGGCAATTTCGCGGAGGCGACGGCGGAGCAAATTCCGTTTCACGGCGTTTCCCAAGCGTTTCGTGAGCGTGAAACCAAACCGCAGCTTCTCAGAAACCTTTGGTTCTGGCGGTGGACTAATTTCATCCGCACTCGGATCACCCGACCACAATGCCAGCGTCATCAACCGCCCGGAGCGAGCGCGCCCCTTGGTTCGCACTGTGGCGAACTCTCCCGGCTTGGTCATGCGACGAACACTCGGCAATCCCATGACATGAAACGGAGCAAATGAACATGGCGGAGTCAGCGATTGGAACGCACCGACTCCGCCATGCCAGAAAGTGGAAATTAGGCCTGAGTGTGACGGGCAAAATGCACTTCGACGCCCTTCGGCATCAAGCGCAGACGGCCTTTGGCACGACGGCGGCGGAGAATATCACGCCCATTCTTGGTGGACATGCGTTTACGGAAGCCGAACTGTTGTTTGCGGGTCCGCTTGGAGGGTTGGTAGGTGCGTTTCGACATAAAATTACGTTGGGAAGGGTAGGAGTTAGAGGGACAGAATGCGCAGAGCGTTGCCGTGCACGACGCGATGGCCACGGAATGGCAAAACTGTGCCTGCTGGGCCAGAAAAGGAGGCGGAATCTACTAGGCCAATTTCCAGTGTCAACAGAGAAACCAGTGACTTTATTAAGCATGATTAAACAAACCATGCTCATTTGCCACTCCCGGCGTCTTCATTGCTCAATAATTTGTTGAGCCAGGGGACGTCTCCGGGATGATCCAGCCAAATGATAACGGTCTGACCGGGGAGCAAATTACTGCCAGCGGGATACTCGCAAATGACGTCCCGACCAAAGAGTCGGCTTGCAGCCGCTCCGGCAGAAACGTCCCGCACACTGTTCATGCGGGGAGCCAGGAAGTTGACTTTGCTTTCGTAAACCAGATTCCGATCCTTGGTGGACGTGATATAGACTTTCCTCCCCTCAGTGATATTCTTCAACTGATCCTGCGCCAGAAAGCCCACGATCTGAGTCGGGGCACCCACAATTTTCAGAATTCCCTCCCCTTGCTTCACGTATTCGCCTGGTTCCTTGAGGATCAAATCGACAATACCACCACGGGCGGCCCGAATGGTGAGGCGCTGCGTGCGCAACTCCAATTGCGCCAACTGGGCCGCTTGATTGCGTTCGGCATAATTCCTAACATCCGTTTCCGCAGCCAGTGCATCCCGCTCTTGCTTCATGCGATCGCGCTCGTTCTGCACTTTATCCTTATCAATCTTGCGCACCTCGGCCAGGGCTTTGGATTTGGCAAGTTTGATGCGGAATTCTGCGGCAAACTGACTGATCATGGCCTCCTTGTCGCCCATGGCCGCATTGGGCGCAAAGGTGTTCACCCGCTTGGTGATCGTGTCGATTTCAAATTTACAGGCCTCTTGTTCTGCCTGAGAAGTCACCAGATCCCCATCGATTTCACGGAGATCGGAGTCAATTTTTAAAAGGTCTTCGTCGTAATGACGGAGCCGCTCGGTGCGACGGGTGTCGATTTCGTGCTTTAGGATGTTGATCTTTTCATCCAGTTCATCATGCCGCATGTAGGCCACGATCTGGTCCTGCGCGACATGCGCCCCGCGGTAGATCTTTTCTGCCAGACGGTCAAAATTTCCGTCCTCCTTGGGAGAAACGTTTTCTTGATAGACGTCCACCGCTCCGTTCAGTCGGCGGAAGACCACGCCTTGATTATAGGTCCAGACAGCCACGCAGATGGCACCGATCCAGACGAGGAGAGGCCAGAAATTGGTAACCCGACGCAGCGCGAAATTTTTCCCTTTGGGTTTGGTAAGTTGATTCGGATGATTATAGGACATGAGGGATGACGAGCAAAAAGGTTATTAAACTTCGACGGTGGTGCGTTGCATCACCAAGCTCACTTCCTGAGCATCCGGCAGTTTGGCCACCGCATCGACCAGGTCAGTTTTGTAGGTGGGATCGATCAAGCGCACTTGGTAAGCATACTCGATGACCTCGCCTTGAATGGCTTCCCGGGTGGCAATCACCTCGGTGCGCGAACAGTAGGTGGAGAAAATGCGATCTAACTCGGTGCGGGAAGCAGACTCTGGCGGGAGCATGAACCGCAGCAAGCCTTCGAATTCCCGCCGGGAGGCAAAGGGCGACCAAGCCAGGAAGAAGCTGACGGCACCAAAGAACACCGTCCCAAGAATGGCCACCATGAAGACTTGCGCGCCACAGGAAATACCCACGGCAAGTGAAACGAAGAGGAACATCACGTCTCGCGGATCTCGAATCGCACTCCGAAAACGAATGAACGCCATCGCGCCCAAAATCCCCAAGCCGCGAGCCATGTTGTTGCCGATGGCCATGATCATGATCGCGATGACGATATGCGCCAAGACCAGCGTGTGCAGGAACGTGCGCT
Source organism: Verrucomicrobiales bacterium (assembly GCA_031411295.1). Classification (GTDB taxonomy): domain Bacteria; phylum Verrucomicrobiota; class Verrucomicrobiia; order Verrucomicrobiales; family V1-33; genus JAGNEJ01. Next base: position 39,058 of record JANOAV010000123.1, on the reverse strand, counting down.
GGAAGCTGAACCCCTGATGGGTATAGCGATAAACATTGGCCGTGGTCAACCCAAGCACGAAAGCGATGACCAAGGTATAAAAGACTTCGATCGCCTCAAGGGAGTGCGTGGCACCCAGGGCGTCGAATAAGGGGAGAGCATCAACGGGCATGAACGGTAGTAATTAAAAATGTTAGTGAGGGGTCAGTTGGTGAACTGGGGGAAGTCGGGTCGGGAAGGTGGATTCTGCAAACGCAGCGGAGTAATGCAAAGGAATTTCAAGTAATCGTGGCGATTTCTCGAAAAGCGGGAGCTAAAGTCAATAAAACACTTGTTGGTAAGGCATGAGGTTGTGGGTCTCATGATCGTAGGAAATGCCGTTGATGGAGGCGTTCTCCAACCTCATGGCGGTGGCATATTTGCAGAAGCCGACCGGAGCCAGGTTGAAGCGCTCTGCCATTTCCAACATCCAAGTGGGGGAATCAGCCATGGACTTTAACTCCAGAATGTAGGGGGAAAAATCCTGCCCCATCCCAAAGGTGGTATCAATTGGTCGCCAGCATTTCCAGTCGGTATATTCCGGACCCACCAGATTCCACGTGTGATGCGGACGGTAGGAAACCCGACGGTCAAACGTGATCCGTGCGTAATCGTCATTAGCGCTGAAGTAAGACTCGCGGATGTAGCGGATGAGCATTTTCGGACGCGCTCCGAGTTCGCTGGCCAAACGACAAAAGTCCATAAAGTTCGAATTGTCCTTGGGCGACTTGAGCATCGGAGCAGTGTTGGGATGCGTAATGCACCGGGGATGCCACATGGCCCGGGTCATCATGGAACGGCTTTTGACCACCATTCCATTCTGCACCCGCCGCTTGAGTTCAATGAACACCGCATTCTTCGGATTGGCATCGTAACCGTAAGTGCGGATCCGCATTTTGAAGCGGGAGGACATGTAGCGCTCCCCGGCAATGGCCAGATGCATGAACGGGGTGTCCAACTGCATGGTCGTCGTGGTATATTCTGGCACCGCTCCCTTGGCGTTGGGATCAGGAATGACGAATGGCTCCATCCACTTGCGGATCTGCGGCATCAGACGCGGATGGATCAGATATTTCTTCTCATAGCGCTCGATGATCTGATCCTTCACCCCCTTGCGGCTGGGCCCCAGCGCGGGCGCGCCTTTCTTGCTGGGCGGAGCGGATGGAGCCGCTGCGCTGCCAGCAGGAGATGCGTCGGTGGTCGGTTTTGGTGGTGGTTCTTTTACTTCGATCATGGCGGAAATGCGAGGCCGTGGTCTGCGGGAGAAAATCCCGGAGACTAGTTGTCGAAATCGTTACAATTTTTTTCACCCCAGTGTCAACGTTTCTGGTGGGATTTCTTCGGAAATTTTTATCTTAATCCAAAGTTAATATCTGCCGAGCCCTATCTTGAGAAATTTGTCCGCGGTGCCAAAGCGAAACGGCGCTGGAGTTTGACCAGAAAATAGAACACCCACAACCGCCAGCGCACACTCCATGATTGGTGCAGGCGTCCCGCCAAGACACTGTTCACCGCTGACCGTAATTGCAGCGGCGGATCGGGATCCATGAATAGATCAATGAACGGCGTGGTATAGTAGCGTTGGATCAGGCTCCAATACAGGCCCATTTCCTTTCGCAACTGCTTCTGGTAGCGACGCAGTTCCGCAGTCATGGACTTATTTCTGGCCAGGGCTCCCGCCACCCCGCGCGCGGCATCCCGCCCGGAAGTCATCGCGAGATACACGCCACTGCTGAAAATGGGGTCCAGAAATCCCGCCGCATCCCCCACCCTCACCAGCCGGGGACTCACGAATTGCCGATTCTGGTAGGAGTAATCTGAAATAACATGAATTTTCCCCACCCGGATTGCTTGCTCCATCCGCTCCTGCGCGGCCCGCTGCTCCGCCACCACGCTGTCGAACATGGCCTCCGGGCTCAATCCGCTGGCCTTGAAGCGAGCCACATCGCAGACCAGTCCGACGCTAACTTTTTCCTCACTCAACGGTATCAGCCAGAACCAACCGTCCTCCAGCCGGATAATAATGATGTCCCCCATCTTGTCCCCAGGGGGCAACTTCACCCCGGTGAAGTGCCCAAAAATCGCCACCTTCCGGTGCCCGGCATACGGCACTTTGAGGCCCGCTGCGTTGCCCGTGAAATTCGCCTGTCCCGTCGCATCAATCAGGAATTTCCCGGTTACCCGATGCTCTCCCGAGGCGTTTTGGTAGGTTGCACTAACTGCCTGCTCGGTCACTTCAGTCGCCATAACCGTGCAAGCTTCCCGCACCTCAGCCCCCTGCTTTGAGGCATGGCGCAACAGCAACTCGTCGAACTGACTTCGTTCCACCTGAAACGCGGTGAACTCCTCGTTGAAATGCCCTTCGCGAAACAAGATTTCCACATGCCGCCGCCCATTTCCTAGCCAAAACTGAGCCCCGTGCTTCACCATGTAACCCTGGTCGTCGATTTCCTCCAGCAACCCCATTTCCTCAAAAATCCGCCGATTATATGGCAGCAGCGACTCCCCCACATGAAACCTTGGAAACGACTCGCGTTCCAAAATCAGCACCCGTTGCCCACTGCGGGCGAGATACGTTGCCGCCGTGCTGCCTGCGGGCCCTCCGCCCAAAATGATTACATCAAAATCCGTCATACGTTATTTTTCGCACGCATTCTGCACTCCCGCAAAAGCCAATTCGGTGATTTTTCCTGCCCTGGGGTCTGGATTTTCGTCAATTTCACGCTCCCCACCCAATTTTTCTCTTGAGTGCCCGGGGGAAATCGTTGCAACATGGCGAGCCCTGACGGAAATGTCGCATTCCTGCGCAGGGTCCATCCTTGGAAAATCGTGGTCGCACGATCCATCATCGATGGAAGGTCCCCTTCACGCAAACCCACTTAACCAAAGCACTAATGAAACGAATCTCCACTCCTGCCCGGGGCCTCCGCCTCGCCTGCAGCCTCAGCCTGCCCCTCGCCTTGATGAGCGTGGTGCTGGCGGATACCCTGAAATTAAAAGACGGCACCACCTTGGAAGGGGTCGCCACGGACGTTCCCCCAGACAGCATAAAATTCGTCTGGCGGCCTTCCAAATCAATTAAAGAAGAGCGAGTCTTCAAACTTTCTGAGATAGCCGAACTCAAGCGCCTGGCGCCGGATGAGTTGGAAATGCCAGCCCTGCGAGCGCTCGTGCCCACCCCGGATCTCTTCGGTGCCACCGCCTACACCAAGATCATCGAAGGTCAGTTAAAACCATTTCTTACCAAATACCCCGCCAGCAAACTGGCCGAAGAGGTCAAAGGCATCCTGAAAACGCTCGAAGCAGAACTGGAAAAGGTCAACAACGGCTGGCAAAAACTGGAAGGCACTTGGATCAGTCCAGAGGAAAGCAAGTGGAACGACTATAACATTGACGCCAAGATCCTCCGCAAACAAATGCAGGACGACATTAAGGCGCTGGACACCAAGGGAGCGTTGGATAAGATGATCAAGCTCAAGTCCGAATACCTCGCCACCCCAGCCTTTGTCGAAGCCGTGGAAATGTATAGCAAAATGCTGGATGACTATGACAAGGAACTACTCGGTAAAATCCGCGAGCAGCCCGCCCGCATGAAAGAGTTGGAAGCCAATAAAGCCACCTTGGATAAAGTGGCGGCGGCAGAACTCCAATTGGCGATCGACAAGCGCAAATCCGATTTGAAGCTCAAGAACGACGATGAAAAGAAGCTCAAAGTCCCCATCCTCAGTGCTGATGATTATGATCTGCAAAGCCTCAAGGCCAGCCAGATTTCCGTGGCGAAGGAACGGGTGGCCGTCCAAGGCTTGATTCGTGACAAAGCGAAGTATGCAGAAGTGGCTGACTTGGTTACCCGCGCCCTCACTGAAGGAGGTAAAGGCAACGCCCAAGGGGCTTTCTACCTCATGGACCAAGCCATGAAGAAAGACGTCGTGAAGAACGATCCCAAGCTCAAAGCAAAAACGTTGGCCTTCAAAAACGCCGCTGACGAATCTGCCAAAAATGCGCCGAAACCGGTGGTCAACACCCCGGCCATCCCTCCCAAAGGAGATCCCGCACCCCCAAAGACCGTCGATAAAGCCAAGGAGGACAAGGCCGCAGCCGATAAGAAATTGGAAGAAACCAAAAAAGCCTTGGCTGCCAAAAAGCTTGAAGCCGACAAACAGCAGGAGGAGGAAGAAAGCAGTAACAGCACCTACCTCATTGGTGGAGCCGGCCTGCTCGTGGTCTTGGGGGCAGGCTTTGCCTTCATGAAGAAACGAAAGAAGAATGAAGAGGACGAATAGTCATTCTCCTAGCAATTAGTGCAGGGGCGAGAGGGAAACCTCTCGCCCCTGTAGTTTGGCCCCGAGACCTTCCCATGTCGCGATGGCGGGAACTTGCCCTCCCTCTCAAGTTTTCGCTGGGATAACCAAACTCCAGCGATCAGTCCAGCGGACTGACTCCACGCTCAATTCTGCTTGAAATTCATTTGGTATCCTTGATTATTAAGGATGATGAAATTTTGTCTTTCTTTGCTACTCTTTTGCCTCACCTCGCTGCTCACCAGTTGCCAAATTGGCGGAGGGGGCTCCGCAAATTATCCCCAGCCGCAGGCGCAAACCGGTTCGTTTGCCTTGGGAATTGATCGGTTGGGCGAGGATGGCTACGCGGTGCTGCGTGGCAAACGCGTTGGATTGATCACCAACCAGACGAGTAGAACCCGCAATGGCACGCCGTCGCGTGTCGCCTTGCAACGCGGGATCGGGCAGGGTCTCACCACGCTCTACACGCCGGAACATGGACTGGATGGCAAAGAGCCAGCCGGAAATCACGTGGCCTCCCGCCGGGATTCCGTCACTGGGCTGCCGGCTTACTCTCTGTATGGCGACAGCCGGAAACCCTCTGCCGCCATGCTTTCGAATATTGATGTGCTGCTCTTCGACCTGCAAGATATTGGTTCCCGCAGTTACACCTACATTTCCACCATGGCGTTAGCGATGGAGGCGGCGGCAGAAAATGGGAAACAGTTCATCGTGTTGGATCGGCCCAATCCGCTGGGGGGGCAACGCGTGCAAGGTCCGCCGCTGGAATCGAGTTGGAAATCCTTTGTCGGCCAGATTCCCGTGCCGTATGTCCACGGCATGACAGCGGGGGAACTCGCCCGGATGATCAATGGCCAAGGTTGGATCAAGCGCGCCCCCAGCCTGATGGTCGTGCCCATGCGCGGGTGGAACCGAGGCATGACTTGGACGGATACCGGATTGCGCTGGGTGGCCACCAGCCCGAACATCCCCGGTCCTAACTCACCATTTTATTATGCCGCCACTGGGGTGCTGGGCGGTCTGGATGGGGTGGATATTGGCATCGGCACGGGCCGACCCTTTGAATACGCCGGAGGAAAAGGGATCAACCCCAACGAGTTTGCCGCCAGCATGAATCAAATGCGCCTCCCGGGCGTGCGCTTCGCCCCTTACACCAGCAGCCGCAAGCCGGGCTTTGCCGGGGTGCAAATCATGATTGATCCCCATGGCACCACCGACCTCTTGGCGTTGGATATCATCCTCACGAGCGAAATCGTGAAACGCACCGGCGGGGCTCCGCTCCGGGCCACCCGTGGCGACACGCTGAATCTATTCCACAAAGTTTACGGCAGCAGCAGTCTCTGGCGCGATCTCAACAGCCGCCGGGCTCCCGGGCGAATTATTGCCAGCTGGCAGGGTAGCATCAATCGTTTCCTAAGTGCTCGGCAGGGTTACTTGTTGTATTAAATTTCTTGTCATTTTGGGAGCATCCAGTAGGGTGGCTCATAACGTAACTCCGGAAAATACAAATTATGAACTACTCCAACACCTACGCTTCTGCTGAAGATCAACTCGCTGAACGCTCCCTGTTCATGAGACGAGTCTATGGTCACCTCGCCCTTGCCCTGCTTGCCTTCGTCGCGCTCGAAGCCTTCCTGCTCTCGATTCCTGCACTCCGTGAGGGTTCACTCCGACTGCTCAGCACCAGTCGCTGGTCTTGGCTCTTAGTCATGCTGGGTTTCATGGGGATCACTCATTTTGCCAATCGCATGGTCACCAACGGTGCCAGCCAGGGCACTCAATACGCCGGACTTGGACTTTTTGTGGTGGCCGAAGCCTTCATTTTTCTGCCCATGCTCGCCTTGGTCTTCCGCAACGAGTTGGGTGGCTCGATCGTTACGAAGGCTGCCCTCATTACGGGCGGACTATTCATCGGCCTCTCCACGGTGGCCTTGACCACGGAAAAGGATCTCAGCTTCATGCAGCGGTTTCTGAAGGTCGGCATGTGGGTCGCTCTTGGGATCATCGTTACCTCGATATTCTTTGGCTTCAGCCTGGGGGTCTTCTTTATGTCCGCCATGGTTCTGCTGATGGCTGGCACCATCCTTTACCAGACTCAGCAAATCTATCGCGAGTGGCCCGGCCAAATGTATATTGCCGCTTCCCTCCACCTCTTCTCGGCCTTCGTGACCATGCTGTGGTATATTATCCAGCTCCTCATGAGCCTCTCTTCGAGGAATTAATCCTTGGAAGCTGGTTTAAACTTCAAGCGACGGGACCGGCAACGGTCCCGTTGTTTTGTTGTCGCTCGGAACATATTCCACTGCCCGCAAATAAAGCCCACCAGCGGGTGCCACATGCTGACTTTTCTGTCCCTGCGGATCATGCAGCAGCGTCTCCAGCCAACTCAGAGGCTGACGTCCCAGCGCCACCCGCAGCGCGCTGCCAGTGAGTAGCCGCACCATTTTGTAGAGAAAACTATTCCCTCGAAAATGCAGCGATAACATCCCCGCACGCTCCTCTAACTTAATGGAGGAAATGGTGCGTTGGGAAAACCCGGAGATCAACTCCCGACCATCTTTACGCTGGGCGGAAAACGCCGTGAAGTCATGCTCCCCGATCATTTCCTGACACGCGCGCTCCAACAGCGCAAGGTCCATCGGCCAGGGCACATGCCATGCCAAGCCTAACTCCAACGGCGGCAGCGCCTGCAGCCGACAGATGCGGTATTCATAATGTTTTCCCGTGGCATCGAATTGCGCGTTGAACGAATCGTCCACCAACTCGCATTCCATCACCCGGACCTGCTTTGGCAAGTTCGTATTCAACGCCCGGAACCATGCCCCGGCATTCATGTCCAAGCGTTCTGGCGCATCGAAATGCGCGACCTGGCCGGTCGCATGCACCCCACGATCCGTGCGCCCCGCTCCGTGGACTCGCACCGGCACCCCATCGGCAATCCGCGCCACCGTGGACTCGATGGTTTGCTGCACGCCCCGACCGCTGGGCTGGCTTTGCCACCCTTGAAAGGCTCTCCCGTCGTAAGCAACCGTTAGTTTAAAGCGCATAGATCCTGCCATCATCGCGTTCCCGGAACTCAGGTCAAGGAAGGGATGACTGAACGCTGAAGTTCGCAGTTGCTCCCGTCATGACTCTGGTATCCTTGAGACCACCAATGCAAGATCTATTAACCAACCCCATCTGGCAGGAGGACACCCTGGGGCAACCGCTCCCACCCTCTCCCCATGCCGTTTCCGTCTCCCTGCCGTGCTGGAAGCACGTCATTGGTTATGAGGAGGGCGAGGCCACCGTCCTCTCCAAAATGCAGGCAGGCTACCCCCGCTTCTTTATTCCCCGAGTAAATCTGCAACTGGAGGAATCCGTCCTCGCTGAACATGGCGAGCCCGGCCAAACATGTCTCCTTTTCCCCAGCGAGGCCGCCGTCAGTCGAGCTGCCACCTACGTGCTGGACCGAGAGGATATGTATTCCCTGCAAACCCTGGAACTCACCGATTCCAATCTCTGGGCGCTGCTCGGCCCGGCGGAGTGCCGACCTTCCATGCGCCTTTACTGGCGCTTTAGCGGAGAAACGGTCAGCAGCCGAAGAGCCACCGCCGCATTGCAGAAACTCCCAGACGCCCCCGATGGTGACGCGGCCAAAGCAACCATTCGCGCTCGCCTCGCCCGGCTTGCCAAGGTTTCCCCGCAAGATATTTTCCTCTTCCCGTCTGGCATGGCCGCAGTATTTGCGGTGCATCGCCTGTTGATGGATCTCTGGCCGGACCGGCAGAGCGTGCAGCTGGATTTCCCTTATGTTGATGTGCTCAAAGTGCAGGAACAATTCGGGGACGGGGTGCATTTCTACCCGGTGGTAACCGAGGAAGTGCTTCAACAAGTAGCCACACGCGCAGCCGCCCAAGAATTGCACGGAGTCTTCTGCGAAGCTCCCAGTAACCCCCTGCTGAGTTGCGTGCCCATGGCACGGCTCAGCGCCCTGCTGCAGCCACATGGCGTGCCTTTGATCATCGACGACACCGTCGCCACGGTGATCAACGTGGATGCCTTGAAATTTGCTGATATCGTCACCACCAGCCTGACGAAATCCTTCTCCGGCACGGGTGATGTTCTGGCCGGAGCGGTCACGATCAATCCCCGTTCCCCGCACTATGAAACACTGCGTTCCTGGTTCGAAGTCGAACTCGCTGAAAATGACATTTTCTGGGGCGAAGACGCCGTGGAACTCGAACACAATTCGCGAGACTTCCCCAAACGTGTCCGCCGGAGCAGCCAGAACGCGGCCGCTTTGGCGGGGTTTCTGGAACAACATCCGGCCGTAAAGCGCGTTTATTATCCCAAACTGGCCACCGAAGGCATCACTGACATTCTGCGCCCCGGTGGCGGGCGGGGATGCCTCCTGAGCTTCACGCTCCAAGACCCCTCCGCCGCTCCTGCCGTGTATGACGCCCTCCAATTGGCCAAAGGCCCCAGTCTCGGGACGAACTTCTCCATCTGTTGCCCCTATACCCTTCTGGCCCACTACACCGAACTTCCATGGGCGGCTGAGTGCGGACTGGAGGCACATTTGCTGCGCGTCAGCGTGGGTCTGGAGGAAATCGACGATTTGACCTCCCGTTTCGATCAAGCGCTTAGTTTGACTGGACCAAAGCCACCCCGCCCACCCAAAAAACTCCAACCTCGGCCTTCTCAAAAAAGTAAAGGAATCGCTTGACCACCCGGGGGAGACTCCTAGATTCCGCCCTCCAATTTCTTTTTCCTCCTCTACTTTCTAGACAACCAAACAAATACCATGGCACGAATTTGCATGATTACAGGCGCCCGCCCCTACCGCGGTCGGAACATCACTCACAGCGGTAAATCCAAAGCTTCCGGCGGCATCGGCTTGAACCACGTTAAGAAAACCAACCGCACGTTCTCCCCGAATTTGCGCGACAAGAAACTGTGGATCCCCGAACTCGGAGCCTACGTCCGCATCCGCCTAACGGCTCGTGCGCTTAAAACCGCCACTAAAAATGGCGCCTACGCCACGCTTAAAAAAGCTGGCCTTCTCGATTAATTTAGATTAATTGTGAAAATCCGTTAACTTCGGAGCAGAAAATTCAACTCAACCCACATTACCATTATGTCCTTTAGCGTAGTCAGCAAAAAGTCCGGCAAAACATACTTTCTCCACCTTAAGGCCCAAGAGCGTAAAGGCGGCGGCATTACCAATCTCTACTACTTCGGTGGCGAGAAGAAGGAAGGTGCCATCGACAAACTCCCAGACGGATACACGGTCATCGAAAATGAGCGGACCGGTCTTCCCATGCTGAAGAAAAAGGCTTAGTTCTTCACTAACCTAACCTTCGTCGTCGTGCCCCCCGTTCCTTGACGAAGGAACGGGGGGCACTTTTTTATCCTTATATCTCAATAAACTCACCACACCCACATGTCCAAACACGTCGCCATTGCCGGAGCCACCGGAGCCGTCGGTATCGAAATGATTCGCTGCCTCGAAGAACGAAATTTTCCCGTCGGAAAACTTACCTTGCTGGCCTCCGCGCGTTCGGCGGGCAAGAAACTGAAGTTTAAAGGGCAGGATGTCACCATCCAGGAACTCACGGCGGACAGCTTTAAGGGTGTGGATATTGCGTTGTTCAGTGCTGGTGGGGATATCTCCCGTGAATTCATCCCGCACGCCGTCAAGGCCGGGGCGGTCGTCGTGGATAACTCCTCCGCTTACCGCATGGATCCCAACGTGCCACTGGTGGTGCCGGAAATTAATGGTGCCGACGTAAAGGGTCATCACGGCATCATCGCCAATCCCAACTGCAGCACCGCCATTTCCCTGATGGCATTGTATCCGCTGCATCAAGCCTTCGGCGTGAAACGCGTCATCGCCTCCACCTATCAGGCTGTAAGCGGCACGGGCGCCCAAGCGATTGAGGAACTGGACCGCCAAACGCGCCAATGGGCGGCAGGCGAGGAAATCTCCAAGCAAGTCTATCCGCATCAGATCGCCTTCAACGTGCTGCCGCACGTCGATTCGTTCCTCTCTAATGGCTACACCAAGGAAGAAATGAAAATGGAAAACGAAGGCCAGAAGATCATGCATCTGCCAGACTTCCGCGCCTCTGTGACCTGCGTGCGCGTGCCGGTCTTCCGGGCGCACAGCATTGCCATCAATGCTGAGTTTACCAAGCCGGTCACGCTGGCGGCCGCTTACGACGTTCTTTCCAAGGCCCCCGGCCTGGACATCGTGGACGATCCCTCCCAGAAACTTTATCCCTTGCCGCTGCATGTCGCAGGCAAGGACAATTGCCAGGTCGGCCGACTCCGCCTCGATTGCGCTCTGGACAATGGCCTCGCCTTCTGGGTCGTGGGCGATCAGTTGCTGAAGGGCGCAGCCCTGAACGCCGTGCAGATTGCGGAACTACTCTAGCAAAGGAGAAGGGGCGGCTCGCCCCTTCATCCTCACAATAACAATCATCGGGGCGGGCCGCCCCGACTCCTTTCCTGCCATGCTCCCAGCCTACATCAAAGCGACCCACGCGACCATCGAAGCCGCGTTGGAAAAATTCCTCCCTGCTGCGGACACGCAGCCAGCCACGCTCCATGCAGCCATGCGCCACAGCATGTTTGCCGGCGGGAAACGCCTGCGCCCCATCCTCACTCTGGCCGCCACGGAAGCTTGCGGAGGAAACGCCGACGATGCTCTGGGAGCGGCTTGTGCCGTGGAATGCATTCACACCTATTCCCTGATTCACGATGACCTGCCCTGCATGGACAACGATGATTTCCGCCGGGGCAATCCTACCTGTCACAAAGTCTATGGCGAAGCCATTGCCCTGCTAGCGGGAGACGCCCTGCAGCCACTGGCATTCGAGCTGGTCTTGAAATCACCCGCGGCCGCCCCCTACACCCACACCGATCTCGTGCGCGAACTGGCCCAGGCCGCCAGCAGCAAGTGGCTCGTGGGCGGTCAGGTGATGGACTTGGAAGCGGAAGGAAAGAAAGTTTCCTTCGAGCACCTGAAATCAATTCATCAAGGCAAGACCATGGCCATGCTGACCGTCTGCCTGCGCCTCGGCGGCATGGTGGGCGGAGCCACCGAGGCTCAATTGGCGGCCCTCACCGCATTTGGGCAGGCGGCCGGATTGGCGTTTCAGATCATCGATGATATTCTGGATGTCACTAAGACCTCCGCTGAACTCGGCAAAACCGCCGGCAAGGACCTCATCGCTGAGAAGTCCACCTACCCCAGCATCCTCGGCCTCGAAGCCTCGCGCAATGAAGCACATCGGTTAACCAAAACCGCCCACGATGCACTGGATCTCTTTGGCGAACAAGGATTCCATCTTCGCGGACTGGCGGACCACCTTTTAGACCGCCAATACTAGCTTTCCAGCCGCCCTTCCAAAACCCCATGAAATCCACCCTCACCCTAACCGATCTCGCCACCTCCGTCATTTCCGTGCCCCCGCTGTGCCGGAACACCGACTTCACGTTGAATCCGGAGGCCAACCAACATCAGATCCAACATTTGGAGCGTGGCGGCGTGCGGATCATGCTCTACGGAGGAAACGCTAACCTCTACAACACCGCCCCCTCGGAATACCCCCAATTGCTGGATGAACTAGCCGCAGCCGCCGGCCCAGAAACGGTGATCATCCCGTCGGTCGGACCGTATTACGGCACCATGATGGATCAGGCCAGCCTGTTCCGCAGCCGGAACTACCCCACGGCCATGATCCTCCCCACCCTGCAACCCGCAGTGCCTGCTGGCGTGGCTACCAGCGTTAGGAAATTCACCGACAAGGCTGGCATTCCGGCCGTGTTGTATATCAAAAACGACGGTTACACCACCGTGGCGGATGTCGCCAAACTTGTGCGGGACGGTTGCATTTCATGGATCAAATACGCCGTGGTGCGTCCAGATGAAGCCAACGACCCCTTCCTCCAAGACCTCGTGCAGCAAGTCGATCCCAACATGATCATCAGCGGCATGGGTGAGCAACCGGTCATCGTGCATCTGCGCGATTTCAAACTCGGCGGCTTCACCTCCGGCTGCATCTGCGTGGCCCCCAAACTCTCCATGGCCATGCTTGCTGCCGCGAAAGCAGGAGATTGGGCGCGCGCTGATGCAATTCGTAAAATTTACCTCCCATTAGAAGACCTCCGCAACAACCACGGGCCCATCCCCGTGCTGCATCACGCCGTTAATTTGGCGAACGTTGCCGCCACTGGTCCAATGCTCCCACTCTTGGCCGATCTGGAGTCCTCGCTCCAAGAGGAGATCAAAGCGGCCGCCGTGGAATTACTCGCCTTGGACGCATCCTAAGGCATAACTCCAGGCGAGAAGGTATTCGCTGGCGCGATCCCTCCGATAGAACGACAACCCCATGCTTGAGAGGTCGCGCTGTCCTGGTTGGCAGTCAGGGCGGAACAGCGGCAGCGGTCAGGAACCATCCGCCGTCTCCGAGTATCCCAGAAATGCGCCTTGCGCCCGATCTGGGGCTGGGTTGAATGCAGGCCATGGCAAAAGCGCAAACTCCCTCCTCCAAATCCAAAACGAAGATCAAACTCGGTCTCGTGCAGACCGCATGCTCCGCTGATGTGGCAGCGAATGTCAAGAAGACCGAAGCCAAAATCCGGACCGCCGCCAAACAAGGCGCTAACATCGTCTGTTTGCAGGAACTATTTGCCGGCCTCTATTTCTGCCAAGCCGAAAAGCACGCGTATTTCGCGATGGCCGAACCCATTCCCGGGCCAACCACCAAGAGGCTCGGGAAGCTGGCGGGCGAACTGGGCATCGTGCTTATTGTGCCGATCTTCGAGCGACGGGCCGCCGGACTCTATCATAATTCCGTGGTCATCTTTGATGCCGATGGCTCCCAGTTGGGAATTTACCGGAAGATGCACATCCCAGATGATCCCCAGTTCCTCGAGAAATTTTATTTTACCCCGGGCGATCTGGGCTTCAAGGCTTGGGACACCAAATTCGGCCGCATTGGAGTCCTCATTTGCTGGGATCAATGGTATCCTGAAGGAGCCCGACTCACCGCCATGCAGGGCGCGCAGATCTTGTTCTACCCTACCGCCATCGGTTGGATGCCCGCAGAGAAAGCGGCGCATGGCGAGCGCCAATACGCCTCGTGGGAAGTCATCCAGCGCAGCCACGCAGTGGCTAACGGCTGCTATGTTGCCAGCGTCAACCGCATCGGCTATGAAACGCCCGAAGGCGAACCCGGCCTGGAATTCTGGGGCCGCAGCTTCGTAGCGGATCCCAGCGGAGCCTTGATTGCGCAAGCCTCCACCGATCAAGAGGAAGTCCTCGTGGTGGAAGTAGATCTGGCCCAAGTGGAGGAACAACGCCAAGTCTGGCCCTTCCTGCGCGATCGTCGGATCGACGCCTATGCCGACATCACCCGCCGCTACATCGACTAACTAACCTCCCTGCACCGGAGGCATGAAGGCGACTTCATCACCGGAATTCACCAACTCGTCCGCCGTGACATAAGCTTGATTAACAGCCATGAGCAAGGCTGGACGCCATTTCGCCAGCGGCGGGAATTTCTCGCTTAGCGCGCTGTAAAGCTCGCCCACCGGCATGGGAGCATCCAGTGGCCATACCATTTCCCCCGTGCCCACACAGTCTTTCAGCGTCGAGAAAAACAGAATCCGGCAGGTCATATGGCCTCTGGTTTCAGAATGCCGATAAACGGCAGATTGCGGTAACGCCCCGCGTAATCCAATCCGTAGCCAACCACAAATTCGTCGTCAATTTCAAAGCCCACGTAGTCCGCCTCTACTTCCGCAGAGCGTTGTTTACGTTTACTCAGGAGCACGCAGGATTTCACACTAACCGCATTGCATTCCTCCTTAAGCCGCTTGGCAATCGCATGAAGGGTGCGACCGCTATCCAGGATATCATCCACTACCAGCACGTGCTCTCCCGAGAAGTCTGGCAGCTTGGCCTGATTAAACGTGACCACTCCAGAACTCTCGGTGGCCCCATGGTAGCTGGATACCGAGATGCATTCCATCTTCAGAGGCAATTGAATCCGCCGCAGGAGGTCCGCCACGAGGACGATGCCTCCATGGAGAATGGCGACGACGGTCAGGTTCTGTCCACGGTAATCCTGCGTCATCGCATGACCTAGTTCGTCAAGGCGCTTGTGGATCGTGGTTTCGTGAAATAGGATTTTTTGGATATTGGATTGCACACCGGATCATGGAAACGATTCCACCAAACGCCAAACACAATTTTCACTTACTTTATGAACTCCTCTCTGACCCATCTCCGTGAAGACTACCGCCTTGCCTCGTTGCGGCGCAACGAAGTTAGCGCTGACCCTTTTGCCCAATTCCGCACGTGGTTTCATGAAGCCCAGCAGGCGCAACTCAAGGAACCAAACGCCTTCGTGCTGGGCACCGTAACTCCAGAGGGTCAACCCTCCACTCGCACGTTGTTACTCAAAGGATTGGATGACCGTGGCTTCACGTTTTTCACCAATTATGCCAGCCGCAAGGGGCTGGCGCTGGCCGCCAATCCCAGGGCTTCCCTGACCTTCCTGTGGCTGGATCTGGAGCGCCAAGTGCATGTTCAAGGTCGCGTGGAAAAGGTCACGGACGAGGAATCGGATGCCTATTTCGCAGTGCGCCCATACGGCAGCCGCCTGGGAGCCATCACTTCTCAGCAGAGCAGTTGCGTGGAGCATCGCGAAGCCCTGGAAGAGCGCTATGCCGAATTGCAGCGCCAATACCCCGAAGGCAGCCACATCCCGCGTCCCGCCAACTGGGGCGGCTATCGCTTACTGCCTGATGCCATCGAATTCTGGCAGGGGCGGTCCAGCCGACTGCATGATCGCCTGCTCTATACCAAGCAAGGTGCCCTCTGGACGATTGATCGTCTCTGCCCCTGAGGCCCCTTAAAGCGGTGCTGCCTTTTTCTCTAACGATGAAATCGACGCTACAATGAATCGAGCCACCGCAGCGGCTTGATCAAAGTGGACCCGATGTCCCGCGCCTGCCACCGCCACGTGATTCCCGCTTCCAGCCGTGGCCGCAAGCTCGGTAAATTTAGCATCCTCAGCTCCAGTAATCCACCAAAGCGGGCAACTCAAGTGCTGCAAGCCATCGCGAAGATCGGCTTGGCGGCCCAAACTCCACTGGGTGAAGCTGCGGGAAATTTCCTGCCGATATCGCTCCAGTCCGCTCCGATCCTTGGCTGACGCACCCAGCACGTCCTGCGCATCCCAACGGTGCAGAAACTCTGCCCACGGCAGCGTCAAGGCTCGTTCCGCCCACACCGCATCCTGCAGCCGACGCGCCTTGCGTTCGCCCTCCGTGGCCAATCCAGGATGCGCCGACAGCACGATGACGCGAGAGAATTTCTCCGGCTCAGCCACCGCCGCCTGCAATGCCAACCGACCTCCGAGCGAGTAACCTAGCAGAATATCTCCTGCCGCAAATTCCAGCGCCCCCGGCTCCCAGAGGCACCGTTTATCGAACGTTAGGCCGCTCAATTGCTCCAACTCCAGCCAATCGTCCGGCATCCCCAGATTCCCGTGCAAGGCCACGATGCGATTCATCCGTAGGTCTCCTGCTCACGTTGTGCCAGTGCTGCCCAGAACGCTTCCGATTGTTCCGCGTCTGGCAGGATTTCGATGACGACATCTCCCGCTGGCAACGTTTCTGGCCAGTCGGAAATTGCGGTGATCAGGCAATAGTCCATCCCCCACTGGGCCGCCCAATGTTTGAATCGGAGTTCGTGCGCGTTCTCAATGACCCCTTGCGCCGCAGGCTCCAGTCCTTGCAGCGAGGGCAGGCGACGGAAGATCATGCCGCCGCCATTATTCATCACGACGATGCGACGTCGGGCAGCGGGGAGTTGCCGCAAGATCCAGGGCGCGGCCAAATCATACAGGGCCGTCAGATCACCCACCACTGCCCAAGCCTCTTCTGCCTGCGCTGCGGTGCCGTAGTAGAACGATAAATTTCCATCAATCCCATTGGCTCCTCGCATCACGTGACATCGCTGCTCGGCACCGCATGGCACCGCCGCCAAGTTCCATTGACGGATGGCGAGACTGTTGCCGAGGAACAATGCAGCGTCCTCCGGGATGCGTTCACTTAGATCACGAAAATACCCGCATTCACTCTGCGGGAATCGGTCGATCACATCGATCACCGACAGGTCCTGGAACTCTGTTTCGGAGGGTTCCAAGGCAATTTCAGACCAATCCAAACATTTTGCTTCGCGCGCCAAACCGGGGAACCGTGAACGACTCACCGACACCACCTTCACCTCAGGCTTCCCTTCCAAATCCCTCCAGAACCGACAACTCGGAACACCCCCCAACCGCAGCACCGAATGCACGGGCAGATGGCGCAGCGTCCCTTCCCCACCCCGCACGAGCCGCGCCCCCAGCCAAGGACGCAAGCCGGAGGCAGCTTCCGCCCAGACTGGGCCCTGCCAATTTTCCAACAGCAATCTGACCTGCGCTTGTTCCTGCGGCAGCAACTCGCCTAGCAGAATGAGATCCGCCCCAACGGCCTTTATTTGAGCAGACTTTCCACTGGTCAGCCGAAAGTCATGCTTGGTCTCTGCCGCCGCATATTTCGCTAATTCCCGCTTGGGCTCTTCCAAGCAGACATTCAGATGCGCCGGGCCTTCCTGCGTCCAACCCCAGAGGCAGTCCAGAGCTTCCTCGGCGGAACTCACATCAGCACTAACCTCAGGGTATTCGCCATACAATCGCTCCTGATTAATCGCCTGTGGTGCCCCGGAGAAACGATAACTGCTCGGCCGATCCGCCGTCACTGCCAGTAACGGCAACCCTTGATAGTGCGCCTCCACCAGCGCAGGAAAAACCTCCACGGCAGCGGTGCCACTGGTCGTCATCACCGCCACTGGTCCACCGGTCACGCGCACTCTGCCTAACGCGAAAAAGGCCGCGCTGCGCTCCTCGAAAAAGTGCCAGCATTTGGCCCCAGAGGCCAAGGCCATCCGGACCAACTCACTGTTGCGTGATCCCGCACAAAGGCAGTATTCCGTGACCCCGGCACGTTCACATTCTTGAATCACGGCCAGCGCCAGGTCCTTCGTCATCAGACGCCCAAGGCCCTCCGCACCCAGTTACGCTTCAATTCCAGTTCCGCCCATTCATCGGCTAGCTGGCTTCCCAACACGAGTCCACCACCCGCAGGCAGCAAGACCTCATTCCCTTGCCAGAACAGGCCCCTAATGGCCACCAGCACCAACAATCCACCCGGCCAAGCCACCGCCACGGGTGCGCCGAAATGATCCGGCACGCCCAGTCGGTGCCGATACCCTTGCAGCAACGCCAACGTTTCCGCGGTTCGGGGAGCAATTCCTAACGCAGGCGTGGGATGGAGTAACCGAATCAACTCCTCTCCCCGCTCCGCCCACCGCGGATCATCCAGCACCAGTTCAAATCGCGTGCACAGGTGCGTCATCAACCCCAGCGACAACAACCGCCGCGCCTCAATTTTCAACTCGCCCAGAGCCGCCAAACGCTCGCGCATCACTTCCACCACGAGATCGTGCTCACGCAGGAGCTTTGGATTCTCCAGCAACTTGTGCGCCTCCGCCGTCGGAGCCGTGCCCGCTAGGGCCATGGTTTTCAAAATGCCGTTCTCCACCCGCAGCAACACCTCCGGGGTGCGCCCACCGAACCCGGTATCACCTTGTCGAAACGCATACGAATAGGTCCCCGCATCCGCCGCTCGGCGTGGCAAGGAGGCGAGGAAACGCTGAGCCAACTGTTCGGACCACGGAGCCCTCGCCACTACTGCCGGCACGGCCTTGCGCAGGGTTCCCGCTGCCACCTGCGACATGATTTCCTGAAACACTACCGTGAATTCTTCTGCTGTCGGCTCCACCCACGGTAGTGCCAAGTTTCCCAACTCTCCCACCCCACCCTCGCAGGCAAAGTCAACGCTGTGCGGCACCAACCAAGGTTTGCCTTCGCTCAGGGCAAAGTCATTCACATAAAACGCCCATCCGCCTTTCGGTGCGGTGGCCGCGCGCTGGAAGGGTCCCACCCCACGCACCAACCGTCCACCGCCTAGGTCAAACAACACCACATCCTCCCCCGCCCGCGCCACGTCCGACACCGCCCCTGTGCTCGACGCAAGGGGCGTGGCAGCAATCGGCAATCCCGTGGTCGGAGCGGCAGGTGACATCCTCATGCGACAACATTTCACTAATTACAGAAATAACGAGCGAAAAAGACAGAAATATTTCTCGGGCCAGATCAGCAGGTTCCTCCCTGAATTTCTGCGGGGCAGATTATTCTGCTAGCTGCCGAAGCCAATGCCTTGGCTGCCAAACCTCACTGTCCCGATCCTACCAAAGATGGCTGTTTCCGCACCGGACATGCGTGATCTGGATCCCAGCCGACGAAGACGAAGCCCCCGGTTCCGACACCCAGCAAGACCGGTGGGACCAAAGCACCGACCAAGCTTGGAAAGCCCCAGAAATTGACCTCTAAGCATATTAAATGTCAGAGGAATCTGTGTTTGGCTGTTTGGCCGGAGCCAGGGTGCTGCCATCGTTGAGTTCGGAAAAAATCATCCGCTCCGATCCGGCTTACGCGAACGGCACGCAGAAGAGCACGGCTCGGAGTTCCATAATTTCGCGGTCGATGGCTGCTTCGTCAGGTTGGGCTAGCGTTTCCGCGATTTCCGCGCGGAGGTGGCGGCGGAAGCGTTCGCGGAAACGATGAACCGACTGGCGGGCCGCAGTTTCAGTGATCTGCAAGCTCCGCTGTAATTCAGCATAGGAGGCCTCGCCCTCGCTGAGCCCGAGAAAGGGCGTAAGGGCGGTGAATTGGAGGGCGCGTCCGGCCACGTGGAAATCTTTTTCCAAGCGAATCAAGGCCAAGTGCAGCACGCTGAGCGCCCATTGCCGATCAAAGGTTGCCTCTGGGGAAAGCGCGCTGGAAGGAATCTGGAGGCTCGCTTCAGCGGCTTGGGTATCCAGTGAGAGGACGGCTCCACCACCGCGCTTGACCCGGTTCTGATGCCGATGGTGGTCCGTGATGCGTCTCTGGAGGACGCGGAGGAACAAGGTGCGCAGTTTCCCGGCCGAGGGCGTGGCCTCCAGCAGCAGGTGGGACTGATCTTGCATGAGGTCTTGGAAAAAGCGTTGGGTCATGTCCTCGGCATCCTCGATCGACAATCCGGTGCGTCGCGCGAAGGCATACAGTGGCCGCCAGTAGAGGCGACTGAGTTCGTCCATGACAGCCTCCCGATTCTCCGGAGTGGAAACGATCAGGCTCCAACGGGTGGCTGGAAAGGAACTGAAGGTTTCGTGATCGATGGCCATGCAGGACGTTTTGGTTGGGGGGGCGTTTGATTTGTCGTGGACAATTGCGGGATTTGCCAATTTTCCAAGTCACAATTATGGCTGTAGAGCGATTAATTAATATGTTACCTGCCTCATGAATGATCCCCTGAACCCCACCCCCCTTAACCCGGACCTTGTCCACGGTCTCAAGCCGGATGAGTTGTTCACTGCCGGTCTGCAAGCCCCGCAGGAGAGCGCGTGGACGGTGCTTACGCCCGAGGAAGTGGGTATGATGCTGCCTGCGCTGGAGATCTCCCGGATCATTGGCCAAGGCGGCATGGGGGCCGTGTATGAAGGATGGCAGAAAGATCTGCGACGTCGCGTGGCCGTGAAATTACTCTCGCCTAAATTGGCGGATACGCCGGGGCAGGCGACGCGTTTCCGCTACGAAGCCCGGCTCATGGCGCAGTTACACCACTCCGGCATCGTGCAGATTTATGAGGCTGGAGAGACCGCAGAGGGAAATTTATATTATGTGATGGAATTGATCGATGGGGAGGATCTGGCGACGCGAATTCATCGCGAGAGGCTGACGATCGATGAATCCGTCAGCATCGTGGGTCACGTGGCCGAAGCGCTCCAGGCGGCTCATGCGCTGGGCGTGGTGCATCGGGATGTGAAGCCGGGAAATATTTTCCTCCCCAAAAACGGTCCGCCTAAGCTGGGGGATTTCGGCCTGGCACTCACAACAAAACAAGCGGCAGATGCTCTGCGATTAACGCGGGCGGGAACGACCCTGGGAACGCTGGAATATGCGGCTCCTGAGCAATTATCGAAAGCCGTTTCGGCCTCGCCAGCGAGCGATGTTTACAGTCTGGGTGTGCTGACGTATGAACTTCTCACAGGCGAGTTGCCGAGGGGAAATTTCGATCCTCCTTCAGTAAGAAACGAAGCAGTGGACCCGGCCTTCGATAGTGTTGTGTTGCGTGCGCTGCAGACGGATCCACCCAGGCGCTATGTGGACGCGGGGGAATTTGGCGAGGCATTTCTTCATGCCGCAGACCGTCGTCGCCAGCAGGCGCTACGGGATCAGGCCGTGCGGCGGAAAATGCTGCGTCGCGCCTGGATGGTGGCTGCGCTGGCGGTAGTGGCACTGGTCACGGGCGGGAGCGCGCTGATGGCCAGGCGCGCCCGACAGGAGTCCGAGGACCGTCGAACCCAAGCGGAGTCGGCGGAGCAGCGCATGGCAGGACTCTTCCAGTTCCTGCTGACCGATCTGCGGGAGCGGTTGGAGCCGACCGGCAATCTGGGTGCGATGGAATCAGTCATGGAAAAGGCGGTCGAGCATTTTCGCCGCGATTATGAATCCGCAGGCCACTCTCCAGAGTCGGCCCTGAAGCTGGCAGAGGTGCTCGTAACCAAAGCTCAAGTGATCGGCGTGCGCGGAAAAAAGAACACGGCAGAGCAGCTCCACACGGAAGCACTGCACCTCTGTGAACAGGCGCTGCGGGCCGCACCGGAAAACATAGTTTACGCACGGCGGGTGTTCGATGCCCTGCGCGAGCGTGCGTCACACAGAAGGATCTCCATGGATTACGTTGTTGCGATGGAGGATGCGCAGCGCCTCGTGACTGAGGCCGGTTCGCTCATGCAGCGCCAGCCGGACGTGGAGTCACGTTACGCCGCAGTGCAAGCCAGCATCGCGCTAGCAGCCTCCCATGGGCACCTCGGGCAACTGGAGGAAGCCCAACAGGAGTTCCTGCGTGCCGAATCACTGCTCCAGGAACTCGTGGCGCAGGCTCCAGGAGTGCAGGCATACGCGGCCGAGCTAGCCCAACTGGACACCGCCTTGGGCTCGAACGCGGAGGCGCGGGGAGATTTCGTTGCAATGCTGAAATACTTTACTGCCTGGCACGACTACGCAGTCAGGAGCTGGGGCCGCGAGAGCACCATGTATTCCCACGCCGCCTTCCGCATGGGAGTGGCTCTGCAAAAGTTGCGCCGTCCAACGGAGGCCATCCCTTTTCTCAAGGAGGCCGTGCGCATAGCCGAACCTGATTGCGCTAAACTTCCGGGGCACAAAGGAGTTCTCACTCACCTCGCATGGAGCCTTCGCCTGCTTGCCGAGTGCCACGAGGAATTGGGCCACAACGCAGAAGCCGCACCACTGCGCCGCCGCCTGAAGGAAGTAGATGCGCAGCTTGCCATCGCACCGGAAGACGGGGCCACCCAGTTGGAGGCTGAATTCGTGCGCCTTGTCAGCGATTCCGCTACCGGAAGGAAAAGCTGGTGGACCTTTTGTCAAAGTCTCCAGCGCGCTGCCAACGCACTACCAGACACCGCTGCTGCACAGGAATATTATGAAACGTGGATCACGCGGGCCAGCACAGCCGCTGCAGCAGCAGATGCGGCTAACTTCATCCACCTCCTGCCTGCTTTTATCCACAACCGGCTATCCGCCATTTTTCTAAAGGGAGATCCGGCCCGCTCCGGCCGCCACGCGCAACAGGCCCTCGCCCTGCGCGAGCCAGTAGCAGCTGCGCATCCTGACGATCCCGAACTCCAGCGCGATGTGCTTTCCAGCGCCTGCCACTGTGCTGCCGCCGCCGTGGGCCGTGATTCAGCCACCGATGCCGATGCCGCCTTGCGAAAAATCGCCACCTGTGCCCAGCAAATGCCAGCGGACTCCGAGCATAGCCTATTCTACGCTGAGCGCAGCGCCATCCTGCTGGAAGCCGCCGTTGCTCGTTGGCCAGCCCACGCCGCCGTCTTCTTCCAGACCGGCTCCGCCATCTACGCAGCCCTGCTGCCCCCGATCCCCGGCAAGCCGCAATCGGCAGCCGCAGAGGCATTCCACCGTCGGCTCACAGGACAGGCCGTGCCGCCGAACTAATAATTCTAGAAATCCTGTCACGCGTTGACCTGTTTTGTGCTCAGTTGTTGGCTCGATGTGGTCATGATTGTCGCTGGAGGGGTTTATGGTCGTCGCGGAACTGTGGTGCTAGAAGGAACTAGAGGGAGGCGTCTAAAAATGAACAATTGTTGTCACGTGCTGGCGCGATTGTCGATTGGAGGGTGGAACCATTTTATTATCACCTAAATCGCCCGCCCAAATTCCATGAAGCCTTCATTTCGAAAACTCCTCCCGATTCTGTCCGCAACGCTCGTTGGCCTAGGCATCTTTCTGTGTTTGAATCACCGTGAGACTGAGCCCGCAGGCGTTGCGAAAGTGGAGGCCCCATCAATTGAATCAGCGCAAGCAACGGTGCCCCGCACGTTGTCCCAGTCAATTCAAGCGGCCAAGCAACCGATCAAGCAGGCGGCACCTGATGCCGCCGCGTTGATTAAACTAGAGGGCGCAGCGTTTCAGCCGCATTGGGATGCGGAGCGAAATCGGCCGTTCTACACCATCGCAGAACCCAGTGTGGTTTCACTGCGCAAGGTGGCGGCTGGGGATAAACTGAGTTTACCGCTGCCGGATCATGGTGTGGTGGAAGTGACGGTGCACGCCAGCCTTCAGGACGAACAACGGGACACCATGTGGTCGATCGGCGGAGAGATCGGTGATGGGCAAGGATCGCTCTATTTGGCCGAGGATACGAAAATGGATATTCTGTCCGGCGTGGTGATGCTACGGAACCGTCGTGAAGCATGGGTGTATGAACGCTCAGGAAATGGCGAACTAACGGTTTCTGAACGGTTGGCATCTGAAATTGTCTGCACAGGCAAAAGTGGCCTGCCGCCGATTGGGATGGCTGGCTCCACTGCTGCTGTAGCCCCCACTCCCAACGGCGGCGGAGTCGTGCCGCTCTCCACCGGAGCGAGCGGCACCGTGCCAAGTTGCTCCAGTAAACCGGGAGCCGCAGCCGTGCTGTATTTGGATTTCGAGGGAGGCACTCTCACGCAAACATTCTATAATTGCGGCCGCCCCATCACTTACGAAGGTCCAGGTCTTGATACAAATCACATGATTGCCTGTTGGAGCCAGGTCGCAGAGGATTTCACAGCGTTTGATGTTAATGTGACGACGGTGCGCGCATCCTACACCAGTGCCGCAGTGGGGAGAAGAATGCGCCTCATCTTGGGAAAAACCTCATGGGATCCCATTGAGAAGGGCGGTTTTGCGGCCGTAGGCGGATTTCCCAATGCCGGTGGATTTTGGTCGGAACGGAACCGGGTGAACGTCAAAGATGGGTTCGACGTCAACCTGCCAAGACGCTTGGGGGTTGCGCCCTATCCTTCCGGCTACGGACCAACCATGGCCGCAATCGTCTTTCCTTCTGACGTCGTGTGCTGGGTCTTCAGTGAAACGTTGATATTTGAGCGGGAATTGACCGTGAATGCTCAGGTCAAAACCTTCACGCAAGCGGCAGCTCACGAATTAGGCCACTCGTTTGGTTTACTGCACGATGGCCACGAGCATTCTTCCGGATGGCTTGTCCTCGGTTACCCTGGCCATGGGACCGGGGTAGATGATTTGGATTGGTGGGCACCTATCATGGGCACTAATTTTAGGAATGGAGTAGTGCAATGGAGCAAGGGGGAATACCAGTGGGCTATCAACCTGGGCTGGGGAACATTACCAGATGGATCTCGTGCGCTCCAGGATGATCTCGCCATCATCGGGGCTGGAGTTTCCGGTGGTGCGGGAACTGGGCTGGTGGCTGATGACCAGGGTGACACCGTGGGGACTGCGACATTGCTCTCCATCGACACGCGTGGTATGGTCAGCGACTCTGGGAAAATTCATGTGGGCACTGATTCCGATTTCTTCCGCATTCCCATTGCCGCTACCACTGGTGCGATCAACCTAACAATAACAGCAACTGGGGATGACACCGAGTTGGACCTGTTTGCGGAGTTGCGTAACTCGTCCGGCACAGTGCTAGCCTCAAGCTCGCCATTTTCAGATCGCAATGCGAAAATCGGGCCGATCACGGTAACTGCCGCAGGGAGTTACTATCTGATTATCCGAGGGAGCGAGCAAGGCGATGCCAGCAACACGGGGTGGACGAGGTATGGAAATCTGGGTAATTATGCGATCAATGGCAGTGTCATCAACGGCAACATCTCAGGGACGGGAGGCCCAGTCATCACAGCCAGTGCCCTGGCGCCGAATGCCAGCGTGGGCATTTCCTATACCTTCCCTCTGCTGGCCACGAATAATCCCACGACCTACTATCTCGTTGCTGGAACGGTGCCTCCCGGACTGTTGCTAAGTGGAGGAAGCTTGACGGGAACGCCCACCACTCAGGGAATGTATATCTTCACGCTCGCGGCAGCCAATGCCGTAGGAGGCTCCTCGAAGCAGTTCCTCCTTATCGTATCGGGACCTGCTAGTCTAGATGAATCATTAGAGGCTTTCCCCATCGTGTGGACCACCACTTCTCCTCCTTCCAACCCTGCGGCCAGCCTTTGGCAGGGACAACGCACGTTAACAAATGACAGCAGCGATGCCGCCCGCAGCGGATCCATCGGCAGTAATTCCGAATCCATTTTAAGCACCAATCTCAAGGGACCAGGCAAGTTGACATTCTATTGGCGCACCAGTTCACATTCCAGCGATCGATTGATTTTCAAACAAAGTGCCACCGAGTTATTCAACATCAGTGGAGAGACGGCCTGGGAGCAAAAAACAGTGCTTATCACAGGTTCAGGCACTTATCCAGTTTCCTGGATCTACCGCACCGATGCCGGCACTACTGCTGGGCAAAACGCGGGATTTATCGACCAAGTTAGCTACGTGCAAAATCCCGTGTTTCCAGGTGGAAACTTTTACGCTGGCGGGCGAGTTGGTCAGGGCTTTCTGCGGCAGATTCCGCTGGAGGGGATTCGTCTTCCGACGACTTGGGCGCTCACAGGTGGCACCTTGCCGCCAGGAGTCACGCTGAACTCCACCACGGGGGACTTGTCCGGCGTGCCCAACACCGTGGGGACTTATGAACCAGAAATCACGGCCACCAATTCCGCCGGGCCCAGCACGACTTACCCCACCATCTATATTTATCCTACCATCTCCCTGCCAGCTGGATTGGATGCCGAAGGACTCGTGTGGGTAACAGACTCGGAGAATCCCTGGTTTGGCGATAATACGAACACCAATGACGGAGTGGACGTCGCGCACTCTGGACCGATTCGCCACAGCCTAAGCTCCTTCATGCAAACCACGGTGAACGGACCGGGCACGTTTAGTTTCTGGTGGAAATGCAGCACCGAGGCTACGGACGATCCTGGTTTCTTCAGCCTAGATGGGGTGGTGCAGTCAAGCATCAGCGGGGAAGCGACGTGGGCACAGCAGACCTACAACCTAACTGCGGGCCCGCACACATTGCGCTGGAACTATGTGCGCGACGGGAGTGGTAATGGCGGATCGAACATGGTGTGGGTGGATCGAGTTAGTTGGATCACGCCTGGTCCCACAATCACCAACGCGTTGACGGTCGACTGGACCGTCGGCGCTACCTATTTTTTCTCTCTGACATCGGATGATCCTAACGCCACATGGTCCGTCACAGGAACGTTGCCCACAGACGTGGCGTTCTTTCAACCAGAGAAAATGATCGCAGCCATCCCCAAGACGCCCCGTGTGGTAACGTTCACGCTCAATGCCACCAACGCAGGAGGCACGACTACTTCTCGATTATTCACTGCGAACATCGAGTCCACTTACACTGCCTGGGCACGGACCAAAGGGCTGGCCGTGGGCACTCCATTGGGTGATCCTGACAACGATGGGATCGTGAATTTTGCGGAACTAGCATTTGGCCTGAACCCGACTGTTCGCAATCCCACCTATCAACCCGTAAGCTACGATCCAGCCACCAAGCGGCTGCGGGCGATTTTCAATCGACGTGGTTCCTCGAATCCAGATATCCGCTACGAGGTGCAGATTTCCACAGATTTGGTGAATTGGACTACCATGGCCGCCTTCGAGGACGGAGGCGTTACGAACATCGGAGCGCTCAGCATCAACAGCACGCAGGTCTCACCTGCTCCAGACCTCTTGTTCGAATCCACTGTCATCGATGCACTCGCGCAGGC
The DNA here is from genome assembly GCA_031411295.1 of Verrucomicrobiales bacterium. Lineage (GTDB taxonomy): Bacteria > Verrucomicrobiota > Verrucomicrobiia > Verrucomicrobiales > V1-33 > JAGNEJ01. The sequence goes on along the minus strand of JANOAV010000123.1, from coordinate 12,406 downwards.
CCCAGCCCGTCCCAAACGCTACATGCGCGTCAAGGTCATTCAGAAATAATCGCCAATTCAATTCAGAGACGGGACTCTAACAAACACAATCGCCTTGATATTACCCTTTCACTGGCAAGTCATTCACCTCACAACGTCCCGGAAATGGCAAATGACTTGGGAGGGGGAAGTCCTCGTGTTGGACGACGGCAAAGTATCCTTGAAGCTTCATTATAATGGCGAAACTCAGTGCAAATAACCGCTGCGAAGTAGTTCGAGACAGCCCCCTCTCTTCCCCCTATTCCGGAGCATGCAGAGCCCGCCCCTCCATGGTGGAGCCTTCATGATAGGCCCGGCCAATCCTGACTACTTTTACTCCGATGGCATCCTGCGGTCACCCCTCCAATTTGTTATCATTTCCTCTGAAGTGCGCTAATAAATATCGAGTTCAAAAAAGCGTGCTGCGTGCAAGCTCGATGGTCGATTGGAGGTTGGATCTATTTTTATCACCTAATCCGCCTCCCCCGAATTCCTTCGTTGATCCGTCTCCCGGCCGGAAGCTATGGAAACTGCAAATTGGTGACGCTTTTCTGGGTTGCTGGACTGCCGCTTGTCTGCTGTGGTAGTGGCACATGTTTCGTTTGTTCCATATCGTTTTGCTGGCTGCCACTGTTGTCTTGGGGATCGTTGGGGTTTCCCGTTTGAGTTACAACGTGGAGATTCTTGATTTGCTCCCCAATACCATGGGAGGCGTGGAAGGCACGCGCATCTTGAAGGACACTTACGAGAAGGCACATCAACTCGTGCTAACCATTGATGCACCCAACGCCGACGTGGCGGCAGCGGCCACGGAATCACTGGAAGCGGCCTTGCAGGCCAAATCTGAGGTGGTGCGTCGGGTGCTCAGTAAGCCCTCTTGGGAATCCGACCCAAATCAAATTGGCGCGTTAGGAGCTTACGCCTGGTTAAATGCTCCGCCGGAGAAATTCAACGCCATGGCGGCTGGATTGGAACCAGCGCAACTACGGCCCGCCTTGGAGAAACGGTTGGCGGAACTGGCCTCCTCGATCGATGCCGAGACGTTAGGCTTGGGGGCTTATGATCCGCTGGCCCTCATGGACGCTGCCAAGTCAGGGGTGGATCCAGCCTTGATGCGCGGCGGAGCCACCAATGAATTTTCCAGTGCGGACGGCTTCTTCCGCGTGCTGTATGTGGACCCGGTGAGCACACCGGAAACGTATCGCGACACCAACAACTGGCTGCAACGCGTGCGACAAGAAATAACCGAACCGTGGCAAAAGGCGCACCCGGAGTTTGCCGAGGCCAAGCTCGCCTTTACCGGATCTCCAGCCTTCCGGGCGGAAATCAGCATGGGCATGGAGACGGACATGAATCAATCGATCGGCGGCATCACCATCATTGTGGGATTTCTCTTCTGGCTGCTGCATCGGACGCTGAAGCCTTTGCTGCTGTTGATGCTCAGCCTGTTATCGGCCATGCTGCTGACCCTCGGAATTGCGGGCTTGTTGTATGGCTCGTTGAATGTCATGAGCATGGGCTTTGCCGCCATCCTCATGGGTATGATCGAAGACTTCGGGGTCATTGGGCTGCACGACTGGCTGGAGCGTCCCAAATCCACCTTCTGGGAAACCCACCGCCGCGTTTTTCCGGGCATCTTCTGGTCTGCCTTGACCTCGGCCTTGGTCTTCGGAAGCCTGGCCTTCAGTGTCATGCCGGGGATTGCGCAGTTGGGCATTCTTACTGGAGTCGGCATTCTCGTGGGCGCTGGAGTCATGCTCTACGGCTTCCTGCCGCTGGCCATGAAATTTAGCAAAGGCAGTCACGACAAACCACGCGATCTTACTCAAGCCCCTCGACCTACCGGCTGGCGGGCGCACCTTCCAGCGCTCAGCGCTAGCGCACTCTTCCTTTTCTGCCTCTCGGTCTTCGCTTGGAAGGGAATGCCCGGCGTGTATCGCGAAGCGAACGTGCTCCATCCCACCCATTGTGCCGCCATGGATGGCATGATGCGACTCCAGGATAAAATGCAACCGCCCGAACTCCTGGGCGAGTGGCTTCCGCTCCTTGCCCATGGCACCACCGAAGCGGAACTGCAAAGTAGATTAACCGCCGCCAGAACGGAACTGGAGCGCGCCCAGCTGGCGGGTGAAATCGCGTCCTTCTACCTGCCCGAATCGCTGGCCCCCAATCAAGCCTATCAAACCCAAAATTTCCCCGCGCTGGCGAAACTGTCCGCGCTGAAGGACCAGGTGCTGCAGACCGCCGATGAAGTTGGCTTCACAGAGGAAGGCACCGCTCTGGCAAAGCAAATCTTCACCAACTGGGAAGCTTGGGCCAAGCAATCCCCCACCCTGCCGCAATGGCCGGATCAGGCGTTATTGGATGGATCGCTCGGTAAAATACTCCACCTAAAATCAGGGAATATGAACGCCAGCGGATTCCTCCGCATGAACCCCGGGGGCAAGCCCGCTGAAGCTCCGTTGGTAAAACATTTGGAAACCCTGCCGGGCATCTATCCGGGCGGTTGGGCATACTTGAAAGAAAGCCTCAAGCCACTGCTCAACGTGGAAATCCGTCGCGTCTGCATTCCTGCCGTTTCCATTCTGCTGGTGCTGCTCGTGTTCGTCTTCCGAAACGTTAGGGAAATCTTGCTCGTTCTGGCTTCGGTGGCCTTCAGCGGGATGATCCTCCTGGCCTTCATGAGCGCCTTCGGCATCGAATGGAACTTTGTAAACATCGGAGCCGTGCCCCTCAGCCTTGGTCTGGGGCTGGATTTCAACATCCACATGATCTACTCGCTGCGTCGCCTCAACACCACGGCCGAAGCCAGCGCCAATGGCATCGGACGCGCCCTGGCTTACTGTGGTCTCAGCACCGGATTAGGCTTTGGGGCTCTGGCGATGAGCGGCAACCGCGGCCTCATCACCTTCGGCCAATGCGCCATGATTGGCGTGCTCGCCACGTTATTCACCGCCGCATTCCTCCTGCCTTGGGCCTGGATGAAATGGCGACCGCAGGCGACCAAAGGGTAGTGTTGGAGTTCGGGCAACTCAGAATGCGGGCCTGTGGCTAATCGAGGGAGCGACCGACCATCGACTCACTCTGAAGCTTTAAACTGCGCATTATAACGAATCTGCAGGCAGCGGAATTGCTCTTCTAACTCCAACTCCGTCAAGGTGCCCAATGCTGCTTTTTCACTAATGCGGTCTCCCATGAGTTCCTGCAAGACCTGAATTTTACCAATCCAGATCCCTTCCTGGCGACCTTCTTGACGATACTGTTGGGCTAGGGACATGGCGTTGGTGCGGGCTTGTGGGTTCTGAATGTCTTGAATTCTAACCTCGAAGGCCGCTTTGTCAATATCTGCATCGAGGATGTAGCGCAGCACCATTTCCAATATTTCACGAGGAACCGCCAGAAATAGTGATTCATCCCAGACCGCCTCATGCAGCAACTGAGCCACCCGCTCCGCCTTCATCGTCCGCAAGATCAGAATACCGGCAGCGGTGCCACGAATCGATTCGAACGCCATTTCTGCAAGCTGACACAAGCGGAAGGCGAAATCGGGAATGTAAGGTCGAAATGCCGTGGCCACATGTTCCGGCAAGTCCAGCAATGCTCCCAAACGCGGCTCCACGCGCCAGACCTCGGCATTTTGCGCCAACACCACTGGCAGAATTGCGGGCAATTTCGTCACGCTAGGATACGCCTGAATGTGGGATTCCCAGATCCGGACCATATAGCGCAGTAGTCGCAGAGCCAGCCATGGATCAGGTGCCGATTGATGTTCAAACAACAAATAAACGCGACAATCTTTCCCTGCCACCGTTGTCGCAAAAAGTAGATCACTCTCAGAATGACGGAACTGAGAATCGATGAAGGTGCCCGACTGCAGCTTAAGATCGTCCCACGAAATGAGACCGGCAACGCTCTCGGGCAACTCAGCCTGTAGGAAAGCCGCTGCCGTGGCAGGATCACTAAATCCGCCTTTAAAAAGCTTGTCGTGAGGTTGGTGCAAAGAATCGTCCGCCATCTTCCCTGAATCGCACTTTCTAACTTACCGAGCAAACTGATTCTTTTGCTTCAACGGCTTCCGCTGAGTTCCGCGGCAGGAACAATGTTCCCTGTCGCCAGCAGCACATTTGTAATTTCAAGACAAAGCGTAATTCTGAGCACCGGCATAATTTCCAGCATCCAGATGGCGAAATCGTCAACGGATGGGGATTGTTGAATTTGGATTTATTGATTAAACGTGAGGCGAAGGGCACGATAATTGCATTCTACAGATGAGTTCACGTTCCCACTCCTCAACCCCGACACAATTCCTCCCGTCTATGAAAAAATCCCCCTGGCAATCTATCCGAGGCCTCGGTGCCGTGCTCACGCTCGGTGCGCTCGCACTTCTTACTCAAACATCGCAAGCGGATGTCCTTGCAGCTTGGGATGTAAATAGCTCGACCGGATATGGCATTTCGCCTCTCGCTCCAGCTACTAGTGCAACAAACACCACCATCGGTAGTCTTACGCGTGGCAGCGGCGTGATCACTTCAGCCGGCACGGCCGCAGCCCGTGCTTGGGGAGGAACCGGGTGGAACGTAGCGGATGCTGCCACCGCCATTGCTGCGGAAAAATTTGTTTCATTTTCGGTTATGGGGAATGCAGGATACAAGGTCTCCTTCAGCTCCATTGATCGGTTAGATTACCGTCGGTCTGGCTCTGGCGCGACTTCAGGGACCATTCAATATCAAGTGGGCAGTTCGGGCACGTTCACTGATATCACCACCGTCAGTTACAGCTCCTCGGCCGGCGCTGGCGCTTCCTTGCCTGCGATTGACCTCAGCGGGATAACCGCTTTGCAGCAGGTGCCTGCATCCACTCCTGTCACTTTCCGCATTGTCAATTTTGGCGGCTCCGGGGCCACCGGAACTTGGTATATCTATGATGTCGTAAATGCCACGGCTGCGGACCTCTCTATTAGCGGCACCGTGGTCTCCGAAGGACTGCCCGGCCCCACGATCTCCAATTTCACCCCAACGAGTGGAGGCGTCGGAACGACTGTGACGATCACTGGAACCAACTTCGGCAGCAGCCCGACGGTTAGTTTCAACGGCACCGCTGCCCCCGGTGCCACGGTTAATGGTGCTGGCACATCCATTTCGGTGAACGTCCCCACGGGAGCCACCAGCGGCACCATCACGGTTACAGCCGCTGGCAGCGTGACTAGCGCCAATCCCTTTACGGTGCTAGCCCAACCCACGCTCACGGTCAATCTGGCCAACCCGAGCGTTTTAGAAAACGCCGGAGCTGCTGCCACCACCGCAACCATCACTGCCTCCACCGCCCCTGCTTCCGACCTAACCGTGACTTTGACCAGTTCAGATCTAACAGAAGCTACGGTGCCTGCCTCCGTGACCATTTTGGCCGGGCAGACTGTTTCCAGCTCGTTCAACATAGCCGCAGTGGCGGATGGAGTTTTTGATGCTGATGCCGCCGTCACCATCACCGCAGCTGCCACCGGATATACCAGCGGCACCGCCGTGCTGACGGTGCAAAACGTAGATATTACTTCCACTTCCGTGGTGATAAACAAATACCTCAATGGGCCAGACCTCATCGAACTGCTCGTGGTTGGCACAGATGCGGCCAATTCCACGGCGGACATGCGGGGAATGATCATCAAAGACCATAGCACGAGCATGACCGCAGACACCGGCGGAAAATACACCTTCAACGCCATTACCCTCTTCGAGTCCGTTAAGGCCGGAACCCTCATCACACTTAACACCACAGCCACCTCCGCCGACATTGATCCTGTGGACTTCACCTTGAATCTGGGTTTGTTGGACACGACGTATTTCACTCCCATCACGGGAACCGTTGACATCGCAGGAGTCGAAATGGTCAGTATCAAATCGGCGGGTTCAGGAGGTAGCGGATCAGCCGGCACCATTCACTCACTGGCGGGAGGCACTGAAGGAAGTGTCTTCACTGGTGCCCCAACCCCAAAGCTCATTGCTACTCTGGGCTCGGCCACCGGACAGGGCGTCGTCGCGAACAACTCCACCAGCTCGCTCGCAGACTTCAATGGCACCGACGCCACGGGCAGCGTGCCGCTCACGGCATCGAGTTTCGGTCTCGCCAACAATTTGGCTAACAACGCCTACATCCGCCGCCTGCGTGGATATACGAACTTGGATGGAGCTGGGCTCGCCACGCTTACCAATGGCACTGCGGCCAGCCCTTTCCAAGGCAAAAATATTTTCCAGCGCAATCAGACTGGCCAGACCGTAAGCATTCAAGTGATCGCGGATGCCACCCCGGGTGTCATTGCCAGCGTTCGTCTCACCGTGCCTGCCAGTTTCGGCATCCCTCAAGCAGGATTAGTTAGCGTTTCCGGACCCGGGGCCGGCACCGGAACTGTCTCCGTGACGGGCCAACAGGTGACAGTTAGTGGCACCGTTGTTTCAACCACAAACTCCGCCACCATCAACATCGGAGGTTTAAATATACCGGTGCCAGCCCTCGTGACCGACGACGGACGCTACACCTTCGCCATGGCAACGGCTGGCACGGCAGGGACCCTGACTGCCGCAGCAGCCTCCCCAGCTGCCGTGGTGACGATTCCCGTGGAATTTTTACGGGACGTTACCCCAGCCACCGGCGTCTCGTTGGACGCGGGCAAAGTGGTGGCCGTGGTGGCTGTATGCTCGGAAGAAAACTTAAACACTGCTGGAACCAGCGCCTATATCCAGGAAGGTGACTATGGAATCAACGTTTTCTCTTCCAGTCTGGCGCTCAACTTGGTCCGTGGTCGGAAATACGCCATTACCGGGCAAGTCACCCAGTTCAATGGTCTGACAGAAATCGTCGTAACCTCAGTCAACAACGTCGTCGATCTGGCTGCGGACACCTCGCCTGCGCCCATCACGTTGACCGTGGCTGACTTCCTCCTCAGCCCCGAAGCCTACGAGGGACGCGTCGTCCGCATCAACGGACTCGCTCCGACCGCTGCGAATACTGGCGTCTGGGGAGCCGGAGCCACCGTCAGCGCCACCGATTCCACCGGCAACATCGATATCCGCATCCAAGCCGGCTCGACCGCCATCACGGCCCCGAATTACCCCGCTAGCATTATCGGTATCATTGGCCAATTCGATAGCTCCAATCCGTTCACGGCAGGATATCAGATCATGCCACGGGACCCGAACGATATCCTGGCCGGCAGTGGTTATGCTGCCTGGGTGGCTGAAAAATTCCCTGCTGTGACCGATCCTTTAATCATCGGGTTCAACGCCGATCCGGATGGTGACGGCGTTCCTAACGGCATCGAATTCGCCTTTGCTTCATCCCCCACCCTCGGCAACGCCAGTCCGCTGATAGCGATCCTTATCGCTACTCCAGGCCGGGTTGATTTCAACCACCGACGAGCCAAGTCACTTCCCTCCAACGTGGTGATCAGCTATCAATGGTCGAGCGATCTAACCAATTGGTTCGAAGCGGGATTCTCTGATGCCTTAGGGAATGCCGTTACCGTTGGAGTGGATACCATCGATACCAATAATCCTGCCTACGACGTGATCACGGCCCACGCCTCCTTGGCTGAAGGTGAACTCAAAAAGATCTTCGTCCGGGCTAAAGTTACCAGCCCCTAGGCCCGACGGCCTTAAACACTCCTGCTCTCCCTGCAGGCGCACTCTCCCAGTGCGCCTGTGGTGTTGCATCCCACCACGTCCTTGATTTCCCTTAGTCGGAAATCCACTCCAAATTAAAGTGCGCCACGTGGATATCTGTCTTCCCCTCGTAGAGACAAAGAACCGTGCCGTCGGGCAGCACGGCTAGATCGGAATACGCACTGGGTCCAGCCTCCAACGTCTTGTTCAGTGGCCAGGTCTTGCCGTCATCGCGACTCAATTTAATGCTGAGATTCTCCCGTTTGCCGCGCCCGGCGGGGATTTCCTTGCCTTCTTTATCGAGACCCAGCGTATGCGGATTGGAAAAGATCAGCGTGCCTGGCTTGGCAGGATAAGCCACGATACTGGCCATGCAGATCGGCTCCCAAAGTTGATCATGATAGACTGGCTGACTCCACTGCTTTGCTCCATCAGGACTGATGGTAATCAGTTTCCGGTTCGGCTTCGAAACACTGCGCGCCACCAGCATCACCCGACCATCCGACAACTCGGTAATCATCGTTTCATTGGGATTGCCGAAAACTCCCTCGTTAGGCAGACAAAGTTCACCTGCTTGCCAAGTCTTGCCATGATCGTCACTGAAGATCGTGCCTGCGGCCGATGGACTGTGGGCACCTGCTTTGCCAAACGCCAACCACACTGGCACCACCAAGCGGCCGCCCTTCAGCTGAATTCCATGGCCCGGACCGGTCGCGATCACTTTCCAATCCACCTTGGCACGGAAGGGCTCAAACGTATTCGTGATCTCCACGGGAGCACTCCAAGTAAGTCCATCGTCGGTGCTGCGCATCGAGAAGCATCGCGCGTAATTCACACAATAGAGAAATTCAATCGCCCCCGTCTCGCGATCCACAATCGCCATAGGATTATTCACCGTTTGTTCCGCCGCGCTACCAGGCTTCGCATTAGGATGCCCCGCAATGCGTGACCCAGTATGCGCAATTTGCTTGGCGGGCTCCCATGTTTTCCCGCCATCCATGGAACGACGCAAATGGACCTCGATCTCCCCCCAGTCGGCACTATTATTTTTCCGGGCTTCGGCATAGGCTAGCACCGTTCCCTTCGTGGTCACGACCATCCCCGGAATGCGATACCGCGCGATGCCGTTCATGCTGACAGGAAACACGTCCGATTTCTCCAGCATGGGTTCAGCTGCGGTGAGCGGACTGCAGAGGAGGCTCAATAAAAGAAGTAGAGTTAATTTCATGAAGTGAGCAAGCATATTGACCCATGAGCCAGGAACGCAACGCCAAGCTCAACACAGAACCGCGTGCCATCTCCAGCCACATAGAGTTCGCTTGATCTCAAACTTCCCTGCGTGGTTTCGTTTGGCAATCTTTTTCCTGTATGGCGGATTTTTGCCGGAGGTGTAAACACGCGACGCGTGAGGTGAAAGCAACTCAATATGCCATGCTACGCTCCGCTGACTCGGATAATTTGCTTGCAGCGTGAGTGGAAAGTTGGTATGGGTATGCATCTCGACAATAATGAGTTACCGCAGGTTAAATTATCGTTTCTGACTATGCCCGTCTTGTTCCTCGCCACAAGCCCAGTTGCCACTCTTACGCGTTGCAACTCCTACCTTCGCCATGGGCTGCTCTTGCTCACTGCCGCTGGGTTTCTTCTGCGGGCGCTGGCAGTGGCGCAGGCCGCCCCCTCGACCAACCTGACCGACAGGGTGAGGAAGTCAACGCCGGGTGATTCGGTGACTGACGCTTCTCAGTGCTGTCACACCGCCCGCTATCAGGTCGTGCCGGTGAACGGCAGCAACATCGTCGGCACCGTGACCGGCGTCACCGGCACCGGAGCCACGCGCGATGTGACGGTGAACCTCACCAGCGGCACTGGCGAGTTCAAACTGCGTGTGATCGACTGATCCTTTCTTCAAACCTGACCACCTCTTCTCATTCCACCTTTCATCTCCTCTCTTATGAAGAACTCGATCCTCTCACGTCTTTGGGCCGTCGTCGGTTTATTTGCCATCTTGATTGGCAGCGTCGACTCCGCGCGCGCGGCCACGCTCACCGTCACCAATGCCAATGACACCGGCGCCGGGTCGTTGCGCGCCACCATCACAGCCGCGGCCAGCGGCGACACGATTGTGTTCGATCCACTGTTCTTCAACACCGCGCGCACGATCACGATCGGCACGACGAGCACTCCGCTGCTGGTTCAGGGCAAGAACCTCACGATCATAGGGCCGGGGTCGGCGCTGCTGACGATCAGCGGCAACAACATCTCGCGCGGGCTGGAGTCATGGAACATCGGCGATGCGCTGAACGCCTTCGATGTCGTCATCTCGGGCATGAAGTTCATCAACTGCAACGGCGCGAGCGCGCGCTACGTCAACGAAGGCGGCGCGATCGAGAACGAGAACAAGATGGTGCTCACGGATATCGTCTTCCAGTCGAACACCACTTCCATAGCCGGCGCCGCCGTGGATTCGTTTGGCGCGAACCTGACATGCCGGAACTGCGTGTTCGATTCCAATACAACCCCGGGAGGAAGCGGGGGCACGCTGTTCCTCGCCGGGGATGTCGGGTTCCCGGCCACCTACGTGATTGACCAGTGCGTCTTCACGAACAACTCCTCCACCTACGGCGCGTGTCTTTCCATCTACAGCACCACGGGGGCGGCACCGCTGGTCACGCTCACCTGCACGAACAGCACCTTCTCCGGCAACACCTGCACCTTCGGGTATGGCTCGGTGATGTTCTCGACCTGCACGAACCTGGTCACGCAGAGTCTCATCTTCCGCAACTGCACGGCGACGGGTAACCTCTACGGCGCAGGTGTGGCGGCCTCGAGCACCGGCGTCTTCTACGTGCAGGGAAATGCGACTTTTCAGAACTGCACCATCGCCAGCAACCAGCGCGACGGCGTGCATTTCGTCGGCGGCAACAACAGCGGCGCGTCGTCGCCGGTGTTTACGATCGCGGGCTCCATCGTCTCGGGCAACACGGGCAACGACATCGCGCGTGAGAGCGCGGGGCTGAGTTCACCCGGCACGCTGAACGTGACGAATACGCTCTACGGCACCCTCCTCGCCAGCTCGATCAATGGCACGAACACCGCGAACAACGTTGGTGGCAGTCCCGCGCTCGGCGCGCTCGGGAACAATGGCGGCTTTGTCCAGACGATGGCGCTCACCGGCGGCCCTGCCGTCAATACCGGCAGCAACGTCGGCGGAGCGACCACGGATGCGCGCGGCTATGCGCGCTCGGTGGGCATAACGGACATGGGCGCGTATGAATCCGGCGCGGCCACGTTTGATTTCGTCGGCGTGCTCTTCCCGCCGAACAACGCGGTCGAAGTCTCCGCGGCGACGAACATCGTGATGAATTTCGGCAGCGCGGCCTCGGTCGTCGCGGGCACGGGGAACATTGACATCAAGAAATTCTCCGACAACTCGGTCTTCGAATCCATCCCGGTGGGCGACGCGCGCGTGACGATCAGCGGCGGCAAGGTGACGATCAATCCCACGGGCACGCTCCTCACGACCACGAAGTATTACGTTGTCATGCCCGCGGGTGCGTTCAAGGACGTAGGCAACAACACGCTGAACGCGAACTTCGCCACGAACACGGCGTGGGCGTTCACCACGAACAATGTCGTGCCCTTGAGCAGCAACGCCGACCTCAGCGCCCTCGCACTCACCACCGCGACGATCAACGAAGCCTTCGCGGCCGTCACCACGAGCTACACCGCCAGCGTGCCGAATGCCACCAGCAGCGTCACCGTCACGCCAACCCGTGCTCAGGCGAATGCGACCATCCAAGCCCGTGTCGGAGCCAATGCCTTCGTCAGCGTCACCTCCGGCAGTCCCAGCGCCTCGTTGCCGCTCGCTGTCGGTGCGAACACCATTCAGGTGCAAGTCACCGCGCAGGATGGGACGACGATCAAGACTTACAGCATCGTCGTCACCCGCGCGGCGGCGGCAGCCACCGGCACACCGAACCTCGTCGTCCACGACGGCGCGACCACGGCGACCGCCGCGCTCGTCGCCGCGTATTCCTGGTCTGCCACCACCACGACAGGTGCGCCGTCGGCGCGCCAGGCGCACACGGCGGTCTATACGGGTCTTACCGGCAATGCGGCGACGGCGAATCGCACCCTCCTCTGGGGCGGCACGGATGGCGCTAATCAGCCCACCAACACGGGTGGCCTTTACCATCCTGCGACGGACTCATGGACAGCCACCGGCACCACAGGCGCTCCCTCGCTGCGCACCAATCACACGGCCGTGTGGACCGGCGCGACGGGCAATGCTGGCACGGCCAACCGCATGATCATTTGGGGTGGCGACAATAACGGTGCGACCGTCTTCAACACGGGCGGACGTTACGATCCTGCGAGCAACACCTGGGCTGCGACCACCACCACGGGAGCCCCGGTTGGACGCAGCTACCATCTGGCGGTGTGGACCGGAAATACGGGCAACGCCGCCACCGCCAACAGGATGATAGTCTTCGGCGGCGGCGATTCCAATTTCGCTAACCTCTTGAACACCGGCGGCATCTACGATCCGGCCGCGGACTCCTGGACCGCCACCACCACCACGAATGCGCCAAGCCCTCGGTATTTTGGAACCGCCATCTGGACGGGCAACACGGGCAACGCGGCCACCGCGAACAAGATGATCGTGTTTGGTGGCGAATCGCTCACTGCGGTCTTGAATGATGGTGGCATCTACGATCCCGCCACCAACACCTGGA